>LYSW01000069.1 GCA_001657295.1 Oceanicaulis sp. BBD 1991-10 | reverse complement strand
GAAAACTGCATGACATTCCTCATTCTTTCGGGGGCTCTCACCCCTGTCCCGCCTCAACGGCCTTCACCTATGCCCTTTAAATCATGACCGAGTTCAGGTCGTGCAACCGTTCTTTCAGCGCACGGGTCAGCGCGACGAACTTGTCCCTTTGCGCCTCATCCATCGGAATTCGCTCATAGTAGAGATTGTCTTTCATCGCCTCATAGGCGCTGGCGAATTCTGGTGAAATATGGCGAAGCTCCTCCACGAGCTCGGCCGCGAAGGTCTTGTACCAGCTCTTCTTTGCGACCGCGTAGTCGAGCCCGTTGGCGGCGCGGATCAATGTGCGCAGGCGCCCGGCGAACGCCTGCAACGCCTCGTCCTCCGGACCCAATTCCCCGGAATAAAGCGGCTGCGCGAGCTTGCGATAAAGGTCCATCAGGACCTTCTCTTCCTGGCGCAGGCTTTCAATCAGCATGATCGCCAGCGCATTTCGACCGCCGTCGGAGATGCGGGCCTCAGCCAGCTGCAGCCGCGCCGCGTCCCGATCGCGCCGAAGGGCTTCCACCTCGGCGGTCAGGCCTTGATTTCGCCGGCGCTGAACGTCGAGTTCCGATCTCAACTTGTCGATCTTGGCGCCTTTTTCGCGGCTCTTCTCCTTGAGCGCATCCAGCTCCCCTCGGATACGCTTGAGCTTCGCCCCATCTTCCTTGTACCGCGCTTTAATGCCGTCGAGCGCCGATTGGAGCTCAGCTTCCTTCCCCGTCGCATCCGGATTAACCGGAGACTTGGCGGCGGGCTCGGCCACGCTATGGGTGGCGACGACGCCCGGATCCGGCGCCGCTTTCCAATGTCTCCGATCAAGCGGATAGCCCGTGTCGGGACTAAACCCGATAAAGCGGATCATCGCCGCGTCGGGCTCGGACTGGAACCGCCGCCACATCTCCCCGGCCCGCTGCTTGCGATCCTCCGCCGGAACAACGGCGTCGATCTCTTCATAATAGCGGCTCTTGTCCTCGCTTAGTTGACCGGGCCTTTTGCAGAAGGCGGCGAAAATATGGGAGGCGAAGGCTGGCTCGCTCAATGCCGCGAAGCGGCGCCACAAATCCCAATCGCCCGCGTATTTGAAGGCGGGATCAAAACCTTCGGCCTCTTTCCAGAGCCGATAGCGCCAGACCATGCCCTCCTGCTGGAGGAATTGGAAATGCACGCCGTCGCACACGCCGCTTGTGATCGCTTCGCGCGGCGGAAAGAAATTGCCGCGCCCTCGATGTTCATAGGTCGCGCCGATGGTGTATTTCGAGGGGATCAGCCAATCGATCTCGTCTTTGTCCGCCAGCATGCGCGTCGCCGTCGACAATGCGCCCTGGAAGATCACGTCGTCGGCGTTGATATAGGTGCACAGCCCAAAATCGGGGATCTTCATGGCTTTGAAGCCGCGATTGATCGCGTCATACATGCCCGCATCCGGCGCGCTGGTGTAGGAAAACTCTAGATTCTTGCACCGTATCGGAATCTCGCCGGCGTCGATCCGGCGCTTCCACGCCTCCAGCTTTTCGAGCGTGCCGTCGGTCGAGCCGCCATCTTGAATATGGTAGCGCAGCGTGAATTCGCCGGCTTGGGACACGACGCTCTGGATGGTCGCGTCAATCGTTGAGGCGGAATTGAAACTGGGCGTGACGACAAACGCCCAGCCATGGCCCTTGGCCGCCGCCTTGATCGTGTGATCAGGCGTTTTGCTATACGTCACCGAGCTCGGTTTGATGTCGTACCCAAAAGCGTTGGCGGTATTGCTGTAGGACATCCAGATCAGGTGCTGGTCCAGCTTGGTCAACGTATCCGACCAACCAGTCCGGCTGCCCTTTCGGAAGAATTTTCCGCTGACTTTCTTATACTCGGAAAAGTCCAGGCGATCTTTGGTCAGCGGTTCACGGCCCAGAAACGCGCCAATCTGATCGAGGGCGGTCGGGAGATCTTCGACGAGGTCCTCGTATTTCAGCACCAGCAAGTCTTTGCTGTGCTCCATCCACCCCTTGATGTGATCGGACCATTTGCCGGAGTTAGGATCGCCGATGCAGATATTCTCCGAAAGAATATCTCTCATCTCCCGATCCGGCGCGGCGAAATTCTTACCGTAATGGGCTGAGGACGCCACCGCCGCACGCGGGTCGCGCACCACCAGGATCGCCTTCTGACCCTTGTAGAAATCGCAATACTGGGAGTGCGTCTTCACCAGCGTCAGATCGTCGGCCGCAGCCTCGAACAACCGCTCGGGATGGCGCGGCCACTGGGTGACGCCGTCGAAGACGCATTGCCAATCGCCGTCGACGTGACCGACAAATTCACGAAGGGCCGGATCCTTGCCGATATCCGCTTTGTCATTATACAGAGAATAGGTGTGAATGCCGAAATTATGCTTGAAGATCGTGCGCAACATCGTGTTGCCCGATCGCGGATAAGAGGCGAGCCACACGATATTCTTTCGGCCCTGGGTCTGGCGCTTGAGGCTTTCTTCCGCTTGCTCGAGGACTTCGATCTTGGAGCCTTCCTGCTTCGCCGAGATCAGGTGCAGGACTTTGAGCTTGTCGGTGTATTCGCCCTGCAGGCGCTGAACCTGCTCATGGGGCACGAGCGAGAGCCGCAGCCCGCATTTCGATCGGCCCCGAAGCACTTTGCTATAGGTGTGGAAGGTCTTTTCACGGAATGTGTGCACTTTCGACGGCTGGATCGCGCTCCACTCCACACCTTCTTCGTGAAGCAGCCTGTTGATGGCGACCTGGTCGCTTTTCAGCTCGCGCGACAGCGTCATCACCCGATCCATCCAGGCCAGGACGTCAAGATTTGCGCGGTAGAAGAAGAAGCCGCAGCACAGCACATGCTTCCAGTCCTCGACGACATCGGGGGGCTGGATCGTCCCTTGAGACACGATCAGGTCAGCGTCGTCATTCGCAATCAGATCGCGGGCGTCTGAGAGCCAGAAAGCATCGGCGTCGCAATGCAATACGCTCACGCCATGCTCAAGCAGCGTCTGGGTGACCTCCAGTCGGAAAACCCAGAAATCGCCGAGCGTTCCTTCGAACGGCTTCAAAGTGGAGTTATAGCCGCGTTTCAGCAATTCGGCGTGAAGCGCCTTGTCCTGGGCGACGACAAGATAGTTTTCGACCCCGCAGGCGACGATTCGCTCAACCCACTCAAGAACAACGGCCTTATACTTCAGATTCCCGAAAGTCAGGACGACGCCATCGGGATTTGCGAGCGCCTTGGCCTTCTTGACCAAATCGCTGCGCCCTTTTCGCGCATGGATGTCTTGCGCCAGCAGCTTCTTCTGCTTGTCCTCATACTGCGCGCCAAGGAAGTACGCCAAAGCCCGTTCGATGACGTCGCCCAGCTTGTGCCGCAATATGTCGATCTTGCGCTGCTCGTCGCTCCTCTGCGCCACAGAGCTATGATCGAATGCGTTATCCCGTTCCGGTATGGAATCAAGCTGATAGCGCTCCAGCAAGTAGGCCATCACCTCCCGCAGCCACACCTGAAGCCGCGTGAAGACCTCCCGCTCGACGATGAAACTGCCCTTGAAGGGGCCCGGACGGATCTCCGCGCCCGCCGGAAACCGCTCATGAATGTCGCGAATTTCGGACTTGGCCTTTGAGAGAGGGTTGCCGAGCTCGGCCGCAAATAATTGACCGGCTTTCGGCCGGCTCTGGGTGATGTCTTCAAATCGAAGGGGCGGAAAGAAAAGCTCCGCGCCGCTTTCGCGCCGCCAGCTGGCGGTGAACTTGATCGGGATTGAGTAGGTGAAGCAGCCGACCCACTGGGCGTCCGCACGCGGCTCGACGGAAATGATCCCCAAATATTCCGAGAAGATCGCCTTGTTCAGCCGATCCGGCATTCCTTTGATTTTCAACGCTTCGGGAAGCGTCAGGGCATTCAAATCCACGAACGAAACATCTGGATGGTCTTTGCCGTGTTTGGCCCGCTCCAGCGCATTTTCATCGTGATAGAAAACAAAATAATCAACAGACATGGAAACCCTGCATCCTTCCCGTCCCCGGAGCCCCCGATCACGTCACCCTGCACACGACCACGAAGAGGCGCGCGCAATTGCGCCTCCAGCCGTGTTACAGCGCCGCAGCCTCGCTGCATTGCAATACGGGTTCACCCCGAGCCCGCCATGGTTTTACCGGCACAATTATATCAGTCAATGACGCGTCTTGCGGGCCATTCCGACGCGCCATAAGAGGCCGCCGATGCTGCGGCGCAGCGCTTAGGATTATCAACCTTAGATTTTATTCAAATCTATTAGGTTGTGCCCCCCCTTCTCTTTGATCCGGCGATCTTGTCTGAATCAACGACCGGCGATCGCCATGCGGGCCTCGCCGTCGCCATAAACCGTCCCGAAGCGCTGAAGCCGGTCTCAGCCGCGGCGCACGCCTTCATTCACCCCTTCGCCGTCGCGCGCGCCGGACTGCAACGTTAAGGCATCGCAAGCGGCTTCGCCAGAGCGCGGCAGGGCTCAGCTCGCAGGATCGGGTAGAGTGTCGGGCGCGATCATCGGCGCGATGAACTGCGCCAAGGTGATCGCAACGGACCGTGCCACATAGATCGCGCCCATATCACTGATGTGGTCGCGGTCGTTATACAGCCGATCCCCTCTGAAACTTGAGTAGCACCGGTCTGCATCGCACAACGGGGCGATCTGATCGAGAAACAACACTTCGCCGTCGCCGGCGGCGATCTCCGCGAACAGGGAGGCGTGGAAATAGTGCCTGGATCTCACGGCCGCCGCATCGGTCCAGCAAAGTCCGTCGGCATCGTCGGAGAGCGCCAGGCGCTCAGCACATGCAATCGAGTCGCCGGAGTGCAACGGCGCCTGCCCGACCAGGACGACCCTTTTGCCCGCCTCGGTCAGGACCCGGACCGTCTCGCCGAGCGAGGCGCGCATCACCTCGCGGGACCGCGCGCTCGTTCGAGCCTCGTCTTCGGACAGGACCAGCGCATCTTCACGCTCGCGTCCCGCACCCCAGGGTCCAGGCTCCGTCAACCACGCCCATCGCGCTGACAGGACGATGATCGGCGCTGCGCTTGCGGCGACCTCAACCTGCCAGGCTTCGACGATTTCCCGGCATTCCTCCTGCCGGGCCTGCAGGACCGGCCGGTCGGAATTATAAATCTTGATCGCACCGAACAGGGGCGGGCAACCGGGCAAGGTCCACGTCGTGGTGACCGTGTCGGCGCCGGTCATTTGAAGCGCGGTCTCCATAAGGCGCGCCGTTCTGTCGGCGTGGCTGTCGCCAATCACCAGAATATCGGCCGAGCATGACGTCAGCGCCTCCGCCGACCTGACCCGGCCTGGACAGGGATTGTCGAACCGCGACGAAACTGGCTGCCCGTCAGCGACCGCGACCTGAGAGAAGCCTGGCTGCAGGGTTTCGCCGACCTTGTTGTTCGCCCAAAGGTGCGAGGCGCCGAACAAGGACACGACCGACAGTGCGGCGACCAGGCCGACAGTCGGAAAGCGCGCCATGCCGACGACGCGTCCATACCGAAGCGGGCGCTCCCAGCCATAGTGGAGCAAAGCCGCCAGCACATACATCAAAGCGATGAGCGCAACGCCGACGGCCAGGCTGGGCGCGTCGCCTGTGACGATCCGATATCCCACCACGACGGGCCAGTGGGTCAGATACAGGCTGTAAGACAGCAGTCCGACATGGACTGAACCCTTATTGGCGAGCAGCGCCCCGATCACGCCCCGTGAAGACCCGGACAGGATCAGCGCTCCTGTCGCGAGGCAGGGAATCAAAGTCCATGCGCTGGGATGCCGGGTCGCCTCATTGAACCAGAAAAACGACGCCACCAAGACCGCAAGCGCCGCGAGGCCGATGGCTTGATTGGCGAGTTCCGACCGCGGCCTCCTGACGAAGCCCAGAGCGATGACGCCGCCGACGACGAATTCGAATATGCGTGTGAAGAACAGATAGAATGCGGCGGCCGGACTCGACCGGACCAGGAGCTCAGCGGAGAGAAGCGATCCGAAAAATAACGCCAGAACCAGGATCACCAGCGCCGCGCGCCCCATCGGCCGAAGCATGCTCAAGGCGAGCATGAGGACGAAGGGCCAAACCAGGTAGAACTGCTCCTCCACCCCAAGCGACCACATGTGCAATAGGGGCGAGTTTTCGGAAAGCGCGCCGAAATAACCCGATTCAAGCCAAAAATAAACATTCGCAAGAGAAAGCACCGCATAAATTGACGAGTGCCCCAAATTTGAAAGCTCTGTTGGCGAAAGCAGAAACATAAATGCTAGAATTGTTAGCAAAACCACTAACAATTGCGCCGGGAGTATGCGCCGGATACGACGAATGTAGAAATTCGAAAGCGAAAACCTGCCTTCGTTCAGCTGCTCGTAGATGATCTTTGTGATCAAATACCCTGAGATCACGAAGAAGACATCCACGCCGAGATATCCGCCCGGCAGGGCGTGCGGCCAGACATGAAAGATCACCACAGACATGACGGCGACCGTGCGCAGGCCGTCAACTTCCGGCCGATACTGTGACATCAGCACTCTCGCTCCGGTCTAATTGGCTAAGCGCCTCGCATGGATGAATGGGTTAAACGCTTTCAAGGTCTGAACAATTCTCATTATCGCGCGAGATGCTGTGCAGCCCATGCGCGCCGTTATGCGGCTGCACGGTGGTTGAGAAACCAGGCATAAGCGTCTGCGAGCCCGTCGCGCAGCGAAATCGAAGGCCGCCAGCCCAGCGATCGGATTCGGTCCGCGCTCATGAGCTTTCGGGGCGTTCCATCCGGCTTGGACGTATCCTTCGTCAGCTCACCGTCAAACCCGACCACCTCCATCACCAGGCGCGCCAGGTCCTCGATCGGCAAATCCTCGCCAGAGCCCACATTGACGTGTTCCGGCGAGGAGTGGACCTTCATCAAATGCACGAGCGCGTCCGCGCAGTCGTCCGCATGCAGAAATTCGCGCCGCGGCGTGCCGGTGCCCCAGATCTCCATGCTCGCCGCGCCTGCGAGCTTGGCTTCGTGCGCCTTGCGGATCAGCGCCGGGATCACATGGGAATTGGTCGGGTGATAGTTGTCGCCCGGGCCGTAGAGATTGGTCGGCATCGCCGAAATGTAATCATCGCCGTGCTGGCGCCGGTAGGCTTGGCACAGCTTGATGCCGGCGATCTTGGCGATGGCGTACCATTCATTGGTCGGCTCAAGCGCGCCGGTGAGCAAGGAGTCCTCTTCGATCGGCTGGGCGGCGAATTTCGGATAGATGCATGACGATCCGAGAAAGAGCAGCTTTTCAACGCCCACATTGTGGCAGGCGTGAATGATGTTCGCGGCGATCATCAGATTGTCGTACAGGAAGTCGGCCGGGTAGGTGTCGTTGGCCAAGATGCCGCCGACTTTGGCGGCCGGAATGAACACCGCGTCAGGCCGGCTCTGCTCGATCCAGGCGGACGTCGCAGATTGATCGATCAGGTCGACTTCATGGCGCGTGACCTGGAGGATCTCAGAGGGATTCTCACGCTCAAGTCGGCGCACAAGGGCTGAGCCGACCATGCCGCGATGGCCGGCGACCCAGACGCGCTTGCCTGCCAGCGAATAGGCCATATCGCCTTACTCCCCGCCGTGATTTCTTCGATAGGCGGCCTCGACCTCGATGAGCTTAAGATCGGACTGGACCATCTCACGGACAAGCTCGGGGAAGGGCGTTGAATGCTCCCAGCCCAGCTTCTCCTTGGCTT
>LYSW01000068.1 GCA_001657295.1 Oceanicaulis sp. BBD 1991-10 | reverse complement strand
GTCGACATCCTGGTCAGGCGGGCCCAAAGCCGCCCGATGGTCTTTGGCCCAAGGGCTTTCAGACTGAGGGCGGGTGAAGCCGGCCGTATCGACCAGGCTGGTTCATAGCCCTAAGGAGTCGGTCCCCTTCGTAAAGCACCGGGCGCGGGCGGTCAGTCCGGCGTTGTAACCTTTGCAATTGCGTTCGGCTGGATCAGCCGCCCGCGCCGTCCGTCATCGCCGCTGGCCCGGGGGTCGAGCGGGGTTTGGCGTGTTTGTTTCTCCCCCCTCTTTCCCAGCGAAAGCTGGGATCCACTGGGTCAAGCGCAAGCGCTCGATGAGTGATGGGCCCCAGCTTTCGCTGGGGAAGAGAGAGGCTATGAAGCGCCCCGAGCCCGAGCGGGCTCGCAAGGCGAAGAGCCGCCCGCAGCGAGCGCGCGCTTGCGCGGCGAGCGAAGAACCGACGGGCGCTAGCCCGATGCGTGATCAATGTGGCCCTGGCGTGCGCTGGGGAAGAGGGGGGCTAGGCCCCTTCCTCACCCTCCGCCAGGCGCCGGTCGAAGAAGTTGAAAATCGTCGTCCACAAATGCTTCTGGAGCGGCGGCGGGCGCACGCCGTGGCGCTGGCCGGGATAGGTCATCAGCTCGAAATCGGCGTTGCGCTGCTGAAGCTCGGCCATCAGCCGGGTGGTGTGGTCGAAGGTGACATTATCGTCCGCCATGCCGTGGATCAGCAGGGTCGGGGTCTCATAGCCGTCCAGATGCGCGAAGGCGGAGCCGTTGAAATACCCGTCGGCATTGTCCTGCGGCGTGCCCATATAGCGCTCGGTGTAATGGGTGTCGTACAGCGCCCAGTCGGTGACCGGCGCGCCGGAGACGGCGGCGTCAAAGCGGCCCGGCGCCTGCAGCGTGGTCATCAGCGCCATATAGCCGCCATAGGACCAGCCCCACAGGCCGATGCGGTCATCGTCCACAAAGTCCAGGCTCTCCAGATAGTCGAGCCCGACCAGCTGGTCCTCGACTTCCGGAATGCCCATCACGTCGTGGATCACCGCCTCGAAATCATGGCCGCGATTCCATGTGCCGCGATTGTCCAGACGGAACAGGATATAGCCGCGGTCGGCGAAGAGCTGGTCACGCGGGCTGGTCCAGCCCTTGCGCACCGTCTGCACCAGCGGGCCGCCATAAACCTGCACGATGGCCGGGCAGGGGGCCTCGGCGGTGCAGTGCTCAGGCCTCAACATGGACCAGTAAAGATCGGTCTCCCCGTCCGCCGCCGTCAACGTGCCGAATTCCGGCGTCAGGTGGCTGGAGAGGTGCGGCGCATACGGGTGATCTTCATCCAGCGCGTTTTCTTCGATCCAAGAGGTCAGCGTTCCGTCCATGGCGTAAAGGCCTGTCTGGGTCGGGGTGTTCGGATCGGAATAGCTGCCGAAAAAGCCCTGCGCGCCGGACCCCAGAGAGACATTCCACCAGCCTTCGCCCGAGGTGATCTGCACGGGCTCGCCGCCATTGAGCGGCACAGCGTAGAGATGGCGCTCCAGCGGCGTGTCCATCCAGCCTTCAAAATAGACCGTTTCGCCGTCTTCAGACAGGCCGGTGATCTCCGCCACGACCCAGTCGCCGTCCGTGATCTGACGCAGCGCGCCGTCCGCGCTGACATGATAGATGTGCCGAAAACCCGTGCGCTCCGACGTCCACAAAAAGCCGCCATCCTCCAGGGCGCGGAAATTATAGGTGAGATTGATCCAGGTCGGGACCTCCTCGGTGAGCACCACCTCGCTCTCACCGCTCGCCGCATCGGCGGCCAGAATGTCCAGCACGGTCTGTTCGCGGTTCTGGCGCTGGGCGTAGACGGTCTCGCCATCCTCCGACCAATTCACGCGCGCCAGGTAAATGTCGGTCTCCGCGCCCAGATCAATCCGGGTGCGCGCGCCGGTCTCGACATCGATGATGTGCAGTTCGATCAAGGCGTTGGGCGTGCCCGCGCGCGGATAGCGCTGATCGGTGACGGTGACGCCCTCAGCATTGATCCCAAAGCGCGGCACGATCTCCACAGGCGTCTCATCGATGCGCGCAGCGGCGATCCGCGTGCCGTCCGGGCTCCACCAATAGCCGGTGAAGCGGCGCATTTCTTCCTGGGCGACGAATTCGGCCACGCCCCAGCTGACCGCATAAGCGCCCTCGGTCGTCAGCGCGCGCTCTTGCCCGGTCTCCAGATCGTGGACCCAGAGATCCTGGTCGCGGATGAAGCTGACATGGCGCCCGTCCGGGCTGATCTTGGCGTCGGTCTCGAACGCCTCGGTCTCCATCAGACGCCGGGCCTCGCCGGTGGCGACATCGATGTAAAACACGTCCCCGCCCAACGGCGCGAGAATGGCGTCGCCGGCCTCGTCCCACTGATAGGTGACGATGCCGGAAGAGGAGATGCGCGCCCGCTCGCGGAACTGAATCTCGGCTTCGGACAATTCGCCTTCGGGACCAGCGCCCGGCTGTCGACCAGGCGGTAGGTATTCCCGTCCGCCACATCCATCGCCCAGAGATCGAGCACCGTGCGGTCCTCTTCCTTAGGGCGCAGGAAGGTCACCCGGCCGCCGTCGGGTGAAAAGCGCAAGCTGCGCGGCGAGGCGCCGGACAGGGAGGGGGAGGAGTAAAGCCGGTCGATGCTCAGCGCGGCGGCGTCGGCCGCCGGCGCCGGCGCGGCCGGCGCTTCGGCGTCCGGGGCCTCGGCCTCCTGGGAGCAGGCGGCGAGCAAAAGGATCGGCAGGGCGGCGAAGATGGCGCGCATGGATTGGGTCCCCATTTGGATGTCTGGGCAGGACGCTAGTGGAGGTGAAAAGCGGAGGCAACGGAGACATCAATTGCCCCCTACGCCCCGCTTCCGCTATACGCTCCGGCAAACACCCCCGCCTCGCCTCATTTGACAAGGAGCGCCGCGCTCATGGCTGCGTATCAATACGTTTATCACATGGACAATCTGGCCAAGACCTATCCGGGCGGAAAGCAGGTCTTTTCCGGGATCTCCCTGCACTTTCTGCCCGACGCCAAGATCGGCGTGGTGGGCGTGAACGGCGCGGGTAAATCCTCGCTGCTGCGCATCATGGCCGGCATGGACACGGACTTCACCGGTGAAGCCTGGGCGGAAAAGGGCGTGCGCGTGGGCTATCTGCCCCAGGAGCCGCAGCTCGATCCCGCCAAGACGGTCTGGGAAAACGTCATCGAGGGCTCGGAAGACAAGCAGATTTACGATGCCTACAACGCCATCGCCATGAAGCTGGCCGAAGACTATTCGGATGACTTGATGGAGGAGATGACCGCCCTGCAAGAGCAGGTCGACGCGCGCGACGCCTGGGATATCGACAGCAAAATCGAAATGGCCATGGAGGCCCTGCGCTGCCCGCCGGCGGACGCCTCGGTTGAAAACCTCTCCGGCGGTGAAGTGCGCCGGGTGGCGATTTGCCGCCTGCTCCTGTCAAAGCCGCACATGCTGCTGCTCGACGAGCCGACCAACCATCTCGATGCGGAATCGGTCGCCTGGCTGCAAAACCATCTGGAGAATTATGACGGCGCGGTCCTGATCGTGACCCACGACCGTTATTTCCTGGACAGCATCACCACCTGGACGCTGGAGCTCGATCGCGGCAAGGGCATTCCCTATGAGGGCGGCTATTCCAGCTGGCTGGAGCAGAAGGCCAAGCGGCTCGCTCAAGAGGCGCGCGAAGAGAGCTCCAAACAGCGCGCGCTGGCCCGGGAACTTGACTGGATCCGCGCCAGCCCGAAAGCGCGCCAGGCCAAGTCCAAGGCCCGGATCAAGGCCTATGAAGAAAAGCGCGACGCGGCCGATCGCGAAAAGATCAACACCGCCGTCATCAACGTGCCGCCGGGACCGCGCCTGGGCGGCAATGTGGTGGACTTCGACCATGTGTCGAAAGGCTTCGGCGACAAGCTCTTAATCCGCGACCTGGACTTCAAACTGCCGCCGGGCGGCGTGGTCGGCGTGATCGGTCCCAACGGCGCGGGCAAGACCACGCTGTTTAAGATGATCACCGGCGAAGAACAGCCCGACGAAGGCGCGGTCACGCTCGGTGAGACGGTGAAGCTGGGCTATGTCAATCAAAGCCGGGACGCGCTCGACGCCAAGAAGACCGTCTGGGAGGAAATCTCCGACGGCAACGACATGATCATGCTCGGCGACAGGGAGGTGCCCAGCCGCGCCTATGTCGGCGCCTTCAATTTCAAGGGCGGGGATCAGCAGAAAAAGGTCGGCGTCTTGTCCGGCGGCGAACGCAACCGCGTGCACCTGGCCAAAATGCTCAAAGAGGGCGGCAATCTGCTCCTGCTCGACGAACCGACCAATGACTTGGACGTGGAGACTTTGTCGGCTCTGGAAGCCGCGCTGGAAGACTTCCCCGGCTGCGCCGTGGTGATTTCGCACGACCGCTTCTTCCTCGACCGCATCGCCACGCACATCCTCGCCTATGAAGGCGACAGCCATGTGGAATGGTTCGAAGGCAGCTTCTCCGATTATCTGGAAGACAAAAAGCGCCGCCTGGGCGATGACGCCCTGGTGCCTAAGCGGGTGAAGTTCCAGAAGTTTGAGCGGTAAGGCCGCGCTGCATGCGGCCTGTTTCAACCCCGGCGCAGGCGCGCCGGGGTCTTCGCTGCACCGCATCACAAAAATCAGCACATAAAGATATCTTTATGTCATGTTGTGCGCTATATGGATCGTCACAAGAGTGGTGAGCGGATTCATGAGTGTCGCCGAGCTTAGCGCCGCCCGAGACGGCGCAGACATAAAAGTCTCCTTTGAATTCTTCCCGCCCAAGAGCGAGGAGATGGAGGAGAAGCTGTGGGCGTCGATCGCCCGGCTGGAGCCGCTGAACCCGGCTTTCGTGTCCGTGACCTATGGCGCCGGCGGCTCGACCCGCGATCGCACCCACCGCACCGTGCGCCGGATCGTTCAGGAAACCGCCATGGCGCCGGCCGCGCACCTGACCACGGTGTCCGCGACGCGCGCTGAGGTCGACGACGTGATCCGCGATTACTGGGACGCCGGCGTGCGCCATATCGTGGCGCTGCGCGGCGATCCGCCGGATGGCATCGGCGAAGCCTATCAAGCGACCGAGGGCGGGTATTTCAACGCCGCCGAACTGGCCGCCGGCATCCGCGATATCGGCGAATTCGAGATCTCGGTGGGCTGCTATCCCGAGAAGCATCCGGAAAGCCGCGACCTGGCGTTCGACATTGATCTGCTCAAGCAGAAAATCGACAACGGCGCGACCCGGGCGATCACGCAATTCTTTTTCGAAGCAGACACCTATTTTCGCTATCTGGACAAGGTGCGCGCGGCCGGGATCGAAATACCGATCGTGCCGGGCATCATGCTTCAGCCCAATTTCAAAGGCTTAAAGCGCATGGCCGGCATGTGCGGCGCTTCGGTTCCAGCGGCGCTGGATGGCCTGTTCGACGGCCTGGAGCAGGACCCGAAAACCCGCGAACTGGTCACCGCTCACGTCGCCGCGGAACTGGTGAACGCCTTGTCGAACGGCGGCGTCGATCAATTTCATCTCTACACGTTGAATCGCGCCGATCTGGCGCTTTCAACCTGCGCTCTGCTGGGCGTGAAGCCGCAGGCTGAACAAGCCGTCGCCTAAGCCGCGACGCTGAAGGACACGATCATGACCCGAGCTGAACGACTGCAAGCGCTGGACGCGCGCGCCGAGGCGAACATCCTGATGCTGGACGGCGCGATGGGCACCGAGATCCAGACCCGCAAGCTGGGTGAGGCGGAGTATCGCGGAGATCGTTTTGCGGGTTGGTCGAGCCCGCTGGCGGGCAATAACGACCTTCTCAATCTGACGCAGCCTGAAATCATCAAAGAGATCCATACCGACTATTTCAACGCCGGCGCAGACGTGGTGGAGACGAACACATTCTCCGCCACCTCCATCGCCCAGGCCGATTACGGCATGGAAAGCCTCGCCGCCGAAATCGCGGCGGAGGGCGCGCGCCTCGCGCGCGACGCCGCCGACGCGCTGGAAGCGTCGACCGGCGAGCCGAAAGCGGTGTGCGGCGCCATTGGTCCGACGAACAAGACGCTGTCGCTGTCGCCGAACGTGGAAGACCCGGGATATCGCGCCGTCACCTTCGATGAAGTGCGCGAGGCTTACGCCGAGCAGGCCGAGGCGATGGCGCCCTTCGTGGACTTCTTCCTGATCGAGACGATTTTCGACACGTTGAACGCCAAGGCGGCGATCAAGGCGATCGCCGATTTGCGCCGCTCCGGCGCCGTGGACGCGGCGATCCCGATCATATTGTCGGGCACGATCACCGACGCGTCCGGCCGCACGCTGTCAGGGCAGACCACGGAAGCCTTCTACAACGCCGTACGCCACGCCAATCCGTGGGCGATCGGCCTGAACTGCGCGCTCGGCGCGGCGGAGCTGCGCCCCTATGTGCAGGCCCTTCACCGCATCGCGGAATGCAAGGTGCTGGCCTATCCCAATGCGGGCCTGCCCAACGCCTTTGGTGAATATGACGAAACGCCCGAGCAGACCGCAGCTCTGGTCGGCGAATGGGCGCGCGAAGGCTATGTGAACATGCTGGGCGGGTGTTGCGGCACGACCCCGGCCCATATTCGCGCCATCGCCGAACAGGCGAAGGACGGAACGCCGCGTGAAGCGGTGAAGCCGGCGGCCGCCATGCGCCTGTCCGGTCTGGAGCCGTTCGAGGTCGCTGCAGAATGAGTGCTCAACGCGCCATCTTCATCAATGTCGGCGAACGCACCAACGTCACCGGCTCGGCGAAATTCCGCAAGCTGATCAAGGCGGGCGATTATCCGGCCGCGCTCGACGTCGCGCGCCAGCAAGTCGAGGCCGGCGCCCAGATCATTGACGTGAACATGGACGAAGGTCTGCTGGATTCGGTTCAGGCGATGACGACCTTTCTCAATCTGATCGCGGCCGAACCGGACATCGCGCGCGTTCCGGTGATGATCGACAGCTCCAAATGGGAGGTGATCGAGGCGGGTCTGAAATGCGTGCAGGGCAAGTCGGTGGTGAACTCGATCTCCCTGAAAGAGGGCGAAGCCGAATTCATCCGCACCGCCGAGGCCTGTCTGGACTACGGCGCCGCCGTCATCGTCATGGCGTTTGATGAAGACGGCCAGGCCGACACGGCGGCGCGCAAGATCGAGATTTGCGAGCGCGCCTATCGGGTGTTGGTCGACAAGGTCGGCTTCGATCCCAATGACATCATCTTCGATCCCAATATCTTCGCGGTCGCGACCGGGATTGAGGAGCACGACAATTACGCCGTCGACTTCATCGAAGCGACGCGCTGGATTCGTCAGAATCTGCCCGGCGCGCATGTGTCCGGCGGGGTGTCCAACATCTCGTTTTCCTTCCGCGGCAATGAGCCGGTGCGCCGGGCCATGCACTCGGTCTTTCTCTATCACGCCATCGCGGCCGGCATGGATATGGGCATCGTCAACGCCGGTCAGCTCGACATTTACGACGAGATTGACGCCGAGCTGCGCGAGCTGGTCGAAGACGTCATCCTCAATCGCAGGCCCGACGGCACCGAGCGCCTGCTCGACGCCGCCGAACGCTTTAAAGGCGCGGCGGTGGAAGCCGAAGACACGGTGGCTGAATGGCGCAGCCTGCCGGTTAAAGAACGTCTGCAGCATGCGCTAGTAAAGGGCATCGACGACCACATTGTCGAAGACACAGAAGAGGCCCGCCAAGGCGTTGAGCGCCCGCTTCACGTCATCGAAGGCCCGCTGATGGACGGCATGAATGTCGTCGGCGACCTGTTCGGCGCGGGCAAGATGTTCTTGCCGCAAGTCGTGAAATCGGCGCGCGTCATGAAAAAGGCGGTGGCCCACCTCACCCCCTTCATGGAGGCGGAAAAGGAAGAGCTCGGCCTTGCTCAGGACAGCGCCGGCAAAATCGTCATGGCGACGGTGAAGGGGGACGTCCACGATATCGGCAAGAATATCGTAGGCGTCGTGTTGCAGTGCAACGGCTATGAGGTCGTCGATCTCGGCGTGATGGTGCCGGCCGACAAGATATTGAAAACCGCCCGCGAAGAAAACGCCGACGCCATCGGACTGTCCGGCCTGATCACGCCCTCTCTTGATGAAATGGTCTTCGTCGCCGCGGAGATGGAACGCGAAGGCTTTGAGCTGCCGCTGCTGATCGGCGGCGCGACCACCAGCCCGGCGCATACCGCGGTGAAGATCGAGCCGGCCTATTCCAAAGCGCCGATCGTGCATGTCCACGACGCCAGCCGCGCCGTCGGCGTGGTCTCCAAACTGCTCAGCGAAGAGCAGCGCGGCGGATATTGGGAGGAGCTCAAGGCCGGCCACGCCCGGGTCCGCGAGACCCGCGCCCGCACTCAGGCCAATCGCGCCCGCGTGTCTTTGGAGAAAGCCCGCGCCAACGCGTTTGACCCGGCGGCCGGGGGCTCCACGCCGGTGACGCCGAAAAAGCTCGGGCTGACGACAATCGAGGATGTCCGGCTCGCCGATCTTGCGCCCTATATCGACTGGACCCCCTTCTTCTTCGCCTGGGACATGAAGGGCAGCTATCCGTCCATTCTCAAGGATGAAGACCGCGGCCCGGCGGCGCGTGCGCTGTTTGACGATGCACAGGCGATGTTGAAGCGGATGATCGCGGAAGACTGGCTCAAGCCGCGCGGCGTGGTCGGGCTTTGGCCCGCGCGCCGCGCGGGCGACGATGTCGAAGTCTTCACGGACGAAAGCCGCTCGGAGACCGCCGCGACCTTTTTCGGGCTGCGCCAGCAAATGGAGAAATCCGGCGACAAGCCGCATTTCTGCATCTCCGATTTCGTCGGCGAGACCGACTATGTCGGCGGCTTCGCCGTAACCGCGGGTGATGCCGAGGCGCAAATCGCCGAGCGCTTCCGCCTCGCCAATGACGACTATTCCGAAATCCTCTTCAAGGCGCTCGCCGACCGTTTCGCCGAGGCCTTCGCCGAGTATCTGCACGAGCGGGTGCGCAAGGACTTGTGGGGCTATGCGTCTGACGAAGCTCTGGCGCCGCAAGCCCTGATCGAAGAGCGCTATCGCGGCATCCGCCCGGCTCCGGGCTATCCCGCGCAGCCCGATCACTCGGAAAAGGCGACGCTGTTTGATCTTCTCGAAGCGCCCGCCCGCACCGGCATCACGCTGACTGAAAGCTTCGCCATGAGCCCGGCGGCGAGCGTGTCCGGCCTCTACTTCGCCCACCCGGACAGCGCGTATTTCGCCGTCGGGCGCATCATGCAGGATCAGGTCGCGGATTACGCCGCGCGCAAGGGCTGGAGCGTGGAGGAGGCGGAGAAGGCTCTGGGCCCCAATCTGGGATATGAGCCGGATCCGGAAGCCGCGGCCGAGGCCGACGCCGCCTGAGACCCGGCCCGGCCCGCGTAATCTTAAATTTATCCGCGCGCTCCCGCATTCGCTTTTAAGGCGATGCGTTCGCCGTCATACTGCACAGCCTGTTCATGTCCCCCGACAGCCAGGGAGCGGGCGATGCCGACTTATGACGCTTATCAATCCGTCTTTTATCTCTCCATGCTGGCCAACAGCACATCAAACTACATCTCAAGCGATGTCGACGCCCTGGGCGGCCAGTATCTGTTGGCGCTCGCGCCGAATGTGCAGGTTCCCGCCGTTCCGGTTGAAGGAAAACAGCCCTCGAGCGTGATGGCGGGCGCCAGGAAGCTGATCGGCGATTGGTCGCTCGCCTGGGGACCGGCGGTTCAGATCGAGCGGCGCGCCGCGTCGAATTCGATGTATGTGGCCTATAATGAGCAGGTCGCGTTCGAGGACGGCGCCTTTCCCACCTATGTGGTCGCGATCGCGGGGACGGACCCCTATTCCGCGTTCGACTGGATCGCGGAAGACGCTGACGTGATCAAATGGGTCCGCTTCTCCGATGTCTTAGAGGGCGCTGCGGCGCCGTCGCATGATAATCCGGACGGCCAGGCGTGCATCAGCCAGGGCACGCATCTGGGTTTGACTCGCCTGCTTGAGATGCAGCCGACCCCGGCCGGCGTCGCCGTCGGCCAGGGCCTTGAAGCATTCCTTCGCGGCGTCGGCGGTCAATCCGCCCGCATCGTGTTCACCGGCCACAGCCTGGGCGGGGCGTTGGCGCCGACTCTGGCGCTTTATCTGCAAATGAAGGGCGCGCTTGAGGGGTTTGAAAGCGTCCGCGTCTACCCAACGGCCGGGCCGACGCCGGGCAATACGCCGTTCGCTGAGCTGTTCGCGGAGCATTTGCCGCCTGAACCCGCTCATGCCGCCAGCCACAGAGCCTGGAACACGAACATCACCAATCAGCGCGACGTGGTGCCTCACGCCTGGGCGGAACAGACTTTGCGCCAGATT
>LYSW01000067.1 GCA_001657295.1 Oceanicaulis sp. BBD 1991-10 | reverse complement strand
TCAGCAATTATTTCTCCATGGGCGGGCGTGCGGTGGCGCGGCTCGACGAAGCCGGCGTCTTCACCTGGATCCATGACGATCATCTCGGCTCAAGCGCGGCGGCGACCCGGGCGCCCGACCGTTCGGCCGGGCGCCCGGGGCCGTGCGTGCGCTAGGCCGCCCGGATGGTCTCCAGCAGGTGCGCCAGGCGGGTTTTAAGGTCGGACGTGCATTCCCGGACCGAATTTGCGGCGGTGTCCACGGAGGCGGCGGCGTTGGCGCTTTCGCGGCATTCGCCGTCCAGATTGGCGGCGGCCTCGGCGGCGGCCTGATTGCCCTGGGCCGCGTCTTCGGCGGAGCGGGTGATCTCCTGGATCGACGCCGACTGCTCCTCCACTGCGGCTTCGATCGCGATGGCGGATTCAGAAACCTGTTCGACGGTGTTCCGGATCGCCTCGACCGCTTCGGACGCGGCTTCCGCGGCGCCCTGCATGGCTTCGATGCGCGAGGTGATCTGATCGGTCGCCTTGGCGGTTTGCTCGGCGAGCTCCTTGACCTCGCCGGCCACCACGGCGAAGCCCTTGCCGGCTTCGCCGGCGCGCGCGGCTTCGATCGTCGCGTTGAGCGCCAGAAGATTGGTCTGCTCGGCGACGGTTTCGATCAGGGCGATCACCGAGCCGATCTCCTTGGACGCCTCGCCCAGCTCGTGGATGGTGTCGGTCGCCTTGCCGGCATGTTGAACCGCCTCCGTCAGGCCCGCCGACTGCTGGCCGGCCTGGCCGGATATCTCCTTGCTCGCCGCGCCGAGCTGGCTGGAGGCCGCCGCGACCGAGCGCACGCTGGCGGCGGCTTCCTCGGATCCGGCCGCCGCGCTGGAGGCGGCTTCGCCGGTCTGCGCCACCGAACCGTTGAGGCTCGCCGTGGCCTGGTCGAGGCTGTCGGCGGCCGCGCCCAGCGCTTCGGCGATTTCACCGACCCCGGCGTCGATCGCGTCGGCGGTCTTGCGCCGTTCATTGGTCGCCCGCGCGTCGCGCTCGTCCAAATAGGCGGAGATGGCCATCTCCATGTCCAGCACCAGAACGCGCACCAGCGCATCGACCGCAGCTTCCGCGGCGGCGACTTTGCCAGGCGCTGCGAGCCAACCGATCTCGCTGCGGATCGCCGCGCCGCTGAGATGGGCGGCGACGCGCGCATAGGCGCCCAGATACCAGCGGGGCTTCAGCCCCTTTTCCGCGTGCACAAATCCGATGCGATTGACGTCGGAGGCATATTTCTCGCCGATCTCGCCGGCGAGCAGGCGGCCCCAATGGCGTTCCATGGCGCTGCGTGCGCGGGCCATGACTTCGCGCCCTTCGAACATGGCGCTGGTTTCGTCAATATCATCAATGTCGGCGTAAAGCGCATCCAGCGCCGCCGGCATCGCCGCTTCCAGCGCAGGCTTTGAAGCATTGAGGGTGGCTTTGGTGGCTTCGGTTATGCCCATGAAGTCCAGTCGAGAGTCCAAATCTATCTGACGCATGCCTGTCTCCTAAATCCCCAGCACGAGTGCGTGTAAAAGACAGGACCATTAGTAGGGTTAATGAAATCTTGATAAACGCATTCAGTTTATGGGTTTTCCGACATATTGAAACTTTTGGTTTTTTCGCATTGTGACATTCCCGTCACGTGATTCTGCATTTAAGAACCGAAAGTCGTAATCGTTGCAAAAGCGTACGGAGTTAAGTCCGCGTTAACCATATGAGGTCAATCTATTTACTGTATTCAGTCAATAAACGTGTTCAATTATTGAGCAATGGGGGAGGCGGTCTCATGTTGGCGCAGTCGATGCGGAGTGATTTCACGTTCAAGGAGCCGGGTGCTCTGAACGCATTGCTTGGCTATGACTGGCGCGTCAGGGGCGTGCTGACCGACAAGGAAGTCCTGGACGGCGCCATCGACCAACCCGTGAGCACGGCCGTTCTGCGTCATCTGCAGCGTCTTGGGGTCATCCGCGCGGCCCACGGGGTCCGGGCCCAGGGCGGGCGGATGCGCCTGTGGCCGCTGGCGGAGGTCTTAAAAGCGCAAGTCATCCTGGACCTGCGCGCCGTGACGGGCGCGAGGCTGGCCGCCTGCGTGGACGCATTTGCGGCGCAGACCGGCATGCTTGACGATATCGTCAAGGACTGGGAGCGGCACACCGGCTGCCAGGCCGATCGCCGGCGCGAGACGGCGCTGTGCGGGCAGGGCGCGGATTTCCTGTCCCAGCCGGAGGCCCTGTCGCGCTTCGCCGCCGCCTCCGTTTGCGCTTTCGTGGCCCGAAACGGGCTGGGACGCGCGGAGACGCCCGCCTTCCTTCTCTAGCCTTTGCAGGCGCCGGCGGCGCCGGGCGATTGCATTTGCCTGGAAAAGCGGATGGCATGGCCTCCTGTTGATTCAGGAGAGGCTGATCCATGACCGATATCCGCTTCGACGAGCGTGTGGCGATCATCACCGGGGCCGGCGCGGGCCTGGGCCGCAGTCACGCCCTTGAGCTGGCGCGGCGCGGCGCGAAAATCGTCGTCAATGACCTGGGCGGCGCCATGGATGGAACCGGCGCGTCGGCCTCGGCGGCCGAAGCCGTCGCCTCCGAGATCCGCGACGCCGGCGGTGAGGCGATCGCCCACGGCGCTGACGTCACGCGGCCTGGCGAGATCGCCGACATGGTCGAGCAGGCGCTTCAGACCTGGGGGCGCATCGACATTCTGGTGAATAACGCCGGAATCCTGCGCGATAAGAGCTTTGCGAAGATGTCGCTTGAGGATTTCCGGCTGGTGCTCGAGGTCCACCTGATGGGCGCGGTGCATTGCACCAAGGCGGTGTGGGAGCCGATGCGCGAGGCGCAATATGGCCGCGTGGTGATGACCTCTTCCTCGTCGGGAATCTACGGCAATTTCGGTCAGGCCAATTACGGCGCCGCCAAGATGGGCGTGGTCGGCCTGATGAATGTGCTGCACCTGGAAGGGCGCAAATACAATATCAAGGTCAACACCTTGTCGCCGACGGCTCATACCCGGATGACCGAAGGCCTGGTGCCCGAGCCGGCCCTGAAGCTGATGACGCCGGAAAGCGTGACGGCGGGGCTGGTGGTCTTGGCGTCGGACGACGCGCCCGACCGCACGATTTTGTGCGCCGGCGCAGGCGGCTATGCGGCCACGCGCATCTATGAAACGCCCGGCGTCTACCTGCCGCCCGAGCAGCAGACGGCGGAGCATGTCCTGGCCAATCTGGACAAAATCACTTCTGAGGACGGACAGGAAGACTTCCAGGAAGGCTCCAGCCAGACCTTCAAATTCCTGAAATACGCCGCCGCCCATTTTGATTTGCCGCTCGGCTAGCCGTCAGGTCTCATGACACCGCTCCGCCGGCGCCGGGCCGAGGGGCTGGACGACTGGAACACGGCGTTAGACAGCGACGCCCGGGTTCGCTACCGATTACGGGACGACCTTCCTGCGGCCCGCCGCCGCGCCCTGACGCCCCTTTCCCTTCACGAGGACTGACCCATGCGCGAAGCGCTCATCGTCTCCACCGCCCGCACGCCGATCGGCAAAGCCTATCGCGGCGCCTTTAACGACACCCAGGCCCAGGCCCTTGGCGGTCACGCGATTCAACACGCCGTCGAGCGCTCCAAGGTCGATCCGGCCGAAATCGACGACGTGATCATGGGCGCCGCCATGCAGCAGGGCTCGACCTTCCAGAATCCGGCGCGCCAGTGCGCCATTCGCGCCGGCCTGCCGACCTCGGTGTCGGGCATGAGCGTCGATCGCCAGTGCGCTTCGGGCATGATGGCGATCTCCATCGCCGCCAAGCAGATCATCTCCGATGGGATGACCGTCACGGTCGGCGGCGGCCTGGAATCCATCTCGCTCGTCCAGAATGAGCATATGAATATCCACAAGGCGTTCGATCCCTGGATCAACGAGCACCGCCCGGACCTTTACATGTCCATGCTGGAGACCGCCGAAGTGGTCGCGGACCGCTACGGCGTCAGCCGCGAAGCCCAGGACGAATACGCCCTGCAATCCCAGCAGCGCACCGCCGCGGCCCAGGCCGCCGGCAAGTTCGACGATGAAATCGTGCCCATGCCCAGCGTCCAGCTGGTCAAGGACAAGGCGACCGGCGAGATTTCTTCCCATGAGGTGACGCTGGACAAGGATGAGGGCAATCGCCCCTCCACCACGATCGAAAACCTTCAGGGCCTCAATCCGGTCTTCGCCAACGGGCAGAAGATCAAGGAAGGCAAATTCATCACCGCCGGCAACGCCTCCCAATTGTCGGACGGGGCCTCGGCCTCGGTGCTGATGGAGGCCAAAGAAGCGGAAAAGCGCGGGCTGGAGCCTTTGGGCGCCTATCGCGGCATCGCCGTGGCGGGACTGGATCCTGATGAAATGGGCATCGGGCCGATCCACGCCGTGCCTAAATTGTTGAAGGCCAACGGTCTGACCATGGACGATATCGGCCTGTGGGAGCTCAACGAAGCCTTCGCGGTCCAGGTGCTTTATTGCCGTGATCATCTCGGCATTCCCAACGAGAATCTCAACGTCAACGGCGGCGCCATCTCCATCGGCCATCCCTATGGCATGAGCGGCGCGCGCATGGTCGGCCACGCCCTGATCGAGGGCAAACGCCGCGGCGTGAAATATGTCGTGAGCACCATGTGCATCGGCGGTGGCATGGGCGCGGCGGGCTTGTTCGAGGTGCTTTAGCGCCTTTGCGGGCGGCGCGCCGCCGGTCCGGCGCTACGCCGCCCTCGGCGCCTCAGGCCGTGTAGAAGGCGTTGTATCCGAACGCTGAATCGATGACCGTGCCCGAGATGGCGCCGCCGCCGGGGCCTGCGAGAAAGAGCGCCGCGTCGGCAATATCGCTGGGCGCCATGACGGGGCTGTATCCTAGCGGCAGCATGGGGCCGAGTATCGCGTCCTGCTGCTCGATCGTGTCGACGCCCATGGAGCGCCTTTGCGCCACAGAGCGATACATGGGCGTGTCGACTGGGCCTGGCGCGATGGCGTTGGCGGTGATGGAATCCGGGCCAAGCTCGATTGCGGCTTGCTTGGTCAACCCGATCACCGCCCATTTCGATGAATTATAGGCGCCATTGCCCGGCACGCCTTGGCGGCCGCCGATCGAGCTTAGGGAGATGAGCCGACCGCCGCCGCGCCGGCGAAGCGCCGGGATCGCCGCCTTGAAGGTGTTGAAGACGCCGTGGACATTGACGTCATACACGCTCTTCCAATCCAGCTCGGTTCCCTCCGCAAAGCTGTGCCAGCGCACATAGCCGGCATTAGCGACCGCGATGTCCAGTCCGCCAAAGCGCCTGACCGCCTCGGCCGCGGCCGCTTCCATCTGCCGGACGTCGCGCACATCCGCAGTGATCTTGATCACATTCGGCGAGATCTGGAGCACCTGCTGATAGCCGGCATCGAATTCCTCCGCATTCGCGATCCGGAAGCCCTCGACGGGCGGCACCGCGCCGGGGTCGGCGAGGTCGAGCATGACGACGGCCGCTCCCTCCGCTGCATAAGCCTTGGCGATGGCGAGGCCGATCCCGCGAGCGGCTCCGGTCACCAGGGCGGTCTTGCCGGCCAGCCGGCCTGGGGCAGCGTGGTCGGCGCGGGCGGCGCCGCCAATGGCGCCGACGCCGGCGGCTCCCGCGGCTGCGACACCTGTTAAGAGCTTGCGTCGATTAAGTGATGCGGATTGGGGCATGGGTTTATCCCTGTCTCTATGGCTTTCGCCGTTGACGATGGGATGACCATGGCATTCCGATGATTATTGCATTAGATAGATTATTCTGCATCAGGTCATTAGCTGAACTTAACAATGAGACGAAGCGAGTTTGAAGGAATTCTGCCTTTCCTGGCGGTGGTCGAAGCTGGGAGTTTTCGGGCCGCAGCTGACCAGCTCGGCGTTACGCCATCGGCGGTGAGCCAGGCGGTCAAGGCGCTTGAATCAAGGCTTGAGGTGCCGCTGCTGACCCGGACGACACGGAGCCTTGGACTGACCGAGGCCGGCGCACAATTCGCGGCGCGATGCCGGCCGGCGGTGGCTGAAATCGGCGACGCCCTCGACGGCGTGCGGCAATTTGGGGAGGCTCCGAGCGGCCTGCTGCGGATTAACGCGCCTCGGATTGCGTGGCCCGTGGTGTTCGCGCCCATCCTCGCTTCCTTTCGTCAGACCTATCCTCAGGTGGACGTGGAGGTCTTCCTCGACGACGGGATCGCTGATATCGCTGCGGACGGCTTCGACGCCGGCGTTCGATTAGGACAGTTGGTCCAGGAGGACATGGTCTCCCGCGCCCTGACCGCGCCGTCCCAGATGGCGGTCGTCGCCTCTCCGGACTATCTGAAGCGCCATGGCGCGCCCGAGCGGCCATCGGATCTTGCCGATCATGCCTGCCTGGAATTCCGCAGGCCGACACGGCGCACGCTTTACCACTGGCGCTTCATCGATGCCGGGCGCGAGCTGCGCCTGCCGGTCAATGGCGGGCTCATCTTCAACGATTCAGCTGCAAAACTGGATGCTGCGCGCGCGGGGCTCGGCCTCGCCTACGAGATCGAGCCGATCGTGCGCGCCGATGTGGCGGCCGGCCGCCTGGTTCGGGTTCTGGAGCCTTATCTTCCTGAAATTCCAGGCTTTCACATCTATTTCCCGTCGCGCGCGCAGGTCATGTTGAAGCTGCGGGCTTTCATCGACTTTGCGGCAAAGGAGCTGGGCACGGTTGGGCGCGCTACGCTGTGACGGCGGTGAAGCCGAGGAGTGAAGCGCCGCGACCGGGCGGCCTTTGCCCCTCACGCCTGCTTATCTCAGCAAATCCGCCGGGATCGGCCTTTTCTCAATCACCGCATTCGCGAACGCCGTGATCGCATGGTCAAGCTGGTCCCGCCCGGGCGCTTCAATCGGGAAGTGGCCGGCGTTTTCGAGCAATACGCGTCGTTTCTCTGTGGTGATGCGGTCGTAAAATCCATCGCTGACCGCGACATCGGTCCAGCGGTCGTCAGCCGGGTGCGCCATCAACACGGGGCACACGTCGAAGCGCTCAGGCGCGACATGGGGCCGGGATTGAAGCCAGGTGCGCAAAAAGCCGGTGGGCATCCAGTTTCCGCCGGCGCGTTTGTCATCGATGATGGCGCGCACGACGGAGCGGTCGTTGGCGATGGACGTCATATCGCCCGCCAGCGCCATGGGGACCGGCAAGCCGTTCAGAAAGGCCGGCGTGATCGCGAAGATCGGATCAATCAGGCTGGCCATGAAGGGCCAGCGCACGACCGAACGGCGCACCGCCCTCAGGGGCGGATCGAGAAAACAGGTCGCAATCAGACCGTCCGCCGCCCGGGTCTCTGCGACGGCGTCAAATGCGAGCATGCCGCCCATGGACAGACCATAGACGAACAGGGCGCCGCCCCGGGCGCGCTCGGCCTTGATGATGTCCGCGGCGACCGCGCGCCAGTCGCCATAGCGCACGGCATGTTTGGAGGCGCATTGGGTCAGGCCATAGCCCGGCAGATCCGGGCAGATCACCTCAAACCCATGCAGCGCAAGACGCCAGGCGAGCGGACCCAGCAGACGGCCGTGACCGCCTCCTCCATGAAGCATCAGGATGCGCGCCCGGGCGCCGGGCGCGGTCCATCGATCGATATGAATGTCGAAACCGGCATGGCTGCGCCATTCCTCCTGAACGCTCAAGGGCTCAGGCGGGCGCATCGGCTCGGGCAGGGCGGCGAATATCCGCCGCCACGCCGGCGCGTCGTCCCAGCGTGGCAGTGTCTGTGTCATGACGCCCGCACACTAGCGCGGCGGCGTGACGATTTCATGCGTCCGCGCCTCGGCTGGTTAAGGGAGCGCTTTCATGAGGCATGGCCATCGCGCGCCGTGAAGTTCCCGGCCGGCCGCCACGGAGGCCCCGGATAATCCTCGCCATGATCAAGCCTGGACCTAGTCCTTGTCTTGCGCATCCCACCCATAAGCGAAGGTGATG
This sequence comes from Oceanicaulis sp. BBD 1991-10, assembly GCA_001657295.1. Taxonomy (GTDB): domain Bacteria; phylum Pseudomonadota; class Alphaproteobacteria; order Caulobacterales; family Maricaulaceae; genus Oceanicaulis. The sequence continues at coordinate 1,001 of LYSW01000067.1, read as the reverse complement.
ATGCGATTGAGGGTGTGCTGCTCCATCACGCCGTCCACCAAATGCGCCCAAGGCCCGCGGGCATAGGCGGCGATGTCTTCACCGGAATGGGTCTCTGAGCCCATGGGCACGGCGGATTGCTGGCGGTAGTCGCGGTCCAGCACCTGTTCCTGGGTCAGGCTGTCGTCGCCGCGCTGCACCGGGCCGGTGTAATAGCCCAGCGTCGTATAGGGCCGTCCATCCTGCGCCGGCGTGGGCGGGGTGGGAGCGTCCGACAGATCCGGGGCGGGGGGGTGGACAAGTCCAAGGATCGGGTTGCCGCGCCGGGGATAGCCGGCGATGTTGAAGACGTGGCCGTGGTCGGCGGTCACGATGATCAGCGTGTCTTCCGGATCGGTCATTTCATCGGCGCGCGCGACCGCTTCGGCGAAGGCCAGCGCGTCCGTCAATGCGCGGTGGGCGTTCGTCCAGTGGTGGGCGTGGTCCACGCGGCCGGCCTCGACCATCAAGTAAAAGCCCTCTTCATTACGAGACAGGCGCTCGATGGCGAATTCGGTCATCTCGGCGAGCGAGGGCTGCTCAGCCGGGTCCCGGTCGATCGTGTAATCCAGATGGGAGCTGGCGAACAGGCCAAGCACCGGGGCGTCATCCCCAGGCGACAACGCCCGGAAGCCGGCCGCGTCTTCGACATAAACACCACCCTGAGCGGCCCATTCGGAGGCCAGGTCGCGACCGTCCTCGCGTTGGCCGCCGGTCGCCGAGGGAATGAAGGCGGCTCGTCCACCGCCCAGCGCGATGTCCACCGGTCCGCCCTCCGCAGTCCAGGTCTCCAGCAATTGCGCGGCAAGATCGACGCAGCCGGCCGCCACGGCGTCCGCCGGCAGCGCGGCGTCGCTCTCCCAGCTGCGGTTCGGCAAATGGGCATAGGCGGTGGCCGGCGTGGCGTGGGTCAGCCGGGTCGTGGTGACCAGGCCCGTCGACAAGCCCCGCGCATGGGCGCGCTCCAGCGTGGTGGCGGGCAC
>LYSW01000066.1 GCA_001657295.1 Oceanicaulis sp. BBD 1991-10 | reverse complement strand
CCGTTGGGTCGACGCGGCCTCAGACTCCGGACCTCGAAAGACGCTTTACAACCGCGTCGTTCAGTGGGCGGAGAACGGGATAGGGAAGGGCGTTTTCATAGCTCTCGCCGAGGCGGGAGGAGCGCCAAGCCAAGCCCTCATCGACAGCAACACAGTCAGCTCACAGATTGAAGCGATCGGCGCCGCGCCCAACATCCCGCCAAAGTCCAACCGCCGGTACAAACCGGGCTTTTCGCCCGCTCTCTATCGAGACCGGAATGCTGCCGAGTGCATGTCTGGACGGCTTAACGACTTTCGCCGCATCGGAACGCGCTATGATCGAAGGGCTGACGTGTTCCTTTCGGCCGCGCACCTCGCTGCGACCGTCCGTTATTGGTCATGAGTTAGGAGCCTCGGCGCCCAGGCCGAGCTGGTCCCAGCGCTTAAGATAAATGCGCAGCCAGGGCGTCAGCGTCTCCGGCGCCACCAGCGCCTCCTTGCGGAGAGCCTCCAGCCCGACCCAGCGCACGGCCGCGACCTCGTCGGGATTGAGATCGAACTCAAGCGTCGTCCGATCGGCGTCGCCGCGAAACACCCGCACGCGCTCATGCTCGATCAGCCCGCCGCCGACATCGGCGCGGTATGTGGTCGTTCCGACCTCGGTGAGGGCGATGTCGACGCCGAGCTCTTCGCTCAAACGCCGGCGGGCGCTGGCGGCGGCGTCCTCGCCCCAGTCGGGATGGGTGCAGCAGGCGTTCGCCCACTGGCCGCCGCAATGATATTTGCCCGCCGCCCGGCGCTGAAGCAGCAGTTCGTCTCCATCAAAGATGAAGACCGAAATCGCGTCGTGCAAAAGCCCGCGGCGGTGCGCCTCCATCTTCTCGATGGGAAAGCGCTGACCGTCCGGCCCGATGGCGGGGATGGTGCGGGTCTCGCTCGCGGCGTCTAGGCCACGTTGAATTCGCGGTGAAGGGCGCATTGCGACCAGATATCCGACAAAGCCACGACCAGGCGGTCAATATCATCATCACTGTGCACGGGGGACGGCGTTAAACGCAGCCTTTCGGTTCCCTTGGGCACGGTGGGATAGTTGATGGGCTGAACATATATGCCGTGATTGACCATCAGCCAATCGCTGATCCGCTTGCATTTGACCGGATCGCCGACCATCACCGGCACGATATGGCTGGGATTCTCCAGGGTCGGGATGCCGAGCCTGGCCAGCTCCGCGCGCACGCGGCGCACATTGCGCTGCTGGCGCGCCCGCTCGATCTCGGACGCCTTCAAATGGCGAACCGCCGCCCGCGCCCCGGCCGCCACGGCCGGCGGCAAGGCGGTGGTGAAAATGAAGCCGGAGGAGAAGGAGCGGATGAAGTCGCACAGCGCCGTGGACGCCGCGATATAGCCGCCCAACACGCCGAACGCCTTGCCCAGCGTGCCCTCGATCACCGTCAGCCGGTCCATCAGGCCTTCGCGCTCGGCGATGCCGCCGCCGCGCGGGCCATAAAGCCCGACGCCATGCACCTCGTCCAGATAGGTCATCGCGCCATGCTTGTCGGCGACGTCGCAAATCTCCGCGATCGGGGCGATGTCCCCGTCCATGGAGTAGACCGACTCAAACGCGACCAGCTTGGGCGCGTCCGGATCCATCTCGGACAGCCGACGGTCCAGGTCTTCCGGATCATTGTGAGCGAAGATGTGTTTTTCCGCGCGCGAGTGGCGAATGCCTTCAATCATCGAGGCATGATTGAGCGCATCGGATAAAACGATGCAGCCGGGAATGCGCGCCGCGAGCGTGCCCAGAGCGGCCCAGTTGGACACATAGCCGGAGGTGAAGAGCAGCGCGCTCTCCTTGCCGTGCAGATCGGCGAGCTCCTGCTCCAGCAGGACGTGATAGTGATTGGTGCCGGAGATATTCCTCGTGCCCCCCGCCCCGGCGCCGCAGCGATCGAGCGCCTCATGCATGGCCTCAAGCACCACGGGGTGCTGGCCCATGCCCAGATAATCGTTGGAGCACCAGACGGTCACGTCGCTTTGCTCGCCGTCGAGATGCCGGGTGGCGGCCGGGAACTGGCCCTTGCGGCGCTCGATGTCGGCGAAGACGCGGTAATTGCCCTCCGATTTGAGCGCGGACAGCTTGTCTTCGAAAAACGCCTCGAAATTCATCGACGCCTCCCTTCTTAAGTATCTTGTGCGCGGCGCGGATCGCGCGCCGGCAGGAGCCATCGCCACAGCGCCGAATCCGGCACCGGCAAGGCCAGGAATGCATGTTCAAGCGCGCCAAGGGCCGCAAGCGCGCCCAATAGGGCGAGAGCTGCGGCCTCAAACGGCGTCACGGCGGAAACGGCGCCCCAGAGGAGCGCTCCGGACAGTGCGGCGATCGCACCGGCGGAAAGCATGAAGAACAGCCCGGCCGGCTTGCTGCTGTAATAGCTGTGCAGATAGCTCAGCCGCGTGGGCAGGAAGCCGTCGGCGAAATGCGGCGCGCCGAAGAACAGGTTCAGTTTCGAGCTCAGCCGCAAAAGGAAGAGCAGGCCGAAGAGCTGAAAGCCCACGGCGTTGTCCGCGCCGAAACTCATCACGCCCAGCGCCGCCACCGTGGCGGCCAGCGCAATTTCGTGATGGATAAGGGTCGCGGCCGCAGCGCGAAAGCGCGCCCAGCCCCTCAGCCCTGGCGGACACGGCGCCCGATTGGGGCCGGTGATCAGTCCGAACAGGAAGCTCATTTCGTGCCAGGCCCAGATCGCCAGCGCCGAGAGCGCGCCCGCATAGGCCGCCCAGGGCGCGGTGATATCGCGCACGCCCCAGATCGCCGCGAGCCCGGCGAACGCGGCCAGGCTGGCGATCACCATCGCCGTATTACGCGTCGCGTCGCTGCGCTCGCCCAGCACCAGCACCGCTCCGGTGGAGATCCACCAGAGCGCCAACGTGGCGAGGATGGGCAGAGCCAGCGACATCCGCGTCTACCAGACCGGCGCCAGGCGCACGTCGGCGGGCGTCTCATTGGCCTGGGTGGGCAGGAAATACATCCGGGCGAAGATCGCCGCGGCCTGCACGCCGCACACCCCGCGCTTGACGGCGCCCATGACGCCGCCCTGCTCGCGCGCCGCCCACATGCGGTCCATGACCTTGCGCAGGCTTTCCAGTCCCGATCTGAACTTTGGATTGTCGATATCCAGGGTCAGCGGGAAGACCTGTTTGGAGATCTCGGAGGTGATGCGGAAGACCTGATAATCATACTCGGTCGGATCCACGCCCAGGGCTTCATGGAAGGCCGGCCGCGCATGGTCGCGCACATACATGGTGGAGAAGACCGCCAGCAGGAAGAATTTGATCCACAGCTTGTTCACGCCCTTCAGCAGATGCGGGTTGGCCCGCATGATCAGCGCGAAGGCTTCGCCGTGCCGGAATTCGTCGTTACACCACTCTTCAAACCAGTTGAAAATCGGGTGGAATTTATTGTCCGGATTGCGCTCGAGATGGCGGTAGATCGAGATGTATCGGGCATAGCCGATCTTCTCGGAGAGATAGGTCGCATAGAAGATGAATTTCGGCTTGAAATAGGTGTATTTCTTCGTCTTCGTCAGAAAGCCCAAATCCACCCCGATGCCGTAATCCTTAAGGCAGGTGTTGATGAAGCCGGCATGGCGGGATTCGTCGCGCGCCATGAATTTGAACAGCTTCTTCACGTCCGGGTTTTTGATGTTCTTGACGATCTCGCCATAGAGCACGCAACCGGAGAACTCCGCGGTCAATGAACTGACCAGGAAGTCGACGAACTCCTTGCGCAGCGCTTCCGGCAGGGTCATCAGCGCGTTCTCGAACGCCTCGGTGCGCCTGAAATGGCCGCGATTGGGATCCGCTTCCATTTCGCCCAAGAGCTTGTCCCACTCCGCGCGCACCGGCTCGACGTCCAGGGCGTCGATCTCGGCGAAATCGGTGGTGTAAAAACGCGGGCTCAGGATGGTGGTCTCCTGGGCCATCTTGGTGGTGTCGTTCGGCTCCGGCCGGGCGCGGGCGACAGAGTTTTCCGAAACAGCGATATTCATAGCTTCCTCCCAGCCGAAAAGCTGACTTCGTAGAGTTCCGTGATCTCAAGGCTCGCCAGAAAGCGCGTCCATTGGCGCGCCAGCCAGCCGGCGCGCATCACGGTGGCGATCCGGCGGATCGAGGTGGTCTCCCCGAAGCCGACCTGGATCGCATCGCCGTGCACCCGCACGCGATCGCCGGGATAGAGCGGAACATCGCCGTCCAGCGCCACATGGGCGTGGAGATGCTCGTTGGTGTGCTCCACCTCGATGGTGCAGGCCACATCGAACCTTTTCAGGTCGTGGCTCATGATTCAGTCCCTCCCAATTGGGCGCTCAAGGTCTGGGCCTCACGCTCCAGAATCTCCTCAAACGCCCCGACATTGTCCGGTCCGAAAGCGCCCAGATAGATCTGAACGCCGCTGGCCGGATCATTCAGCCAAATCTGTCCGTCCGCCTGGCGTGACAGCTCCACCGGCGCCTCCGGACCCAATCCGCGCAGGCGGCGCTGGCGCGCCACGCCGCGCATGACCGAGCGCACGAAAACGCCTTCATCCAGGCCGTATTCGATCAGGCGCACGCCGGTGTCCGCGTTGAAGACCGCCACCACGCCTTCAGCCTCATCCTCAAAGCGCAGTTCAACCAGCTCAGCCGGGCTGGCCTCGGGCGCGTAATTCGTGCCGCTGTCCGTCCACACGACGACGGCTGTGACGATCACGGTCAGAACCGCCAGCACGCAGCACGCAACCAGCGCGCGGCGGTGGATGATGGCTCCCGGGGTTTCGGTGGTCTGTGCGGTCACGTCCGTCTCTCCTTGTCGATCAGCTGCTCGCCGCGGCCGCCCGGCCCGGCATCGCGTCGTCTCGGACGGTTTCAGGTTCAGCGATCTCGATCCGCTTGGCGGCCTGACCGGCCCGGGCGGCGAGCGCCTTGGCCAGAATGTCCGCGCAGGCCGCCGCCTCCGGCACGCCGCGCAGCATCGGCTCGGCGTTGGCCAGCTTCCAGGGCCGCGCGCTCGGCCAGAGCGGCAGATACGCCGCCCGGTCCGGTCCCGTGATTTCAAGCGGGATGTCGCCGGTGCCGGACTTGCGCAAATGCACGCCCGCCGATCCGATCCGCGAGAAGGGGATGTTGATCGCCTTGGGCAGCGCGACGCCGGAGCGGATCACCACGCGATCGGTGGTGATCGTGTAGATCGTCGCCCGGGCGATCAGCCAGGCCAGCAAGCATAGGAGGCCGATCGCGGCCGCCGCCATCGGGATGAGGTGCAGGCTGTTCGCCAGCGCGACATTGAAGGCCGCCCCGTCATAAACGCCCGTGGTCACCTGCCAGGCCAGCAGGATGGCGAAATAAACGCTCACGGCCCGAACGTGAAACACATGGAGCGCCAGCGATTTCCAATCCGGGCCGCCCCGCCAGAGGATGTCTTCGCCCTTGGGCAACTCCTCCGGCAGGCCAGGAATGGGTTCCGGCTTGATCTTGTCTGGATCACACATCAGATCCAAGGCTCCAGCCGCTTTTTATCCGCATACAGAGTGCCGCCGGCGTAGTAGCCGCTGATCTTGTCCTCCTCCAGCCGGGTGACCTGGGAGCCGGACGCGTGGGCCGGCACATCGGCGAAGTGGCTGGCCATGATGGAGTCCACTTCGACGCGCTTCTTGCCCTTGTTGACGTTGGCGAAAGCGAAGGGCAGCAGCACCTTGCGGCCGCCGTCGGCCAGCTCGACCTCGTAATAGCGAACCAGCGCCTCGGCCTGGTCGACCCAGATGTCGCTGATCGTGCCGGCGACGTCGCCGTCGGCGCCGACGACATCAACGCCGCGCGGATCAAGATCCTGCTTGGCGACCGAGAAATCCGGCAATGTCCGCATAGGGACGATTTTCGGATTTCCGTTATGGTCCCGGTCAGGCTCGTCTTCGCGCACGGCGAAGGAGCCGGGTCCGACCTGGGCCGTCATCGGATCGCCGACCGGCTTGGAGGGCGCGCCCGCCCAGGGGGCGAGGCGTTCCATCTTGTCGCTATAGTCGGGATCGCGGACGCCGTCCGGCTTGTAGACGGTGCGGCCGTCCTGCAGGTGGTAAGGCTTCGGCTTCGGGGTCGAAGGTCCGGTCGAGTTCTCCAACCGGCCGGTCTCATCGGTTTCCATCGGGAAGCCTTCCCGCCGGCTTTCTTTCTGCAGGTAGAAAACCAGACCGATGAAGAAGGCCACAAAGGCCATGAATAACAGGGTCGCAAAGTCCAGCGAGCCGACAATCGGTATACCTTCCATTTTAAGGCCTCCCTTTCAGCCTCTAGCCCGGGAATTCGGCGATGCCGAACTTGCCCGGCGTGCGTTCCGGTCGATCGCCGGAATGGCGAGCAAGCGGGCCAATCGCCGCCAATGCGGCGAAAAGTAACGCAATTTCAATATGGTAAACTGCCGAGTAGCCGACCGCCGGACCCTGCAGAGCAGGGCCGAGCACGCCGGCCTCGGCCATGGCGGCGACAATGTCACGCACGGCGCCGCCCGCTGCGACCGCCACGCCGGCCGCTGTCGCCTGAACGGCGCCCCACACGCCCAGCGCGAGGCCGGCATGACCGCCCTCGCCCAACTCCATCGCGGCCGTGAGCGTGCCCACGGCGAACAGGCCGCCGCCCAGCCCGATCAGCGCCGCGCCCATCCGGAACAGGAAAGGCGAGCCGAGAGGATCGGAAAGCACCACCAAGGCGAAGGCGAACACGCCGATGACCATGCCGTAGGCGGCCAGCCGATGGGGATCGCTGGCTTTGCTCAAGGCCCGGCCGGCCCACGCGAAGCCGATCAGCGTGCCCGCGGCCCAGAGCGCGGTCAGCAAGGTCGTGCCGCCGACCGACAGGCCCAGCACTTCGCCGCCATAGGGCTCCAGCAGCACGTCCTGCATGGCGAAGGCCGCCGCCCCCAGCCCCACCGCGATGAGCAGGCGCGCGGTGCGCCCGCCGGCGACGAAGGCCGCCCAGGCTTCGGAAAAGACCGGACGCTCGCGGTCAGGCCGGGTCAGCTCGGGCTGGCGCGCCTCCTGACGCCACAAGGCGACCATGTTGAGCACCAGGGTGACGACGGCGGCGCTCTGGATCACGCGCACCAGGCGCTCGTGAGAAAAGTCGATCAGCAGGAGCCCGACGACCACTGCGCTGATCAGCATGCCGACCAGCAACATCACGTAAAGCAAGGCCACCACGCGCGGGCGGGTGTCTTCATTGGCGAGGTCTGTGGCCAGCGCCAATCCTGCGGTCTGGGTGGTGTGAAGGCCGGCGCCCACCAGCAGGAAGGCGAGCCCGCTGACCCCGACGGCGAACCATTCCGGCGCATTGCCGGCGCCGGACAGCAGGATCAGCGCGAAGGGCATGAAGGAGAGCCCGCCGAACTGCAGGAGCGTCCCGAACCAGATATATGGCACGCGCCGCCATCCCAGGATGGACACATGATTGTCGGACTTAAACCCGATCAGGGCGCGCAGCGGGGCGAAGACCAGCGGCAAGGCCACCATGAGCGCCACCAGCCAGGCGGGCACGCCGAGCTCGGTGATCATCACGCGGTTCAGCGTGCCGGTGAGCAGCACCGCGGCCATGCCCACGGAAATCTGGAAAAGCGACAGGCGCAGAAGCCGCGGGAGCGGGAGCTCCCGGGTCGCCGCGTCGGCGAAGGGCAGCATGGCTTTCACCAGCCGGCCCCAGCGACGGGCGTTTTCTGCGGCCCTGTCATTCATGCCCGCACCAGCTCCATCGCTTGAGAAATGTAGAAGAAGCTGTCCACCCGCTCGGTGCGCGCGACGCGCCAGTCCGCCAGCGCCGCGCTCTCTGCGATCCGCTTGCGCAGGGCGCGCTCGCTCACCGGAATGATCGCCGGCGACCGGTCGGACTTGGGAAACAGCTTGCCGGCCGCGTGCATCACGGTCAGCGCCGGGGTGCGCGGAGCGAAGGTGAAGATGATCGATTGGTCCGCCCGGCGGGCGAGCCCGGTCAGCATCTGGACCATTTCATCGAGGCCGTAATGGATCAGCGAGTCCATCGCCACGACCCGGTCCACCGGGCCGCCTGAGGGATCAAGCATGTCGCCGGCGCGGAAATTCACCTCGCCCGAAAGATCGCGCGGCGCACGTTCCGACGCCAGCTCCAACAGGGTCGGCGACAGATCGACCGCCTCCACGACCGCACCGCGCGCGGCCAGCGCGAAGGCCAGCTGGCCCGCGCCGCAGCCGGCGTCGAGCACGCGCTCGCCGGCCATCTGATCCGGCGACCAGTCCAGGAAGATGTCGCGTATCTTATCGCGCCCGGCGCGCACCGTGGCGCGGACGCCGCTGACCGGCGCTTCAGAGGTCAGCTTCGCCCAGGCCTCGACCGCGGTGCGGTCGAAATAGGTCTCAAGGGCGTCGCGCCGCTCCTGATAGGTCACATTCGCCATTATTCGAACCCCAGGAAGTCGAAGATTTCGCGGTCCTTCATGGGCGTGGCCTTGCACGGCTCCACCCCGTCCAGCAGCGACTGGGCCAGGCGCAGATACTCGTCCTGGACCGCCGCCAGTTCCGGATCGTCGCCCATCTCAAACAGCGTCTTTTTCTTCAGCCGGGACAGGCGGATGGCGTCGAGATCGGGGAAGTGCGCCAGGCGTTGCAGACCCGTCTGTTCGGCGAAACGGTCGATCTCATCGGTCGCCTTGGAGCGGTTCGCGATGACGCCGCCGATCCGCACTTCGTAATTCTTCGATTTCGCCTGGATGGCCGAAGCGATCCGGTTCATCGCGAAAATGGAGTCGAAATCATTGGCTGCGACGATCAGGCCGCGATGGGCGTGCTGAAGCGGCGAGGCGAAGCCGCCGCACACCACGTCGCCGAGCACGTCGAAGATGACCACGTCGGCGTCTTCCAGGAGATGATGCTCTTTAAGGAGCTTCACCGTCTGACCGACGACATAGCCGCCGCAGCCGGTCCCGGCGGGCGGGCCGCCGGCCTCCACGCACATCACGCCGTTATAGCCCTCGAACATATAGTCTTCCGGCCGCAGCTCCTCGGTATGGAAATCGACGCTTTCCAAGACGTCGATCACCGTGGGCGCCAGGCGCTTGGTCAGGGTGAAGGTGGAATCGTGCTTGGGATCGCATCCGATCTGCAGCACCTTCTTGCCCAGCTTGGAAAAGGCG
>LYSW01000065.1 GCA_001657295.1 Oceanicaulis sp. BBD 1991-10 | reverse complement strand
CCTCTCTCCGGGCCGCGGCGCTTCGCTGCGGACCGCGAGCGTGCAGCCGATGATGGGCTGGACGCCCGCCCCGGACAGCTCCTCGGAAAACTCGAGCGCGCCGAACAGATTATTGGTGTCCGTCAAGCCCGCGGCCGGCATTGCGAGCGCCTTGCAGAGCGCGGCCGTCTCCTTGATGCGAATGGCGCCTTCAAGCAGGGAATAAGGTGAGCGCACTCGCAAATGAACAAAGGGCGTGTGATCGGACATTCTTGCTCCGCCGGTCTGGGCGGCCGCCCCTGCGACTCGCCTCGCCGCCCATCCTAGCGCGGGTTCCCGCCGCGGGTCAGCCGATGAAGGCTGCGCCCAGAACCAGAGCGGTGGTGATGAATCCGACAATCACGGCGGCGCTGGTCATATCCTGTACAAGGTCACGCATAGTCGTCTCCCGTATTCGCGCCGCGGCGCATATTCCTGTTTTGTTCCCTTGTAAATTTTCACTTTTTGTTCCGCGCGTCAACAGGTGATTCGCCAAACGCCGCGCCTGATCAGAAACACTGTTGGAATTGAAGGAGTTGAGGCTATTCCGCCTGCCCGGACCAAGGCACGACATGACCGTCGCGGAGGGTCACGACGCGATCCATCCGGCCTGCGAGGTCAATATTGTGCGTGGCGACCAGCGCCGCAGCGCCGGTGTCGCGGCACGCGGCCTTCAGCGCATCAAACACCTGATCGGACGTGGCGGGATCCAGATTGCCGGTGGGCTCATCGGCCAGAAGCACGCTGGGCTGATTGACCAGCGCGCGGGCGATCGCGACTCGTTGCTGCTCGCCGCCCGAGAGTTGGCCGGGCCGGTGGCGCAGGCGCTCGCCCAATCCCAGCGCGGTCAGCCGTTCCGCGGCGGCCGTCTCGGCCGCCTTGTCCGGCATTCCCGCAACGCGCGCAGGAAGCGTCACATTCTCCAACGCATTAAGTTCTGCAAGCAAATGATGGAATTGATAGACAAAACCGATTTCGTTGCGCCTTAGCGCCGTACGGTCTCTCTCACCCAGTCCAAATCCGTCACGGCCCGTAACCAGGACCGTGCCGTCGGTCGGGCGCTCCAACAAGGCGGCGGCGTGCAGCAAGGAGGATTTGCCCGAACCCGACGGTCCCACAAGCCCCACCAGCTCTCCCGGCATCAGATCGAGATCGACGCCGGTTAGGATTTCAAGGCGTTCGCCTTCGGTCTCATAGGTGCGCGTCAAACCGCGCAGGGACAGCGCCGGCTCAGTCATTGCGCAGGGCCTCCACGGGATCCATGCGCCCCGCCCGCAGGCTCGGCGGAAGTGTTGCGACCAACGCCATGAGAAAGCCCCAGGCGGACACGAAGAGGACTTCGCCCCAATCCACGCGCGCGGGAAGCCGGTAAAGCGAATAGACCTCGGGGTCGAAAATGTTCACCCCGCTGATCCAGCTCACGAAATCCTGGATCGGACCGATGAAGGCCGCGATCAATAGCCCGAGCACAATGCCGGCGAAAGTCCCAAGCACGCCGACGGCGGCGCCGGAGATCAGGAAAATGCGCATCACCGCGCCCTGGCTGGCCCCCATGGTGCGGAGAATGGCGATGTCGCGTGTCTTGTTTTTCACCAGCATCACCAGACCGGAAATGATGTTCATGGCCGCAATGGCGACGATGACCATCAAGATGAGGCGCATGGCGATGCGTTCGACCTGGAGCGCATTCCAGAAGGAGGCGTTCTGCCCCCGCCAGTCGATTACAAGCGCACCCGGCGGCGCCATCGCCTCAATCGCGGCTTTCACGGCGTCGGGGTCGTCAGGATCGTCGAGGCGCACGTCGATGAAGTCGCCGCTTGCGGGCCGATTAAAGAAGATCGAGGCCTGCTCGATCGGCAGATAGGCCAGGATGAGGTCGAAATCCTGCACGCCGACCGAAATCACCGCTGCGACCCGGTAGCGCTTGGTCCGGGTCGAGACGCCGAAGGCCGTTGCGGCGCCGCGCGGCGACACGAGCGTCACGTCATCCCCCGCCCCGACCCGCAATTGCGCCGCCATGGCTGAGCCGATGATGATCTCATCACCGCCGTTACGTCCTTGCCCGAACGTATCGGCGGAACCTTGAATGACGCCGCCGCCGGCCTCCTGAACGCCGTTTGCGCCGGTGATGATGTCGAACCGGCGCAAATCGTCGCCGCGCACGCCGCCGACCTGGGCGAAGGCGGCGCCCCGGTCCGTGGAGACCATCGCTTGCCCGATGGCCACCGGCCCTGCCTGGCGCACGCCGTCGAGCTGGCGAATCTGATCGGCGAGCGCGCCCAGATCAGATTGCCCGCCCGGAGCATCATACACATAGATATGCGGCTGAACGCCCAGCAATCGCGTCAACAACTCATGGCGAAAGCCGTTCATGACGCTCATCACGACGATGAGCGCAGTGACCGCCAGCATGATCCCGACAAAGGAGATCACCGAAATAAGCGTCACGCCCCCCTCTTTGCGCCGCGCGCGCAAATAACGAAAGGCGAGCATGAACTCGAAGCTGGAAAAGGGCCCGGCGCCGCTCGCGCGCGCGCCGTCGGTCACGAGAAGGCTCCTTCAGCCAGGCGCGAGACGGCGTCTTCCAGGCTGAGCTCGTGGCGTTCTCCGGTCCGGCGCACCTTCACCTCCGCCTTGCCCTCCTTGAGGCCGCGCGGCCCGACGATTAGCTGATAAGGCAAGCCGATCAGGTCCATCGTGGCGAATTTAGCGCCGCCGCGCTCTGATCGATCGTCCAACAGGGGCTCACGGCCCGTCGCCTCCAGCTGCGCGTAGGCGTGATTGCAGGCCGCGTCCGTTTCGGCGTCGCCGGACTTCAGATTGATGATCCCAACTCCAAAGGGCGCCACGGCTTCCGGCCAGATGCAGCCGTTCTCGTCGTGATGCGCTTCAATAATGGCGCCCATGAGGCGCGAGACGCCGACGCCATAGCTGCCCATGTGGACCGGGCGTTCCTGGCCGTCCGGATGGGCGACCTTGGCGTTCATCGCGTCGGAATACTTGGTTCCGAAGTAGAAGATATGGCCGACTTCGATGCCGCGGGCGGACAGGCGGCGATCAGCCGGCACCCTGGCCTGGAATTCGGCGGCGTCATGCATTTCATCCGTCGCGGCGTAGAGCGCCGTGCGCTCGTCGACCAGCGGCTGAAGATCGCCTTCGAAGTCCACGTCCAGGCCGGGCGCGCCCATGTCCACCAGGGAGGCGTCGCAGAACACTTCGCTCTCGCCGGTGTCGGCGAGGATGATGAATTCGTGGGACAAATCTCCGCCGATCGGGCCGGTGTCCGCGCGCATGGGCACCGCCTTCAGGCCCAGCCGGTCGAAGGTGTTGAGATAGGCTATGAACATGCGGTTATAGGCGCGCCGCGCCGAGGCTTCATCGAGATCGAAGGAATAGGCGTCCTTCATCAAGAACTCGCGCCCGCGCATCACGCCGAAGCGCGGCCGGCGCTCATCACGGAATTTCCACTGAATATGATAGAGGATTTTCGGCAGGTCTTTGTAGGAGCGCGCGCTCGCACGAAAGATCTCTGTGATCATCTCCTCATTCGTGGGCCCGTAAAGCATCTCGCGCTCATGCCGGTCGGTGATGCGCAGCATCTCCTCGCCATAGCCGTCATAGCGCCCGCTCTCCCGCCAGAGATCGGCCAGCTGAAGCGTGGGCATCAACATCTCGACAGCGCCGGCCCGATCCTGCTCCTCGCGGACGATTTGTTCGATCTTCTTGAGCACCCGAAATCCTAACGGCAGCCAGGCGTAAATGCCGGCCGCCTCCTGACGGATCATGCCGCCGCGCAGCATCAAGCGGTGCGAGACGATTTGCGCCTCGGAGGGGGTTTCCTTCAAGACAGGCAGGAAAAAGCGGGACAGGCGCATGGTGATTGAGGCTCCCGATCGCGCCAAGGCGCGCCGAATTGGATCAGGCCTGATTGTTAGACGGGGTTGGCGAGCCGGCGCAAGCGCAGCGGACGCATCAAACGGACCAAGTTTCAGCCTTTACGCCGCGGGCGGTGCGCCCGGGAAAAGCTCAAGGCTGACGAATCCGAATTCAAACGCCACGAAATAGACCAGCCAGAGGGCGCTCGAGATGGTGGTCGTGAGCGCCATTTTCCATTTCAAACGCGGGTCGCGGGGCGCGCCCGGCTCGGATCCGGGAACCACGTCGCCCTCCTCCTGCTGGCTGCGCACGCCCAGCGGCAAGGTGGTGAAGAACACCATCCACCAAATCAGAAGAAAAACCACAATCCCGGTAACAAATCCAACGCCTTGGTCAGGCAGGAAAAGCTGCGCGACCCACAGGACCACCACCAGCCCCGTCAGAAGGAACGGCGCCCATTTAAAGACGGGATTCAACGATGCCGCCATCAGCGACCCTCGCTTCCGTCGTAGAACGCCGGATCCTGCATCAGCTCGATGAGCACGCCGCCGGTATTTTTCGGGTGGACGAAGATGACCGGCACGCCATGGGCGCCGATATAGGGCTCCCCGGTTCCCAGAACCGTCGCCCCGCGCTCGATCATGGCGTCGCGCGCCGCAAGGATGTCGGGCACCTCGAAGCACATATGATGCTGACCGCCTTTGGGGTTCTTTTCGAGAAATCTGTGGATCGGGCTGTCCTCGCCAAGGGGCTCTATTAGCTCGATCTGCATATTGGGGACGGACACGAAGATCACTTTCACGCCCAGATGCGGGAAGTCTTTCGCCGGGGTCGCATCGGCGGCGCCGTAGAGCTCGGCGTAGACTTTTGCGGCCGCCTCGACGTCGGGCGTCGCCACGCCGACATGGTTTAGTCGTCCGATTTTCATGGGCCTCTCCTCGGCCTTAGCGGCTCAGCACGATGGATTCCACAACCGGCTTCTTGCCCCAGATGCGGTGCGCCTCCCGGCGTACGGCGCGGCGGATGGCTTCTTCGACCACCGCCTCATCAGCGCGATCCTTGCGGCCCAAACGTTTGAAGCCGTCTTCGGCGGCCTGGGCCAAATCGTCAAGGAATTCATCCAGATCATAGTCGTAGGTCGAGGCGACGCCCGTGGCGCGCACATCGATCCCACCCACCAGATCGCCGCCCTCCAGGATCGCGGCGACGGAAATATGCCCGGTTGCGGCCAGACGGCGGCGCTCCTTTATCGATTCCGCGTCCGAGGCCACGAGGAAGTTTCCGTCGACATGGAGCCGTCCAGCCGGAGCTTCATCAACGATGGAGGCCCCGTTCGCACTGATCGCCACCAGCGCGCCGTTATGCGGCGCGAGCGCATGGGGCACCTGAAGCGATTTGGCGAATTCGGCATGTTCAAGCAGGTGACGGCGTTCGCCGTGAACCGGGATCGCGACATTCGGCTTGGCCCAGCCATACATCTGCCGCAGCTCATCGCGGCACGGATGGCCGGAGACATGGATATGCCGATCCTTCTCGGTGACCAACTCCACCCCGCGCGCGGCGAGCTTGTTCATCAAGTCGAAGATGCCGCGTTCATTGCCGGGAATGATGCGCGAAGAAAAGATCACCGTATCGCCTTCACCCAATGTGACATGGCGATGCGTCCCTTCCGCGATGCGCGACAGCGCCGCGCGCGGTTCGCCCTGGGACCCGGTGCAAAGATAAAGGATGGCGTCATTCGGAAAATGGCCGGCTTCGTCCTCTTCGACGAAGGGCTGAACGTCCTTCAGCAGGCCGACGGCTTTCGCCGCCTGCGTCATACGGTGCATGGAGCGACCGACGAGGCAGACGCGGCGGCCATTGCCTTCCGCCGCTCGGATCGCGGTGTCCAGACGCGCGACATTCGAAGCGAAGGCGGCGATGGCGACCTTGCCCGTCTGCTCGCCGACGAGCTGGGTCAGATTCTCGCGCACGCCGGCCTCGGATCCCGACTCGCCGTCGGTGAAGACATTGGTGCTGTCGCACACCATGGCGAGCACGCCTTCTTCGCCCACCGCCTCAAGCGCAGCGATGTCGGTGACGCCGCCGATCAGCGGCTCGGGATCGATCTTCCAGTCGCCGGTGTGAAGCACGGCGCCGGCCGGGGTCCGGATAATCAGTCCATTGGGTTCGGGAATGGAATGGGTCAGCGTGATCAGCTGCAGGTCAAAGGGTCCCAGATCAAAGCGGGCGTGCAGTCCGATCTCATGCAGGGCCGCCTCGCCCAGCAAGCCGTGTTCGGCCAGACGATCGCGCATCAGCCAGGCGGTGAAAGGCGTGGCGTAGATCGGGCAGCGCAGACGCCGCCAAAGATGGGCGACCGCGCCCATATGGTCCTCATGCGCGTGCGTCAGCACGATGCCCAGCAGCTGGTGAGCCCGTTCCTCGATGAAGCGCGGATCCGGTGCGATGATGTCGATGCCGGGCGTCGTCAGATCGCCGAAGGTGACGCCGCAATCGACAATGATCCAGCTGCGGTCCTCTTCCGGTCCGTAACCGTAGAGATTCAAATTCATGCCGATTTCGTCAGAGCCGCCGAGCGGCAGAAAATAGATCGGCTCCTCGGCGCCGCTCATGCGCCCGCCGCCTTTGGCGCATTCAGACGCCAGACTTCCAAAAGGCCGCGAATGGTCACGTCCGCATCATAATGGTCGATGGTGCGCGTGGCGCCGTCGAATAGCGAGGTCACCCCGCCGGTTGCAATTACTGTCATGGGCCCGCCGTACTCGGCTTTTAAGCGCTCCACAAGACCGTCGATCAGATCGATATAGCCCCAGAACACGCCCGACTGCATGGCCCCGACGGTATCCTTGCCCAAGACCCGCTGCGGCTTTTCAATGGCGATGCGCGGCAGGCGGGCCGCCGCCTGATGCAGCGCCTGCATGGACAGATTGATCCCCGGCGCGATGACGCCGCCCTCAAACGCACCTTCGGCGCTGACGACATCGAAGGTGGTCGCAGTTCCCGAATCCACGATCAGCAGCGCGCCGTCATACTGCACCCGGCAGCCCAGCGCATTCACCAGCCGGTCCGCCCCCGCTTCCTGCGGCCGCGGCAGATTCACCGTAACCCCCAGATTGACCGAAGCGTCGCCGACGACGATCGGCTCAGCTTTGATGTAGCGGCGCGCGAGATTCCGAAGATTGAACAGGGATTGAGGCACCACGGAGCTGATCACGCAGCCGCTCAAGTCGCCAAGCCCCAAGTCCTGGAGCTGAAGGAGCTGGCTCAACCACACGGCATATTCATCTGCGGTCCGGGTTGAATCCGTCGAGGTGCGCCATTGCGCGCGCCATCGTGAACCGTCATGAACGGCGAAGAGCGTATTGGTGTTGCCGCAGTCGATGGCGAGAAGCATGTTTCGCTCCAACGGATTAAGGGTCGTTACGTCGTCGAAAAGAAAACGTCGCCAGCCGAGATTAGCCGCCGTCCGCCATCCTTCAAATCAAGCCGCAGCGCCCCGTCCTCGTTCAGGTCGGCGAACACGCCTTCAACGCTCTCGCCATCAAGGCGCGCGACGCACCGTTCGCCCAGCCCCCAGGCCCGCGCCAGCCAAGCTTCCCTGATCGGTCCAAAGCCGTCGCGCGCCCACAGCGAGCGCCAATGATCAAAGCGTCGCGCCAGGTGCTCGCAAGCCGCCTCCGGGCTCAGGGCCGCGCCGTGGACCGACAGATCAGTGGCCGGTCGTTCGGCGTCTTCGGGATGGTGAGCAAGATTAATCCCGATCCCGACGGCCAGCCACAACCCGCCGGCGGGATGGGAGCCGGACTCCAGAAGGATTCCGCAGACTTTGCGTCCTGCGACCAGGACATCATTGGGCCATTTAAGGCGCACGAGGTCCGGATCGATGACGCCGGCGGCCACATCGGCGACACTTAATGCGGCGGCGAAGGACAGCTGGGCGGCGCGCGCCGGACCGGCGTCGAGCCGGAACAGGCCGGTTGCGAAAAGATTGCCCGTCTTGCTGGTCCAGCTGCGGCCACGCCGGCCCCGGCCCGCGCTTTGGGTGCGCGCCAGGATCCATACGGGCCCGGCCTCGCCGCTCAAAGCCCGGCGCTTTGCTTCCTCATTGGTGGAGTCCAGCGCGTCGAAGACCTCGATACGCACGCCGGGCCTAGCCGCCCAGACCGCGGCCGGCGCTGACCACCAACGAGATCAACGCGATCATGAAGGGCAACAACAAAACCGTCGCCAGACCCGCCGCCCGTGTCACAAAGGCCACCCCCGCAGGCGTGGGCAGGAATTCGTCAGTCGGCTCGTCAAACCAGATCACCTTCACCACCCGCAGATAGTAGGCGATCGACACGGTGGAGAAGAGCACCGCAACCACCACAAGCCAGATCAATCCCGCATCCACTGCGGCGTAAAAGACGAAGAATTTGCCGAAGAAACCGACCAGGAAGGGCATGCCGCCGATGGAGAACATCAGCGCCGTCATCGCCCAGGCCATGGCGGGCCGGGTCTTGGACAGGCCGGCCAGATCCTCGATCCGCTCCACCATGCCTTCCGCCTTGCGCATCGACAGGATGACCGCGAAGGCGCCGGCGACGCCGATGATGTAGAGGGTGAAGTAGAGCAGCACCGACCAAACGCCGAGCGCCGTGCCGGCGGAAAGGCCGACCAGGGCGTAGCCGACATTGCCGATAGAGGAATACCCCATCAGGCGTTTGATATTGGTCTGCATCAGCGCGCCGAAGGAGCCCACCGCCATGGAAAGAATGGAGAGCACGATGATGATCTGCCGCCAGTCCTCGACCATCGGTCCGAAGGGTTCGGTCAGAACGCGGGCCAGCAACGCCATCGCCGCAAGCTTCGGCGCGGTCGCAAAGAAGGCCGCGACCGGCGTCGGAGCGCCCTCATAGACGTCCGGCGTCCACATGTGGAAGGGCGCAGCGGAAATCTTAAACGCGATCCCGGATACGACGAAGACGAGGCCGAAGAGAAGGCCGATATTCTGACCTTCCTGGGCTGCAGCGACAGCGATTCCGTCAAAACTGGTCGTGCCGGCGAAGCCGTAGACCAGCGATGCGCCGTAAAGCAGCAGACCGGAGGACAGCGCACCGAGCAGGAAGTATTTCAGCCCCGCTTCAGAGGCCCGCAAAGAGTCGCGGTTGAAGGCCGCGAGAATGTAAAGCGAGAGCGATTGCAGCTCGAGCCCCAGATAGAGCGTGATCAAATCATTGGAGCTGACCATCACCGCCATGCCCAGCGCGGCGAGCAGGATCAGGACCGGATACTCGAATTTCGCGAGCCGCTCCGCCAGCAGGAAGCGGAAAGCGAGCAATACGGCGACGGCGGCTGCAAAAAAGACGGCGGTCTTCGCATAAAGCGCAAATGGATCAATCGCCATTGCGGCGTTGAACACCGCGCCGCCCTCGCCCTGCGCGATCCAGATCGCGGCGGCGCCGGCGGCGAGAAGCAGAAGAATGGTCAGGCGCATGACGATGCGCGCGCCGCCCTCTTCTGATTTCCAGTAGACCCCGAGCAGGAGCAGCACCATCGCGCCCACCGCGAGCATGAGCTCGGGCAGCACAAGGGAGAGATCGGCGAGCAGCGTCTCGGCGGTCATGGCGTTGAGCCTTCGACTTCACCGGCCGCGGTCGACTCAACGGTCTCTTCGAGCGCAGCCTGGTATTGCTGGATGAGGGCTTCGACGGAAGCCTTGGTGGTGTCGGTGATCGGCGTGGTCAGGAAACCGAAATACACGGTCAGCGCTGCGAGGACGGACAGGTTGATCCACTCGCGGCCATCAAGGTCCTTCGCGCTTTCCAGCTTCGGGTTGGTCAGCTCGCCGAACACCACCTTCTTATAAAGGGTCAGCATGTATACCGCTGAGAAGATCACGCCGAGCGCGGCGCCGAAGGCGACGCGGGGATCGACTTCGAACGCCCCCACCATGGTCATGATCTCGCCGACAAAGCCCGACGTGCCTGGCAAGCCGACAT
>LYSW01000064.1 GCA_001657295.1 Oceanicaulis sp. BBD 1991-10 | reverse complement strand
AAAAAGCCGGCGAAGGCCTTCCCTCGCCGGCTTTCTTCACATGATTACAGCGGCGCGCTAATGCTTGACCGCTTCTGCGCCGCCGTCGCCCTTTTGCGCAAGCCCCGCTAACGCGGCTGCATCGGCTTCGGTCCATTCGACCGCTTCGATCGGCTGAGTCAGGGCGTGCTTGAGCACCTCATCAACCGTTTCGACTGCGATGATCTCCAGGCCTTCCTTCACATTGTCCGGCACGTCCTCGAGATCCTTGACGTTTTCCTGAGGGATCAGGACGGTCTTCACCCCGCCGCGCAGCGCCGCCAGGAGTTTCTCCTTGAGCCCGCCGATCGGCAGCACCCGGCCGCGCAGAGTGATCTCGCCGGTCATGGCGACATCCTTGCGGACCGGAATATTGGTCAGCGCCGAGACGATCGCCGTGATCATGGCGCCCCCGGCTGACGGACCGTCCTTAGGCGTGGCGCCCTCTGGAACGTGAACGTGGATGTCGGTGGTCCGGAACACCGTCGGCTTCACCCCAAGCTGAGGCGCGCGCGCCTGGACGTAGGAATTCGCCGCCGAGATGGATTCCTTCATCACGTCGCGCAGATTGCCGGTGACCGTCATCTTGCCGCGGCCGGGCATGTCGACCGCTTCAATGGTCAGCAAATCGCCGCCGACCTCCGTCCAGGCCAGGCCGGTCACCAGGCCGACCTGATCGTCCGCCTCAGTTTCACCGAAGCGGAATTTCCGCACCCCGGCGAAGTCATTGAGATTGTCCGGCGTTACGGTGATCTGCTCCGCGTCTCCGGCGACGAGCTTGCGAATCGTCTTGCGCGCCAGACGCGCCAGCTCGCGTTCAAGATTCCGGACGCCGGATTCGCGGGTGTAGTAGCGGATCAGATCACGCAGAGCGTCGTCGGTCAGAGTCCACTCGCCCTCTTTCAGGGCATGATTCTTCACCTGCTTCGGGATCAAGTGCCGACGGGCGATCTCAACCTTCTCATCCTCTGTGTAACCGGCGATCCGAATGATCTCCATGCGGTCCAGCAAAGGCTGGGGCATGTTCAACGTGTTGGCCGTGGTGATGAACATCACGTCCGACAGATCGTAATCGACTTCCAGATAGTGGTCGTTGAAGGTCGCATTCTGCTCCGGATCGAGGACTTCGAGGAGCGCCGCCGCCGGATCGCCGCGATAGTCCGCGCCCAGCTTGTCGATCTCATCAAGCAAGAAGAGCGGGTTGGAGCTCTTGGCTTTCTTCATCGACTGAATCAGGCGGCCCGGCATCGAACCGATATAGGTCCGGCGGTGACCGCGGATTTCGGCTTCGTCACGCACGCCGCCGAGCGACATTCGTACGAATTCGCGCCCCGTCGCTTCGGCGATGGAACGGCCCAGCGAGGTCTTGCCGACGCCCGGCGGTCCGACGAGGCACAGGATCGGCCCCTTCATCTTCTTGGTGCGCGCCTGCACGGCCAAGTGCTCGATGATGCGCTCCTTGACCTTGTCCAGGCCATAGTGATCGCGATCGAGCACCGCCTCCGCCTTGCTGAGGTCGGACTTGGTGCGCTTGCGCTTGTTCCAGGGGATGGACAGGATCCAGTCCAGATAATTGCGCACCACAGTGGCTTCCGCCGACATGGGGCTCATCTGGCGCAGCTTCTTCATCTCCTGGTCGACTTTGCCGCGCGCTTCTTTGGACAGCTTGGTGGCTTCGATGCGTTCTTCAAGCTCAGCGAGCTCTTCCTTGCCCTCTTCGCCTTCGCCCAGCTCGCGCTGGATCGCCTTCATCTGCTCATTGAGATAATATTCGCGCTGGGTCTTCTCCATCTGCCGCTTCACGCGGTTTCGGATTTTCTTCTCCACTTGCAGGACGGAGATCTCGCCTTCCATCAGGCCGAAGACCTTCTCCAGGCGCGCAGAAACGCTGGCGTCGGCGAGCAGGTTCTGCTTTTCGGTGATCTTCACCGCCAGATGCGCCGCGATGGTGTCGGCCATCTTGGCCGGATCCGCGATCTCAGACACCGCGCTTAGAGCTTCCGGCGGCACCTTCTTGTTGAGCTTCACATAGTCTTCGAACTTCTCCGCCGCCGCGCGCATAAGCGCTTCCACCTCGGCGGGGTCGGCGACATCTTCGTCGACCAGGCTCGCTTCCGCCTCGAAATAGGCTTCATTGTCGAGGAAGCGCTTCACGTCGATGCGGCGGCCGCCCTCGACCAGCACTTTCACCGTGCCGTCCGGCAATTTAAGGAGCTGGAGCACGCTGGCGAGCACGCCGGAGGTGTAGATTGCGTCGGTGTCCGGATCATCGTCGGCCGCGCTTTTCTGCGTCGCGAGCAGGATCTGCTTGTCCGCGCGCATCACTTCTTCAAGCGCTCTGACGGATTTCTCACGCCCGACGAAGAGCGGGACGATCATATGGGGAAAAACCACAATGTCGCGCAGCGGCAAGAGGGGGAGAATTTTAGTCTCAGTCATTCATCAAATCTCCAAAGGAGCGGTATCCGCCCAATCCCGGCGCGGACACCCTGCCTGTGCCAGCCCCGATTGGGCGCCGGCGCAAATCCGCCGCCGTGCCGGATAGAGCGTGCGGCGGTTCGCTTCTCGTCTCAAGTGGCGGTGCTGGATAACCGCTTCAAGGCGGACGGGTGTAATCCTACCACAGCCTCGGCGACATTTCTTGTCGATTGACCAGGTTCCCGCGGCCTCGACGGGCGTTGAACCAGCTATGCAGCTTCGACAGAAACAGCGCGTCGGAGACCCGCAACCATGAGAGCGCCGGCGCAGCGGCTGCGCCGGCGATCAACGCATTCGAAGTCCGAAATGCGGGTCTAGGCGCCCTGCTTGGGTGCGACGTCTTTTTGAGACTTGGCGTAGATATAAAGCGGCGCGGCGTCGCCGGTGACGACCTCTGCGTTCACGACGACTTCCTCCACGCCTTCCATGCTGGGCAGATCAAACATGGTGTCCAGGAGGATGCCTTCCATGATCGAACGCAGGCCCCGAGCACCGGTCTTGCGAGCGATCGCCTTGTCAGCAATGGCGGTCAGCGCGTCTTCCGTGAAGGACAGGCCCACGCCTTCCATCTCAAACAGCCGCTGATATTGCTTGACCAGCGCGTTCTTCGGCTCGGTCAAAATCTTCACCAGCGCTTCAGTGTCGAGATCTTCCAGCGTCGCAATCACCGGCAGGCGGCCGACGAATTCGGGGATCAAACCGAATTTGGTGAGATCATCCGGCTCCACATCGCGAAGCACGTCTCCCTGACGGCGCGCGTCCGGGTCGCGCACATCAGCGCCGAAGCCGACCGCCGAGCCCTTGCCGCGCTGGGAGATGATCCGCTCAAGGCCGGCGAAGGCGCCGCCGACGATGAAGAGGATATTGGTCGTGTCCACCTGCAGGAATTCCTGTTGGGGATGCTTGCGCCCGCCCTGGGGCGGCACCGAGGCGACCGTGCCTTCCATAATCTTCAGAAGCGCCTGCTGCACCCCTTCTCCCGACACGTCGCGGGTGATTGAGGGGTTGTCGGACTTGCGGCTGATCTTGTCGATCTCATCGATATAAACAATGCCGCGCTGAGCGCGCTCGACATTATAGTCCGCCGACTGAAGCAGCTTGAGGACGATATTCTCGACGTCCTCGCCGACATAGCCCGCCTCGGTCAGGGTCGTGGCGTCAGCCATGCAGAAGGGCACATCGAGAATCCGCGCCAGCGTTTGAGCCAGCAGCGTCTTGCCGCAACCGGTCGGGCCGATCAGCAGAATGTTGGATTTGGACAGCTCCACATCCGCGTTCTGGGTGGCGTGATTGAGGCGCTTATAGTGATTGTGCACGGCCACGGAGAGCACCCGCTTGGCGGTTTGCTGCCCGATCACATAATCCTGAAGCACTTCGAAGATTTCAGTCGGGCTCGGAACGCCCTCCTTGGATTTCACCAGCGAGGTTTTGTTTTCCTCGCGGATGATGTCCATGCACAGCTCGACGCATTCATCGCAGATGAAGACGGTGGGTCCGGCGATTAGCTTGCGGACCTCATGCTGGCTTTTGCCGCAGAAAGAGCAATACAGCGTGCTCTTGCCGTCGCCTGTGGTCGCCTTGGTCATGGCCGCTCCTTACGGTCCGCCGGTGCGCGCTTGCGCTGTTCGCCGCCGCCTGACCTGACGCTTGCAGAGCCGGGCGACGTATGAATCACCCTAAGCAAGATCAAGGCCGGACCTTAGCGAAACGTTTTCAAACTGCATTCGACCACACGCTGCGCCTATCAATCAAGCGCGCATGACCGTGTTTGCGCCCCATGTCGCAGCGCAGCAATTCTCATATCGGATCAGGGTGAAGCCGCGGCTCAGGCTGCTTCGGGTCCGCTGCGTTTTTCGTAGACGTGGTCGATCAGCCCGAAATCACGCGCTTCTTCGGCGTCCAGATAGGTGTCGCGGTCCAGCGTGCGCTCGACCGTTTCCAGCTCCTGACCGGTGTGACGCACATAGATATCGTGCATGCGCCGCTTGATCTTCAAGATGTCTTCGCCGTGGCGCTCGATATCGGCCGCGGTGCCGCGGAAGCCGCCCGAGGGCTGGTGCAGCATGATTCGCGCGTTCGGCGTGGCGAAGCGCATATCCTTTTCACCGGCTGCGAGCAGGAGCGAACCCATGGAGGCCGCCATCCCGACACAGGCCGTGGCGACCGGGCAGCGGATGTATTGCAGCGTGTCATAGATCGCCAGACCCGCGCTGACGGAGCCGCCGGGCGAGTTGATATACATGGCGATCTCCTTGTTCGGATTTTCCGATTCAAGGAACAGGAGCTGAGCCACCATCAGGCTCGCCATGTGGTCTTCGATCGGCCCCGTGACAAAGACGATGCGTTCCTTCAACAGGCGCGAATAGATGTCGTAGGCCCGCTCGCCGCGCGCGCTTTGCTCGACCACCATCGGCACCAGCGCCATCATCGTTTCGTGCGGATCCTGCATCCTCAGCTCCCGTCGCGTGCAAGACATGAAATCAGGCCATGGACATGGCCTGCGTCGCACACTCTGACAAGGTGCGCGGCGGGGCGCAAACACTGCGGGCGCCTGAAAGGCGCCCGCAGCTTGATCAGCCTTCGGATTTCTTCGCAGCAGCCTTTTTCGCAGGCGCCTTCTTGGCCGGGGCCTTCTTCTTGGCGGCCGGCTTCTTCTTCGCCGCGCCGTCATCGGCTTTTGCAGCCGCCTTCTTGGCGGGCGCTTTCTTTTTCGCCGGCGCTTTCTTCTTGGCGGCCGGCTTCTTCTTGGCGGGCGCCGGTTCATCGTCCTCCGCGAACAGCGCTTCGCGGTCGACCTCCACCTCGGTCACCTCGGCCAGCTCGAGGATGTAGTCGACGACCTTCTCCTCATAGATCGGAGCCCGCAGCCCCTGAAGCGCGCCCGGATTCTTCTGGTAGAATTCAACGACTTCGCGTTCCTGGCCCGGATAGCGGGCCGCTTCCGCATTCACCGCCCGCGCGATCTCTTCCTGAGACACGTCGACATTGGCCTTGCGGCCGATTTCGGCCAGGACCAGGCCCAGGCGAACACGGCGCTCGGCTATGGTGCGGTATTCCGCCCGCAGATCGTCCTCGGACTTGTCCTTGTCTTCGTCATCCAGCTCGTCGGCCTCGATCGCGCGCGAGACTTCCTTCCAGATCGCATCGAACTCCTGCTCGACCATGCGCTCCGGCAATTCAACGCTCTCATGGGCCGCATCGATCTGATCGAGCAAAGCGCGCTTCACCTTCATCCGCGAGGCCGCGGCGTGCTCATTCTCAAATCGTTTGCCGAGCGCATCTTTCAGGGCGTCCAGATCGGACAGGCCCATCTTCTCCGCCAGGCTGTCGTCGACCGGGGTCTCGGCCGGACCCTGGACATCCTTGACCGCGGTTTCAAACACCGCGTCCTTGCCGGCCAGATGCTCGGCCTGATAGTCGGCCGGGAATGTCACTTCCACATTCAGCGTGTCGCCCGGTTTGGCCCCGACCAGCTGGTCTTCAAAGCCCGGAATGAATTGACCCGAACCCAGCACCAGCTCGGCGTCTTCCGCGGTTCCGCCATCGAAAGCTTCGCCGTCAATCCGGCCGGTGAAGTCGATTACGACCTTGTCGCCCTCTTGCGCCTTCGCTTTGGCGCCGGCGCCGCGGCTCTCATAGGACTGGGCCTGCTTGGCCAGCTCGGCAAGCGCTTCGTCGATCTGCTCATCCGCAATCGGCGCGACCGGGCGCGTGACCTTGAACGACTTGGCGTCGGCAGGCTCAAAGTCGGGCATCACCTCCACGGAAATCTCAAACGCGAAGTCGGAACCGTTCTTCAAAACGTCTTCAGCGTCGGATTTCACATCCACATTCGGCTGAGCGGCCGGACGCAGATTGCGTTCGTCCAGGGTTTCCTGCGTCGCCTGGGGAACGATCTCCTGAAGGATGTCTCCCATGATGGACGCGCCGAACATCTTGCGGATATGGCTGGACGGCACCTTGCCCGGACGGAAGCCCTTCAGGCGGACTTCAGGACGGATCTCTTCGATTTTGGCGGTCAGCTTCGCGTCGAGCTCCGAGGCGGGCACGACCACTTCAAACGTCCGCGACAGTCCTTCGGAAGATTTTTCAACAACGTTCATCGCAAGCAGGCCTTCGTGTGGATCGGCCAGCCGGTCATCCCGTGTCCGCTTGTCATGGAGGAGAAGCGCAACCGGCGACCAGCCGGAAATGAGCGCGCGTTATGTCACGGGCGTTTTCCCCGCGCAACGGGGTGAAAGCGGTTGGGGTGAAGCGGACATGAAACCCGGCGGGCCTCGCGCCCCGTTCCCCCCACGGCGCCGCGCAAGGCGTCGACCGGTCTCATCCCTGTGCACGGGCCTGCACTGTCCGCCAGGCTGACGTTGAAAGCTGTGGATTCAGGCCGGCTGGCGCGCTGACGGCGTCACATTCCAGCCAATCTCCCGGAGGCTGTCGGACAGGATGATCTTCAGTTGATTTTTCCCCGATCGCGTTTAACCATATCGACCGTGGGGTTGTGGTTTGGATTGCGCTTTGATGATCCGTTTAGCTGGGGGAGTGTTGGCGGCGGCCTGCCTGAGCGCCTGCGCGCTGCCGATTGAGGACGCGCAAGGAAAGCGCCTTCTTGTGGTGGGTTTCGGGCTGGTCGAGCTTCCAGAGCGATCGGATGAGGCCTTGCTGGTGGAAACCAGGGTGGTCGGGGCTGCGGTGGAGATCGGCGAGCAAGGCGCGGTCGATCTCGGCTACTCTTCAGCCCGACGATTATTCGTGCCGCCCAATTACGCCTGGACGGACCCGGATCTGATCGAGCCGACGATGGAAGACACTCAGGAGTGCCAGGAGGGACTGGATGAAACGATCGAGGATTGCTGATACCATGATGCGCGTCGTTGCGGCGGGGGCCCTTGCGGCCCTGGCCGCCGGATGCTCGACAGGCGGCGACCGAGTCGTGTTCGCGACCAATACGGCGCTTGCTGTCGACATCGACAGCGCCCCGCCGGTTCTGAATATCGGCTATAACCGCACCGAAGGCGTGTACGGCGATGTGAACGACGCTGGAGCCGCGCCGCCTGTGGTGGGCTCGCTGCGGACGAATGGCAGCCTGTTCGACGTCGAGGTGGAACAGGTTTACGCGACCGGCTGCGCCTCGGTCTTGGTTCAGCAGCCCGTCGACGGCGCGCCGCCCTGCCGGTCTGAAAATCTGCTGAACACGCAAAATGCAGACAGACGCATGTTCTTCGGCACCAACACCAATTTCGGCCTCGGTCTGACCTTTTCTGCGACCGGGCCGCAGGGCTTCCATTTCGGGTTCAAGCGCAAGGAAGTCTCAGCTCTGCCGCGCAGCGAGAGCGGTGCGGTGAATTCGATCCCGTCGGTGATCGCCGCGTTGAATATCGGGTCCCAAGGTCGCCAATCGGACGACGGCCCCGAAGCGGAATTCGGCATCGTCCAGTTCATCGGGTCAGGCGACGCGGCGGTCGCCCTCGCGCACAATCCGCAGATCCGGAACACTTTCTCGCAGCGCCGCGACGAGGCTTTGACCGGCCTGGAACGATATGACCGGAATGTCGCGACCCAATACAGCCAGATTTCCCTCGTGCTTCAATGCTATCTGCGCCTGAGCGACGCCGACAAGCTGCGCGCCCGGAGCCATGCCGAAAGCCTCGGCCTGACATCGACCACCGGTGATGACCGGACCTACGCGATGACCGTCGGCGTCGAGGACGGTTCAGATGCGGACAGAACACAATTGCTTGCGGAACACGAAAGCTTCGTGTGCGGGCTGGCGAACACCTAGGATACGATGGAGGCTGATGATGCCCACTCAACAGGACGTGCCGGTCGAGCGCTGCGCAGGAAAGCGACAACGCCTTCGCAGACAGGGATTTGAGGTGATCTCCTGCGATCCAAAGCCCGACGATCCCAAGACCTGCGTGATCGTTTATCAACCCAGACCGCCAAAACCTGCGGCGGGGTCCGCCTGAAGGGACCAATCTGTCGCCATTGCGGGCCCGTAAGCGGCGTGAATCACGCAGCCAAGCCCGTCGTGCGGGCATGCGGCGCGATCGACGCGGCGCCAAAACATCGCTGCCGCGCACTCGAAGGACGCCCGTCGCGCAACGCCGCAGGAGCTTAGCGAGGGTCTCGAGCGGATGATGATGGCTGAGGGGGCCGACATCGCGCCCGACCGACCGGACGGGAGGGAGGACGGGAAGATGGTGCGGGTGAGAAGACTCGAACTTCCACGGGTCGCCCCACTGGAACCTAAATCCAGCGCGTCTACCAATTCCGCCACACCCGCATCAAAAGCACATGTACACGGGTGCGCCGTGCAGGTGAAGCAGTGGAATGCGGTTGACGACTCGCGCAGGCTGAACAGGCTGGTCTAGGTTTCGGACGGCCCTCGGGAGGCGCTGATGTCAGAGCCAGATTCCGTTCACCCGACCACCGTGGATTGGCAGGCTCGGTTCGAGGCTGACGACACGCCCTGGGAACGCGCTGGCGTGCATCCCGCCATCGCCCATTGGTGCGCCGCCGGCGTCCTGGCCCGCGGTCTGAGCGTCTATGTGCCCGGTTGCGGCCGCGGCCTGGAGCCGGAGGCGATGGCGGCCGCAGGCCTGGCGGTCACTGCGAGCGATTCAGCGCCAAGCGCCGCGGCGGATCAGCGCCGGCGCCTGCGGGCGTTCGATACCGCCAAAGTCATTGATGCCGACAGCCTCGAATGGCGCCCCCCAACGCCCTTCGACTTGCTTTACGAGCAGACATTTCTGTGCGCCATCCATCCGCGCCGGCGCGGGGCGTATGAAGCCATGGCCTATGACGTGCTCAAACCGGGCGGCCGCCTGCTCGCGCTATTCATGCAGAAGGACGAGCGTGGCGGGCCGCCTTATGGCTGCTCCCTGCCCGCGATGCAGGCCTTGTTCCGCCCGGCTCGGTGGGACTGGCCGGAGATGGCGAGTTTCGTCCCCTTCCCTCATCCGGGACTGAGCGGCAAGCCGGAACTGGCCGGAATCCTCACCCGTCGCTAGGCGTGTCGGCCGTTCCCTTGGCGAGGGCCGGGGCGGTTTCCGTCTTGATGTCAGCGGGTTTGCTTGCCGCAGGCCGTTGCCGCCCTTCCACCGCGCTGAGCGGCGCAAACCGCAAGACGAAGACCGTGGCGCCGATGCCGATGATCATGTTGGCCGCAAACACGCCCCAGATCACCCCGGTTGCGCCGCCCAGCATGCCGCCGATCCAAGCGAGCGGCGCGATCAGCGCAAAGCCCCGAGCGGCGTTGATCGCCACCCCGTAGAGCGGCCGGCCAAGACCGTTGAACCCGGCGCTCGCCGCCATCGCCACGCCGTAACCGGCCACGGCGAAGGGCGCGATGTCCCAATAGCGCTCGGCGACGGCCTGCCCGCCCTCGCTGGGCAGGAAGAGCGGCGCCAGATAATCACCGAGCAGGAAGAGCAGCGCGGCGATCGCAAGACCCCATCCGGCGCAAAACAGGAAGGATTTCGCGAAGGCTTCGCGCACCCGGTCGTTCAGGCCCGCGCCGCCATTTTGACCGGTGATCGGCCCGATCGAGCCGGACAGGGCGAATAAGGGGATCAGGGCGAAGGCCTCGACCCGCATCGCCACGCCGAAACCGGCCACGGCGGCTTCGCCAAAACCGGCGACCGCCGCGAAGACGATGGCGCTCGACGCC
>LYSW01000063.1 GCA_001657295.1 Oceanicaulis sp. BBD 1991-10 | reverse complement strand
GCTCTGGATCTGTCCGACAGTGTCGAGCGTCACCGACACCACGATCAAAATCGCCGTCCCGCCGATATAGAAAGGTATCGAGGGATTTTGCATGCGCAGGATTTCAGGGAAAACACAGACCAAAGTCAGATACGCCGCGCCGATCACCGTTAGACGGGACAGCACGAAATCGAGATACTCAGCCGTGCGCTTGCCTGGGCGAATGCCCGGCAGGAAGCCGCCATATTTCTTCAGATTGTCCGCCACATCGTCCGGGTTAAAGACGATGGAGGTGTAGAAGAAGGTGAAGAAGACGATCAACAGGCCGTAGAGGATGATGAAGCCCGGCTGGCCCTGACCGAGGAAGGCGACGACCGTGCGCAGCCATTCCGGCCCGGACTGGGCGGAGAAGCCCGCAACCGTCGCCGGCAGCAGCAGAAGAGACGAGGCGAAGATCGCAGGGATCACGCCTGCGGTGTTCAGCTTCAGCGGCAGGAAGCTGCTCTCCCCGCCCATCATCCGATTGCCGACCTGGCGCTTGGGATACTGGGTGAGCAGGCGGCGCTGCGAGCGCTCCATGAACACCACGAAGAGCATCACCGCCACGATGCCGACCATCATGGCGACGATCACCGTGCCGGACAGCGCGCCGGATTCGCCCTGCTGCAGCGCCTGGAAGAGCGCGCGCGGAATCTCCGCGATGATGCCGGCGAAGATGATCAGCGAGACGCCGTTGCCGACGCCGCGCGCGGTGATCTGTTCACCCAGCCAAAGCAGGAACATGGTGCCGCCGACCAGGGTCACGACCGTGGTCAGAATGAAGAAGGGCCCGGGATCGACCGCGATCGTGCCGCCGTCCGCATTCGGCGTCTGCATGCCGATCGCGATCGCGAAGGCCTGCGCGGTCGCCAGAACGACGGTGAGATAGCGCGAATACTGGTTGATCTGCTTGCGGCCGGCCTCGCCGCCTTCCTTCTTCAAGCGCTCCAGGCTGGGCACGGTGGCCGCCATGAGCTGCATGATGATCGAGGCGGAGATATACGGCATCACGTTCAGCGCGAACACGGCCATGCGCTCGATGGCGCCGCCGGAGAACACGTTGACCATGCCCAGAACGCCGGTCTGCTGCTGGGAGAACAGCAGCGAATACTGGCTCATATCGATGCCGGGAACCGGCACATAGGTGCCCAGGCGATAGACGACCAGAACGAAGAGCGTGAACAGGAGCCGCTTCTGCAGATCCTTGGCGCGGGCGAACGCGCCGAAATTCATATTCGAGGCGAGCTGTTCAGCGGCTGATGCCATGGTGTCCGATCACTCCAGGTCGCAAGGGCGAGACCGGCTCACTTAAGAAGCCGGCCCGGTCAATGCTACTCCGCGTCCGTTTTCGGCGCAGCGGTCAGGGTCACCTTGCCGCCGGCCTTTTCGACCGCGGCGATGGCCGGCTTGGAGCCGCCCGCAACCGTGAGGTCCAGCTTCGCCTTCAGCGCGCCGCCGCCGATGACGCGCACGCCGTCCTTGGCGCGGCGGATCACGCCGGCCGCCACGAGGGCGTCAGCGTCGACCGGCTTTTTCGCATCCAGCTTGCCGGCGTCGACCGCAGCCTGCAGCCGCCCCAGCGTCACCTCGGCGAAGGCCGCCCGGTTCGGCTTGGTGAAGCCGCGCTTGGGCAGACGCATGTGCAGCGGCATCTGACCGCCTTCAAAGCCCTTGATGGCCACGCCCGAACGGGACTTCTGGCCCTTGACGCCACGTCCGCCGGTCTTGCCCTTGCCGGATCCAATGCCGCGGCCCACACGGGTGCGCGGCTTGGTGGCGCCGTCATTGTCGCGCAATTCATTGAGGCGCATGACGTTTCTCCTTTAGAAGCAGCGCGCGCTACTTCTCGACGATTTCAACCATGTGGGCGACTTTGCGGATCATGCCGCGGACCGCCGGGGTGTCTTCGAGCTCACGCTCTTTGCCGATGCGGCCAAGACCTAAGCCTTTCAGGGTCGCGGCCTGATCTTTCGGGCGGCGAATCTGGCTGCCGGTCTGGCGCACCACGAGGGTTTTCTTGTCAGCCATCGCGGCCTCTCCTTAGGACTCGATCGCTTCAGGCGCGCTGGCGCCGTCCTGGCGACGGTCGACCAGATCCGCGACCTTCATGCCGCGCTTGGCGGCCACCGAACGCGGCGAGTTCTGGGCCTTGAGCGCCTCGAACGTGGCGCGGACCATGTTGTAGGGGTTGGACGAGCCGGTGGATTTGGCGACCACGTCCTGAACGCCCAGCGATTCGAGAACCGCGCGCATCGGACCGCCGGCGATCACGCCGGTGCCCGGAGGCGCGGCGCGCAGAACCACCTTGCCTGCGCCCCAACGCCCTTTGGCGTCATGGTGCAGGGTGCGGCCTTCCCGCAGCGGAATGCGGACCATGGTCTTTTTCGCTTCGTCCGTGGACTTGCGGATGGCTTCCGGCACTTCACGCGCCTTGCCCTGACCAAAGCCGACCCGGCCCTTGCCGTCGCCGACCACGGCGAGCGCTGCGAACTGGAAGTTCCGGCCGCCCTTCACGGTCTTGGCGACGCGGTTGATCTGAACGAGCTTGTCGATCAGTTCCGGTTCGCCGTTGTCCTCGTCGCGACGACGGCGGTCACGACCACGATTTTCGCGATTGTCTTCACGAGCCATGCGTCGCTCCCTTAGAAGTTCAGGCCGCCCTCGCGGGCGGCGTCGGCGAGGGCTTTCACCCGGCCATGGAAGATGTAACCGCCGCGATCGAAAACGACCTCGGTGAGACCCTTTTCCTTGGCGCGCTCGGCGACCTTGCGGCCGACCTCGGTGGCGGCGGCCACGGACGCGCCAGCGCCTTCAGCGCCTTTTTCAGCCGTCGAGGCCTGGGCCAGGGTCACGCCGCTCGCATCGTCGATGATCTGGGCGTAGATGTGCTTGGAGGAGCGGAAGACCGACAGGCGCGGGCGTCCATTCCCCATCTTGCGCAGGCGGGCCCGGTTGCGTTGGGCGCGTCGCAGCATTTGTTCGCGAGGAGTTTTCATCGCCTTACTTCTTCTTGCCTTCCTTACGGCGGATGTATTCATCCACGTATTTCACACCCTTGCCCTTATAGGGCTCCGGCGGACGGAATTTGCGGATTTCAGCCGCGGTCTGACCGACCATTTCGGCGTCCGGACCTTCAATCTTCACTTCGGTCGGCTTGGGCGTGGTGATCTTCACGCCCGGACGCGGCTTGTAGACCACGTCGTGAGAGAAGCCGAGCGCCAGCTTGAGATCCGTGCCCTGCATCTGCGCACGATAACCCACGCCGACCAGCTCAAGATTCTTCTCAAAGCCCTTGGTCACGCCAAGCACCATATTATTGATGCGCGCGCGGGCGGTGCCGTACATGGCCTTGGCGAACTTGGAGTTCTCCGCCGGCTCGACTTTGATGGCGTTGTCTTCCTGGACGACGCGCACCGCAGCCGGCGCGGAAAAGCTCAGCTCACCCTTGGGGCCCTTCACGGACACCTGACCGCCGGTCACCGAAGCGGTGACGCCGGGGGGAATTTCGACAGGCAGCTTGCCTAGACGCGACATATCTTGTCCTCCCTCGGCCTAGCTGATGTGGCAGAGAATTTCTCCGCCCACATTCTTGGCGCGGGCCGACGCATCGCTCATCACGCCCTGCGGCGTTGAGACGATGGCGATGCCCAGACCGTTTTGAACCAGCGGCAGGTCGCGAACTTTGGAGTATTCGCGCCGGCCCGGCTTGGAGATGCGCTTGATTTCCGAGATCACCGGCGCGCCTTCATAATATTTCAGCTCGATGTCGAACTGCGGAAAGCCGTCAGCGTCGGTGGTTTCGGTGTAACCGCGGATATAGCCCTCGGTGAGCAGCACTTCGAGCACGCGGCCACGCAGCTTGGAGGCCGGCGTGGACACGGTGGTCCGATTGCGCATCAGGGCGTTGCGGATACGGGTCAGCATATCGCCGAGAGGATCATTCACACTCATCTTGCGACCTCCCTACCAGCTCGACTTGACCATGCCCGGGATCAACCCGTGGCTCGCCAGCTGACGCAGCGCGACGCGCGACATCTTCAGCTTGCGATAATAACCGCGCGGGCGGCCGCTGACCTGGCAGCGGTTGCGCACCCGTGACGGGGCGGAGTTGCGCGGCAGGTCCGCCAGCTTCAGCTGGGCGGCGAACCGCTCTTCCACCGGCTTTTCCGTATCGCGGGCGATCTCTTTCAGCGCAGCACGCTTCGCGGCGTATTTCGCCGCCAGACGCTGGCGCTTCAGATTACGCTCGACGGCGCTCTTCTTAGCCATTCACTTCATCTCCTCGCGTGCGAAGCCACCCCGGCTTCGCGTTCCTGCTGCGTTAGTTCGAGAACGGGAAATCGAACTCGGCCAGCAGGGCCTTCGCCTCTTCATCATTGGTCGCGGTGGTGGTCACGATGATGTCCATACCGCGGATTTTCTCGACCTTGTCGTAGTCGATCTCCGGGAACACGATGTGCTCTTTCAGGCCCATCGCGAAATTGCCCCGGCCGTCAAAGCTCTTGCCGTTCAGACCGCGGAAGTCGCGGACGCGCGGCAGCGCGACGGTGATCAGACGATCAAGGAATTCATACATGCGCTCACGGCGCAGGGTGACCTTCGCGCCGATATACTGCTCTTCACGCAGCTTGAAGCCGGCGATCGACTTCTTGGCCTTGGTCGCGACCGGCTTCTGGCCGGCGATCGCTTCCAGGTCCTCGAGCGCGCTCTTGATCTTTTTGGAATCCTGAGCCGCTTCGCCCACGCCCATATTGATCACGACCTTGTCCAGGCGCGGGATCTGCATGTCGTTGGCGTAGCCGAATTTTTCCTTCAGCTTCGCGCGGATTTCTTCGCGATAGCGCGCCTTCAGGCGCGGTTCGTATTCAGCGACTTCAGCCATCGATGACCTCGCCCGATGCTTTAGCGACGCGCACCTTTTTGCCGTCCTTGACCGCGAAGCCGACGCGCGTCGGCTTGTCGGTCTTCGGATCGGCCAGAGCCACGTTGGAGACGTGGATCGGCGCGTCTTTCTCCTCAATGCCGCCCGGCTGATTCTGGGTCGGGCGCTGGTGGCGCTTGACCGTGTTCACGCCGGCGACCACGACACGGTCTTGATCCGGAATGACGCGGGTGACCTCGCCGGTCTTGCCCTTGTCCTTGCCGGTCAAAACGATGACCTTGTCGCCCTTCTTGATCTTCGCAGCCATGGTTACAGCACCTCCGGCGCGAGCGAGACGATCTTCATGTGGTTCTTGGCGCGCAGTTCGCGGGGAACCGGGCCGAAGATCCGGGTGCCGACCGGCTCGTTGTTATTGTTCAAAATCACCGCCGCATTGGTGTCGAAACGAATGACGCTGCCGTCGCGGCGCTTGATGTCGCGCGCGGTGCGCACGACGACGGCGCGGCGCACGTCACCCTTCTTCACCCGGCCTTTGGGCGTGGCTTCCTTCACCGAGACGACAATGACATCGCCAATGCCGGCATAGCGCCGTTTCGCGCCGCCCAGCACCTTGATGCATTGCACACGGCGGGCGCCGGAATTGTCGGCCACGTCCAGATTGGATTGCATCTGGATCATTGCAGATCCTCCGTAATCAGCGGATCGATCCCCAGGTCAGCGCTTAGGCTTCCTGCGGAACGACCTCCCACCGCTTCAGCTTCGACTTCGGCGCGCACTCCTGGATTTGGACGCGCGAGCCAACCTTGATCTCGCCCTGCTCGTTGTGGGCGTGATATTTCTTCGTGCGACGCACCGTCTTGCGCAGCAGGGGGTGCAGGAAGGTGCGCTCGACGCGCACGATCACCGTTTTTTCCTGCTTGTCGCTGACGACGACGCCTTGAAGGATGCGCTTCGGCATGACCTCAGCCCTCCTGGGTTTGAAGCGCGCGGCGACGCTGATCCGTCTTGATCCGGGCGATGTCCCGGCGGATCTGCTGGAAGCGCGCGGTGTTCTCAAGCTGACCGGTGGCCTGCTGGAACCGCAAATTGAACTGTTCTTTTTTCAGCTTCAGGAGTTCGTCTGAAAGCTGATCGTCGCTCATGGCGCGAACGTCTTCACCCGTCATGACTCTCTCCTACTCGCCCGGACGCGTGACGATACGCGTCTTGATCGGCAGCTTGGCCGCGCCAAGGCGCAGGGCTTCACGCGCGATCTCGTCGGACACGCCGTCGATCTCAAACATGATCCGGCCCGGCTTGACCTTGGCCACCCAATATTCGGGCGAGCCCTTGCCCTTACCCATCCGCACTTCGGTCGGCTTCTTGGACACCGGCAGGTCCGGGAACACCCGGATCCAGACACGGCCCGCACGCTTCATGTGGCGCGTGATCGCCCGGCGCGTGGCTTCGATCTGCCGCGCGGTGATGCGCTCAGGCTCGACCGCCTTCAGACCATAGGAGCCGAAGTTCAGCGTAAAACCGCCCTTGGCGGCGCCGTGGATACGGCCCTTGTGCGCCTTGCGGAATTTGGTGCGCTTCGGTTGAAGCATCGTACTACTCCCTTAATCCCGCTTACGCCGCCTGACGGCCGGTCCGCGCACGCTGCTCGCCAGAGTCGAGCATGCGCTTTTCCTGCGCCATCGGGTCGTGTTCCAGGATCTCGCCTTTGTAGATCCAGACCTTGATGCCGATGATGCCCATGGCGGTCTTGGCTTCTGCAAAGCCGTAATCGATATCGGCGCGCAGCGTATGCAGCGGCACCGAGCCTTCAGAATATTTCTCAGTCCGCGCGATCTCAGCGCCGCCCAAACGGCCGCCGCACATGATCTTGCAGCCCAGAGCGCCCATGCGCATGGCGGTCTGCAGCGACCGCTTCATGGCGCGGCGGAAGGCCACGCGGCGTTCGAGCTGCTGCGCCACGCTCTCGGCGACCAGATTGGCGTCGATCTCGGGCTTGCGCACCTCAACCAGGTTCAGGAACACTTCACCGTCGACCATTTTGGAGACGGCCCGGCGCAGCGCTTCGATATCCGCGCCCTTCTTGCCGATCACCACGCCCGGACGGGCCGTGTAGATGGTGATCCGGCATTTCTTGTGCGGGCGCTCGATGACGATGCGGGAGACCGAAGCGTTTTTCAGCTTGTTCTTCAGGAACTCGCGAATCTTCAGGTCTTCGTGCAGCAGATCGGCGTATTCCTCGCCCTTGGCGAACCAACGCGATTCCCAGGTGCGGTTGATGCCGACCCGCAGGCCGATCGGATTAACCTTCTGACCCATCAGGCGGCCTCCTCAACTTCGCGCACGACGATCGTGATTTCCGAGAACGGCTTCAGGATCTTCGCACCACGGCCGCGAGCGCGGGCGCGGAAACGCTTCATGACCAGATTTTTGCCGACATAGGCTTCCGACACGATCAGAGAATCGATGTCGAGGCCGTGATTATTTTCGGCGTTGGCGATGGCGCTCTCGAGCACCTTCTTGACGTCCTTGGAGATGCGCTTGCGCGAGAACTCCAAATCATTCAGCGCCTTCTCAACCTTTTTACCGCGGATCATCTGAGCCACGAGATTGAGCTTTTGCGGGCTGATGCGGATCATCCGCTGCTTGGCGCGCGCTTCATTATCAGCGACGCGGCGGGGATTTGCGGCCTGGCCCATCGCTTACTTCCTTCTGGCTTTCTTGTCCGCCGCGTGGCCGTAATAGGTCCGCGTCGGAGCAAATTCGCCGAGCTTGTGGCCGACCATGTCTTCGGTCACCAGCACCGGGATGAATTTATTGCCGTTGTGCACCTGGAAGGTCAGGCCCACGAATTGCGGCATGATGGTGGAGCGGCGCGACCAGGTCTTGATGGCCTGCTTGCGACCGCCGTCATGCGCGGCTTCGGCTTTCTTCAGGAGGTATCCGTCTACGAACGGACCTTTCCAGACAGAACGAGGCATAGGGCCGTCCCTTAGCGTTTCTTGCGCTCGTGGCGCGAGCGAATGATGAACTTATCGGTCTTCTTGTTGGAGCGGGTGCGGCGACCTTTGGTCGGCTTGCCCCAAGGGGTGACCGGGTGACGGCCGCCCGAGGTGCGGCCTTCGCCGCCGCCATGCGGGTGATCGACCGGGTTCATGGCCACGCCGCGAACCGCCGGGCGCTTGCCCATGTGGCGGGACCGGCCGGCCTTGCCGAGATTGATGTTGAGGTGATCCGGATTGGACACCGCGCCAACCGTGGCGATGCAGTCCTGATGGACCATGCGCAGCTCGCCGCTCATCAGGCGGACCTGGGCGTAACCGCTGTCGCGGCCGACCAGCTGAGCATAGGCGCCGGCCGAACGGGCGATCTGGCCACCCTTGAGCGGCTTGAGCTCCACATTGTGGATGATCGTGCCGACCGGCATGTTCTTGAGCGGCATGGCGTTGCCCGGCTTCACCTCGGCGCGATCGCTCGCAACGATGGTGTCGCCGACCGCCATACGCTGCGGGGCGAGGATGTAGGACAGCTCGCCGTCCTCATACTTCACCAGCGCGATGAAGGCGGTCCGGTTCGGGTCGTATTCCAGACGCTCGACCTTGGCCGGCACGTCGAACTTGCGGCGCTTGAAATCGATCTGGCGATACAGGCGCTTCGCCCCGCCGCCGCGGCGGCGGGCGGTGATGCGGCCGGTATTGTTGCGGCCACCCTTCTTGGTCAGACCTTCAACGAGGGTCTTTTCCGGGCGCCCCTGATGCAGATCGCTGCGGTCCACCAGCACGAGCTGGCGGCGGCCGGGCGATGTGGGCTTGAATGTCTTCAGAGCCATGGCTCTTTATCCTCCTCGCGCGCCCTTAAAGGCCGGTGGTGACGTCGATGGAGTGACCGTCTTCGAGGGTCACAACCGCCTTCTTGACGTCGTCACGCTTGCCTTCGATGCCGCGGAAGCGCTTGGTCTTACCCTTCATGCGAAGGGTGTTCACGGCTTTCACCTTGACCTTGAACAGCTCTTCCACCGCCTCGGCGATGTCTTTCTTGGTGGCCTCGAGCGGCACGCGGAACACCACCTTGTTTTCTTCCGAAAGCAGGGTGGACTTTTCCGTGATCACCGGGGCGACCAGGGTGTCATAGTGTTTCGGCGCGGGCATTACGCGGCCTCCTGCGCGGTGAAGCGCTCATTGATCTTTTCCACCGCCGCCTTGGTCAGCACCAGGGTGTCGCGGCGCAGCACGTCATAGACGTTCAGGCCCTGAGCCGGCAGCACGTCGACCAGCGGGATATTGCGCGCGGCGCGGGCGAAGTTTTCGTCCAGCGTCTCGCCGTCGATGACCAGGGCGCTGCCCAGACCCAGCTTGCCCAGCTTGGCGGTGAGATCCTTGGTCTTCGGCGCATCCAGGCGCGCCTCGTCGATCACGACGAGCTGCTTGGCCCCGGCCTTGGAGGACAGGGCGTGCTTCAGCGCCAGCGCGCGAACCTTCTTGGGAAGCTCGGTCGCGTGGCTGCGCACGCGCGGGCCGTGGGCCACGCCGCCGCCGACGAAGATCGGCGCGGAGCGCGCACCGTGACGGGCGCCGCCGCCGCCTTTTTGACGGCCGAACTTCTTCTTGGTGCGATTGATCTCGCCGCGCTCTTTGGTCTTGTGGGTGCCGGCCTGGCGGCGCGACAGCTGCCACTTCACAGCGCGCTGCAAGATATCGGAGCGAATCTCTTCGATGCCGAAAATGGCGTCGTCGAGATCGATCGAACCGGCCTTGCCGGCGTCGAGTTTGACTACGTCGATCTTCATTAGTCCTTCGCCCCCTCGTCGGTGGCTTCAGCCGCCGG
The DNA here is from genome assembly GCA_001657295.1 of Oceanicaulis sp. BBD 1991-10. GTDB lineage: Bacteria > Pseudomonadota > Alphaproteobacteria > Caulobacterales > Maricaulaceae > Oceanicaulis. Next base: position 617 of record LYSW01000063.1, on the reverse strand, counting down.
AGCTTCGGAAGCGGGCGCTTCGTCAGCCGCAACGTCAACCGGAGCCTCTTCAACCGGCTCGGCGATCTCGATGAGCTTGGCCGGATACGGCAAATCGTCCGCCTTCACGCCTTTGACGGCGTCACGGACTTCGACCCAGCCGCCATTGGCGCCGGGGACCGAACCCTTGATCCAGACCAGGCCGCGCTCTTCGTCCACGCGAACCACTTCCAAGCCTTGCGTCGTGACGCGCTCGGAGCCGAGATGGCCGGCCATCTTCTTGCCCTTGAACACCTTGCCCGGGTCCTGACACTGACCGGTCGAACCATGGGAGCGGTGCGAGATCGACACGCCGTGCGAGGCGCGCAGACCGCCGAAATTCCAGCGCTTCATGGCGCCGGCGAACCCCTTGCCGATGGAGGTTCCCGCCACATCGACACGCTGGCCCGGCGCGAAGTGCTCGGCCGACAGGGCCGCACCCGGCTCCAGCAGCGCATCTTCGCTGACACGGAATTCGACCAGCTTGCGCTTGGGCTCGACAGAGGCCTTCGCGAAATGGCCGCGCATGGCTTTGGAGGTGCGCTTGGCCTTGGCGGCGCCGGCGCCCAGCTGAACGGCGGCGTAGCCGTCTTTTTCCA
>LYSW01000062.1 GCA_001657295.1 Oceanicaulis sp. BBD 1991-10 | reverse complement strand
CGGCGTGTCGATCGATTCCGTCCTGCTTTTTGCGATCATCTTCATGTGGACGCCGCCCCATAGTTGGGCTCTGGCGCTCTATAAATCGGGCGACTACGCGGCCGCCAAGGTGCCGATGATGCCGGTCGCCAGGGGCGCCCGGTCGACCCGGCTTCAGATTCTAATCTACACCGTGCTCTACCTCGCCGTGACCGCCGGACCGGTTCTGACGGGGCTTGGCGGTTGGCTCTATGCCGGCGCGGCGGGCCTGGGCGGCGCGCTGTTCGGCCTTCTGGCGCTGCGCGTCTTTGCGTCCAAGGCCGGCGACGGCAATCACGCTGAAGACGAGCTTTACGCCGTGCGCGCCGGCGACAAGGCCGCCCGCGACCTCTTCGCCTATTCCATCGCCCATCTCTCGCTCCTGTTCGCCGCGCTGCTCATCGAGCATGGCGCCGGCGCCCACTGGGCCGTGCCAGGCATGGGGGGCTAGGCGATGAGCGAGACGCAAACCAAGCCGCACGCCGAATCAAAATCGGGCGAGTTCATCGAAACCGTGAAGCTCAGCCCGGAAGAAGAGGCCGCGCGCAAGCGCCGCAATCTGATGATCGCGCTGGGCCTGTTCACCTTCATCGCGCTGGTCTTCGTGACCACCGTAGTGCGCATGTCCTCCAATTATAACGCGGGGGCTTGATCGTGGGTCCGCTTCGCCAGGTTTTTGCAAAGCTTGATCGCAATCAGCGGGTCATGGCCGTGTGCGGCGCCATAGTGGTGTCCATGGTCGGCATGGCCTATGCGGCGGTCCCGCTCTATGACCTGTTCTGCCGGGTGACCGGCTATGGCGGCACCACCCAGATCGCCCAGTACGACGCGACGCAGATTCTCGACCGCGAAGTCACCGTGCGCTTCGACGCCTCGAACGCCCGGGGCTTCCCCTGGGATTTCGAACCGCTGCAGCGGGAGATGACCGTGCGTGTCGGCGAGACTGCGCTGGCCTTTTACCGCGCGACCAACAACACCGACCGGCCGGTCACGGGCGTGGCGAGCTATAATGTCTCGCCCTTCAAGATGGGGCCGTATTTCTCCAAGCTGGAATGCTTCTGCTTCACCGATCAGACGCTGCAGCCGGGGCAATCCATGGACATGCCGGTGATCTTCTTCGTCGATCCCTTGATGGACGAGGAAGGCCGCCTGGATGACATTACGACACTGACCTTGTCCTACACCTTCTGGGAATCGGGAGATGAGGACATGTATGAAACGGCCAACTTGCCGACGGGGGCAGGCGAGGCGTCCTGACGCGGGACGCGGTTGACCGATTGATGAGCTGCGCGGGCAGGAGTATACCGCCGCGCAACAGGGCTGAAGAAGAAGACTGGCAGGAGACTTTCATGGCCGGCGCCGTCAAACACGATTACCACCTTGTCGACCCGAGCCCGTGGCCCTTTGTCGGCTCTGTGGGCGCATTCACCCTCGCCATCGGCCTTGTGGTGCTGATGAAGGGATTGGTCGGCGCCGACGCCGCCGCCTGGGCGCAGACCTTTTTTGGTGAAGGCTCCATCTATCTTCTGATCCTCGGCCTCCTGATCGTCGGGTACACGATGATCGGCTGGTGGGGCGATGTGATCAAAGAATCCCGCCAGGGCGACCACACGCCGGTCGTCGATCTGGGGCTTCGCTACGGCATGATCCTGTTCATCGTGTCCGAGGTGATGTTCTTCGTCGCCTGGTTCTGGATGTTCTTTGAAGCCGCGCTTTTCCATGAGGTGCGCGCGGGCGGCAGCTTCTACGGCCCGGCCATCGGCGCCGACTTTTCCGGCTGGGAAAGCTGGCCGCCGCCGGGTGTGGAGACCTTTGATCCCTTCCACCTGCCGCTGATCAACACGCTGGTCCTGCTGTTGTCGGGCACCACGGTGACCTGGGCGCACCACGCCCTGCAGCATGGCGACCGCAAAGGCGCGACGCTGGGCCTGATCCTGACGGTGGTGCTGGGCTTCTGCTTCACCTTGCTGCAGATCTATGAGTACACCCACGCCCATTTCGGCTTCGCCGGCAATCTGTATGGCGCGACCTTCTTCATGGCGACGGGCTTCCATGGGGCCCACGTGGTGATCGGCACCATCTTCCTCGCGGTTTGCCTGGTGCGCCTGCTGGCGGGTCAATTCACGCCGGAAAAGCATTTCGGGTTTGAGGCGGCGGCCTGGTACTGGCATTTCGTCGACGTGGTGTGGCTCTTCCTGTTCGCCTTCGTCTACGTGGCCTTCCAATAGGCGTCGCGGGCGGCGCCGCCCGATGACCCAAGCAATCAACCCCTTCCATGCAGGCCTTCTGGCGCGATGCCCGGCCTGCGGGAAGGGGTCTTTGTTTTCCGGCTATCTCAAATTCGCTGACCGCTGCGATGCGTGCGGGGAAGACTTCACCAAGGCGGACGCGGGCGATGGTCCCGCCGTCTTCGTGATGCTCGTCGCCGGCGCCCTCATCGTGCCGATGGTGCTGGTGGTCGAGCTGGCTCTCACGCCGCCGCTCTGGGGCCACGCCCTGATCTGGCCGCCGGTGACGGCCGTGGCGACGTTGGGATTGCTGCGGCCTTTCAAGGCGACGCTGTTCGCGCTCCAGCACGCCAACGACGCTCAAGAAGCAAGGCTCGAAAAATAGCGCCGGAGCTCATCCTCCCCCGGCGTGTCCGGGGAGAGCCTGCTGCGAGCGACGACCGACCGGCTCGGCCGGCCCGGACACGCCCGGCCATGGAAAGCCCCGGGGGGATGGACGTTAGCGGCTATCCGCCTATCGTTTCAGACCTGTTCAATGGTGGAGTTCGCCCATGATCCGCGCCTGGTCCGCCCCGTCCGCCGGGGCTCAATTCGAGCAGATCAGCTTTGATCCTGGTTCCATGAAGGCCGACGATGTGGAGATCGCCGTCACCAGCTGCGGGCTCTGCCATTCCGATCTGTCCTTATGGGAGGACGAGTGGGGCATATCCCAATACCCGCTGACGCCCGGCCATGAAGTGATCGGAAGGATCACCGCGGTGGGCGACACGGTCAGACATGTGAAAGTGGGCGATACGGTCGGCGTGGGCTGGTTCTCTCGCTCCTGCCTGACTTGCGACCCGTGCATGCATGGCGACCACAATATGTGCGCCAGCGCCGAAGCCATTGCGGTCGGCCGTCATGGCGGCTTCGCAGAACGGGTGCGCGTGCAAGCCAGCTGGGTGAATCTGCTGCCTGACGGATTGAAGGCGGAGGACGCCGGCCCGCTGTTTTGCGGCGGGATCACGGTCTTTAATCCCATCGTTCAGTTCGGCGTGAAGCCGACGGACAAGGTCGGCGTGATCGGCATTGGCGGGTTGGGCCACCTAGCCCTGCAATTCCTCAACGCCTGGGGCTGCGAAGTGACCGCCTTCACGTCCACCGGCGCCAAGGCGGACGAAGCCCGGCGCCTGGGCGCCCACCGCATTGTCGACAGCCGCAGCGAAACGGCGCTGGAAGCTGAAGCCGGCCGCTTTGACTTTATCCTGTCGACGGTCGCAGCGGACTTGAACTGGAGCCTTTATCTCAATGCGCTGGGCCCGCGCGGCCGCTTGCACACGGTCGGCGTGCCGCCCAAGCCGATCAGCGCGCACGCCTTCCAGCTTCTGGGCGCGCAGCGCTCGGTCTCCGGTTCGCCTCTGGGCAGCCCGGCGACCATTCGCGACATGCTCGATTTCTGCGCCCGGCACGATATCAGCCCGCAGGTGGAGCGCATGCCCATGAGCCAGATCGGCGCTGCGATGGCGAAGCTGAAGTCCGGCGCGCCGCGGTATCGCATCGTGCTCGACAATGATTTCAGCTGACGCGTCAGGTCGGTCCCCGCGAAGCCGCGCCCGGACAAGGCGCCTCAGGGTGCGCGGAACCGGCCCTTCACGCCGTGAAGCACCGCCTCGGCCGCATCCTGCGGATTGAGGGCCTGCGCAAAGCGGAAGCCTTGGCCGAAATCACATCCGAGCTCGGCGCAGAGTGACGCCGCCGCTTCGGTCTCCACGCCTTCCGCCACGATGGTCATGGAATAGCTGCGCGCGATGCGCACGACGCCGGTGATGATGGATCGGGCCGCTGGATCGATTTCCGCGGCGCGGGTGAAATACTGGTCGATCTTCACCGTGTCGAACGGGAAGCGGTCCAGACGCGACAGGGACGAATATCCGGTCCCGAAATCGTCCAGGACCAGAGAGACGCCCGCTGCGCGCAAGCCCTTCATGGCGATCTCCGCTGCGTCGGGATCGCGCATCACTTCGGTCTCAGACACCTCAAGCTTGAACGTGCCGGGCGGCAGGCCGGCCGCTGCGATCTCCTCCCCCAGCGTCTCGACGAAGTCTGGCGCACACAGCTCGCTCGCGGTGGCGTTGGCGGCGACGAATAGGCTTGGCGCGTCCGGACGGCTGGCCCGCCAGGCGGCGGCGTCATCGATCGCGCAGCGCCTAACCCCGTCGCCGACCGCGCGGATCAGACCCTGCTCATCGGCCAGCGGCAGGAAATGCTCCGGCCCGTCCACCGATCCGTCCAGCCGCACCCAGCGCGCCAGCGCTTCAAACCCCACCAGCTTGCCGGTCTCGAAGCTGACCACCGGCTGGTGGTGGGCCAGCACATCGCCATCGTCCAGCGCCTGGCGGAGCGCGGTTTCCAGATCCAGCGCCTCCAGCCCGCCAACGGGACCGGCGCCGGCTGGAAGCAGAAGGCCGCGCCATGTGCCGCCTTCGACGCCGCCGATCAGGCGGGCATAGCGCACATGGTGATCATCGCCCAAAAGGCGCAGGCGCCGATCAACGCTGACGCCGTCGCTCAGGGCCGCCAGCGCCTTGCGGTCCCCCGGCGCCGCCGCCTCGATCAGAGCGTTCAGCCGGCCTGAGGCCTGAGCCTTTTGCAGGCCGAAGCGCGCCGCATCGCCATGCAGGATGAGTCTGCCGCCGGTGATTTCCATGGCCAGCGCTCCCGCGGCGTGGGCGGCGGATTGGAATACGTCACTCATGGGCGGTCACCGCAGCGGGTCATCGTGGAGAATGGCGAATTTCAAATGATCGCGCCAATCACCGTCGATCTTCAGATAACGCCGCGCCTCGCCTTCATGGGTGAACCCGGCCGATCGCAGCAAACGGCTGGAGGCCTCATTTTCAGGGCGGGTCGCCGCCTCCACCCGGTTCAGGCCCAGCGTCTCAAATGCGAAGCGCACCACAAGCCGCACGGCCGCGCTGCCATAGCCTTTGCGCACATAGGGAGCACCCACCCAGTAGCCCAGATTGGCCGCCTGAAGCACGCCGCGCCGGACGTCGCTTAAAATGCAGGCGCCGACAAGGGCGTCATCGCTGTCCTGGAAGATGAAGAAGGGGTAGCCGGTTCGCGCTTCAATATCGGCCTGATAGCTGTCGAGGCGGCGCTCATAGGCCGGCCGCGTCAACTCATCGACGCTCCAGCTGGGTTGCCAGCGCTCCGTGTGCGCCCGGCTGATTTCTCTGAGCGCGGCCCAGCTTTGATAGTCCGCCGCTTCAGGCGCGCGAAGCCGCAGGCCGTCCCCTGAAAGCACAGCGCTCACCGCAGGGGGTCGCCGCGCAAGATCGCGAATTTGAGATGGTCGCGCCATTCGCCGTCGATCTTGAGATATTGCCGCGCCACACCTTCGGGCGTGAAGCCGACCGATAACAGCAACTGGCGCGAGGCTTCGTTCTCCAGGCGCGTCGCCGCCTCCACCCGGTGCAGGCGCAGGGTCTGAAAGGCGTAGGACAAAACCCGGCGCACCGCCGCCCGGCAATGGCCTTTGCGCAGATAGGGCGCGCCGATCCAATAGCCCAGATCCGCCGCCTGCAGCACGCCGCGCCGCACATTATTCAGATTGCACGCTCCGACCAGCACGTCGTCGCTGGCGCGGAAGATGAAAAACGGAAAGCCCGCGCCGGTTTCAATATCGGTGTGATAACGCTTCAGGCGGCGCTTATAGGCGGACCGGGTCAGCTCGTCCTCGGTCCAGCTGGGCTCCCAGGGTTCGGTATGCGCGCGGCTGGCGTAGCGCAGCTTGGCCCAGCTGTCATAGTCTTCGGCCATGGGCGCGCGAAGGCGCACGCCTTCGCCCCACAACACCGTATCCTGCAATTCGTCGCGCCAAAGCGCCATGGAGCCCCCGATCCTTCGAGCCTGATCCAGTAGACGCTTTGGCGCCGCCGGGTTCAAGAGCGCCGGTTTATGACCGCCAATGGTTTCGACTTTGATGAAAGGGCTGCACAGAAAAATGTAGCGCCCGCTACATTTTCAATGCAAACTTCGTGGAGCGGTTGGGGAGAGGATCATGGCGGACCCGGCTTCAAGTTTCGGCGGGCGCGTGCCGTTAAGCCCGCGCCAAGCCCTTGTTTGCGCGGCGCTTGGCGCCGTGCTCTGGCTTGTGGCGGCGCTGCTGCTGCGATGGCTCGGTCCGATGGGGATCTATGACGGCGCGGCGCGGATTTGGCTCTATCTGCTGATCATTCCCGGAAGCGCGCCCTTCATTCTCCTGATTGCACGCGCCGCCGGTCTGGCGCGCAGCCAGATCGCAATCGGCGCGGCGTTCGGGACCATGACGGCGATCTTGCTGGACGGGATCGCGCTCGCCTGGTTTCCGGCGCTTTATGGCGGCGAGATTGAATTCGTCGCCGGCGCAGGCGCGGTCATCTTATGGGGCGGCGGCGTGTTCATGGCGCTGGGATGGGTGTTCAATCGGGCCTAGTCGGCGCCGAGCGGCAGGCCCGCAGCCTTCAACAGCATCAAGCCTTCAACCTGCGCCAGAATTAACAGTGCGGTCTCGCGCCGCTCGGCCGCTTCGATGTCCAGCTGGCTGGCGGTCCAGTCCAGGAAACCGGCAGCGATCACCGCCGCGGCGTCCTTATAGGGCGAGCGCTCCCGCGCGGCCTTCGAGACGACTTCCAGCCATAGCGCCATATAGGGCGCGAGCGCGTCATCAAGCACGACGGACTTGATCCGCGCCAGCAGCGCCTCCGGGGCCAGGGGCTCAGGGCTCGCCTGGTCCGTCAGGATCGCCGTCATGCGTTCGGCGCCGCGCTGAAGGCCGGCCTCGATCGCCGCGTCACGGGTTCCGAAATAATAGATCAACATGCGGTCGGAGAGGCCTGCGGCGTCGGACAATTGTCTCAGGCTCGCCGCGCCCAGACCCGCTTCGAGCAGGTGATCGGCGATCCGGTCGGCGAGATCGCTGCGCCGGGCGTCGGCCTTCGCCACCGCTATCGATCCTCGCGCCGAAGGCGCAATCGGCCCGCCTTCACATGAAAGGCGAGATACACGCCGATGAAGGCGATCGCCATCATGAACCAGGTCACGGCATAACCCAGATGGCGTTCCGGCGGAGTTTGAGTGAGGGCCGGCGGAGCGGCGCCGTCATCGCGGCCGATCCAGGCTGAGGCGTAGATCTCCTCGGGCCGCAATTGCAGGGCTTGGCCCATGGCCTCCGGATCAAAGGCGTAGAACTCGCGCGCTTCGATGTCGGGAGCCGGGGTTGCAAGGCCGGCGCGCTGCGGGACGGCCAGCCGCCACGCCGTGACCGGGCTCTGTACGTTATCGATCAGGGTGATGAAGCCGGTCTCCACCAGCACCGTGCTGGCGCGCACGCAATCCGGACCCTGGACCGCCTGGAAGATCCGCCAGCCCGGCGCGCCGTCCATGCTGCGCCCGTAGACGCGAATTTCGCCGGCATGGCTTTGCGTCGCGCTGAGGCCGACCGCGCGGCCGGGCGGCTCCGATCCGCAAATCGCCGCACGCCAGTCCAACGCCGGAGCATCCGCGATGGCCGCGTATTGCGCCAGCAAGTCCGCCTTCCACGCCCGCCGGTCCAGCTGCCAGCTCCCCAGATAGAGCAGAAGGGCGAGGGCGGGCAGGCTGATCAGCGTCAGCACCGGATAGGGGCGGAACATCATGGCGGCAGATATGACGCGCATGCCTCAGGAAGTCACGCACGCACGCCAGAGGATGAAAGACGGCCGCCGTCTTAGAAGAGGCCGAGGAATTTTTTCCGCTTTTTCGGCGGGCTGTCTTCGACGCGATCCGTGATCACTTCATTGACGACCAGTGGCGTGTCCGCCTCCGCCGCTTCCGCGCTCATATCGGAGACCGGCGGCGCGGCGGCGGAGGGCTCGTCCTGCATCTCGATCGCCTCGTCACGCAGCTCAATGGCGTCGTCCTGCGGGCGCGGCGGCGCGGCCGGATCGCCGCCTGTGTCGACGCTATGCTCAACCGGCGGGCGGGGCGGGGCGCAGACATCGGCGTCGCACAGCGGCGCGGAGATCATTTTCGAGACATAGCTGGAGGCCGGCGCCTCCGGGCCGCGATACTCGCCAAGGCCGAGCTGGTCGCGCAGCTGGCTGCGAAACGCGCCGGCGCGGGTATCGATGGACAGGCGGCGGGCTTCGTCTTCCTGGAGGCGGGAAAGATCGGCCGGGCGCGGCGCGCGAACCGCTGCGGCGACCTGATCGGCGCGGGCGCGGGCGAGCGCTTCGCGGGCGCGTTCGATGTTCAAGCGAGTCGAGTCTTCACCCATCACGGCCTCCATCCCTTCAGCATCTGGCCCTTCAGCATCTGGCCCTTCAGCGTCTGGCGCGCTTTCACGATTTCTTAGCATACCACTCAAAGCCGGTGGTGCGCGAGACCATGGCCACATCGACATCGCCGCCGACGCCGGTTTGGCTCATGTGCAGATCACCCTTGAGAATATTCAATTCCACCAGCGCCTTGGAGGTTTCGGCGAGCTGCCGCTTGCCGGAGGCGGCGACCACTTTGATGAAAGGATTGATGAATTCTTCCTGAGAGACGGACTGGACGGTGTGGGCGAATTCGCCGGCCAGCCGCGGCAGGGCGCTTTCCCGCATTCGGGCGAGCACTGCATCCGACGCGGCTTCATCCAGGCCGGCTTCTTTCAGAGCCGCTTCGGCCGCCGCTTCGTTGGAGATCAGATTCAGCGAGACAGCGACATCGAACATGTACGGGTGCACCCCGCGCAGGAAGGCGTGGGTCATCTCCGCTTGCGCAAAGGTGCGCAGAAAGGCGTTCGGCCCATCGTCCACGCCGACCGCCGTCGCCTCGTCATGGGCGCGCTTTAAAACGCCGTCGACCAGGATGGAGGCATAATAATGGCTATAGACCGGGAATACGTCGGCGGCGCCGAAGCCGGCGAAGACCAGGCCGGCATAGGGCTCGAGAAAGGCGGGTTGGGTCGCGATCAGGTAGGCGAATTGGAACAGCTTCGCCCTTGTGCTCTCCGCCATCCCGAAATCGCCCAGCGAGTCCGCGATCAAGGCGTCCAGCATCGCGCCATAGCGCTCGTAGAAATTCTCGGCGCTCAGGCTTTCGAAGATGGCCAGGCGCTGACGTTCCGCCCCATGCTCGTCGACGGTGAGATGGCCCAGATAGATGTCGAGCGCGGCCATGAAGGCGGCCTCATCGCTCTCATAGCCGCCGCCAGGATAGCCGCGCATCGACTTGGCGTGATTGAGCACGGTCAAAAAGGCCGCACGCATCAGGCCTTCAAACTCTTCGCGCTCCTCATGTTCGGGAAAGAGCTGGCGGTTTTGGTCGAGGAATTTGAAAAACGCCGCTGCGGCGTCGTCGACGGTTTCAAACTCCACCGAGCCGTTCTCGCGTGAGAAGGCGTGGGCGATATGGGACCAGGACCGGCCCAGAACATCGCCGCGCGAATACACCATCAGGGCGATGTTTTCGCCCAGCTCCAGGATTTTCTCCGCTTCCAGCGTGACGACCGGTTCCGGCCCGCCGCCATAGGTCACGGCGCTATCGGCGGCCAGCACGACGGCCTGCCGGTTCATGATCATGACTTCCGACGTCATCGCTTCCCCTCGCGATCCATCCGGGGCTCAGGCCTCGTTGGACCTGCGCTCATTCCGGGCTGCACGGTAGCCCGCGGCTGCGCCAGTGTTAAGTTGCGCACAGGCGATGCATGAGGGAGCGCGGCATGGACGACACACAAGGCGCTCGGCCGCGCTGTTACTTCGCCTTTCGAAGCCCGTATTCCCGATTGGGTTTGCACAAGCTGGCCAGGGCCGGGTTTGACGGCGAACTCATCGCCTTCACCGGGCCGCCGGACGACGCGCCCTTCGCGGATCCGACTGCGAACAAATACAAGCTGGACTATTATCGCCAGGACGTGCTGCGCATGACCTGGCGCATGAGCCTGCCGATCGCGCCGCCCAACCCCTTCGACATCGATTTCACCGCCGCCAATCGCGCCTTCGTCGCGGCCGATCAGGCGGGCCATGGCCTGGCCGTCGCGATCGCGGTCTCGGACAAGCGTTGGGGCGAAGGCAAAAATGTCTCCGACCCCGCCGTGCTCGCCGAGGCCGCGCAGGCGGCGGGCTGGGCAGGCTATGACGCGGACAAGGTCGCGTCCGACGCCGCAGTCACCGCACAGCTCGCCGCAAGCCGCGTGCGCATCGCCGAGGACGGCGTGTTCGGCGTGCCGTTTCTTATCGACGGCCGCGACAAGTATTGGGGCCAGGATCGGTTCGACGTCTGGCTGGAGGAAAGGGCGGGTTAGGGGCCTTCGCGCGTCCCCACTCTGCATCCCAGAGGAAACCGGGATAGACGCGGCTTTGTCCGCCACCACTCACACCTCGTTTAAACTCCTCCCCCTCTCACCAGGTAAGGCGGCGGTCGCGACGCGTCCCGATCGGGGTGGGGGCGGTGTCTGATTGGAGCGCGGCTTCAGGTTGGGAAATCCCGATCTGGATGCGAGGCGGCGCTTGGGTCAGCGAAGCCGAGGTCGACATCCTGGTCAGGCGGGCCCAAAGCCGCCCGATGGTCTTTGGCCCAAGGGCTTTCAGACTGAGGGCGG
>LYSW01000061.1:5109-16439 GCA_001657295.1 Oceanicaulis sp. BBD 1991-10 | reverse complement strand
CCGCTCCCTTTTCAATCCCGGGATGACGAAAAGGCTACCCCTCCAACGCCCTAATCAACTCCACCGCCGCGTCCGCGATCACCGTGCCGGGCGGATAGACCGCGACGGCGCCCATCCTTTTCAGCGTCGGCACGTCTTCGGGCGGGATGACGCCGCCGACGATGATCAGCTTGTCGGCGCCGCCCATCTCGGCGAGCTGTTTTTTCAGCTCCGGCACCAGGGTGAGATGGCCGGCGGCGAGCGAGGAGGCGGCGACGACATGGACGTCATTCTCCACCGCCTGGCGCGCAGCTTCGTCAGGCGTCTGGAAGAGCGGGCCGATATCCACGTCCCAGCCCAGGTCCGCAAAGGCGCTGGCGACGACCTTCTGGCCGCGATCATGGCCGTCCTGGCCCATTTTCGCGATCAGGATGCGCGGGCGCCGGCCCTCGTTTTCGGCGAAGCGGTCGGACGCGGCGAGGGCCGCCTTGACCTTTTCATCATCCCCTGAGGTCTTCAAAAACACCCCCTGCACCGATTTGATTTCTGCGGTGTGCCGGCCGAACACCTTCTCCATGGCGTCGCTCATCTCGCCTACCGTGGCGCCGGCGCGGGCGGCGACGATGCAGGCCTCCAAGAGGTTGCCGTCGGCGGCCGCGGCGTTGGTGAGCGCGTTGAGCGCAGCGTCGGCGGCGGCGCCGTCGCGTCCGGCGCGCAGCTGGTCGAGCTTGGCCAATTGTTCGGCGCGGACCTTGGCGTTGTCCACCTTGAGGACCGGCACGTCTTCCGGCTCGGTCAACCGGAATTTATTGACGCCGACAATGGTCTGCAGGCCGCTGTCGATCTTGGCCTGGGTGCGCGCGGCGGCCTCTTCGATGCGCAGCTTGGGCACGCCTGCTTCGATCGCCTGGGTCATCCCGCCCAATTCGTCGATTTCGGCGATATGGGCCAGCGCCCGCGCGGCCAGATCATGGGTCAGGCGCTCGACATAATAGCTGCCGCCCCAGGGATCGATGGCGTCGCAGAGATGGGCTTCGGTCTGCAGCACCAGCTGGGTGTTGCGGGCGATGCGGGCGGAGAAATCCGTGGGCAGCGCCAGCGCCTCATCCAGGCTGTTCGTATGCAAACTTTGTGTATGCCCGTCGACCGCCGCCATGGCTTCCACGGCGGTGCGGGCGACATTGTTGAACACGTCCTGGGCGGTCAAAGACCAGCCGGAGGTCTGGCAATGGGTGCGCAGCGAAATGGATTTGGAATTCTTCGGTTCAAAGCGCTCCCGAACCAGCTTGGCCCAGATCAGGCGCGCCGCCCGAAGCTTGGCGATCTCCATGAAATAATTCATGGAAATGCCCCAGAAGAAGGACAGGCGCGGGGCGAAGGCGTCGACGTCCAGCCCGGCCTTCACGCCGGCCGCGATATATTCCAGACCGTCCGCGATGGTATAGCCCAGCTCCAGATCCGCCGGGGCGCCCGCCTCCTGCATGTGATAGCCGGAAATCGAGATGGAGTTGAAGCGCGGCATCTCTTGGGCGGTATAGGCGAAAATGTCGGAAATGATCCGGATGGAGGGCGCGGGCGGATAGATATAGGTGTTGCGCACCATGAATTCTTTCAGGATGTCGTTCTGGATCGTGCCTGAAAGCTTCGCGTGCGAAACACCTTGTTCTTCAGCGGCCGTGACATAGAGCGCCATGACCGGGAGCACGGCGCCGTTCATGGTCATGGACACGCTCATCTGATCCAGCGGAATGCCGTCAAACAGCTGGCGCATGTCCAATATGCTGTCGATCGCCACGCCCGCCATGCCGACATCGCCGATCACGCGCGGATTATCGCTGTCATAGCCCCGGTGGGTGGCCAGATCGAAGGCCACGGAGAGGCCCTTCTGACCGGCCGCCAGATTGCGCCGGTAAAACGCATTGGAGTCCGCCGCCGTGGAGAAGCCGGCATATTGCCGAATGGTCCAGGGCCGCTGGACGAACATGGTGGGATAGGGCCCGCGCTGGAACGGCGCGGCGCCCGGCGGCGTGTCGATGAAATCCAGCTCGGCCGTGTCGGCGGCGGAATAGGCCGGTTTGATCGGAATGTCCTCGGCCGGAATCCAGGGCGCGCCGGCGCTGGACGCGGCGTCGGGCGCGCCCGGGGCGCCAAGATCGATCTTCGTGAAATCAGGATGGGTCACGACGCCGCCCCCGCCGTCTCAAGCGCCAGACGCCCGTCTTGCAGAGCGTGGCTGCGGATGTGGATGACATGATCAACACCGGCGATTTGCGCCTTGCCGGCCAGCCAGACCGCGGCTGCGCCCCGGGCCTTCAACGCTGACGCCAACGCTTCGGCCTGATCGTCATAGGCCGCATCGGTCCCGCATATCACCGCCAGCTTGGCGCCGGACGCGGCAAAGCCGTCCGCGCAGGCCTCCGGGGTGTCGTACGCCTTGGCCGCATCCGCCACGACGCCGGCCACGGCGAGCCGGTTGGCGGCGAAGCTGGCGCGGGCGTTGAACGCCGGCAGCGCGCCAAGGGTCGCCAGGAAGGCTTTGGGCGCGGCGCCCGTCTTGGCGCGATGCGCATCAGCGGCGTCGCGCAGCGCTTCGAACGGTTCCGCGATGCGCACCGGGGTGAGCGGGATATATTCCGGCTCCGGCAAGTTCAGCTCGCGCACCTGGGCGCCCGCGGCGGCGGCGGCGACCTTGTCGGCGAAGGGCTGGGGCTGGCTGACCGGACGGTCGAGCGCGGGCGGGGTGTAGCCATGCCGGGCCGTGTCCACCGCGCGGCCGTCGAGGTCGGGATATTGAGAGACGCCGATCAACGCGTCTTTACCGACGTCATAAGCCGCTTCGCGTTGGGCCCGCATTTGCGCGATTTCGCCCTGCAGCCAGCCGGATTGGACCGCTTCGAACAAGCCGCCGCGCGCTTCGATCTGCTGGAAGGCGGTCCAGCCCGCTTCGGCCAGGCGCGCCCCCAGCGTTTCGTGCAGGAAGCCGCCCCCGGCGGGATCGGCGACCTTGCCCAGATGGCTTTCCTCCATCAGCAGGATGTGAAGATTGCGCGCCAGACGGCGCGCAAACGGCGTCGCCGGGCCCAGAGCGTCGGTGAACGGCCGGACGGTGATGGCGTCAGCGCCGCCCGCCGCCGCGCCCAGACCCGCGCAGGTGTTGCGGATCAGGTTGGTCCAGGGGTCGCGCCGGGTCAGCATGCGTGCGCTGGTGACGACATGAAGGCGCATTGCGCGCGCGTTTTCGGTCACGCCGAAGGCTTCCAGCACGCGGCTCCACGTCCGGCGCGCCGCGCGCAGTTTCGCGATGGTCAGATGGATGTCGGCGTCGGCCGCTAAGGAAAACTCCAGCGCCTTGGCCGCCGCATCCGCGCTCAAGCCATGATCGATCAGGCTGCGCATATAGCTGGCGCCGCCCGCCAGGGCGAAGGCGATCTCCTGGGCTTCGGATGCGCCGGCGTCATGGGCGGTGCTGGCGGTGATGGAGACGGTCTTCAGGCCCGGATAGCGCTCGGCGACCAGAGCCGCCGCTTCCGCCGCACGGTCCAAGCGCGCCGGCAGATCGGCGGCGCCGCCACCAGCGAGCGAGCGCTGTCCGATGGGGGACAAGCCCAATCCGCCGCGCACCGCGCCGGCGTCCACGCCCGACGCGTCAAGCGCCGCGACGAACATCGCCGCATGCATCGGGCCCATCAGGCTGGGACTGATATGGATGCCGACGAGATCCAGCAGCACGCCGTCGAGGACGGTTTGCAGCTCGCTCACCGTGCGTGCGGCCACGCCCTGTGCGCCATGGGGATCAAGCTTCAGCGCAATCTCGCTGACCCCGCCGTTCAGCTCGGTCAAAAGGGCGGCGTTGGCCTGTCTGGGATCGGGAATGTCGATCGTCTGGCGGATCTGCCAGGGCAGGAAGGGATCCCGTTCGACCGCCCCGCCGCGGATGAAGGGCGCGGCGCCCGGCGCGCCGGCCTCGCCCGCGTCAGCGCGGTGGTCTGCGGTGAACAGCGGTCCGCGCGCGATCCCGTCCAGCGTCTTGCGGACCAGGCGGTCGAACGGCGCGCCGTTCAGCGCGGTTTCGGCCATGGCGCGCCAGCCGGCGGCGTCGACGGCCTCAAATCCCTCGGCCAGGGGGTGGATAGAGTCGGTCATGGCGCTTTGCCTACACCGCTCTTGCGCCTGAGAAAAGCCGAGGGCGGCCGCCGGCGGCGCCGCCGGAAAGCGGCCGACTTTGTCCGCGGCCCGTCCGCCTGGCCTTAGCCTTGAGCGCATCGCCGCAATCGCAAGGAGTTTGCGCCATGTCCGCCGATATCACCCCGCGCCTGGGTCTGCCCTGGCTGATGCCCGCTCAGGCCCAAAAACACGTGACGGTGAATGAATCGCTGGGGCGGCTGGACGCCCTGCTCGGCGCCGCCGTGATCAGCCGCTCGACCGTCGCGCAGCCCTCCGACCCGGCCGAGGGAGACGCCTATCTTCTGCCCTTAAGCCCCACAGGATCGGCGTGGAGCCATTACAGCCCGCACGATCTGACCTATTTCCAGGACGGCGCCTGGTTTCGCGTGCCGCCGCGCACCGGCCTTCGCGTCTATGTGGCCGATGAAAGCGCGTTGGTGATCTGGGACGGCGCGGCGTGGACCGGCTGGTCCACGCTCATCTCCGCGCTTGCAAATCTCACTGAGCTGGGCGTCGGCACGGCGCCGGATGCGGCCAATCCGTTCGCCGCCAAACTCAATGCGGCGCTCTGGACGGCGCGATATGCCGGTGAGGGCGGGAGCGGGGATCTGCGCTTCGTTTTGAACAAGGAAGGCCCGGCCGACACGCTGTCGCTGCTGTTTCAGACCGGCTGGTCGGGGCGCGCCGAAATCGGGCTGACCGGCGAGGACGACCTGACCATGAAGGTCTCGTCGGACGGCATCGCCTGGTTGGACGCGCTCAGCGTCGACGCCGCCACCGGTCATCTCGCCCTTGGCGCAGCGCAATCCGGATACCGGCTCAGCGTTGACGGCGACGCATTCGTGGACGCGCTGCGGATCGGCACCAATCCGAAGGCGACGAAGTCCGATCTGAGCCTGAGCGCCAACGCGGTCCTGTCCAGCGAAAACAGTCTCAGCCTCGTGCTGGCGGGCGATAGCGACAATCATCGCTTTTCCTTCCATGTCGGCGGCGATTCCGGCGTCACCGGCGTGCAAGGCGCGGTCGAAGTGGCGAGCATCGACCGCGACGGTCTCAAGCTCGGTCCGACCACGTCCGACGCCCCGCTCGCGGTCCAGGGCGCGGGATCGCTGGGCGAATTCAACCGGACCGGGAGCGATGGCGATATGCTCAATTTCGCACGCGAGGGCGTCGCCGTCGGTTCGATTTCAGTGACCGGTTCGGCGACCGCGTACAACACCAGCAGCGATGTGCGCTTGAAGCAGGATTTCGCCCCGGCCGGCGACGCCTTGTCGATCGTCTGCGCCATCCCGGTTGAAGCCTTCGCCTTCAAAGCCGGCGGCGCGCGGATTGAGTTCGGCTTCGTCGCCCAGCGGCTGATCGAGCATGCACCGGAGGTCGTGACGCAGGGTGAAACCGAGGACGCGCCCTGGCAAGTCGATCACGGCCGGCTGACGCCGCATCTCGTCCGGGCGGTCCAGCAGCTGGCGGAAATTGTTGCTGAGTTGAAGAAATGGGGGGCAAATGGTTAGGTCGAGTGCCGCTGCCGTCGTGGCTTCAACGTCAACAGAAAGCTATGAGAGTTGGGCGCGGTACCCTGATACCAGTTGACCTTCCTGCACTGGTTAATGTATGGTTAAAACCAGCGCGGGGGCCTGTCTAAGGGCGGGCAAGCCGCGGGCCTCCGAGCATCGCTGAAGAAAAAGGCCGTGAACACAGTGGCGTGTTCAAGGGCTGTTAACCATGTGCCCGGCACTTTACTTTTATGGCGAAGAAATAACTTTACTGAAGTTGAGTGATTCGCTACGAAGTCAATCCTCTTATTCATCGTCTGTTAATAAATGGGCGATCCAGGAGGGAGCTGGAAGGGCACGATGGTGGCGCCGGTCAAGGAATCGAGACAGGCTCCGAGTCGATCGCGCAAGCGTTCGAGGTCATCAAAGCGATTTGACAGCAGAGCTGCCACTGATAAAACGCGCCCCCGCCATATGATGGCCGGTAAGAAAGCAGACGAGATGAGACAAGTAGAGGGAAAGGGAGAACCAATCCGGGTTCTCGAAGTTGATATGTCGACGACGATGAAAAGAGCAGCAATTCTAACCGTGACCCTTATCGCGATGGTCGCCACCGGCTATTTAATCGGCGTCGTCTTCTCTTGATCTGATTGTCTTCGGTCCGTCGGACGCGCCAACGGCGACCAGCGCCCCAAGAAAAATCACTCCAAAAATCGCATGCACCCATGCGATGGTACGCCCCTGTTCGCTGGGTTGGTAGTCGCCGTATCCTAGCGTGGTGAAGGTGATCACCGAGAAATAGACCGCCATCTCATAAGATGGAGTAATCTCGCATACACCCGGCATGACAATGTCATGGGGCGTCTCGGGGCCCGGGCACATGGATGTTCTGAGTCCAAGCGACATGAAAAATCGCGCCACTATGTGGATGAGCGCGCCAGATCCGACCAGCAGCAGAAGCAATTTCAAAGGCTTGGGATAGCGCTGAAGCGTTACAAACGCGACGACTGTCAAGAAAAGCGCGAATGAAAGCACCGCGTGCAGGGATAGAAATTCCTCGGGAGTGTCATACGTGATGGCGTTCGCCGTTTGAGTGTGGCCGAGCATGAGAACCAGGGAGATGATTGAGAACATCCACTGATCGCGACTGTCTGTGGCGCCCTCCAAGACGATCTGCAGTCCGGAGATTGCTGCCTTGAAGGCAGATTTCACGATTCTAGCGACCCAGTTTGGGGCGATTGCGCATCGCTGTCGGGCGACGCGCCAAAAAGTCCGCGCAGTTTGAATGCGCTTGGAGAGCCAAGCGCTTAAAGAATCATTCCGCCACATTGCGCCCCCACGCGGTAAGGTGTGGTTTACAACCTAGTGTTCCTAGGCCGGATGGATCAACCCGAATTCGATGTGCTGATTCAACCCTTAAGCATTTCGCGCAGTTGCGACCGGATTGGCCGGATAGCAGGCCAATCTATTTCAATTCAATGCGATTGCCCGGAAGGCTGAGTGAACCGCGCGAAAGCGCATTTGCATTTATAACTTGTAGAGGAGTTGAGGTGGGCGTTGTTGTCGGAGGTGCGACAACTTCGGAGCCTAAAAAGCGAACGCCTTTCCGCTGGGGTCTTACGAGGCCGGGCGAAAGAATTGGAAGATTGGCTGGAAATAGCTGGCGCCGCTCGGCGAAGATGGTTTGAGCACTGCATTCCAAACGCCTTCGGAGAGGGCGACCGTGTTGGAGCTGTAGCACGCCGGTCGATGCTGAGAAGCCGATGATGACGCTAGAACGTGCCAGGTTGGCATACTTGAATGCCGGACGTCCGCCGCGGCCGAGCGGGAGTGCATCAGGACAGCTGGCGGGGTTCAGGGCTTGGAGAGGCAACCTTCCCAGGCAGTAATCTCAAAATCCGGAAGCCCGCCAGCCAAATGAGATCCGTCAAACGGTGAAGCGTGTCTGAGGGGCGGCCCATAAAGCGTAATCCTCTGATTTCCGCCTCGGCCCGCCTTGCGCGCACGCTCAGCGAGCTGACTCCCTACTTGGAGTGTGGTAATAAGCTGGGGTCAGCACAATGCGGGGAGGGCCTCATGTCCAACCTGGGCACGACAGGATCGGTCGTTCGAGATGCGCTGGGGCGCCATTTCGGCGGGGTCGCGGCTATCTTGGATTCAGATCAAGGCCCGGCCCTGATCGCCAAGGGGCCGTCCAGCCTTAAAGCGTTGAAACGCTTCCTGGATGAGACTCAATCACCGCATTTCAGAGGCGCGACGGCCGGCCTGCTCGACCTCGACCGGCTGCATCGCGCACGGACGCTTTCAGACGCCAGGGCGGTCTTTGGATCCGGCGCGGTGATCTATGAGCCGTCTCGCGTGATCATCCGCATCGACCGGCTGATCGGTTTCACAAAGGCCCTTCGTAAAACCTTCTCAAAGCAGTTGGCGGGCGTCTTGTTTGAACCGTCCGGATGCGTCGTCCGGGTGGTGTTGCGTGTATCCCATCGCGGCCGCGGCGCGGCGGCGCGCGCCGACGCGGCGCTGCAGACCGCCCAGCGCCGGATCAGCGAGCTGGCGCCCGAATTGGTTGAAGGCGATCACGAATTCAAACCGCGTTTCGCCATCTCTTTCTGGCCCTATTCGGGACGAGGCACGCCCGTCGACGCCGCATCGCTGCGGGGCCTGCGCGCGGCCCGCAAACGGGTCTGGCGGGGCTGGGCGGCCGGTCTCATCGCCGCCGTCGGCTTCGCGCCCATGGGCGCGGCCCAGGCGCAACAGGACGGCGCCGGCCAGGTCTCCGGTTTCGGCGGCGCTGCGGACGGCGACGCCGCCTGGGGCGGCCAGGCGGTGTTCGCCACCGAGAATGCCGGCGGGTTCGGCGTGCAGGGCGGCGCCATTTACGGCGACCGCGATGACGGCTTCGGCGCCTTTTCCGGGCATATCTTCCAACGCCGCGCGGATGGGTTGCTTGGGCTCAGCGCGCGCTGGGAGGACAGCAATCGCCTTGATCGCTGGGCGGTCGGCGTGGAAGGCGAGATTTACCGCCGCAACCACACGCTCACCGCTGAGATCGGCTATGAGGACAGTGATTTTTCCGGAGGCGATGTTTACGGCTATGGAGGCGTCATCTTCTATCCGAGCGAGCACGCCGCCTTTGAGCTGATCGGCGGATACGCCCACGGCCAAGGTCTGGCGAAAGGCCAGATCGAGTTCCAGCCTGCGGTCAATTCAATGCCCGGCCTGTCGCTGTTCGCCGAAGGCGGGGGCTATGAGGATGGCGTCGGCTACGCCGTGGCGGGCGTGCGCTTCAGTTTCGGCGTCGGCTCCATTCAGCAGCGCGACCGGCGCCTGATCCGCGAGCGCGCGCCGCTGGTTTCGATCGATTACGGCGACATCGCCCCGTGACGCTGGCGCTGCTCGGCGCAGAACTCGGGTCCGGTTTCGGCCATGCCGCGCGGCTGGCCACGACCGCGGAGACCCTCGGGTCGATGGGCGTGGCCACCGTCGCGGCCCTGCCGGACCTGTCCGTCCTGGAGGCCTTCCCGGCTCTGACGGCGGGGCGGGTTTTCGCGGCGCCGCGCGGGCGGCGCCCGGGGCGCTTCCAGCAGGCCTTGATCGGCAGACCGCCGCCGCGCGCGGCGGGGATGAGCGACATCCTGGCCCTGAACGGCTATGGCGAGCCTGACATCCTGTCGGGCGTGGTGCGCGGCTGGCGCGCGCTGATCGACCAGCTGAAACCGGACCTGATCGTCTCTGATTATGCGCCGGGGCTGAACTTGGCCGCGTGCGGCCGGGCGCCGGTGATCTGTGTCGGCAATGGATTCACTCTGCCGCCGCTGGTTTCGCCGATTCCGCGCCAGAGCGTTGCGCGTCCGCCGGTGCTGTCCGAGCACGATCTCGTCGAGGCGATGAGCAGCGTTTTGCCCGCCGGGGCGCCGCCGCTCGCCTCGCTGGCGGCGGTGTTTGAAGGCGAGGGCCGCTGCCTGACCTGTTTTCCGATGTTCGATCCTTATCAGGTCTGGCGGCCAGGCGAAGGCGAGGGCCCGCTGCAAAGGCGCGAAGCGAACGATCAGCGTGGAGACGGCGTGTTCGCCTATCTCAACCTCGCCGCGCCGGATATCGAGGACATGCTCTTCGGCATCGTCGCCGCCGGCGTCCCCACCCGGGTCTTCATTCCCGAAGCGCCGCGCGCCATGCTCGCTTATCTCGACGAGGTCGGCGTGCGTGCCGACATCCGCCCCCCCGAACTCGCTGAAGCGATCGGAAACGCCCGGCTGGTGATCCATCATGGCGGGCTGGGGGTCGCGCAGGCCGCGGCGGAAATCGGCCGGCCTCAGCTCATTGCGCCCACGGATGCAGAGAAAGACTTCACGGCCAATCAACTCAAAAACGCCGGGGCGGCGCGTCTGCTGGGGACTGGAAAAGACCCGATCATCCGCGCCGAGTCGGACGTGCGCGAGGCGCTGAACGCGCCCGAACTCACCGCCGCGGCCCGCGGGCTCGGCGAGGCGCTGCGCGCGCATGCCGGCGACGCCCGGGGGCGTTTGGAGACGCTGGTCGACGAGGTCCGGAGGCGGGTGGCGTGACGCAGCCATTCATCTCCATCCTGATCAATAACTTCAACTACGCGACCTTCATCGAAGAGGCGGTCGAATCCGCGCTCGCGCAGGATTACCCCGCCTTCGAGGTCGTCGTCGTGGACGACCGGTCCAGCGATGATTCACTGGCGCGGCTCGCCCGTTTCGGTGATCAGATTGCAGTGATCGCGCTGACCGCCAATGGCGGACAGGCGCACGCCCTCAATCACGGCGTTCCTCGATGTCGCGGCGAGGTGATCGCCATGCTCGACGCCGACGACTACTGCCTGCCCGGTCGCCTGGCGCGGCTTGGTGCAAGCATCAAGGCTGATCCGACCGCGCTGGTCCATGCCGAGCGTGTGCGGGAGATCGACCGTTTCGGCCGCTTCGTTCAGGATTTGCCGCCGCAAATTCCCGGCGGCGATATCGCCGGCAAGATACTCAACTCCGGCGGTCTTTGGGATTTTCCGCCCATGTCGGGCCTGTCCTTCCGCGCCAGCTTTCTGCGCGAGGTCCTTCCAGAACCGGCCATGCCGCACCGGGTGTCCTTCGACCACCATCTTGCGACGCTGGCCGCGCTGCGCGGCCCCGTGGCGGCGCTCCAGGAGGTCGGCGCGGTGCGCCGCCTCCACCATCGCAACAAATATAAGAACCCGGAACGGCGCGCGCGCCGGGACGCGACGCTGGTCGACGATCTGCGGCGCATCGAGCGGATGACTTTCTTCCTCAATCAAACCCTTGAGCGCTTAGGCGACCCGCGCCGCCTCGAGGCCGGTCGCAAGCTCTGGTACCAGACCGTGCAGTATTGGCTGGGCGAGATCCCGACGCGCACATTCGTGGCGCGCTTTGTCCGCCTCAACGCCGATCCCAATCCGGTGCGGGCGTGGCGCCGGCTGCGTTTCTGCGTCAACACCGCCAGCCGGCTCGCCGAAAGACGAAAGGCGTAAGCCGACGATGGCCGGGTATTTCGCCCTTCCCGCGCCCTTCTCCGACACTTTGGTTTGCGTCGGCGCGCGCGCGGATGCATTCGACGCCGTCATCGCCTGGGCGCAAGCGGCGCCGTTCCATCTTGCCGAAATAACCTGTCCGCCGCCCCATGGCGCGCATGTGCGCGTCGCAACGCGGCGCGCAACGC
>LYSW01000061.1:0-5090 GCA_001657295.1 Oceanicaulis sp. BBD 1991-10 | reverse complement strand
TTTGCGCTGGCGTCCGGCTTCGGCAATCTGGGTTCGCGCTTCTTGATGGACGGCGCCGCGATCGCGCCGCATCTCCTCGCGCTCGGCCGGCAAGCGCCGCACAGCGAAAGCCTTCGCGGCCATTTCACCGCCCTGCTCGGCGTGGAGGACGAGCTCGTCGCCTTCACCGACTGGATGGGGGTCGCCAGCCTGTATGAAGTGCGGGCCGCGGGGCGGGTGTATCTGTCCAATCGCGTCGATCTGCTGGCGCGCCTGCTATGCCGTTTCCATCGCGACGAGGCCCGGTTCGACCACGCCAGCTGGGCGCAGGGCTTGATCAGCGAAGGCCGGTTTGGACGCACGCACACCAGCACGCACCTCTATCTGGAGGGGCTGAGCTGGTATCGGCCCGACGAGATGGCGTCCATTCGCGGCGCTCAGGTCGAACGGGTGCGCCGCTATCGGCTTGAGGATATCCAGCCTGATCGCGAAGCTTACGCCGCGTATCTGCGCCAGGCGGCGGTCGAGATTCGTGAGAATCTCGAAGCGGCGCTCAGCGCGCCTCAATTCGCTCACCGCGTCTTGATGCTGAGCGGCGGCTTCGACAGCCGGCTCATTTTAGCCGGCCTGGTTTCGCTTGGCCGGCAGGACGAGATTCATGCGGCCAGCTGGGCCGGGCACGACGCCGCCGACCCGGTTCTCGCCTCGGCGCTGGTCAAGGCCTTCAATCTCAAGCCGACGCGCATCGACGCGGCGCGGCCCCAATCCCATGAACGCAGTCTCGAGATTTGGACCAGCCTCAATATGGGGCTCGGCAATCAATTCAGGCCCTTGCACGGTCCCGTCGCCACCGCTGAAACGACCTGGATGGCCCGGCTGGTGGGCGGCGGCGGCGAGTCGCTGCGGGCCCACATCTCCAAGGTGGCGGCCGCCGCGCTTGGCCCAGACGAGCCGTGCCCGCCGACCCGGCCGCTGCTGACCCGCATGATCCAGGCGCTCGGCGAAGAGTGCGTGGCGTCCCGCGAAGGCGTGGCTCTGGCGATCGATCGCCATGCTCAGTCCATCGATGCGCTCCCCGGCGCCGACCCGCTCACCCGGCTTGATTTCACGCAATTTTATCACAAGGCCCGCGTGTTTTTCGGTGATCTCGCGCTGTGCGCCTTTGCTCACCATCCCTATCTGATCATGCCGCTTTTCGCGCCCGGCGCCGTCAAGGCCGGCCTGGCGGCCGCGCCGGCCCATCGCTTCGCCGGCGGTCTGGTGTTCGACCTGTTCATGCAGCTCTGCCCGCCTCTGGCCTATATGCCCTTCGCCCACGGCGCCTGGTCGGCCGGCGCCGTTGACGGCGCGCCCTCCGCCCGCTTCCTGCAAAGCGACGCGATCCGATTGCCCGCCGACGCCGGGATCATGGCCGGCGCGCCGCTGCTGCGGCCCGCGCCCGGCCCGCCCCCGCCCGACACCGGTGTCGCGGTGGCGGATGTGAACGCGTGGATGGCCGGGCGGATCCGGCCGGCGCTCGACGCCGCGCTGGAGGACCCCGATTGGGGGCCGCTGGTCGCCGCCGACCGGGCGCGACGGCGGCTCGATTTCGTGGCGCGGAAACGGCCGGCCTATCTGGCGGTCTGGACCTCCCGGCTTGCGGCGCTCGGCCATTATCGCCGCCTGCTCAGCGAGGGCGGGACATGAGCCGGCCGGCTGAGCGCATCGACCCCGAGACGCTGACGCGTTTCGCCGCCTCGCTGCTGCAGGCGATGGGCGCCCCTGATGCACGGGCTCGCCGCTGGGCCGAAATCCTCGTCTGGGCCGACCTGCACGGCGTTGACTCCCATGGCGTGGCGGCGCTGCCGCACTATCAGCGCCGGATCGAGGCGGGCCAGCTCGACCCGGCCGCGCCGGTCACCGAGATCCGCAGCCGCGGCGCGGTGCGGCTGCTGGAGGCGCATCGCGCGCCCGGACATGTCGCGGCGGACCTTGCGACCGAGCGGGCGATCGAGACCGCCGGACAGCAAGGGGTCGGCTGGGTCTATGTGCGAAACACCTCGCATACCGGAGCGGTGGGCTGTTTTGTTGATCAAATCGCCCGCGCCGGCATGGCGGGGGTGTTTTTCGCCGCGGTTTCGCTGCCGGCCATGGCGTATCCGGGCACAAGCGAGAAAGCGCTGGCGACCAATCCGATCGCCATCGCCCTGCCGCGCGCCGGCCATCCGCCCTTATTGCTCGATATGGCGAGCTCCACGGCGGCCGGCGCCCGCATCCTGCGCGCGCGCGAAGCGGGCGAACCGATTCCACCGGGATGGGGGCTGGACCAGAACGGCGAACCCACCCGGCAGGCGGGTGAGGTCGACCGGCTTACGGCCATGGGCGGCGATAAGGGCGCCTTATTGTCCTTCATGCTCGAAGGTCTGATCAGCCTGGTCGTCGGGGCGCCGCTGATCGCGCCTGTGATGGCGGGCGGCGCAGTGCCCTATGCAAGCCACGCCCTGGCGATCGCGCTGGACCCGGGCGTGACGGGCGAGGGCGGCCGGCTCGCCGTCCTCGCCGATCAGCTTGCGTCCACGATGACTGAGCTGCCGGCGCATGGCGCGCCGGTCCGGATGCCGGGCGATCGGCGCTACGGCCTGGCTAAATTGCATAAAAGGTGTGGACTTGCGCTGTCGGAGCCGAGCCGGCTGCATCTATGTGAGCTTGCGCGGCGCCTTCAGGTCTCGATTCCCTCTCCGCTTCGCCAGCCGCCCGCGACGGGCGGGGCTCGCGATCCGCATTGACGGCCGCGCCGGGCCGCCGCCTGACCGGGCGGAGCTGATCCAAAACATGGAAAATGGCGCGCCATGAAGGGAATGCTTCAAAAACGCAGGGCCGACATCCGAACACGCTTAGCGACGGTCTCGCGCGCTTGATGAAGGCTGAGGGGGCCGACATCGCGCCCGACCGACCAGACGGGAGGACGGGAAGATCGCGCGCCAAGGCGGACCAAATTCGAACCGCTCAACGCCCCCCTCCGCTTCGCGGGCGCCTTCCCCTATGCCGGAGAAGGACACCCGTCTCTCGGCGCAGATCGCGCTCAGCGACGGTCTCGAGCGCTCGCCGCCTGGTGAGGGGCCCAGGTCGCGCCCGACCGAAGAAATGTGAGGAAGGACAAGAAAAGAAATGGTGCCGCTCGACGAAGAAAGTTTGAACACATTGTTCCAAACACTTGCTGCGTGGGAAAAGGAGCTCGAGCCGTTGAAGGTCGAACAGTACCTAGACACTGATCCAGAGCCCTAGAACCAAACAATCCTCCCGCTTAACCCGGCCCGCTCTCGCACTGTGAGGGCGGGCTTTTTCGTTTCTGAAAGGAACCCCGCACTCATGTCCGCCAAGCGTCTCCCGCCGTTCTCGCTGCGTTTGAGCGCAGATGAGCGTGCGCGCATGGAGCGTTTGGCGAAGGGCATGCCGTTGGGTGCCTATATTAAGGCCTGCGCTCTTGATCCTAAGAGCGCGGCAAAAGTGCACGCGGAGGCTCACGAAAGTCGTAGGGCGCTGTTGGCGCGCATCATTGCGCGGTTAGGCTCGGTTGCTGAGACCCTCAAGCTCATTCGGGCCGCACTGGACTGCGGCGCGCTGGATTTTGAGCCGGAGACTGAAGGCGCGCTGCGCACGGCCTGCGCCGATCTCACAACAGTTAAAGCGATGCTGATGCAGGCGCTCGGCATGAAGGAGCGCTGAGCCATGATTCTGGTGGCTTCACAGCGGGGCGGCGCAAAGCAGCTCGGCACCCATTTAATGCGCACCGACGAAAACGAGCATGTCGAAGTGCATGAGGTGCGCGGCTTCGTGTCCGACGATGTGACCGGCGCGCTGAAAGAAGCTCAGGCCGCGAGCGCTGGCACAAAGTGCAAGCAATATCTCTTCTCCGTGTCGCTGAACCCACCGGAGACCGAGCGCGTCGAGGTCAGCGCTTTTGAAGAGGCGCTCGCTCGCATCGAGAAATCGAACGGGCTGGAGGGGCAGCCCCGCGTGATCGTCTTTCACGAAAAGGAAGGCCGCAGGCACTGCCATGCGGTCTGGTCTCGGATTGATGCCGAGACGATGACGGCGAAGCCGCTGCCCTACTTTAAAAACAAAATGCGTGAGCTGGCGCGCGAGCTGTATCTCGAACATGGCTGGAAGATGCCGACCGGATTGATGAATCTCGGCAAAGCCGATCCGCGCAATTTCTCGCTGGCAGAGTGGCAACAAGCCAAGCGCATGAAGATGGGTGCCGGCGAGCTAAAGGCGCTGTTTCAGGAGTGCTGGGCGATCTCCGATAGCCTGGCTTCATTCAGAGCAGCTATCGAAGAGCGTGGCTTCAAGCTCGCCAAGGGCGACCGGCGCGGCTTTGTCGCTGTATCACATGAAGGCGAGGTGCTGTCGGTTAGCCGATATGTGGGAAAGAAAGCGAAGGACGTTGCGGAGCGCCTGGGTTATCCAGACGGTCTGACAAGCGTAGATGCGGCCAAAGCCCAGATCGCCGCTGAGCTAAGGCCGGTGGTGCAAAGCTACCTTACCGAGCTGCGAGCCAAGCGCCGCGAAGAGGCGCGCCCGCTGCTCGCAGCGAAGCGGCGCATGACAGAGCACCACCGCGACCAGCGGTCAAAGCTGGCTGATGTTCAATCCCATCAGCGAGAGAAAGAGGTCGAAGCGCGCAAAGCCCGCCTCCGGCGCGGCGTGCTCGGGCTGTGGGATCGCCTCACCGGCAATCGCGCTAGGACGCTCGCGCGGAATGAAGTCGAAGCCCAAGCTAGCTTCAAGCGCGACCGTCAGGAACGCGACCAGCTCAAGGCCGAACAACTCGCGCAGCGCCGAGCACTTCAACGCAAGATCATCACTGTGCGAGATCGCCACCAGGTGGAAGAGCTGGAAATTCGCGCTGAAATCTCACGCCTCGCGGCGATGAAAACCGTGCCCAATGCCTCACTCACCGAGCAATTCAACCAAACACCCTCAACATCGCGCCAACAGGCCAATACCCCAAGAAAACCCAAAGGGCTGGATTACGAAATGTAATCAAGGCTGCGCCTCGCAGCCTATGGCAGCCAAACAAGAAACGGGGAAGCGCAGTCAAGGATCAGCGCGGCGGGCGCAGGGCGAAT
>LYSW01000060.1 GCA_001657295.1 Oceanicaulis sp. BBD 1991-10 | reverse complement strand
CATGGCCCAGCGCATCCGGCCAGTAGAAGACGAAGAAGGCGAAGATCACCAGGAAAACCGCGATCGCGAAGCCGTCCTTCACCGTGTAATACGGGTGGAAGGGCAGCGTGTCGTTCGAGCTCTTCACGCTCAGACCGGTCGGGTTGTTATTGCCCGGCACGTGCAGCGCCCAGATGTGCAGGCCGACGACGCCGGCGATCAGGAACGGGATGAGATAGTGCAGTGAGAAGAAGCGGTTCAGCGTCGTATTGCCGACCGCGAAGCCGCCCCACAGCCATTCGGTGATCGGGCCGCCGACCAGCGGCAGAGCGCCGAACAGCTCGGTGATCACGGTCGCGCCCCAGAAGGACATCTGGCCCCAGGGCAGCACATAGCCCAGGAAGGCGGCGGCCATCATCAGCAGATAGATGACCACGCCCAGAATCCACAACACCTCGCGCGGGGCCTTGTAGGACCCGTAATACAGGCCGCGGAAAATGTGCAGATAGACGGCCAGGAAGAACATCGACGCGCCGACCGCGTGAATATTGCGCAGCAGCCAGCCGAAATTCACGTCGCGGTCAATCCGCTCGACGCTGGCGAAGGCGTAATCGACATGGGGCACATAGTGCATGGCCAGCACGATGCCGGTGAGGATCTGAATCATCAGGCAGACGGTCAGGATGCCGCCGAACGTGTACCAGTAATTCAGGTTTTTCGGGGTCGGGAAGTCGACAAAAGAGTCCCAGCCCAACCGGATGATCGGCAGCCGGCTGTCGAGCCAGCGCGTGAATCCGGTTTTCGGTTCGTAAGTGCTCGGTCCGCTCATCTATCTAATCTCCTAGCCGAGCCGCAAAACGGTCGGCGACGTGAAGGTCATCGGCGGGATCGGAAGATTTTCCGGAGCCGGCCCGCGGCGGATGCGGCCGGCGGTGTCGTAGTGCGAACCGTGACACGGGCAGAACCAAGCGTCGTAATCGCCCCCGCCTTCCGTCGGAACGCAGCCGAGGTGGGTGCAGTTCGCGCCCGTCACCAGCAAGGCCGCCCGCAGGCTGTCGTCGACGGTGACGCCGTCCGCGACCGCCGCCGTCAACGCTGACCGGTTCACGTCGGTCGCCGGCTGGCCGTCGCCGATATTGACGTTGCGCGCGTCCCGGTCCGGCAGGCGCGCCACGTCGACATCGGCCGCCGCCGTGATTTCTTCAGTCGTGCGCCGGCGCACGAAGTGCGGGCGGGACCGGAACATCACCGTCAGGCCGACGCCTTCGTCCAGCTCGCCGACATTCACTTCGGTGGTGGCCTGGGCCAGCGTGTCGGCCGCAGGGTTCATCTGATCGATGAAGGGCCACAGCGTCAGCGCACCGCCGAATGCGGCGGCGCCGCCGGCGGCGATGAAAATGAAGTCCCGGCGGGTCGTTTCCTCGCCGCCTTCAGGGGTGTGGGTCTCGTCCGTCACGTGTCGACCTCATGCTAGTACGGAGAGACACACCGAGAGCTTCCGCCAGCCTTCGGTGTGTCCGCTACGGGGGACATAGCTCCGAGCGACCTTGGAACAGTGCGTCGTGCTGACGCAGTCCCGAAGCCTTCGTTGGGGGGCGAATTAAAGCGACCCACGCGGATTTTCAACTGGATTATCCCGCATGCGACCGCCTTGCGCACCTGAGCGGGCGCCGTTTCGCTCAAGAGGGGACGGTCTCATGGCGGCCCGCGGCGATATTCGCTTCCAGATGAGACACCGACGTCGTGCCTGGAATGACAACGATATTGTCCGAATACCCCAGAAGCCACCGCAGCGCCTGCTGCGGCGCCAGGGCCGCGCCCGGCCGCATGGGATGCGCGCCCAGAGGACCATAGGGAATGTAGGCGATCTCGTGACGGCGGGTGAAATCCACCAGGCGCGAATCGCCTTGCTCAGCACTGTTGAAACGGTTTTGAACCGATGCGATGGGCGCGATGGTCATGGCGCGCTCCAGCGTCGCCTGATCCACATTGGACAGGCCGATATGACGAATGCGCCCGTCGCGGCGCGCCTCGTCCAGCGCCCGGACGGACCGCTCGACCGGCACGTTCGGATCGATGCGATGCAGTTGGAACAGGTCAATCCGGTCACGCCGCAGATTGATCAGCGCTTCATCGATCTGGCGCAGCAGCGTGTCGCGCGAGCCGTCCACGACGATATGTCCGGGGGCCGGCTTGGACACGCCGCCCTTCGTCGCAATGACGACGTCGCGGCCCTCCAGCGCCTCGCCGAGCAGACGGTCGGCATGGCCGGGTCCATAGGCGTGGGCGGAATCAAAAAAGCTGACACCAAGATCGGCGGCGCGGCGCAGCAGGGCCAGGCCCGCCTCCCAGTCCGGAAAGGGCCCGAAATTGCCCGGCTGCCCGGTCAGGCGCATCGCGCCATAGCCCAGCCGATTCACGGTCAGTTCGCCGCCGATATCGAAGGTTGAAGTCATGGTTCTGCTCCTTTGGTGCATCCCGCCAGCCTTGTGGCCGGCGCAGACTGACAGTGCCGCAGAGCCGGGAAACTCGGTAGACGAATGGCAACAGAAACTGTTATGCATAATACGCATGAGTGCGCCGCTTGACCGCCTGACTCTTCTGGAGACCTTCATTCGGATCGCCGAGCGCGGTTCGATTTCTGCGGCGGGCCGGGATCTGGACATCTCGCAGGCCTCCGCGAGCCGCCGCCTGGCCGAGCTGGAGTCCCGCCTCGGCGCCAGCCTCGTCGACCGAACCACCCACAGGCTTTCACTGACGGCGGACGGCGAAGCCATCTTTGCGGAGGCGTATCCGGTCCTGGCGGCCTGGGAGCGGCTCACGGAGGCGTTCCAGAACGATGACAATCGGCTGCGCGGCGGCCTGACGGTGGTCGCGCCCATTGCGCTGGGTCAAAGCCTGCTCGCGGACGCGGCCGCTCGCTTTCTCAGCCAGCACCCAGAAATCACCCTTCAATGGCGTCTGACCGATGAGGAGGTCGATCTGACCGAGGCCGGCGTTGATCTTTGGATCAGCGCGGGACCACCGGGCGACGACCGTCTGATCCAGCGTCCGCTCGCCGTCGCCGATCGCCTGATCGTGAGTGCGCCCGAGCTCTGCCGAACAGGCCAGCTGGAGCACCCGCGCGAGCTGGCGGCCCTGCCCTGCATCGCCGTAAGCCCGTTTGAAGGCGTCAAGATTGAACTCGCCGGCCCGGGCGACGAGCGATTTGTTCAAGACGTGAAGGCGCGAATGACGACCAGCGATATCCGCGCCGCTCTCGCCGCTGTGCGCGCTGGGGCGGGCTATATGATCGCGCCGCGCTGGCTTGCCGCGGAGGCGCTTGAGAAGGGGCAGCTGATCGATCTTGCGCCCGACTGGCGGCCGCCCTCGCTGACCATCAGCGCGGCCTACCCGGTTCGCCGACGGGGATTGAAGCGCCTGGAGGCGCTGCTGGCGGCGTTGACCGATAGCCTGCAACACACGCTGAAAGCCCCTTAACGCTCAGGCGCCCGGCGCTTTCTCCAAAGCCACGGCGCCGGCGGGGAGGATCAGCACCGTCGCGGTCGCAATGAGTTTTTCGCCTGTATCAGACTGCGCGAACACGTCGCTGCGGACCGTCACCTGGCGCTTGCCCGCTTTGACCACTTCGGCGCGAGTGCGAAAGCTGTCTCCGACGCCGGGCGCCAGAAAATTGATCGAATACTGTGCGGTTAAAACATCGCCGATCACGGTCGCCGCGGCGTAGGCGGCGGCGTTGTCGGCGAGAAAGCCAACCAGACCGCCATGGAGGAAGCCGTGGTGCTGGGTCATGTCCTCCTGGCGCAGCTTGAGGCGGGTCTCCACCACGCCGTCTTCGGCCTTGAGCACCTCCAAGCCCGTCCAGCGCGTGAAGGACTGGATCTTGATCACCTCCCGCAATAGCGCCGCGTCCACTTTCGGCGTGTGCGAGCCGCGGCGCTCGCGCTCGGATCCGGATCTGCTGGCGCCGTGATGGGCGGAGGTCTCCTGCGCGGCGTCGCTGGATTGACTGGATTCCGTCATGATCATCCTCGTTCTAGACCGACCGGTCTATATAGACATGCGGCGGATTGCTCGGCAAGTTGGCGTTGACGAGCGGAAACGAGGGGCCGATGGCGGCGACATGAGCGAGGACCAGCGCAAGGACACCCCAAAGACGCGGGGGCGATTGATCGCCGCCGCCGCCAAACTCTTCCAGGAAAAGGGATATGCCGCGACCGGTCTGAGCGAGATTCTCGCTGCCTCAGGCGCTCCGAAAGGCTCGCTCTATCACTTCTTCCCAGGGGGGAAGGCCGACCTCGCCGCCGCCGCCATGGCCGCGGCGGGCGCGGCGATGGTGGCGGAACTGCACCGCTGCATGGCGCGCACTAAGACGGCGGCCCAGGCGGTGGAGGCCTATGCCGCTCAGCTGGCGGTTTGGCTGGAACAATCCGAATTTCGCCGCGGCTGTCCGGTCGCCACCGTGGCGCTGGAGGAAGCGCCGGGCGACACGGCGGTCGCACTTGCTGCGCGCGACGCATTGATGGGCGCTCAGGCCGCGCTGGCGGACTTCCTGGCGCAGCAGGGGCTTGGCGAGACCCCTGCGCAGCGCCTCGCCGCTCACACCATGGCGGCGCTGGAAGGCGCGCTGATTCTCGCCCGCATCACAAAGGACGCCGGCCCGGTCCGCAGCGCCGGCCGTCAAGTCGCCGCGCTGATTGAAGCAGAGGTCGCTGGCTGAAAGCGCGCAGCGCGATGCAGGCGTCCCCTTCCTTGGCGGCTGGCGGCCGGATGACGCGGAACGGCTTTCAGGCTTGAACGCGATTGCAGTCGCGGCGTCACCTTCCTGCCCGCTCTATCGTCAATGGGGCATGGACCCAACCGATAAGGACGATGGCGATGAATGCGACAGCGGCGCTTCGATACGAACAGATCATCCCATCAGACGGGACGCTTACGGCCGCGGTGTCCTTCGCCAATGACGCATGCGGCAAAGTGCGGGAAATCTATATTATCCGAAACCCCGACAGGCTGGCGCCGCCCGGCCCTTTAGAAATCCGTTGAACCGTGGACGCAGCCGCCAGGATCAGACCAGCCCGGCCCGCTTAAGGGCGGCCTCGACGGCGTCGAAGCGCGAGCCGGCGCGCTCGTGGACGCCGACCGGGTCGGCTTTGAACACGTCGGCTCGCAACCAGGCTTCCGCGGTCGCCGCCTCGGCGTCGACGCCGGCGAAGTCGCAAACCGGCTTGAGCGCGCTCACCGGATCGGCGGCGAGATCTTCATACCGAACCGTGATGAAGCGATCGGAGAACAGCGACTCCCAGCGGTCGCAGAGTTGATTGTGCGTGGACAAAACCCGGGCGATGTCGTCGGGGTGGTGACTCCAATTGCGCCCCTTGCGGAAACGCGTGCGATAGATCGACCAGGCGAGGTCTTTCGGGTCGCGAACGATACGAATGAATTTCGCCGCCGGCAGGCAGAGCCCTGCGGCGGCGGCCGCGATTTCGGTGAGGCCTGAGGCGTCAATGACCCGGCGCGCGTCGCCGACGCGTTCAGTCATGCGTTCCAGATAGGTGCGGCCGACTTCCACCAGCACATTGGCTCCGCCCATCAGGAATGCGGAGTGCAGATCGTCTGGCGTATGGTCGCCCAGCGGCGCGGCGCACATCCAAAACAGCGCGTTGGCCCGGTTCAGCACGGCGCTGTCGTCGCCGGCGCCCAGCGACGCGGCGAGCCAGCTGGCGGCGCACATCGGCGGGGCGAGCAAGAAGACCGGGCGCGCATCCAGCATGCCGGCATCGGCGTTCGCGCGCGCAAACCGCGAATCGTAGATCGAGAGCAGGTGGCGCATGCCGTCTTCATGGCGCGTCAGATCAAACGGGGCGTGCTCCCGGTAAAAGGCGGCCGCTTCAGCGACCCTGCGGCCGGCGACCTCGAACTCACCCACATCGTCATAGGCCTTGGCGAGCGCGTAGGAGAGGACGCCTTTCACATTCGCCGGCGTGCCCTCGAGCCAGCTGATGCGCAGCTGCTCCATCCGCACCAGGTCCGGGTCTCCGGCGGCGAAGGTCTTGGACTGCGCCAGCCCCTCGAAGGCGAACGCATCCTGCGGATCGAGCTCCAACGCCTTCCTGAAACACAATTCCGCCGTGCCCGGCTGGCCCATCTCGAGCAGAGCCCGTCCCGCCCGGCGATGCAGAGACGGGTGATCGGGGAAGCGTGTCATCTGCTGTTCGAGCAGGCGCAGCGCCTCGCTGTGCTGGCCAAGCGCAGAATGCATGCTCGCCACCCAGAGCCATGAATCCGCGTGGTTCGGAGCCGCTTCGCAGAGTTTTTTCGCCGCCGCGAGACCTGCGATTTCATCGCCCGCCAGAAGCGCCGCGCTGGCCGCTTCAGCCCATTTCACCCCCAAATCCGGGTTCTGAGACAAAAGGGCGCGGACGGCGTTGGACGCATCGAGCATCTGCTCGGACTGCATGGCGGATTGCAGGGCTTGAAGGCTGTCGGACATTGAAATTTCACCTGGGAGATCACGCGCGCGGGACCCTAGCCAAGGAGCAAGAGCGGCGCCAGCGTGCGGCGCCGCAGGGGGCGCACCCCCTTGCATGGGTCCGGCGGGGCGGGTCATTTAATACCGACACGAAGAAGGGACATGCCTTGATGGCCGACGCTGCAATCGCGCCCACCGATCTTGAAGCCCGCCGGGAGGCGGCCCGTATTTGGTTTGAAACGCTGCGTGACCGGATCGTCGCCGCGTTTCATGCGCTGGAAGACGCGGCCGATCCGTCGCTTTTCCCGGGCGAGGCCGGGCGTTTCGAATTGACGCCATGGCGGCGCGGAGACGGGTCGGAAGACCTGGGCGGCGGGGTCATGGGCGTGATGCGCGGCCGCGTCTTCGAAAAGGTCGGCGTGCACGTCTCCACCGTCTATGGTGAATTCAGCCCGGAATTCCGGCAAAGGGTCAGAGGCGCTGCGGACGACCCGCGCTTTTTCGCGACCGGGCTCTCACTGATCGCCCACCAGCGCAACCCGCACGTGCCCGCCGTGCATATGAATACCCGCTTCATCACCACCACGGTGAGCTGGTTTGGCGGCGGCATGGATTTAAATCCGACTCAGGATTACCAGCGCGACAAGTCGTTTGAGGACAGCGCGGAGTTTCACGCCGCCGCGAAAGCCGCCTGCGACGCCCATGGGGCGGACTATTACGCGCGCTTCGACAAATGGTGCGACGAGTATTTCTGGCTGAAGCACCGCGCGGAGCCCCGCGGCACCGGCGGGATTTTCTACGACCATCTCGACACCGGCGATCATGACGCCGACTTCGCCTTCACCCGCGATGTCGGCGAAGCCTTCCTGAAGGCCTACCCGGCGATTGTGACCAAACGCATGGGTCAGGCCTGGACCGACGAAGACCGGCGCGAGCAATTGATCCGCCGCGGGCGCTACGCCGAGTTCAACCTGCTCTATGACCGCGGCACGAAATTCGGTCTGGAGACCGGCGGCAATGTGGACAGCATCCTGTCTTCCATGCCGCCCGAAGCCATCTGGCCCTAAGGGTTTGACCGCCTAAAGCGTCACGCCGGCGTTGCCGAGCAGCAATCCCGCCAGGAAGGACGCGCCGAGCGCCGCGAGGCCGAGGCCGGCGAGGATCACCCGCCGGATGACGCGCCAGCGCGCTGCGTCCATCTGCCTGGGATGCGGGGTCGCCATGGGGTCCTTGCCGGCGGCGGCTCCGGCTTCGCCGGCGATCGACGCCGACCCTGTCGAGAATTGGCACAGCCGCGCCAGGAGATCGACGGCGAGCCGCGCCGTGGCTTCGTCTTGCAGGCTGAGCTGCAGATTGGCTTTGCCGTGGCTGAAAGCGAAGGGAGCCCCGGGCGGCGACGTCAGCTGTGAATAGGCGCGCACCTCATCCCCATCCGCGTCTTCCAGATCGTCTTTCGAGGGGTCGCCAAGATCAAACAGCACCAGGCGCGCGAGAAACTCTGCAAGATTGGCGCGTTGCAGCAGCCGCTCGCGCTTTTTGGGCGACAGACCCTGAGATCCATAGGCGATTTGCCGGGACAGCTCCGCGAGCCGGAAGGCCGCCGCCTGCGGGCTCGATGCGTTGCGCACCAGCGCCGGCACGGGTTTTGGACGGTCTTTGTTGGCTCGCGCGCTGGTCAGCAGCGGACGCACGCCCCGTCGTTCCGGCGTCCGCGGCGCCTTGGGCGAAACAAACGGCCCGTAGAGCAAGCCGGGGAAAAAGGCGGCGCAATGATCCAGGGCGCGCCGCGCGGCGCGCACGGCGGCGGCATGGCGCACCTTGTCGGACAGGAGATCGGATTCCAGCAGCCGATCCGCCTCCCAAAGCTTGCGCGCCGCATCGGTCAGCGCTTCTGACGCCGCCCGCCGGTCAAAGGCCGGTTCGGACGGGGCGGTCTCGCCGCGGCTGACTTCGTGCTCGTGGCGTTCCAGCGCGATATCGGACTGGCGCTTGAGCGCGAAGAGGATCTGGTCGAACTGATTATCGCGTTCGCGCGGCCAGTCTTCGCGCCGCCAGCGGCCCAGCTGGAAATACCAGCGCGATTCGCCGCGCTGCAGGCGCTGATTGAGATCGCGGCTGAACTCCAGCTGCTCTTCCGCGGGCAAAAGGTCAAAGAAGACCTCCACATAGTCGAAGACGAGGATATTGGCTTCAACACCCCATTTTCGGCCGTCGATCGGCCAGGTGCAGGCCGCTTCACCTTGAAGATCGAAGAGATAGTCGAAGCCCTCTTCAGCCAGCGCGGCATAGCCTTCGCGCGCGCTTTGCAGATAGGCGTCCGCCATGCGCTTGCGGGCGCGGCGGGGCAAATCCTTGACCTTGCGGCGCTCATTGGCGTTTTCGAGCGCCCGCGCGACCTGGATGCGCAGCTTCAGCTCATTGTCGACATGGGCGCAGGCGATGGCTTCCGCATCATGGTCCTGGGTCAATCCGCGGCTGGCGGAGGCCTCCATGACCGCGCGATGGTCATGCAGGTGCAGATCGCCGAAAAACAGCTCGCCGCAGCCGATCCGCGCGCGATAGCGCTGGGAGAACAGGTCTGCGCTCACGTCGCGCCCCCGCGAACCCGCGCCAGCAACGCCGCCCGGCTCATCTCAAACCCGCTTTCGGCCCATGTCCGCTCAAGTTGCGCCAAGCGCGCGCCAAGCTCCGGGCCTCGCGTGATTCCTGCGGCGATCAGGTCTTTGCCGGTCAACGGGAATTTCGGCTTGCTCCAGTCCCGCGCCGCCGCGAGATCGGCCGTGGCGTCGCCGCCGCCGGCGGCTTCGCGAAGCCGCATCTGATCGGCGAACGCCGCTGCGCCCATCTGATACAGCGCGAAACTCCGGGCACGCTCGGACAATCCCGGCTCCAGCGCCGGCACGCCGAAATCCGAGGCCGACGCACCCATGGCCTGGATGCGCGCGCGCTCGGCGTTGGACGCCTTCATGTGTTCGACCACGCGCTGCATGGCGACCCCGTCTCGTCCCAGCAAGGCCGCAATCCGCAGGAGCGGGTCCGGCGCGCGGGACTTCCCTCGATCCGCTTCAATTATGCTTAAGAACAGGTTGAAGTCGATATCGCCCGGTAAGACTTGGCTAAGGACGTGTCCTTCCTGCATCGCCCGAACAACCGGGCCCGGGTCGGCCGCCGCCAGGAGCTTTTTGAGTTCCTTCCACACCCGCTCCACGCTGAGCCCTGAGATCTGGTCCGCCAAGGCGGCGCATGCCGCCTGGCCCGCGGCGTCAATCTCAGAGCCGTACCAGGCGTTGAACCGGTAAAAACGCAGGATTCGCAGGACATCCTCGGCGATCCGGTCTTCGGCTTTGCCGATGAAGACCACGCGCCGCGACGCAATGTCTGACAGGCCGTCAAAGGGGTCGAAAAGCACGCCGTCGGGCCGGGCGTAGATGGCGTTGAATCGAAAATCCCGGCGTTTGGCGTCTTCAAGCCAGTCGGTTGTGAAGGCCACCGCCGCACGCCGGCCGAAAGTCTCCACGTCCCGGCGCAAGGTGGTCACTTCAAACGGCTTGCCGTCGACGATTGCGGTGAGCGTGCCGTGGTCGATTCCGGTCGGCACGACCTTGACCCCGGCCCGCTTGAGCACCGAACCGGCTTCATCCGGCGTCAAAGTGGTGGCGATGTCCACATCTTCAACCGGGACGCCCAGGAGCGCGTTTCGCACGCATCCGCCGACAAATCGCGCCGTGTCGCCGCCCGCCGGGCTCAAGGCGTCGATCACGGCCGCAGTGGCCGTGGCCCGCATCCAGGGATGCGCGTTCGGGGACAGGCGGGCGGGAGCGGTCATCGCACCGGCCTGGTCACCGAGGCGGATCGTCTTCCGGGACGTCGTCCTCGGCCGGAACATAGCCGCCGGGCCGCACTTCGCCGTCAACAAGGCGCGGCGGCTCATAGGTGCCGTTGCGCGCCACGCCGTCCGCGCCGGTGACGGCGAGCACAGCCACTGCGATCAAGGCGAGGCCGGCGCCCGCGAGCGCCAACAGGCCGTTCGGCGCCGGCGGCGCGTCCGCCCCATCCACGGCCGGCGCCGCGTTCACCACGCGCCAGACATGCCAGAGGATAAACGGCAAAGCGAACATCGCCGCCATCAGCAATACAAATCGCGTCATCGGATCTGGTCTTAGCCTTTCACATCAACTGCGCGGATGTCCGTTCGCCCACCGCGAGGCGAGCGCCTTGAGCATGCCCGCAGTCGCTCCCCAGATATAGCGTCCCTTCCACGGCATGGCGTAATAGCGCCGCAGACGGCCGCGAAATTCGCGCTCTTCCAGGCGATGATTGACCGGATTCATGAGAAAATCGAAGGGCGTGCAAAAAATCTCCGCCACTTCGCCGGGATCTGGCGTAAAGACCTGGCCGGCCGCGGCGACCCCGAGAAAGGGCGTCACTTCATATCCGGTGACCGTTTCATAGGGCTCCCACCGACCCAGCAGACGGATCATTTCGGGCGCAAGGCCGATCTCTTCTTGAGTTTCGCGCAACGCGCATTCGGCGAGGGTCTCCCGGCCCGCCATCTGCCGCCCGCCTGGAAAGCTGACCTGACCGGCATGGGCCTGAAGATGGTCGGCGCGCCGCGTGAAGACGATGTCCAGCCCCTCCTCGTCCTGGAGCAGGAGGGCCAGCACCGCCGCCGGCTTCAACTTGCGGCCGGTCGGCGCCGGCGCCCCGTTCAGATCGCCATCGCCGAAGCGTGGCGGCCTTGGGCGCGCATCCACCGGGTCGAGGACCCGGCCAAGCCGCTCGACGACGGCCTGCGGGCCTGCGCTCAGCGCTTTGGCTGCAGTCATGAAACCGGCCCCAGCGGGAAGAAGACGCCCTGGCTCCACACGCCCATGACCGGCTGGCCGTCCG
>LYSW01000059.1 GCA_001657295.1 Oceanicaulis sp. BBD 1991-10 | reverse complement strand
GCTGGCAGCACAATTCGATGAAGTGCGCGCCTTTCAAGGCGCTTTCAGAAAACAGCACGCCGTTATTGGCGATGATCCCCACCGGCATGCCGGATATCCGCGCAAAGCCGGTGACCAGGGTTTCACCGTATAGCTTCTTGAATTCGTCAAACTCCGATCCGTCGACCAGGCGGGCGATCACCTCACGCACATCGTAGGGCTGACGCACATCGGCGGGCACGACGCCGTTCAGAGTCGCCGGGTCGACAGCCGGTTCGACGGTTTCGATGATATGCATCTGCGGCGACTTCACCGTGTTCAGCCCCGCCACGATCCGGCGCGCGGTTTGAAGCGCATGATCGTCATTGGCGGCGTAATGATCCACCACCCCGGAGGTGCGCGCGTGCACGTCCGCGCCGCCCAGATCTTCCGCCGAGATGACCTCTCCGGTCGCCGCCTTCACGAGCGGCGGTCCGCCCAGGAAGATCGTGCCCTGTTTGCGCACGATGATGCTCTCGTCCGACATGGCCGGCACATAAGCGCCGCCGGCGGTGCAGCTGCCCATCACCACGGCGATCTGCGGGACGCCTTCTGAGGACAGATTGGCCTGATTGAAGAAGATGCGGCCGAAATGCTCTTTATCGGGAAAGACTTCGGCCTGGTGGGGCAGGTTCGCCCCGCCTGAATCCACCAGATAGATGCAGGGCAGACGGTTTTCCCGGGCGACTTCCTGGGCGCGCAGATGCTTCTTCACCGTCATCGGGTAATAGGTGCCGCCTTTCACCGTGGCGTCATTGCACACGATGACGCATTCGCGGCCTGAGACCCGGCCGATGCCGGTGATCATGCCCGCGCCGTGGACATCGCCGTCATACATGCTGTTGGCGGCCAGCGCGCTCAGCTCCAAAAACGGCGAACCGGGATCGAGCAGGCGCTGCACCCGGTCGCGCGACAGGAGCTTGCCGCGCTTGAGATGTTTTTCCCGCGCGCGCTCCGATCCGCCTTTGGCGGCGACACGCGTCTTCTCGCGCAACTCGGCGACCAAATCGGCCATAGCCTCGGCGTTGGCCTTAAAGCCCTCGGAGTTGGGATCAAGCTGGGTGGAAAGCTGGGTCATGGGTCACCGGCGGCGGCGCAAAACAAGTGGAGCGCTGATTAGCGCGGCGCGCCCCCGGTGCGCAATGGCGTGCATCCGAAGCCGGTGGATTCCGCATCAAGGCATCAACAGCGAAATCAAGAACAGGACCTCCTCCCCATGCTGCGATTTTTGACCGCCCTCGCCCTTCTCAGCGCCGTCACAGTCGGCGGGCAGGCCGCGTCCGCTGACGAAATTCCCGAGGTGATGGTGCTTGGCGTCTATCACTTCACCGGCGGCGGTCAGGACTACATCAATCCGGAAGTCGATGATTATCTCGCCCCGGTCCGCCAAGCCGAGATCGAAGCGCTGGTTGATCGGCTCGTCCGGTTTCAACCGACGCGCATAGTCGTCGAGCTGCTGCCCGAGCATGAGGCGCGCTTCAACGGCCTCTACCAAGACTATCTGCGCGGCGAGCATGCGCTGACGGTCAACGAGCGCCAACAGATCGGCATGCGCCTGGCCGCACGCCTGGGGCATGAGCGCCTCTATGCCGCTGACTACGCCAGCGGCATGGACTTCAACGCTCTGTTCGCCGCGGCAGAACACAATGGGCAGAGCGCGCTCCTGGGCCGCCTGCAGGCGCTGCAGGAGGTCATGCAGGCCGAAGAGCTGGAACTGAATCGTCCCGAAGTCAGCGTGACCGAGCGCCTGATCTCAGTGAATACGCCTGAAGCGGTGGCGCGCCATGACGTCTATCTGACCCTCGCCCAGCTGGGCGGACCGGAGGGAGCCGTCGGCGCCGACCAGATGACCGCCTGGTGGGGCCGCAATCTTCAGATCTACGCCCAGATCAGCTGGATCGCCGAACCGGGCGAGCGCGTGCTGGTGATCTACGGCGCCGGCCACAAATACCTTCTCGATCAATTCATCGGCGAAGCGCAGGAAATGTCCCTGGTCGATCCGCTGGATTATCTTCGCTAGGCCCGCTTGTTCCCGACCGCCGGCGTCGGGCATGCTGAGCGCCTGTTGCTCAGGAGCCCGCCATGCCCGACGCCGCCGCGCCCCCCGCCTTTGAGAGTTTCGCGCTGAGCGAGGACGGGCCGATCGCCCGCATCCGGCTGAACCGTCCTGACAAGCGCAACACCATGACGCCGGCTTTCTGGCGCGAATTGCCCGAAGCCGTCATGGGCCTGTCGGACGCCGGGCGCACCCGCGTGCTGATCCTGGAGGCCGAAGGCACGGTCTTCACCGCCGGCATGGACATCTCCGTCTTCACCGATCCCAACGCCCTGACCACCGATGCGGCGAGCGCGCGCGAAGCCTTCATGACGGCGGCCTTGGCGCTGCAAGACGCCTTCACGGCTTTTGAGAAGGCGCGCTTTCCCGTCATCGCCAGCATACAGGGTCCGTGCGTGGGCGGCGGGGTCGACATGATCTGCGCGGCCGATCTGCGTTTCGGAACGAAGGACGCCTGGGTGCGCATTGAAGAAACCAATATCGGCATGTTCGCCGATGTCGGCACGCTGCAGCGCCTGCCCGGCCTGATCCCGGAAGGCGTCGCGCGGGAGCTCGCCTATACCGGCGACACGCTGAGCCCCGAGCGGGCGGAAAAGCTCGGCCTTTACAACGCTGTGCTGGACACGCCCGAAGCGCTGGACGCCCATGTGGACGCCATCGCGGAGAAGATCGCATCCAAAGCCCCGTTGACGATCTCAGGAACCAAGCGCTCATTCCTCTACGCCCGCGACCACACGATCGCCGACAGCCTGGAGCACGCCATGACGCTGCAGGCCAGCCTCTGGAGCCCCGACGACATCATGGAGGCCATCACCGCCCGTGGTGAAAAGCGCGAAGGCGTCTTCAAACCCCTGAGCCCGGTCAAGCGCATGGGGCGCGGATGATGCTGGAGGCGAGTTGCAGATTTCCTCCCCTCATCCTGAGGAAGTCCGTCAGGACCGTCTCGAAGGGCGCACAACGTCCATGAAATTCCGCCTCAACCTTCTTCCCTTCCTCAACCGCGTCGAAAAGGCGGCGCTGTCCGCCGTGGAGGCGGAGGTGGAGTGGTTTTGCCTGCCCGCCGGTCAGACCCTGTTTGAAGAGGGCGAACCGGCCGACGCCTTCTACCTGGTGCGCACCGGCGCGCTGGCGGCGTTTCGCACCGGGGCGGATGGGCGCCCGGAGCTGGTCGGCCATGTGCGCAAGGGCGAACCGATCGGCGAAATGGCCCTGGTCGAAGACCGCCCCCATTCCGCCAGCGTCTATGCGCTGCGCGATTCCGAAGTGGTGCGCCTGCCCAAGACCGCGTTCGACCGCCTGACCCGCAAGCATGCCTCGCTGATGCGCGAACTGGCCCGCATGATGCTTCACCGGCTGCGCGGCGGGTCGCTGCATTCCCGGTCCGAGCCGCGGGTGTTCGCGCTCATCTCCACCTCGCCGACCATTGATCTGGGTTATCGCTGCGGCGAGCTTGAGAGCGCGTTGAGCGAGCTCGGCGTGAAAATCGCCATCATCGACGAGAGCTGTGCGGAATGGAGCGGGACCAAGCTCGACAAGGTCGAAGCGGACCATGATCTGGTGATCCTGTCCGCGCGCCTCGCGGACGCCGACTGGGCCCGGCGCGCCATGGGGCGGGCGGACCGCATCTTGATGCTGGCCCGCGCCGACGCCCGCCCCTCGCTTCCCCTGATGCCCGACGATCCGTCCCCGGCCGCCCGGTTGAAGCTGATCGACGTGGTCATGTTGCATCATGGCGGCGATCGGCGCTCGTCCAGCCCGGGCGACTGGGTGAACGCCGCCGACGCGGCGCGCTGCTTCCACTGGCGCCAGGGGGAAAAGGCCGATGCGCGCCACCTCGCCCGCGTGATGAGCGGCAAGTCCGTGGGCCTGGCGCTGTCCGGCGGCGGGTCGCGGGCTTACGCCCATGTGGGCGCGGTGCGGGCTTTGCGCGAAGCCGGTATCGAGTTCGACTTTTTCTGCGGCGCCTCCATGGGCGGCATCATCGCCGCAGGGGCGGCCCTGGGCTGGGATGATGAAGAGCTGGAAGCGCGCATGCGCCAGGCCTTCGTGGAGTCAAACCCCATGTCGGACTGGCAATTGCCGGTGGTCAGCATGATCCGGGGCAAGCGCGTCGACCGGCGCCTGAAACGCCATTTCGGAGAAATCGACATCACCGAAATGCCGCGGCCTTATTTCTGCGTGTCCTCCAACCTCACCGACGGCGCGGTGCGCGTGCATCGCTCCGGCAAGCTGCGCGAGGCGCTGCGCTGCTCCATCGCGATTCCGGGCCTGTTGCCGCCCGTGGTCGATGGCGGCGACGTGCTGGTGGACGGGGCGGTGTTCAATAATTTTCCGGTGGTCGAGCTGCGCGCCTTTCACCGGGGAACCAATATCGGCTGCGACGTGACCCGCACCAACGCGATCCGGGCCTCAGATTTCGTCGACCCGCCCAGCTTCGCCGGCTGGGTACGCAAGAACGGCCTGTCCAACCCGCCGCCCATCGCATCGTTGCTGATGCGCGCGGCGACCGTCGCAACGCTCAGCCAGCACGCCCGCTTCCGCGAAGCGACCGACCTCTTAATCCTGCCGGAGATCGACATGGATCTGCGCGAGTGGAAACGCTTCGATGATGCGGTGGAGGCGGGATACCAGGCGACGATGGCGGTGTTGGAGCACGCGGCGGCGCGGCCCGGGGCGGCAGGCTTCTAGACAAGTATTTCGCGCGGAAGGCGGCGCGGGCCGCCGACGTCAGGACTGCGCCGGGGCGCGGATCGGCGCGCGCCTTCAT
This sequence comes from Oceanicaulis sp. BBD 1991-10, assembly GCA_001657295.1. Taxonomy (GTDB): domain Bacteria; phylum Pseudomonadota; class Alphaproteobacteria; order Caulobacterales; family Maricaulaceae; genus Oceanicaulis. Next base: position 7,343 of record LYSW01000059.1, on the reverse strand, counting down.
AGGCGGCCGCGTTTTTATTTGGTGGGCAGAAGACTTCGCAGTCCTGGGCGAAATACGGCGGCGAGCAGGACGGCCCCGGCGGAGCCGGAAAACAAAAACGGCCCGCGCAGTGTTCCGCGCGGGCCGTTCCAGTTCAAGGCTTCACGCGCTCGCCGCTACCGGCTCGCGTTGAACAATTCCCGCCCGATCAACATGCGGCGGATTTCGCTGGTGCCGGCGCCGATCTCGTAGAGCTTGGCGTCGCGCAACAGGCGGCCTGTGGGATACTCGTTGATATAGCCGTTGCCGCCCAGGATCTGGATGGCGTCGAGCGCGCACTGGGTGGCGGCTTCGGCGGCGAACAGGATGGCGCCGGCGGCGTCCTGGCGCGTGGTCTTGCCGGCGTCGCAGGCTTGCGCGACCGCATAGACATAAGCCCGGCTGGCGTTCATGCGGGTATACATGTCCGCGATTTTGCCCTGGACCAGCTGAAACTCGCCGATCGGCTGGCCGAATTGCTTGCGCTCGTGGACATAGGGCATGACCACATCCATGCAGGCCTGCATGATGCCGATGGGCCCCGCGGCCAGCACCGCGCGCTCATAGTCCAGACCGCTCATCAACACCCGCACGCCGCCGCCGATGGCGCCGAGCACGTTCTCTTCAGGCACTTCGCAGTCTTCAAAGACCAGCTCGGCGGTCTCCGAGCCGCGCATGCCCAGCTTGTCGAGCTTTTGCGCGATGCCGAAGCCTTTAAAGCCCTTCTCGATCAGAAAGGCGGTGATGCCCTTCGAGCCGCCCTGGGGATCGGTCTTGGCGTAGACCACCAGGGTATCCGCGCTCGGCCCGTTGGTGATCCACATCTTGGACCCATTGAGGATGTAGCGGTCGCCCTTTTTCTCGGCTTTCAGGCGCATGGAGACGACGTCGGAGCCCGCGCCCGGTTCGGACATCGCCAGGGCGCCGATATGCTCGCCGCTCATCAGCTTGGGCAGATATTTTTCCCGCTGGGCGTCATTGCCGTTGATGCGGATCTGATTGACGCAGAGATTGGAGTGCGCGCCGTAGGACAGCCCCACCGAGGCGGACGCCCGGCTGACCTCTTCCATGGCGATGCAGTGTTCCAGATAGCCAAGCCCGGTGCCGCCCAGCTCTTCCTCGACGGTGATGCCGAGCAGGCCCAACTCGCCGAGCTGGGGCCACAGATCGGCCGGAAACTCGTCTTTTGCATCAATCTCAGCTGCGCGGGGCGCAATCTTGTCGGAGGCGAAGGAGCGCACGGTGTCGCGCAGCATCTCCGCGGTCTCGCCCACGGGAAAATCGAGGGTCGGATACTGGTTTGCAATCATGGGCGCGGGATACCTACGGCCCGATATTTGGTCAAGCGGTGAAACCTAGCGCTTGCGGAAAACAAACCAGCCTGCGCCGACCGCCAAAAGGACGCCTGCGCCAAAGACCACCGGCCCCAGCGGGGAGAATTCCAGGCCCATCGAGCTATAGGCCTCCCAATGGCTGGTCAGCTCCCACGCGCCCAGTCCGGTAAGCGCGGCGCCGATGGCCAGCAGCGCGGGATAGACCCAGCCCCCGCCCGATTTCCGCGCCGCGGCGGGCGCCGGATCGGCGGCTTCAGCGCCGGCCACCATGGCCGGCTCCAGCGCATCCTCCTCATGGGCGGCGTCCGCCTCGTCCTCATCAGGATGGTCGGGGCCCTCGCTCTCCCCGGACAGGCCAGGCGCGGACGCCGGCGCCAGCGCCGGATGCGGCGGCGCCACGCTGTCGGGGCTCGGCGGCGTTGAAACCGAAACGGTTGCATAGACCGGAGTCGGCGCCGGCTCGGCGTCCGGCTCCGGCTCGGCGGCGGCGCTGCCGGGTTCGGCGTCCGGCTCATCTTCCGGCGCGCCGGGCTCTTGCGCATCAGGGCCGGGCTCGGGATCCGCAGCGATCGTGCCGGGCTGAAGGAAGCTATAGCCCAGCTTCACCGGCGCCGCGGGCGTTTCAGGCGCGGGACCGGCGGCTGCGGCGCCGGGCTCGGGCGCAGCCTCATCGTCAGTCTTGGTTTCTTCCGCGGACGGCGCGGCGCCGACGCTTTCAGCCATGTCGGACGCCATGCGGCCCATCACGGCGGCGATGGCGGCGTCTTGACGGATCTTGCGGTCTTCCTCTCCGCCGGCGGCGGCCTCGCGCTCCGAGTCAGCGGTCTCCGGTTCTTCGGCGGCGGCGGCGTCGGGCGCCTCGGTCTGAAGGGCCGCGTCATCGACGTCGTCGACCGCGTCCGCATCGAGCGACGGGGCGACGGCCGCTTCAGGCGCATCGGCGTCTTGAGAAACATCATCCGGATCGGCGTCGGCTTCCGGATTCGGGGCCGAAATCGTCGCAGGTTCATCCTCGAACGCGATGTCGACGTCCACCAGGGGGCCAAGGCGCGGTTCATCCTCAACCGCGGCGCCAGCCGCCGGTTCCACCTCGACCGCCGCTTCAGGCGCATCGTCGCGCGCCGGTCCGTCGAGCGCTTCCAGAAGCAGTGTTTTCTCCGCCCTGCGGCGCTCCACCAGCCGGTCAGAGACCACCAGACGGCCGTCCTCCTCGGCCCGGACCCAACTGTCCAGCGCGGCGCCCGCTTCGCGCATGCGGCCGCTCTTGGCCAGGCGGGCCACGTCGGAGACCTTGAAAGCGCTCAGGCCGATCGACGCGGCGAAGGAGGCAAGCGCGTCGCGGGCGGCGTTCGGAACATCGCCCCCGACCATCGCGTCCACCGCATCCTGAGCACGCAGGGCGTCGTAGATCAGCAGCAATTCGGCGTCGTCCGGCTTGATGGCGGCGCCGTCCTTGGCGGTCGCCCGATGCCCCCAGCCGATCACCCACCGGCGACCGCGCCGAACGGCGTGGGCATGGAAAGGCTCGTAGGCCTTGATCAGTTCGCGCACGGCGCGCGTGGCCTGCAAACGCGGTTTCATCGCTGTTTCGTTCCGAGACGCCCAAACCTTCACTGATCGTTACCGATGCAAGGTCAGGGCCGGTTGGCCGGCCCGCTCATCCTTGTTCAGCCCTCACCCGTCGGACGGATCACGTCAACCGTGTCGACCGCAGTGAAGGGCGCGAAAAATCCCGCGCCCGCGCCCCCGCCGATCAACCAGACTTCCCCGTCCAGCGCCGCCGCCGCGGCCTCGGTGCGCGCCGTCGGCAACGCCGGGGCCGTCCGCCAGGCGTCCTCGCCAGGGGTGATCCTGAAATGGTCCCTTACTGTGCGCTGCATGTCCGCGCTGCGTCCGCCGAAGACATGGATGCGGCCGTCGAGCACGGCCGCGGCGTGACCGGCGCGGGCTTCAGGCAGCGCCGGACCTTGCCGCCATTCGCCTTGCTCCACATTGTAGATGTCGACCGCCGCCGTGCTGACCCCGCCGCGCACGCCGCCCAGCAACCAGATTTCGCCGTCCACCACGACCGCCGCCGCTCCGCGCCGGTTCACCGACTCAGGGGCCGCGGCCGCGCTCCACTGCAGGGCGTCGGGGTCGTAGACGAACATGCCGGCGACGCCGCCCTCACCGCCCACGGCGTAAAGCGCGTCATTCACCGCCAGCAGCGAGAACGCCGATTTCGCGCCTGGCATGTCCGGCTCGCCCTGCCAGACATTGGCGTCCGGATCATAGGACCACATCTGAGCGACCGGCTCGGAGCCGGATTCCGCTGTGAAGCCGCCGGCCACATAGATGCGCTCGTCCAGCGCCGCCATCGCGAAGCGCTCCAGCCCGACCGGCAGCGCCGCCCGCTCCAGCCAGCGCCCGACCTCAGGTTCGTAAACCTCGAAATCATCCCGCGGATCAACCAGGCCCGCACCGCCGGCCGCATAAATGCGACCGTCATGGGCCGTGGCGGCGAGGCCTGCGCGCGCTTCATAAAGGGATGGACCGGTCCGCCACGGCGTGCCCAGGGACAGGCCCGACGCAATCGGTGCGGCCGCCTCGCTATTGGAGACCGGGGAGTCTTCGGCCTGCGCGCCCGTCAGCGCGAGGCTTGAAATCATAATAAGGGACAGCATTCACCTGCACCTGTTGTCTTGTCGCCGACCCAACCGTTAACGCGCATTAAAGCAGAACAAGGGCGGCGAGTCCGAGAAAGACGAAGAATCCCACCACATCGGTGACAGTGGTCACAAATACGGAGCTGGCCACCGCCGGGTCGGCGCCCATGTGCCTGAGGCCCAGCGGGATCAGAATGCCCGACAGCCCGGCAGCGGCCAGCGTGACCACCATCGCCGCCGCGATCACCCATCCCAGCGCCCAGTCATTGAACCAGACGGCGGCGACCAGCCCCATGACCACGGCGAAGATCAAACCGTTAACCGTGCCGGCGGCCAGCTCGCGCCAGACGACGCGCATGGAATTCGCGGTCGTCAGGTCGCGTGAAGCCAGCGCTCTGACCGCAACGGTCAGCGATTGCGTGCCCGCATTGCCGCCCATGGAGGCGACGATCGGCATGAGCACCGCGAGCGCCACCAGCTGTGCGATCGCACCCTCAAACAGCGCAATCACGGCCGACGCCAGAACCGCGGTGCCCAGATTGACCAGCAGCCAGGGCGCCCGCGCGCGTACGGACGTCCAGACCGTGTCCGCCTGCCCGGCTTCATTCACGCCCGCCAGCGCCAGCAGATCTTCTTTGTTTTCTTCCTGGATGACGTCGACGATATCGTCGACGGTGAGCATGCCCGCGATCCGTCCCGCATCGTCCACCACCGGTGCACTGATCAGGTGGTATTTCTCAAAGAGATAGGCCGCGTCCTCCTGGTCGTCTTCTGGCCGGATGACGACCTTGAAATCACTCATCAGCGCCTGCAGCCGGGTTTCGCGCTGCGAGCGCATGAGCGAGCTCACCGGCACCGCGCCGATGGGCCGGAACACCTCGTCGACGATGAAAATCTCGAAAAAGAGGTCGGGCAGGTCCTCTCCGGCCTTGCGCATATGGTCAATCGCGTCGCCGACGGTCCAAAAGAGCGGCGCGGCGACGAACTCGCGCTGCATGAGGCGGCCGGCGGTCTCGTCTTCGCAGGCCAGCGAGGCTTCGAGCACCTGCCGGTCCTCATCCGGCATCGCGGCCAGCACGGCTTCACGCTTGGCGTCGTCCAACTCCTCGACGACTTGGGTCCTATCGTCGGAATCCAGCTCTTCGAGCGCTTCAGCGATCTGTTCCGCTTCAAGAGCGGCGGCGATGGACGCGCGCGTGTCCTCGACCAGCTCGGCGAGCACCTCGCCGGTGAAGAGATCCGGGCACAACTCGCAAACGACGGCCTGCTGGTCGTAATTGAGCTGTTCGACCGCATCGGCGATGTCGGCCGGGTGCTGATCGACCAGCAGTTTGCGAATCAGCGGGCCGTCACGATCCGCCGCAGCGCCGATGAGCTCGGCGACCAGCTTTTGCTGAGCCTCGCTCTCGCGGGTTTTGTCCATCGTGTCGTCCAGATAGGGCGCTGGATCAGCCATGCCGTGTCTCCGCCGCTTGCGAGTCAACGATAGCAATCCGCCCGCGGGAAGCGAGCGTGGAGCGGCTGCAGGCTGCGGAAAATCCGGCGAAAACGAAAACGCCGCGCCGATCGAGCCGGCGCGGCGTTCGCTTCATGATGGTGCGCTCGAGAAGATTTGAACTTCCACGGGTTTTACCCCACAGCGACCTCAACGCTGCGCGTCTACCAATTCCGCCACGAGCGCGAAAATCGGAAGCGCGCTTTTAGCCAGTCGAAAAGCGCTTGTGAAGCCCTGGTGTGCGCTGGACGCCTCAGGCGGCGTGATAGTCAGGCACGTCAGCCGGGCCGGTGATCGACACCGCGACTCGATCGCCCTGAATAACGATCTCGCCGCGCGCGATCGGGTGATTATTCGCCAGAATCCAGACTTCTTCATGTTCCGCCGCATCCAGCGGAATCACCGCGCCGCGGCCCATGCGCAGGAATTGGTGGATCGGCAGCTTGGAGCGGCCGAGCAATACCGAGATTTCCACCTGAACGGCGCCGAGCTGGCTCATGGGATATGCGATCCTTTTTCCCGCGGCTGCACAAGGCCTTGCCTTGAGCGACATCGATCACGATGTTCCGAGCCGGTTTCCGAGGCGTTAAAGAGCTGCCCCGTCATGTCAGAAAAACCTTCACTTCCGCCCGTCGGGTGGGCCGTTTCCGAGGCGCCCGTGCCCTATTTGGACGCTGTAGCGGCCATGGAGGCGCGCGCCGAAGCGATCGCGAGGGGCGAGGCAGGCGAACTGGTCTGGCTTCTGGAGCATGAGGCGCTCTACACCGGGGGCACGAGCGCGAAGGCCGAAGACCTGAAATCCGGCGATTTGCCGGTGTTTCAGACCGGGCGCGGCGGCGAATACACCTATCACGGGCCCGGCCAGCGGGTGGCCTATGTGATGCTCGACCTCACCCGGCGCGGCCGGGACGCGCGCAAATTCGTGCGCGATCTGGAAGAGTGGATCATCTTGACCCTGGCCGCCTTCAATGTGACCGGCGAGCGCCGCTGCGGCCGGGTCGGCGTCTGGGTCGACCGCACCCAGCCGGGCGGCGGCGAACGCGAAGATAAGATCGCGGCGATCGGAATCCGGCTGCGCCGATGGGTGTCCTTCCACGGCATCGCGCTGAATGTGGAGCCCGAGCTCGGCCATTTCACCGGCATTACGCCGTGCGGCATCTCCGATCCGCGCTATGGCGTGACCAGCCTGGTCGATCTGGGCCTGCCGGTGAGCATGCAGGACGCCGACCTGGCCCTGAAGCAATCCTTTGAAGCCGTGTTCGGTCAGGTCAGCGACGCGCCTGCGCCGGTCTGATCGCGCCTTACGCCCGGCCCGGCATGCGCGCGAACCAGCGCCCGATCAGCCCCACCGTCAGCCAGAAGGCCCAGGTCGACGGCCAGGCGCCCGCGCGCATGGTGTCGAACGCGATCTCGGGATTATTGCGCAGGAATTCGTCATGCGCCCTCTGGATCGCCGGATCAAAGGCGGTCTGCTGCATCGCCACGGGATCGTTAGGGTCGATGCCCTGACTGATCAGGAATTCCGTGAAGATCGGAATATAGGCGAAGAACATCGCGACAAAGCCGATCACCAGCTTGGCTGCGACGCCCGCGATCAGCGGGATCAGCACAAGATTGGGTTCGCGGCCCGCGTCACGCAGGCGATTGACGTGAACGCTGACCACAAAGAACAGGATCAAGATCCACGGCAGCAATCCGACGCCGCCGCTGACGGACAGCCGCAGCGCGTCAATCAGCGCGATCACGCCAAGGCCGAGCCAGTAATCGCCCGCGTCGGCGCGCTGGGTCGGCAAGAACGCGGCTTTAAGATTGAGATTGGCCATGAATGTCCTGTGAGAATACAAAGCGCGC
>LYSW01000058.1 GCA_001657295.1 Oceanicaulis sp. BBD 1991-10 | reverse complement strand
TGGCTCAACGCCTCCTCGGCCGCGATATTCGCGCCGCCCGATTTCAGGGCGAGCACCAGCTCCACCTCATGGTGGAGATCGGCGGTCGCGGGCGGAAAAGGAATGATGTCTGCGAAGGTGACCGCATCACGGGGCTTGGAAAAGTAGAAGGGCGGCTCGCGGTCGGGATCGGAGCCCATTTCGCGGGCGTGATCGGCGTAATTGCGCCCGACGCAGTAGACGCGGCGGACCGGAAACTCGCCGCCGCCGACCACGGGAATTGCGGTCAAGGCGGGCGGCGAAACGGCGTAATTCGACATGACGGCCTCTTGAAAAGCGGCGCGGGGAAGGTGGCTTAGCCCGCGCCGCCCTGCAAGCGGTCTGTCAGGCGCCGCTGTCTTTGCTGGATTTTTGCTGATCCGCCATCATGCCGGAGAAGCGGTGCAGAAGGTCGATGGGCATGGGGAAGACGATGGTCGAGCTGCCTTCATTGCCCAGCTCGGTGAGCGTCCCGAGATAGCGCAGCTGCAGCGAGCCCTCCTGCTCAGACAGGATCTCGGCGGCCTCAGCCAGCTTCTGGGCGGCCTGCTGTTCGCCCTCCGCGGAGATGACTTTGGCGCGCCGCTCGCGTTCCGCTTCAGCCTGGCGGGCGATGGCGCGGATCATCGATGGATCAAGGTCGACATGTTTGATCTCCACATTGGCGACCTTGATGCCCCAAGCCTCGGTCTGGACATCCAGGATTTGCTGGACGTCGACATTGAGCTTGTCGCGTTCGGCCAGCATTTCGTCGAGATCATGCTTGCCCAGCACCGAGCGCAGCGTGGTTTGCGCCAGCTGGCTGGTCGCCATTCGGAAGTCCTCAACCTGGTTGATCGCCTTATTGGGGTCGATGATGCGGTAATAAAGCACCGCATTGACCTTCACCGAGACATTGTCCTGGCTGATCACGTCCTGGCTGGGGACGTCTTCCGCGACCGTACGGATATCCACGCGCACCATCTGCTGAATGAAGGGGATCAGGATCACCAGGCCCGGACCCGCCGTGCCGGTATAGCGGCCGAGCGTGAAGATCACCGCGCGTTCATACTCGCGCAGGATCTTGATGGCGGAAGACAGGATTGCGATCAGCAGGACCGCAAGCGCCAGATAGACGCCGAGATCCAATCCAAGCTGCCCTAAACCAAGCTGTGCCAAGATAAGCTCCCTAAACTCGCTGTTTCGCGGCCTGGACGACCAGTGTCAGACCGTCGACGCGTTTGACTGTGATCGGATCGCCTTCATCTAAGGCGTCCGTCGAAGTTGCATGCCAGCGCTCGCCGTCGACCAGGACATGGCCCTCCGCGCCAGACCAATCGAGCACGGCGCCGTCCTGCCCGACCAGCCCTTTGGCGCCGGTGGTGACTTTTCGGCCCTGGGCCGCAAGGCCGTAGGTGAGCAGCAAAAAGGCGCTGACGCCCAGCACCCCGGTCGCACCTGCGACCAGCCGCCAATCCAGCCGGAAGGCGTCCACATCGGTGTCCACCAGCATTAATGCGCCGATCGCAAACGCCGCCAAGCCGCCCAGCGCGAGCAGCCCTCCGGAAACGATGAAGGCTTCCGCGGCCAGCAAAGCGAGGCCCAGCACGATGAGCGCGGCGCCGGCATAATTCACCGGCAGGGTGTTGAGCGCGTAAAGCCCGACGATGAGACAGATGACGCCGGCCACCGCCGTAATCGGCTCAAGCCCGTTGTAAAACGACACCAAAAGCCCGACGAACCCCAGATTCATCAACAAGAAAGCGATGTTGGGATTGGTCAGCGTCGCCAACGCCTCTTCCGCGAAGCTTTTTTCAATATTGACGATCGCCGCGCCTTCAGTGTCCAGCGTCACGTCGAGGCCGGACTGAAGCGTCACATTTCGTCCGTCGAGCTGGACGAGCAGGTCCTCCAGGGTCGGCGCGACGATTTCGATCACGCCAAGCGCCAGGGCGTCGTTGGCCGACACGCTGGCGGCTTCGCGCACCGCCGATTCGGCCCAGTCCGCGTTGCGGCCGCGCAATTCGGCCAGAGACCGGATATAGGCGACGGAATCATTGACCACCTTGTTGCGCATGGCTTCCGCATTGCCCGGGGCCTCGCCGGCGCCTCCGGTTGGAGCGCTGGCCTCGTCCGCGGCCTCGCCGGCCGCTTCCTCGACGGCCGGGTCGGCTTCAGGCGTCTCCGGCGGACTGCCGCCGCCCATCTGCACCGGCGTGGCGGCGCCGATGCTGGTCCCGGGCGCCATTGCGGCGACATGGCTGGCATAGGTGATGAAGGCGCCGGCGCTCGCCGCCCGGGCGCCCGGCGGAGAGACATAGACGACCACCGGCACGTCCGCGCCCAAAATCGCCTGATTGATATCGCGGGTGGAGGTGTCCAGCCCGCCAGGCGTATCCATCTGGATGATCAGGGCCTGCGCGCCGGTCTCATCGGCGTCGCCGATCGCGCGGCTGATGAATGCGGTGGTCGCCGGGCCGATCGGGCCGGTGAGCGGCGCGACCGTGACGCTGCGCGCCTCCGTCTCCTGCTGGAGCGCGTGACCGGCGCTCCAGGTGAGAATTCCGGCGAGGATCAACAATAAGGCGGGCAGCCTCAAAGCACGCGCGACCTTGGGTGACGTCCTGAGCGGTGAGCCTTTTGACATGCACCCAGCTTAGCGCACCGCACAGGGCTCCACTACTTAAATCGGAACCGTGACCGCCTGATCCTGCTGGAATTACACCGTCATCGAGGTGCCGCGATAGATGCGCGAGCGGTAGCGGGAGTCCTGGGAATCCGGCAACGGCGCCCCGACGAGCAGCACGGCGGTGGTGAAGCGCTTAAGCTCCTCGGCGTGTTCGTCTTCATTGCGCGGCTCTTCAGACCTGACGCGCCGCGTCAGATTGATCTGATTGGTCGGCACGTTATGCACCAGCCGCTCGTTTTCCACCGCCAGCGTGGTGGTGAAGGCATGCAGCGTGGTCTTGATGAAGTTGGCGAGCGCGAAGGCCGGCCCTTTTTCCCCGAAGGGCACGTCCGGAGAGACCAGAACGAGCTGGCAGCCGTCATAGAGCGAGGCTTTGCGGGATACGCGGAAATGGCGGGTCAGATTGTCGTCGCATACCTTGGCGAACGCCTCAGGCGAAAGCGGGTCGTCAGCACCGAATAATTGATCGGGCAAGCCGTCGCCGGGCATGGAGACCACCGTCGTCGGACGGCCCCATTTTCCGAGCGCCTTGTCCATCGCGGCTTCGATGTCATCCCCGGCGACCAGGACCTGAAGCGTTTTTGCGGCCTTGTCGTCCAGGAGCTCGGTGACCGCTTTCGCGCCTGATTTGGATCGGGCCAGCAGGACCACGGTTGCGACACGGCATTGCTTGACCAGGCGGTCGACCGCGGCGGCGATATAGTCGGCGAGGTGGTCGCCGATGACCCAGACCGTTTTACCCTCCAGCTGGTCCAGCCGTTCCTGGCGCGGCCCGCCGAACAGCTCGCGTTCAACCGTGGAGCGCTCCACTTCCAATCCGCCGGACGGCATGAAGGTCTCCCCGCTCACCGCGCGGTCGGCCAGATAGAAGACCGTGGCCTGGGCGACATCGGATTCGGTCGGCATCGAACCAAGATGAAGCTGCGAAGTGACGCCTTTGCCGATCTGTTCGGCGTTCTTGTTGATCAGCTCGATCGGCAAGAAGGGGAGGTCGTCGGGCGGCGTGATCTTCAGCCATTCGCCGCCTTCGGCGTCCGCCCATTTCGGCGCATCCAGCAGATAGCCCGCGAGCTTCAACCGCTGCAGCAGGCGTGCAGCGAGCCCCGGCGTCAGCAGGAACTGGTCCCAGGTGCACTGGCCATCGCCTTCGCGGGCGAATTTCAGCGCCAGCTTGCGCAATCCTTCCGGCGCCAGCATGTCGTGGGAGAGCACGCCTGCGGTGTTATGCGCCAGACGGCTGAGCACCGTCTCCACAGACGCGCCCTCGCGCACCGCATGAATCACCTCGGCATAAACCGAATTGAGGCGCTTGTTTTCCAGGATCAAGCGGGCGCGGCGCTGAAAAAGGCCCGGCCGGCCGCCCGTGCCCGACAGGCGGTCGCCGTCCACGGGGCCGGGGGGGCGATGGCGTTGTATTGTATGTCCGGCCCCAGGAAGCGGGAGAACGCCTCCACCATGGCGCGTTGGCCGGCCTTGGAGACGGCGTAGTCGGCCCGGTTCGGATAGGCGACGGCGCGGAATTTCTCGCCGCCGAAATATGACGAGACATTCAGCACATAGCCGCCGCCCTGGTCCTTCATCAACGGGGCGGCGTGGTGGGTGAGGAAATAGTTGGAGATCAGGTTGGCGTCGAGCGTGAACTGCCAGGCGTCGATATCCATGTCGACGACCATGTCCTCCGCTCCTGCGACGCCGGCGTTGTTGATGAGGTAGTCGACCCGCCCCCAGGCGGCGATGGTCTCGTCGAGCGCGGCCTTCAGCGAAGCGAAGTCGCTGACATCGACATCCGCCATGATCTTCACGCGGCGCTCGACGCCGGAAAATCCGATATCTCGGAGTTCCCGGATGATGCGCTCGCGCGCGGCCTCCAGCTCGCCGGCCCGACGCGCGACCATCATCACCTTGGCCCCGGCCAGCGCGAGCAGGCGCGCCACCTGGCCGCCGATTCCGGCCGAGCCGCCGGTGATCAGGGCCACCTTGCCCAGATGCAATCCGGTGATGTTCTCTGCAAAGCCCACCATTGCCGTGGTGGCGCCGGTCTCTTCACCGATCTTCTCGGGCACGTGCAGATCGATGGCGGCGATTTTTTGCTCCTTGAAGACGATACGAGAGGCGTGACCGGCGGCGAAGCGGATATTCTCCGGCTCGCGATTATTGAATCGAATGATCTGATTGCCCCAGACCGCCTGGTCTGACCGGCCCGCCTCCACATCGACCCGGGATTCGTCGCGCCAGATCCGGATCAGCTGGGTCACGCCCGCCGCCAGCACCTGGCTGTAGACGTCGCCAGCGCCGTCGCTGGCGTTGGTCATGAACACGCAGCGTGGCGGCTGAGGCAGGTCCATCTGAGCTTTCCAATACCGCGAGAGAGTGCGCGCGACCGCGACCGAGCCGGTCATCTCCACGTCGAGGAATTGGTCGACCGCTTCGTCGTCCGCATCGAGCAGGGCGCCTGCGAAATGTCGTTCAGGCTTGACCGGCATGACGATGGCGCTGGTGACCGGCCCCTGTTCGGAGCTGTACCGGCTGAGAATTTCCGCCATCTTGTCCGGTTCAGATCGGTTGAAGCGATGGATGGTCAGACCATCGACATCATCCATGACCTTCACCCGCGCCTGCGCCTGGGCCGCGTCGGCTTCGCGGGCCGTTCCCAGCAGCACGCGCGCGCCGCAGCTGATTTGGGTGCGAGCGACCTCCAGCGCGTCTTCCCAGTTTTCTCCAGCCACGATGAGCACGCTCAGGCCCGCGCCATCAAGCGCGCGCAGGGAGGGGCGGATCATATAGGTGGACCGGGACCCTTTGCGGGCGTCCAATCCATGGGCGACGTCGACTTCCGCGCCGTTCAGCGCGGCGCTTTCATCGCTCGCCAGGAACAGGCAGGTCTGGGCGATATCGGTCGGAGTGGGCAGCGTTTTCTCCGGCGCCTTGCCGTCGAGGCTGCGGTTCAGCGACATGCGGCCCATGAAATAGTCCGCCGTCGCCCCGTCTTCATTGCCCTGGACCTGGTCCATCGCCGCAAAGACGGAACGGATGCGGTCGCTTTCGATCGGGCCGGGGAAAACCGTGTTCACCCGCACGCCCCGCGCGCCGAACTCGCGGCTCAACTGCCTGGACAAGGCGTTGAGCGCGGCCTTGGGGACCACGTAGGCCGTCCGGCCGTAATATCGTGTGTGGGAGAAGATCGTTGAGATATTGATGATCGACGCCCCGGCGCTCAGCAGACCCGACGCGCCCCGCGCGAGATTCCAGGTCACCGCCAGGATGTTGCGCATGGCGTCAGAGACGGTTTCGGCATCCCCGTTCGCCGCCATCTCTTTCTCGCTGAGCGGTATGTTTTCGAGGGTCTGTTTCGGTCCCGCGGAGCCGGCGTTATTCACCAGAACGTCGATCCGCCCGTGGCTGGATTTCACCGCGTCCATGGCGGTGCGGACGGACGCCATGTCGCCGCCGTCAAGAATCGCCACGCTGATCCGGTCCGGAGCTGCGCCGGTGTCTTCGATCACCGCCAGGCGCGCCGCCTCGATGCGCTCCGGGGTCCGACCGGTGAGGATCAGCGTCGCCCCTTCACGCGCGAAGCGGCGGGACATTTCGCTGCCCAGATTGCCGGCTGCGCCGGTGATCAGAACGATTTTGCCGTCAAGGCGTCCGGTGGTGCCCGTCATCGATCAAACTCCGTAAAAATCAGTCAAATACGGCTTCAGGACCGTTCGCTTGAAGCCCAATGTTCCAGCAATTCATCCCGGGTCCGCAGCCCCTTGGCCGGCAGCGCGTGGTTCACCACATAGGTTGCGCCCGAGTGCGTGTTGTCCCACATCGCCTGATGCGCCTGGGGCAGCTCGTTCCAGTCCGTCATCGTGGGCTCGGTCACATCCAGCAGCCCGGCCGCAATCATGGAGTTCATGACCGTGACTTCATGGGCATTGCACAGATGTGTGCCCAGGATGGACGCGGTGGGCATCAGAATGCGCCGCTGCCGGGTCCAGACCTGCGGGGCGTAGAAGGTGTAGCGCCGGTCCGACATCGCCTCCGCGTAGACCACACGGCCGCCGAACGGCCGGACGAGCGATGAAGAGATGCCGAGCGTGTCGACCGCCGCCCGTTCGATCACCAGGTCAGGCGCGCCGCGGGGATTGCCCGGCGACCGCAGAAGCTTGCCGACTGCAGATCCAAAAGGTTTCAGCGTTTTGGTCTGATAGTCCCGGACGCCGCGTTTGAAGGCCTCGGTGTCGCGCTTGGAGTCCGGCAGCCGGGGCAGGGTGCTCGGCCAGTCGAACTCCGCCCCGCCGCGACGCTTGAGCGCCTCGATGCTCACCACGCCTTCAACGGCGTCCTCAAGACCCAGCGATTGCAGGAATTCGCGCTGCGCATTGGTGTAAGCCACCACCGCGATCCGCGCCTTGAACAAGCGCGCGGCCTCAATCATCTCCAGGCCTTTGGGGTCTGCAAGATCATCGGAGCCGGCGCCGTAATAAAGCAGGACCGATTCCCCGCCGCGCAGACCGGCTTTGGCCAGCATCACCTCAGGTGACGCTTCACCTTTCTTTCCCATGAAACTGAAATGATAGCCAGAACTTGCGCCATAGAACGCAAGTGAGCCGCCATCTTCCAGAAGCTGGAAACTGCGTGGGAAGGCGCGTTCGCCGGCGTGACTGACGACATAGTCGGCGAGGCGGCCGTCATTCATGCGGCGGTATAGCTCAAGGATCGATTCGCCGGCTTTCTCCCAGGCGATCGCGGCATCGGGATCGTCGGGAATCGGCGTGAACGCGCCGGCGAGCGCGGGATCTTTGCGATTGATCGCGCCGACCGCGCCCTGATCGCGGACATCGGCCGCCCGGTCATCGCTGGAGACCAGGCCCGTTGCGGCCAGGCCGGTGCGAATGGAGCTCTTAAGCGCGTCCAGGCCGGTGCCGGTCGCCGCGCCCTCAACGAAAATCGTCTTGCCCGGCGTGATCTCAAGCGTGGTGAAGAGGCAGCGTGTGATCGTCCCCAGATTGAGCGTGTAGGCGCCGGCCTGTTCGAGCGTCAGGTCGGCAGGCGGCTTATGAAGCTGAGGCGCCTGGACGTTGAGGAATTGGGCATGACTGCCGGTGCGGGTCTCATAGCCCTGGATTGCAAAGCCGGCATACATCGGATCATCGCCCGCCGCCGGCGCCAGAAGATCGCTGGTGCCGGAATAGACATTGACCAGATCGCCGACCTTGAGCCGGCCCTGAGCCTTGGCTTCCGTGCCCAGCGCGGCGATTAAGGCGAGGCCGCCGGAGCCGGTGATCTGAACATCCTCGTCATGCCCGTCAAACGGGGAGACCGGAATGCCCGTCAGCGCCCAGTTGTCGTTGAAATTCACCTCGCTGGTCAGCATGTAGACCAGCGCCTCGTTCGGTTCCGGCCTGCGAACCGGTACGATGAGTTCCATCTCGTGGGTCGCCGGAGGCCCGAAGCGCGGAGCGCCGGTATCGGGATCGCGCGCGATGCCGAAGGCGAGCTGATAGTCCGGAATCGCAGTCACCCCGGGATAGAAGGGGGCGCCGACCGGCAGCATGTCGCCAGCCTCGATCAGCGCCGCCTTTCGCGGCTCGTGCTCCGCGTCGATCCAGACGCCGTCGCGGCGCACGGGCAGGGGCGGGGCCTGCTTGTCCATGAAGAGCTGGATGCCGGTCTTGCCGCCGTCCGGATCGACGATGGCCTCGGCGAAAACCTGCGCCTCGCGCTGCAGACCGGCGGCCATGCCTTTGCTCCAGCCGGTGCGAATGGCGTCCAGCGCCCGCGCGCCGGCGGCGTCACGGCCCGCCCATTGAAGCTGTTTCTCAATTCGTTGCACGAAAGGATCGGCGAGGGCTGCGGCAAGGTCCGCACGGCCGGGATCCGCCCACCGGGCGGTGGCAGCCTCGCGGGCGGAGAATGCCCGCCCAAGCCGGCTGTCTGCGCCGTCGCGCACGAATTCACGCACGGCCGCCTGCGCCAGCGAAAGCGCATCTTCGGCCCCGTCCGCGAGCTGATCGACAGCGCCCAGCGCAAGGGCCGCATTCGCGTCAATGGCGCGGCCGCCCAGGATCATGTCCAGCGCGTCGCGAAGACCGGTCTCAGGATTATGATCCGCCAACAGGCGCGGCAGCCTCTGGGTGCCGCCATAGCCCGGCAGCAGCCGCAGATTGATCTCGGGTTGCCCGAAGCGCGCCGTCGGCTCGGCGATGCGGTAATGGCAGGCGAGGGCGAACTCCATGCCGCCGCCCAGCGCCACGCCCTGGATGGCCGCGATGCAGGGCTTGCCCATGGCTTCGATCTTGCCGAAGGCGAGTTGCGCGTTGTTGGGAAGCGCGATCGCTTCGTCGACGGTATTGACCTCTTCAAGCATCTGGCGAATGTCGGCGCCGGCCACGAAGGAGGCCGAGCCCGAACCTGTGAAGATCACCGCAACGACGTCTGATTTACGCTTAAGGTGCTCGACGATGATCGCCAGCTCGTCGATCGCACGCTCGTTAAGCGCATTGACCGGCGGATTGGTCACGGTGACCGTCGCGACCCGCCGCCCGGCCGCCACCTCGTTGTACTGGATGAGGAAATAGCGATAGCGCTCAAACAGGGGCTGATCTTCGGACAGCTTCTGGCGGCGCTTCCACGCCTCAATCGTTTCGCTGAGCGCGGTCAGGCTGTCGGGATTTCTCAGCGTCGTCGTGTCGCCGATCGGCCCGCCTTCCACGAGGGCGCGGACCATGCGGCGCATGTATTTTCCGCTGCGGGTCTCGGGGAATTCCGGCACTTCCAGAAAGTCGGAAGGGGCCGCCACCGCTCCCTTCTCCGTGCGCACCAGATTGGTCAGGCGGCGCTTGTCGTCCACCGTGAGTTTGCGGCCGGCCGCAGGCGTGACGAATGCGATCGGCGTCACGCCCTTTTCCCGATGCGGCGCGCCGATCACGAGCACGTTGCCCACGGGCGAGTTTGGATCGAGCGCCTTGTCGCGCAAGATCGCGCCTTCGATCTCCTCGGTCCCGATCCTGTGACCGGACACGTTGATCACGTCATCGGAACGGCCATGCAGGGAGAAGGACCCGTCCTCATGCGCAATGGCGAAATCGCCTTGCGTATAGGCCCAGGCGCCTTTCCAGCGCCGCCAATAGGTGTCCGCATAACGGGCGGCGTCGCCGCGCCAGACCGGATTGACGCGAATCCCGCTCCCAACGCGCTCCAGAGCGAAATTGTCCGTATCTCCCCAGATGGTCCGCGCCAGATAGGGGTAGGGAAGCGCAATGACGATCTCGCCTTTTTCCCCGGGACCGCACCGTCGCCAGGGCGCGCCGCCATCGTCGGAGCGGTCCATCGGCGCCGCCGCTTTGTCGATCTCGCCCTGCGCGGCGTCGGCATCCTCGACCCAGACATCGCCGATGATCCAGGGCAGGGGATAGGTGTGGGCGTCCGCCCGAAGCTCGAAATCGGTATTGCCGTAAAAATGCGTCCAGACGATGCCGCCATGTTCGGTCGCCCAATAGGAATTGATGTACCAGGGAACCACATGCTCCATGGCGAAGGCCTGGACGGCGGGCGAGACCGGCTCGGCGCAAAACGTCGCCACCTTCAGCGATGACATATCGTAAGGCTGGATGTCGCTGAGGTTTTCCGGGTCCTGCATCACCGACTTCAGGAAGGTCACCCCGGCCTTGAAGATATTGACCTTGTAGCGCTCGATGATCGACGCGAAGCGGCCGGCATGCGGGAAGACCGGCGAGCCCTCCGCGATCACGGTCGTCACCCGGGTCAGCAGCGCGCCTGCGATCAGATAGGACTGGCCGGTGATCCAGCCGGGATCGGCCACGACGAATAAAACATCCCCGGGGGCGGCGTCGAAGGCGACGGTCATCGTCGCCGCCACGCCGGCGCAATAGCCGCCATGGACATGCACGACGCCCTTCGGCTTGCCCGTCGAACCGGAGGTGTAGATGATGAAATTGGGATATTCCGCGTCCACAGGCAGAGGCGGACAGGCCGCCCACATCGCCTGAACCAGATCTCGGTCGGAGAGCGAGAGCAGGTCGGCCTCCGAATTCACATCGAAACCGGCATGTCCCGCGGCGGCGAGCAGCGTGTCCAGCGCCTCGCCTGTCAGATCATCGCTCCAGCGGTCCCGCTCGTCATTCCAGCTTAAGTCCGGCTGACCGGTGTGGCGGGCGACGATCACCGCATCGACGCGCGGGGGGGAATCGACAAGCGCCGCCGCCGCGGCGATGCGAAGGCGCGCCGCCTGTTCCGCATTGATCGAACCGGTCTGGCCCATTTCTGACAAGGCACGGCCGACCCCGCGCATCACGTCGGACCGTTCCACGGTGACTTCGCCCGCCAGCGTCTCTTCGACAGCGCCGGCGATGCGGCCGCGATCCGCCTCGCCGATCGCAAGCTCGGGGTCGGCGAGGGTCTTCGCGAGAATCTGCTTTGCGACCGTGACCGCGATGAAGTTGTCGAGCGCCGGATCGGTATAGCTGGGTTTGAAGGGGGCCAGCTGCGCGTTGCGATAGCTGCCGTCCGCCGTGATCACCACGCGCGCGCCGGCGTCGGCGATCCGGTCGGACAGCGTCTTGTCGCTAAAACCGCCGAAGACGGGGGTGTAAATGATTCCGAGCCGCTTGGCCGCTTCGGTCCAATAAATCTGCTCGGGGATATTGGGCATGTTCAGGGCGATGCGATCGCCCGCTTGCAGGCCCAAGCCCTTGAGCGCCAGCGCGCATTTCACGCTTTCCAGAAGCAGCTGTCTGCGCGAGACGCTGAAGCTGTCGACCGGGCCGCCGCGGCCGTCATTGCTGGACATATTCCAGCGATCGCCTTCGAAAAACAGTGCGGCTTCATCGCCATGGCCAGCCAGCACGTGACGATCGACCTCATTGAACGCGGCGTTGGTCATCCCGCCTTCAAACCAGCGCCAATGGGGCGCCGCGTCGCTGTTAAGCGCGGTGTCCCAGGGCTCGAAGCCGGCGCCCAGGGCGAGCGTGAGGGGCGCGCCCGTCTTGGCGTCCCAACCGGTCCACGCTTGGGCGTCGGGGTTGAACGACGCCCAGGCGCCGTTCTCACCGTGGTCGGGCAGGAACCAGCAAATATGCCGGCTCGCCAGCTCGCCATGGAACGCGCCGGGATCGTTAAGGCAAGCGGTCCGCATCGCACGCCAGGTTTCGGCGTCCGTGACGGTGTTGCGCTCCGCACGGGGCGCTTTGGCGATGATATCAGACAGTTTCCCGGCCTCCCCGCCGTAGCCAATGTCGTCTTATGGACACCGGCGCGGATCCCTGCCCTACAGATCCAAACCGATTTGACCCTGCGGAAGTAGGGCCGTTGGATGAAAGGTAAACCCTTCAAGGCGAATTGGTCGAACGCCACAATGGTCTGATACGCTGGACTCTGCGCCAGCGTATTGGAATCATGAGCGTTTGCGGCTTCAGAGCGGCAAGCAGGCGGACGGAGGGAAATGCACAGCGCGGATTATGGCGCGCGCGGTGAATGGCGGAGGAGGAGGGATTCGAACCCCCGGAACGCGTCAACGCTCAACGGTTTTCAAGACCGCCGCTTTCGACCACTCAGCCACTCCTCCGGTCCACATGTCTCTAGCCGGTCTGACGGGAGGTCCGCAACATGTGCAGGCGCCGTCGTCAGACCGCCGCTGCATCGTTAGGCTCGGCCTTGATGGACCGCGGCTGCAATGCAGCTCTCCCGAGGCTGGACGCGAACGCCGCGGCCCGGTTTGATGCCCGAGGGGCCGCGACATAGGGAGTCGGTGATGCGCGCAGCGCTTCTCATCATGATCGTCTGGATGGTCGGACCCTCCGGCCCGGCGGCGTTGGCGCAGTCGAATTTCGAGACCGAAGCGACCTACGCGGCGATCCTCGATTTTGAAACCGGCGAGCTTCTCTATTCCAAGGACGCCGAAGTCCCCATGGCGCCGTCCTCCATGTCCAAACTGATGACGGCGCTGATGGTGTTTGAAGCCCTTGAGCGCGGTGAGCTGAGCATGGACGACACGCTCCCGGTGAGTGTCGACGCTTGGCGGCGCGGCGGCGCGGCGTCCGGGTCCTCGACCATGTTCCTGGAGGTGAATTCCCGGGTCAGCGTCTCCGATCTTCTGCGCGGCATCATCGTACAGTCGGGCAATGACGCCTGCATCGTCGTCGCTGAAGCCCTGGGCGGCACGGAAGAGAATTTCGCGCGGATGATGACGGAACGGGCCGCCGAGCTGGGCCTCACCAGCGCCAATTTCGTCAACGCGACAGGCTGGCCGGATCCCGACCACCTGATTTCGCCGCTCGATCTGGCCCGGCTGGCGCGCCATATCATTTCGGCGCATCCGGACTATTACGCCCTCTATGCTGAGGATGAATTCACCTATAACGGCATTCGCCAATTCAACCGGAACCCGCTTCTGGGCCTGTTTGACGGCGCCGACGGGCTGAAAACGGGCCGTACGCAGGCCGCCGGCTATGGCCTGACCGCCACCGCGGAGCGCAATGGCGAACGCCGCATTGTGGTGTTCAACGGCATGGACACCGAAGCGGCCCGCGCCCGCGAGGCCGAGCGGCTTATGCGATCCTCATTCTCAGAGTTCGAGATCCGAACAGTTGCGGAGGCGGGCGATATCCTGGGCGCCGCGGAGGTCTATCTGGGCGTCGAAAGCACGGTTGCTTTGCGTGTCGGCGAAGCAGTGACGATCGGCGGGCATCGGCGCGATCTGGCCGAGCTCAGCGCCGAGATCATCTACGAGGGACCGCTCGACGCGCCGGTCGAGGCCGGCCAACCGATCGGCCGCCTGGAAGTCGTGCTGCCGGATGGGCGGATATGGACGGCGCCCGTGGAGGCGGCGGAAGCGGTCGACCGCAGGGGCGCTTTCGGGCGCGCTGGCGACGTCCTGGCGCGCTTGATCCGCGGCGGTTAGGCGCGTGATGGGCCAGCGGGGCAAATTCATAACACTGGAAGGCGGGGAGGGTGCGGGTAAGTCGACGCTCTCTCGCGGCCTGGCCGAACGCCTGCGCGCCCGCGGTCACGAGGTGGTCGTCACCCGCGAACCCGGCGGGACCCCGAACGCCGAAGCCGTCCGGGCGCTATTGGTGGAAGGTGATGTTTCGCGCTGGTCGTCGATTGGGGAAACGCTGCTGCTTTATGCGGCCCGTGAAGACCATGTCCGAACCCTGATCCAGCCCGCCCTGGCGCGCGGCGCCTGGGTGATCTCTGATCGCTTCGCGGACTCCACCCGCGCATACCAGGCGGCCGCCGGCGGCCTTGAGCCAGACGTGATCGAGACAATCCATGCCGCATCGCTCGGCACCTTCGCTCCGGATTTGACCTTGATCGTTGATCTGGACCCGGCAGTCGGTCTTGCGCGCACAATCGCGCGCGGCGAGCAGGCGACCCGGTTCGAGCAGCAGCCCACGGAGTTCCACCAAGCTTTGCGCCAAGGCTTTCTGGCGATCGCCCGGGCGGAACCGGAGCGGTGCCGGATCATTGACGGCGCGCAGTCCGCTGAAGCGTTGCTGGAGGCGGCCGACCGCCTGGTGCGCGATCGCCTGGAAGCGGCTGCGGCATGAGCGGTGATGTGCCGGAAGCCGACCGCGAAGGCGCGCTGGCGCATCCGCGCGAGGTCTACGAGCTGTTCGGCCATCAGCGGCAGGCGCGCGCCATGGAAGAGGCGTTTGCGACCGGGCGCATGCACCATGCCTGGATGATTGTCGGTCCAAAGGGCGTCGGCAAAGCCACGCTCGCCTATCGCCTCGCCCGCCGCGCGCTCGGCGCTGCGCCCTCGGGCGAGGCGGTGTTGAGCGCGTCTCCCGACGATCCTGTCTGCCGTCAGATTGAAGGGCTCGCCCACCCCGACTTCCTGCTCATACGGCGGCCCTACAATGAGAAGACTAAAAAGCTGAAGGCGGAGATCACCGTCGATGAAGCGCGAAAGGCTGCAGATTTCTTCTCCCGCAGCGCAGGGGGCGGCGCATGGCGCGTTGTCATCGTCGATAGCGCCGATGAGATGAACATCAACGCCTCCAACGCCTTGCTTAAAACCCTTGAAGAGCCGCCCAAGCGTGGGCTTCTCCTTCTGATCGTCGAGGCGCCGGGACGCTTGCTGCCGACGATAAGGTCGCGCTGCCGGCGCCTGAATCTGCGCGCGCCGGAGGTGGAAGAGACCCGCGACTGGCTCATCGACCGCCATGGCGTGGAGGCGGACGCGGCGGGGCGCGCCGCTTCGCTGGCCCAGGGCGCTCCGGGCCTCGCGCTGGCGCACGCCGCAAGCGGCGCTTCGGACTTGAAGGCGGAGATCGACCGATTGCTGTCGGCACTGCCGCGATTGGACCGTGGCGGCGCCATGCTGTTGGCTGAGCGCACATCGCGGAAGGGCGCGGAGGCGTCGCGTGCAAGCCTGATGAGCTTTCTGTCGCAATTCGCGCAGGATCAGGCGCGAGGCGCGGCATTGTCTGGAGCTGGTCCGCAGGCGGCGGCGTCTTGGGTCAGAGCCAGCGACGAGCTTCAGCGTCTGGCGCGCGACGCCGACACGCTCTATCTGGACCCCAAGCAAACCGTCCTGGCGGCGCTGGACCTGATCGAAGACGCGGCGAGCGCGCGCTGAACCCATGCTGATCGACACCCATGTCAATATTCACGGCGAAGCCTTCGAAGCGGATCTTGACGAGGTCTTAGACCGGGCGCGTCAGGTCGGCGTCAGCCCAATGATCGCCATCTGCTCGCGCATATCTGAATTCGATGCGGTGCGCGGCATCGCCGAAGCCCATGAAGATGTCTTCTGCACCATCGGTGCGCATCCGCATCACGCCAAGGATCGACCCGACATCACGGCGGACGAGCTTGTGGCGATTGCGGAGCATCCCAAAGTCGTTGCGATCGGTGAAACCGGCCTCGACTTTCACTACAACCACTCGCCCGCGGAAGCCCAGCTTCCCAGCCTGCGCGCGCATATCGAAGCCGCCCGCCAGTCGGGCTTGCCGATCATCCTGCACTGCCGTGAAGCAGACCTGCAGATGGCGGATTTGCTCGAAGAGGAGATGGGGAAGGGGGAATTCACCCCGCTTTTGCATTGCTATACGGGCGGTGCGGAACTGGCCCGGCGGGCCGCAGATCTCGGCGCCTATTTTTCGGCCTCCGGCATCATCTCGTTTAAAAAGGCGGACGAGGTCCGGGCGGTCTTCGAGGCGGTCATTCCGGAGGACCGGATCGTGATCGAGACCGATTGTCCCTATCTCGCGCCCGTACCCCATCGCGGCCGCCGCAATGAGCCGGCTTATCTGCCCGACGTCGCCGCGGCGCTGGCGGCGGTGAAGGGGTGGAGCCTCGAACAGACGACCGTCCGGACGACCGACGCGGCGCGGCGGCTGTTTAATCGACTGCCGGGCTGATGGCGGGGCGCGGCGCCGTCCTCCGGGTCCGGGTTCTGGGCTGCGGCTCGTCCGGCGGGGTCCCGCGTCTTGACGGCGACTGGGGCGCATGTGACCCAGACGAGGCAAAGAATTATCGAAGCCGAAGCAGTATCTTACTGGAACAATCCAATTCCTTGCATGAACTAGAGGAGGGCGCGGCGACCCGCTTGTTGATCGACACCTCGCCGGACCTGCGCAGCCAATGGCTGGCCGCCCGGCCGCCAGGTCTGGACGGGGTGGTGTTCACCCACACCCATGCCGATCAGCTGCATGGAATCGACGATCTGCGTGCACTCGTCTATCGTCGCCGGGCCATTTTGCCGGCCTTCGCTGATGTTCGGGTCGCGAGCGAAATCCGGGCGCGCTTTAGCTATATTTTTCAAACGCCTGCGGGTTCCGGTTATCCGCCTCTGCTGGAGATGGCGGACCTATCGCCCGGCATGCCTGGAGAAGTCAGTGGTGCGGGAGGGCGGATTCGGTTTCAGCTTTTCGACGTTGAGCATGGAGGGGCGGCTTGCAGCGGTGTCCGCGCGGGGCCGCTGGCCTATACGCCTGATGTCAATGGCTTGAATGACGCGGCGTTCGCTGCGCTGGACGGCGCAAGCGTCTGGATCGTCGACGCTTTGCGTGAGCGGCCACATCCAACTCATGCGCATTTGGCGCAGACCCTGACCTGGCTTGAACGCGTCGCGCCGACCCTTGGAATTTTGACAAATCTGCATATCGATCTGGATTATCGGACGCTGCTCCAACGCCTGCCGGCGGGCGTCAGGCCCGCCTTCGAC
>LYSW01000057.1 GCA_001657295.1 Oceanicaulis sp. BBD 1991-10 | reverse complement strand
TCGGGCGCGGGGAGACATAGTGGGAGTTGGCGTAGACGCGGACCTTGTCGAGCTGGGTGATCGGCTTGCCGGTGAGCACCTCGAACTCGGTGATGGCTTCGATCTCGTCGCCGAAAAAACTGACCCGCCAGGCGCGCTCGTCATAGTGGGCCGGGAAGATCTCCAAGACGTCGCCGCGCACGCGGAAAGAGCCGCGCTGGAAGGCGGCGTCATTGCGCTGATATTGCAGGGCGACGAGGTCGCGCATGACCTGGCGCTGATCGATCTCCTTGCCGACCTCCAGGTCGAAGACCATGGCGGTGTAGGTCTCCACCGAGCCGATGCCGTAAATGCAGCTCACCGAGGCCACGATGATCACATCGTCGCGCTCCAGGATGGCGCGGGTGGCGGCGTGGCGCATGCGGTCGATGGCTTCGTTGATGGAGCTTTCTTTTTCGATATAGGTGTCGGTGCGCGGCACATAGGCCTCGGGCATGTAATAGTCATAGTATGAAACGAAGTATTCGACTGCGTT
Source organism: Oceanicaulis sp. BBD 1991-10 (assembly GCA_001657295.1). GTDB lineage: Bacteria > Pseudomonadota > Alphaproteobacteria > Caulobacterales > Maricaulaceae > Oceanicaulis. The sequence continues at coordinate 24,182 of LYSW01000057.1, read as the reverse complement.
ATTTGGAAAGAAGGACTTGAACTCCCCATAGAGCTGCGCGGCCAATGTTTTATTCGGCGCCAGCACCAGCGCCGGCCGCTGCAGTTCTTCGATCACCTTCGCCATCGTGAAGGTCTTGCCCGAGCCGGTGACGCCGAGGAGCACCTGGTCCCGCTCGTCATCTTTCACGCCGGACACCAGCTCCGCGATCGCCGCGGGCTGATCGCCCTTGGGCTCATAGTCGGAGTGCAGCTGAAACAGGCGGCCGCCTTCGGATTTCTCCGGGCGTTCGGGCCGGTGGGGCGTCCAATTGTCCGGCAGGGACAAGGGGTCCTTGACCGCCTTGGAGGGCTCGACGGCTTTGTCCAGGACGAAATCGGCCTGGCCCATATCCTCCACCCCGGCGGGGGCGAAGGCGGTGTCGTCTGCGGTCAGCTTGGCCATGGAGGCAATATGGCGAGCGGCGCAGCGAATAGCGAGGGCGCGACTCATTTCGAATTAACTTTGAATAAATTCGCTGAACATGTATGATATTCGTGTGCATGGGGAATTCTGACCTTGAGGAGGCCAATATGTTGTCCACCCTGTCTGTCCCGGTGCTCGCACTCGCCCTGTCGGCCGGCGCGACGCTCTTCCAGCCCTGCGATCCGCCGCCGAGCCCGACCTTTCCGCCGCCCGGGTGCACCGTGATGTATGAGAACGGCGTCTGTTATCTGCAATGCGACGAATGCCCCTTCATTCGCCCGTGCGATCCTGAATAAGCCGCCCCCGGCGCTGCGTTCGGCGTCGACACGGGCGCAGCGCTCAAGGCTTGGTTAACATCTGACGGTCAAATTCGACGGGCTTGGTATCCTACCCGCTTGGCCGAATCGCTCATGTCGCAAGGCAGTTTCGAACGGGTCCGCGTCCTGATTCTCGAGGACAACGCCCATATGTCGACCATTCTGCGGACGATTCTGCAGGGCTTCGGCGTGCGCTCCATCGTCGAGACTCGCGACGCGGCGGATGCGTTCGAGACCATGCGCAGCGCCAATCCGGATCTGGCGCTGGTCGACTATATGCTTGGCGATGTGGACGGGCTGGAATTCACCCGCCTCACCCGCACCGCCTCGGACAGCCCCAATAAATATCTGCCGATCATCATGGTGTCCGGCCACACCGACCGTTCAAAGATCATGGAAGCGATCAATGCCGGCGTGAACGAGTATCTGGCCAAGCCGGTGCGGCCGGTCGACCTGTATAACCGCCTGGTCTCATTGATCGAAAAACCGCGCCGCTTCGTGAAGACGCCGGGCTATTTCGGCCCCGACCGCAGACGCCGGCAAGACCCTCGCTATGCCGGCCCCTGGCGCCGCGCCAGCGACGACGAGTTTGAGTCCGCAGACGCCGATTTCGGCTGATGCATCAGCCCCGGGCGGCGGCGATGGCGGCCTCGACGTCATCGATGCCCGTGCACCAGCTGGCGACAAAGCGGGCCGATCCATCCGGCCAGGCGTAGAAGCCGGCGCCGGCGTCCTGAAGGCGCCCGGCGATATCAGCGTCCATGCGCACGAAGACTTCATTGCCGTCGCAGGGCTGGGCCAGCTCAACCCCGTCCAGCGCCGACAGACCCTGAGCGAGCGCCGCCGCGGCGGCGTTGGCGTCCCGGGCCAGCGTCAACCACATGTCGCCGGCCAGCCAGGCGTCCAGCTGGGCGGCGACATAGCGCATCTTGGGCAGCATGTGTCCGGCCCGCTTCTGGCGCGCCTGCAGCCGGGCGAAGCGCGCCTTCGCCGCGCCGAATAGAATGACGGCCTCGGCGGCCATTGCGCCATTCTTGGTCGCGCCCAGGCACAAGACATCGACGCCGCGCCGCCAGGTCATGTCCGCCGGCGAACAGCCCAATCGCACCAGCGCGTTGGAGAATCGGGCGCCATCCATGTGAACCGCCAGGCCTGCAGCCTTCGCCGGGCCGATCAGCGCGTCCAGCTCTGCGAGAGCATACGCGCAGCCGGATTCATTGAGCTGGGACAGGGACAGCACCCGCGGCGGCGGCGTATGGACGAAATCCTGCGGCCATTCGGCGAGCACGGCCTTCAAGTCGGCCGGCGCGATCTTGGCGTTCGCCCCCTTGATCGGCAGCAATTTGGCGCCGCCCGTAAAAAATTCCGGCGCCCCGCGCTCGTCGCGGTGAATATGCGCCTCGTCATGGCAGATGATGGTCTCATCCGGGCCCGACAGGATGGATAAAGCCAGCGCGTTCGCCGCCGTTCCCGAGGTCGTGAGAAGCACCTCAAGATCGGTCTCGAACAGATCGGCGAGGCGCGACCGCACGCGCGCGGTGATCGGATCCGCGCCATAGCTCGGCGCAAACCCGTCGTTTGCATCCGCCAACGCCTTTAAGACCAAAGGGTGAGCGGGCGCGGTGGTGTCGGAGAGAAAATTCATCGCGCCGCAGGCAAGCTTACCCGCGGGCCTCCGTCAATCTGTCCCGTCAGACGGCGACGAAGCGGACTCCTCCGCCCGCGCTTCCGCGCTTTCTTCCAGCTCGCGAGCCCGGCGTTCGGGGATGTCCTGGCGGATCCGGTTCAGGCGTTCGAGCACGATTGAGGTCACGTCTTCTGAAACCGCCAGCCCGAGGGCTTGCGCATCGGCCCGGGAGACGATGGCGCGGTCGCCGGCGCGCGCTTCGCGCCCCATGGCGAGCCGGGTCAGCGACCGCGACAGGCCGGCGGCGTAGGCGTCGAGCGCTTCATTGTCGCCGTGCGTGAACGCCTCGGCTCGTGACGCCCAGCCTTCAGCTGCAGCGTTGATGTGGACGCTTGCGACCGGCCCCTCAAAGGGCGCCGGCGCCCCGGCGAGCACCGCCAGATAGGCGGCGATGTCCTCGGTTCCGGCATCGTCGGACGCCCGCCAGTCATGCACCGTGCCCGCATTGACCAGGCCGGCTTGCGGGTCGGCGATGACCAGGGTCGGCGTGCCATAGGCGGCTGCGACGCCGAAGCGCTGAAGCTGGTCGAGATTGCGGTGCCTTATGCCGATATCAATCGGGGTGAGGACGTAATGCGCCTCAACCACGGGCGTCAGCACAGGGTCCGTCATCAGCCGGTGCGCCAGACCGCGGCTGTCATGGCACCAATTGGCGCCGAACAGGATCAGGACCAGCTTGTCCTCCGCCGCCGCCTGGCCGAGCGCCGCATCGATCAGGGCGGCGGCGTCGGCGTCCGCCTCATAGACTTCGCCATAGCGGTCCTGGGCGCAGGCCGGCGCGGCGAGCAGTGCGAGCATGGACAGGACCAGAAGAATAAGGCGTGACGACATGGCGGGGCTCCAGCAACTTGCCGCATTGCGCGCTGCAGCCTCGCTCAAGGTCAAGCCCGGTCTTAATCGGTGTAGGTGTAGGCGAAGATGATCGGCATGCCTTCGCCCGGCAAATCCTTGCGGCGATAGCTGACCCGGTCGACCTGGTCCCCGTCCTGATTGTTCAGAATGATCAGGCCCGGCCGATCCTCATCCGGCTTGTTGGCGAGCATGACCGGCCGGAGCGGCTGGATGCGGCGCGCCTCGCCCGGCCCGATCTCGCCCGTCAGCACGAGCTTGCGCCGGTTCCGGTCGAGCAATGTCCAGCCTTCGATCGAGAGGCTTTCACCCGACATGTTGAGAAGCGAGACCCATTCGCCCGCGTGCTCGGGCCCGGCCGGATCAACCATGGCGCCGGCGATGAAAATGGGAATTTCTTCGTCCCGGTAATCATTCGGCCGGGCGTCCGTCTCCCGGGCGATGATGTCTTCCACCCCGTTCACGTCGCGCCGCTCGGGGAAGCGGGTCACGTTCCGGACCGCCTTCGCGCTTTCGGACTCCTTGAACCAGATCGGATTCACCGCCGCGAGCTCATCGGGAAAGTCGAGCCCGGTGAGCGCCTCCACATCCGCGACCGAGACCTGGTAGATTTGATTATTGAAGGTCTTCTTGCCCTGCTTGTCGGACAAGGCCGCTTCATCCTGGAAGATGATGAAGGCGCGCACTTCCAGCTTGGCGTCGGTGTTCAGGAAGGCGAGCACTTTGTAAAAGGCGGTCGGCACGAAGGCGATCGGCCGGTCCGTCGGCCGCACCGTGCGCATATAGTCGCCGAAAATGGGGCCGGAAAACTCGCAGATCCGATCCTGGGCCGCGTCCTCGAACGCCATCACCCATTTTTCCAGCGCGAGCCATTCATCCTGATTGAAATTGGCGTGCTGCAGCGCGGCGTTGGTATAGAAGAAGGTGGCGTCCGCCGCCTTCTGCGCCTTACGGCCGGTCTCGCCCCAGGCCGCGGCGTAGCGCATGGCCAGATGACCGCGGTCCCAGTCATTGCGCCGGTAATAATCGTTATTGAGCTGGTTCTCCGCACCGACGCGGGAATCCACATTCCAGCGGCTGGTGCGCTGGGTCGTGACGGATTTGGACCGATCGATATTCAGCGCGGCGAATAGCGGGGTTCGAAATTCGCGATGCATCGCCACGGTATAGTAAATATAATCCGCATACTTACCATCTCGCAGCTCCGGCCGGCTCAACACCTCCTCGGTGATCTCGGCGCGAAACTGCGGCAGTCCGATTTCATAGTCTTGGCTCAGGAAATTGGGGTCATACCCCTTATAGTCTTCCACCCTCTCGCTCCCAGAACTGGGTTATTGGCGACACGCTTGAGTGGTGCACTCTAACGCTTTGCGGGCGATGGGGCCAGCGGACAGGGCGCGCCGATCGACCGGCGCGCTAAGTCAGTCTTTATACAGATGGAACCAGAGCGGCGCCGCGCCGCCGCCGCGCTAGAGCGGGAAATCCCGGGCCGGATCCACGCCGGCGGTCTCCAGGAATTTGCGAATCTGGCGGACTTCCTCCTTGGGCAGCGAATGCTGGGCATGGTGGAAATTGGCGGTGTGGCCGTGCAGCTTGACGCAGAATTTCGCGCCCGAGCGCTCTTCGATGTCGGCGCCGAGTTCAGTGAGCACATGCTCGACGTCAATCGGCGACAAATTCGCCGGCTCGGGATGGGCGAACAGGGCGTGAAGCGTCTTGCGGTGCTTGTGATTCATGGCGGGTCCTTCCCTGAGGCGCTGGCATGCTGCGAGAACGCGCAGCCGGTTTGGGGCCAATCTGCGCTTCTCGCCGGGCGGGCCAATGCGGCGCCGGGTCTCACCGGCGGCGGCGGTGATCCGGCTTGATCTCGAGCCGAAAAGCAAATGATATACCATTTAATCAATACGGGACGGGCGGCCGCACGCCGCTCTTCAAGGAGGAGACGCCCATGAAGACCGCGACCGCCGCCATCAGCGCAGCTCTGGTGGCATCCGCCGCCGGCGCGCAAGAGGCTTTAAGCTTCGACAATCCTGAAGACGTCATTGAGATGAACCGCAAGATCGCCTGTTCGACCGTCGACGGCGAGCCGGTGACTTTCTACTGGCACGGCTATGCCTATTCGCGCCGCGCCGGGGAGCGCGATCGCCGCCTGTTCCGGGTCGAAGGCATGAATGTGCGCGCCTGCGGCACGGTCGAGCACCCCGAATACGGGACCGGCTGGCGCATGGTGAGCCGGGAGATCCTGCTCTATCTCGATCCGGAGACCAATGAGATCTTATCCACCTGGGACAATCCCTGGACCGGCGAAACCGTGGACGTGCTTCACGTCGCCAATGATCCGGTGAACTCCCGCGCGCCGAGCTTTCCGAACGGGCCGCGCGGGCCGGCGCGCTTTACAGGCTCCATTCAGGGCGATGACTTCTGGTGGACCATAACGGTGCCGCTCTGGTACCCGAATCCGCTGGCCAGCGAATTTGAGTCCGAGATCGGCGGCACCTATCACGCCACCGAGATGTTCAACTTTTTCGGCAATGTCTCGAACCTGACGGATCCGAACGAGACGACGGCCGATGTCGAAGTGGGCTGGGTGCGCCAGTCCGACTGGCTGCCGTGGATGCAGATGAACGGGCGCGACGGCGTCATCTATTTCCACACGGCGGGCACCAAGCTGGACAGCTGGGATGAGCTGCCGGACTTCTTCCAGGACGAGATCGCCGAGCACTATCCGGACTATGTCGCGCCGCCGCCGGTCGATGATGACCGGGAAAACATGACCAGCTGGATCTACTACCTGCAGGCGGCCAATTGCGAGATCGACATTCCCGATCGCGGACGCGAGGTTTTCGACTGCGACTAAAGGGTGCATTCCGGCGCGTGCTGCGCGAACGGACGGTCAGTCTGTCACGTAATTGCAACACGCGCCGCGCTCCAATCGCCAAGCCCATGGACATGGAAGGGCCTTTGGCGTCGAAATGGTATACCAATTGAAATCAGAGTCGGGTTTGGGTCAGGCGACACGTTTCCAAATCCGTCCCATGCCGCTCCCAACGCGGCGCAGATAACCGGCCGGCAGGGCCATGCAGGGGAGACGACCAGGTGAAAAAGCTCGCATTGATGACCTCGGCGGCCGCAGCGGCGCTCGCTGGACTGACCGCAGGGGCGATCGCCCAGACGGATACGGAAACCGCCACAACGAGCGACACGCGCGACGTCATCCTGGTGACGGCGCGCCGGCGCGAAGAAGGATTGCTCGACGCCCCGGTTGCGGTCACCGCCTTCGGCGACGGCGACATCAACCGCCTGGGCATCGTCAGCGTCGACGACGTCGCGCGCTTCACGCCCGGCCTGTCCTACTCCGCCGCCTTCGGCCGGTCGACGGAACGGCCGGTGATCCGGGGTCAATCGAACGTGCTCGCCGGCGTGCAGTTCGGCGTTGAATCCGGCACCGCCTACTTCATCGACGGCATCTATTATCCCGGCTCGATCTCCAGCCTGGATTCCAACGACATCGAACGCATCGAAGTCATCAAGGGTCCGCAGTCCGCGCTTTACGGCCGGAACACCTATGCCGGCGCGATCAACTATGTCACGCGCGGCGCGACCGACGAGTTCGAAGCCAACGCCCGGGCCCGCGTCGGCACTTATGGCGAGCGCGAAGTGGCGCTGCGGGTCTCCGGCCCGCTGGTCGAAGACCGCCTGGGCTATTCGCTGACCTTCCGCGATTACAGCTATGACGGGGAGTGGACCAACGCCCTGACCGGTCAAACCGTCGGGTCGGAAGCCTCGGTGAATTTCTCCGGGGTGATCGACGCGAACTTCACCGATAACTTCTCGGTGCGCCTGCGCGCCATGTATTACGAGGACCAGGACGGCACCTTGCCGCTCTTCCTGCAGCCCTCCGAGATGAATAATTGCCGCCCGGGTTTCCGGTCCAACGCGTCGTTCGCCTTCTCAGGCTCGACAAACAACAATCAGTATTATTGCGGCGTCATTCAGCCCGGCGTGGTGACTTTGAACACCGACCCGGTGGTCAATCCGCGCAATGTGCCGGGCGTTCCGCCGGGCTCGACCTTCTTCGGCACGGTCTATGACACCGCCGACGGCACCGCCTTTGACGGCATCGCCCGCGACGGCGTGCTCGCCAACGTCAATGCGGAGTGGAATATCGGCGGCAGCGGCATGGTGCTGACGGTTCAGGCTCAGGGCCGGGCGGAAGAGGATTATTTCGGCTCGGATTCCGACCACTCGGCGGTGAACTGGTTCCTCGCTCCGTCCTTCCTGGGCGGCGAGCCCTTCTTCGCCAACACCAATCGCGGCGAAACCAGCGATTATTCCTTCGAGGTCAAGCTGGAATCCCCCGTCGATCAGCGCGTGCGCTGGGCGATCGGGGCGTATTACTATGACCAGGAAGAGAATAATTTCGACTTCGACGCCCGCAACATCGCCACCGGCGGGGTCGCCACCAGCGATCTGGGCACGACCAACCAGGCGATCTTCGGCCTTGTTGAATTCGCCGCCACCGACAATCTGGTCGTCACGCTGGAAGGCCGCTACGCGGAAGAAGAAAAAACCCGCGTGGAGTATTCCGGCGGCGCGGTGAGCCTGACCCAGGACGGCACTTTCGACAGCTTCACCCCGCGCATCACGCTGGATTATCAGCTCAATGGCGCGACGCTCTACGCGGTCTACGCCCAGGGCGTGAAGCCGGGCGGCCTGAACGGGTCGGACGGCGCCCAGATCGGCCGCGAAACCTATGACCAGGAAGAGTCGGACAATTTCGAGATCGGCTACAAGAACGCCTATTTCGACGGCGACGCGGTCTTCACCAGCTCGCTCTACTATATCGACGCGACCAATGTTCAGGTCACCCAGGCGATCGCCAACCAGTCCGGCAACGCCGTGAACTCGGTGGCGGTCAACCAGGGCGCGGCCGAAATCTGGGGCGTGGAGCTGTCCTGGAACCACCAGGCCACCGACAGCTTCTCATACGGGCTGACCTATGCCTGGACCTCGCCGGAATTCACCCAGGGCTGCGACGACTTCCAGTGGACCCTGACCTCCGGCGGCGGCGTCCTGGATCCGGGCTCTTCCGCGCCGGGCACAGGGGCGAACTTCTCCGGCAACGGCGACTGTTCGATCGCCGGCAATCAGCTGCCGCTGACCTCCGAGCATCAATTCTCCGCCTTCGGCGAATGGCGCCGGCCCATCGGCGGGGGCTGGGACTTCTTCGTCGCCTCCGATCTGACCTATGAAAGCTCGAAATTCGTCCAGGTCCACAATCTGGCCGAGACCGGCGACGCGACCCTGATCGGCGCCCGCTTCGGCGTGGAGACCGACAATATGAGCTTCCGGGTCTGGGGCCGGAATATCGGGGATGAAGACAGCATCGTCATGGCGACACGCTGGCTGCAGACCCCGTATTTCAGCTTCGCCTCGCTGAACACGGCCGGCTTCGTGCCGGGCGCGGACACCGGCACGCCGCGGGCCTTCTTCGGCACGCTGCGCCGCGGACCGTCCTACGGCGTGGAAGCGCGCGTGAACTTCTAAGGGGCGCCGCCCTTTTGGAGCAGGGAGACGGCCGGGCGCCTCGCCTGGCCGTTTTCACATCCCGATCCCGTTGCCGGAGACCGACATGATCGCCCGCCTTCTCGCCTGCCTTCTCGCCGTCGCCGCCGCCCCGGCGCTGGCCCGGACCCCGCCGCCGCCCCAAGCGCTTCAGGAAGCCGATTTCGCCACCTTCCTCTCCTGGTTTGAAGGCCGGTTCGACAATGACGCCCAGGTCTTGTTCGCCGACGAATTCGGGGTTCCCGAGGACAGCCGCCACGAGCGGATCCACTCGATCTTCCGGCCGGTCGACCTGCCCGCCCTCGGCGATCACGTGTTTTATGTGGAGCAATACTCAAACGCCGATCCAAGCCGGATTTATCGCCAGCGCATCTATGTGTTCGAGCCCGTGTTCGACACCGGAGAAATCCGCCTCGACATCCTGGCCCCGCGCGAGCCCGAAGCCCTCGTCGGCGCTTACCAGGACCCGTCCAGGCTCAACGGCCTGACGCGCGAAGACCTGATCGCCTATCCGCAATGCGCGGTCTATTGGACCCGGCGCGAGAACCAGTTCGTCGGCGAGACCCGGCGCGGACAATGCCGGGTGGAAAGCCGCCGCTCGGGCCGCACCTTGCTGATCGAGGACGATCTTCTGCTGACCGAAGACATGATCTGGATTCAGGACCGGGCCCAGACCGAGGACGGGGACTATGTCTACGGCAATCGCGCCGGCATCGCCCATCAGCTGCGCCGGGCCCGCCCCTTCCAGTGCTGGGTCGCCATCCTGAACGGCGCCCGCCATGGCGACAGCGGCGAAGGCGCCGCGCCCTCCGACTGGGATTTTCGCCGCGGCGTCTTCATCCATGATCAGGGCGGACGCGCGCAGATCACGACCGATGAAGACCAAGCCCGGACGGTGGAGCTGCGCCTGCGCGACGTGCGCTGGCCCGGCGACAGCCGGCGGCCCTCGCTGACCCTTTATGTCCACGAAGCCGGCTCGGACCGTGCGGTCAGCTATGCCTGGACCGAGGGCGGCGCCGAGCGCGTCGGGATCAATCTGCGCTGGATGCAGGCGAGCTGCACCCACACGCCGGGCGTTTGGGGCGCGGAGTGACGGGGACGCTTCGCTCTCCAGCGCGCCGAGGCGAAGCTAAGGCGCCGGAATTTGTCCGAAGCGTTTTGTCCTGCTCGCGGAGACGGCGCAGGCGGCCCGATCCGGTGATCTTTGATCCAACCGGACCGAGCGGCCGGGACGGCCCGGGCCGTGAGGGCGCACGGCCGTCCGGCGACTCACGCAGGACGTCCCAAGGCCTCTTCCCATCTGCGTCAGCCTGAGCTAGCTCCGCGTTCAAGACATGAAGGAGCCTATGATGACCGACGCCCCTGACACCGAACCGGCCCCGCAGGGCCGGGTCTTGATCATCGCCGGGTCGGACAGCTCGGGCGGCGCCGGCATTCAGGCGGACATCAAGGCGGTCACCGCGATGGGCGGATACGCGGCCACCGCGATCACCGCGATCACGGTGCAGAACACCACCGGCGTGAGCGCCGTTCACGGCGTCCCCGCCGACATCATCGCGGGCCAGATCGAAGCGGTGCTCAGCGATATCGGCGCGGATGCGATCAAAACCGGAATGACGGCGAACATCACGGTCGTCGACACGATCCTGACCGCGTTGGACAAGCACGCGGATGAGCTCACGCCGCTCATCGTCGATCCGGTGATGGTGGCGACCTCCGGCGCCCGCCTGATCGATGAGGACGCGGTTGAGGCGGTGCGCGACCGGCTGATCCCGCGCGCCGCGCTGGTGACCCCCAACGCGCCCGAGGCCGCCGCCTTGACCGGTCTTGATGTCGAAGACCTGGACGGTCAGCAGGCCGCCGCCGAAGCTTTGCTGGACAAGGGCGCCCGCGCCGCCCTGGTGAAGGGCGGGCATCTGGACGGCGCGGTGATCGTGGATGTGTTGGCGACCTCGAACGGCGTGCGCCTGTTCACCCGGCCGCGCATCCAGACCCGGCACACCCATGGCACGGGCTGCACGCTGGCCAGCGCCGCCGCCGCCCTGATCGCCCAGGGCCTGCCCCTGGACAAGGCGGTGGAGAAAGCCGGCGACTATCTGCACGAAGCGATCAAACGCGCACCCGGATTCGGCGCCGGATCAGGTCCGGTCAATCACGGCTGGCCGCTGGCGGGGGAGATTTAGAGCGCGCCGCTCCGCCCCGCCGCGCGATGAAAATGCCGGCCAGGATCACCGCCAGCGCGGCCCATGCCGTAACGCCGAGCGCCTCGCCCAGCGCAAGCCCGATCAAGGCCGCGACCACGGGCACCGCGTAATTGATCAGGGCGATGAAGGCCGCGCCGACTTGGCGCGCGATCGCCATGTAGACGATGGTCGCCCCGGCTCCGTTGGAAAGCGCCCCAATGCAAGTACCGAAAATATCGCCGCCCAGCCCGCCTGGACCGGCGGCCCGGCCGCCATATCCCAGATCGCCAGCGGCGCCGCGAAGATCGCGGCGCAGATCAGGCTGCCGGCCGCGACCGTGCTGGGTGCGGTTTCCGGGCCGGCCTGGTAGAGAATCGCATTGGTGGCGTAAGCCAGCGTCGCCGCGAAAATCAGCGCCTGGAACACGAAGCTGGTGGACAAAAGACCGTCCACGGCGCTGGGCCCCATCAGCAGGACAATGCCGGAAAACCCGATGAGGAAGCCTGCGGCCTTCGCCGGGTTCAGGCGTTCATTGGGCAGGACGAAATGGGCGGCCGCGATGATCGCCAGCGGCGTCATGCCCATTAATATGCCGGCGACGCCGGAGGGCACTTCCTGCTGGCCGATCGCGATCAGGGTGAAGGGCAGCGTGTTTCCGAACAGGCCGAGCGCCGCAAACCAGGCCCATCGCCGGGTGTCGGTCAGGGGCGGCAACCGCCGGCGCCGGTGCAGCGCCCAGGCCGTCAGCAGCATTGCGCCGATCGCCAGCCGGCCGAACGCGACCAGGCTGGGCGGGACGGTCTCAACTGCGATCGCGATGAAGGCGAAGGCTCCGCCCCACAACAGCGCGAGGACGCCCAGACCGCCCCAGCCGCGAATCCCTGGCGCTTCAGGGCTCATCCCAGCACGGCCCTCAGCGCCTCCGCGAAGCGCGCGACATCCTCGCCGTCTGAATAAAGATGCGGGCTGACTCTCAGGCGCGGGCCGCGCTGTGAGACGTGAACGCCGCGCGCCATCAATTGTTTGGCGAGATCGGCCGGCGCCTCGCCGGGCAGCGACAGCGACAGATAATGCCCGGCTCGATCCGGCGTATCGGCCCTCAGGCCGAACGGCGCCGCCGCTTCGATCAAAGCGTCGTTCACCGCTGCGCAATGCGACACGGCGGCCTCAACGCCGATCTCGCCTAAGACGGCAAGCGCCTCCAAAGCCGCCGGCGCCAGCTGGTGATTGGACCGCTCGCCCATGTCAAAACGGCGTGCGCCCGGCTGGTAGCCGTCTCGGTAATTAATCAGCTGGCTGAAATCCTCCGAGCCCTCCCGGTTGATCCAGTTTTCTTCCAGCGGTTCACCGGCCTGGTGTTGCGGCGCGACGTAAAGATAACCCAGCGAATACGGACCCAGGAGCCATTTATAGCCCGCCGCCACGGCGAAATCGGGTTTGACCGCCTGCACGTTGAAATCCATCACGCCCAGGGACTGGGTGAGATCCAGGACGAGCGACGCCCCGTTGGCCCGCGCTTCTGCGCCGACCGTTTCAAGATCGATCGCGCCGCCGTCGATCCACTGGATCGCGCCGCAGGCTGCGAGCGCTGTTTGCGGGCCGATCTGCGCCAGTAATGCCTCGGTCCAGCTTTCGCCCTGGCGGCGTGCGATCGTCTTCACGGTCGCGCCATCCCGCTTGGCCATCTCGCGCCATGTGTAGACATTCGACGGAAATTGACCGTCCAGGACCAGGATTTCCTGGCCGGCCTTGAGCTTGAGATTGCGCGCCGCGACCGCGAGGCCGTAGCTGGCCGCGGGAACCAGCGCGATGTCGTCTGGCGTGGCGTGGAACAGGCCCGCCGCGGCCTTGCGCAGCGCTTCGGGCGTATCGAAAAACTCACCGGCGACCGTCCGGCTCCAGGGCCGCGCCTTGGCCTGATAAGCGGCCTGGCCGGCCTGAACGGCGCGGCGCGGCATGGGCCCGATCTGGGCGGCGTTGAGATAGGCGATGTCGCGCGGCAGGTCGAACTGATCGCGCCAGGGCGAGATGATCATGGCGAGAGGCGGTACGCCCGAAGAATGGCGCCGTCAAGCGAGCCGTCGACCGCGACGGAAGGGGCGATTGACCCCACTGCGCCAAAGGCCTAACGCTGACGCGGCGCCTGCCCGCCCTGATCGCTTTGAGAGTTGTTCATGACCGCCCCAAAACCGACTCTGCGTCCCGCCGACCCGCGCTTTTCCTCCGGTCCCACCAAGAAGCGTCCCGGATGGGAGTTCTCCGTGCTGGCGGGCGCGCCTTTGGGACGGACCCATCGCGGCGGCGCGCCGAAGGCGCGGCTGGCCGAAGCGTTGGAACGCACCCATGCGGTCCTGGACCTGCCTGAGGATTACACGGTCGCGATCCTGCCCGCCTCCGACACCGGCGCCATGGAGGGCGCCCTATGGTCAATGATCGGCGCGCGCGGCGTGGACGTGTTTTCCTGTGATGAGTTCGGGCGGCGCTGGACCGTGGACCTGCGCGATGAGCTGAAGCCAGCGGGCCTGTCCACCTATGAAGCGCCTTTCGGACACGCGCCGGATTACGCCAGGGCCGATGTCGCGAGTAACGATCTGGTCTTCACCTGGAACGCCACGTCTGCGGGCGTGGTGATTCCCGATGCGGACTGGATCCCCGACGACCGCGCCGGACTGACCATCTGCGACGCGACCAGCGCCGCCTTCGGCATGCATCTGCCCTGGAGCAAGCTGGATGTGACCACTTTCAGCTGGCAAAAATGCATGGGCGGCGAAGCCCAGCACGGCGTTGCGGTCTTTTCCCCGCGCGCCCGGCGGCGGCTGCGCGAATTCCGGCCCAGCTGGCCCGTGCCGCGCATCCTGCAGCTTTTCGAAGCGGGCGACGACAATGCCGCGATCTACGAAGGCTCGACGATCAACACGCCGTCGCTTCTGTGCACGGAGGATTATCTCGACGCCCTGAAATGGGCGGCCCGCGAAGGCGGCGTCGCGGGCCTGGCCGCACGCACAGAGGCCAATTTCGCGGCGCTGGCGGACTGGGTGGAGAAAACCGCCTGGGTCGACTGGCTGGCCAAGGACCCGGCGGTGCGCTCCAAGACGTCGGCGACCCTGGTGTTCGCCGGACCCGAGCTGGCGGACAAGTCCGAGGACGAGCGCTGGGCGGTGTCCCGGCGCATGGGCGCATTGCTGGATCGCGAAGCAGCCGCCTTCGACGTCATCCCCCACCCCAAGGCCCCGGCCGGGCTGCGCATCTGGTGCGGTCCGACGGTGGACGCCGACGATGTCGCCGCGCTGGGACCGTGGCTGGACTGGGCCTATGCCGAAGCGATGAAGGGTTAGGCGTGAGGCCGGACGCGGGCATGACGACAGGCGTCACGCCGCCGCGCCGCGCGATCTGGCCGGCAGGATTGCAGCGTTTTGCGATCTAAAGGCCGGCGGAGGCGGGCTGAAGGCGCAGGACCGAGATCACTCAACCCCCTGACGGCGAATATCATTTTGAAACAATAGCTTAGAGTCTGTCTATGTTTTAACGTGCAATTTGGTCTGCGATACAAACATAATGAATTCGCAGATATAATACGCCTGCAGACAGGAGACTTTCATGACCGCCACCTCACCGCTGGAAAACAGGCTGTACGCCCGGCGCTTTGAAGACGGCCTGCTCGATCTGTTCGTCGCCATCGGCTTGATCGTGATCGGCGCGTCCTGGATGCTTGACGCACCGGTTTACGGGGCGATTGCGCCGGCGGTTCTGGTTCCGGTCTGGAAGCAGACGCGGGAGCGGATGATCGAGCCGCGGCTTCAAGCCGTGAAATTCAATCCTGAACGTGAAGCCCGGACCCGCGGATCCATGCTGGCCTGGCTGATCTTCGGCGCCGCCGTGCTGCTCACCGAGATCGCGATTTTCCTCTACGCCAGCCGCGCTGAAGGATCGATCATCGACCGGCTGAGCGACGTCATCGTCGCCCTGCCCGCCGCCTTGATCGCCATCGGTCTTCTGGGAGGTCTGATCATCGGCGCCCGGCGCTTCATCGGCTATGCGCTCGGCGCGCTGATCATCGCGGCCGGCGGCGTCCTGTTGAACGCCAATCAGCCCGGCCTTCTGATCTTGGGCATCGGCCTGATGGTCTGCCTGTCGAGCGCCTGGCTGCTGACGCGTTTCTTCAGGACCAACCCCAGCCCTGAGCGCGCCGATGCTGTCTAGAACGCCGCTTATTCCCGGGCTCGACGACGTGTTGCAGAGCGACAAGCGCGTCCATGAGCCGGCGCGCCTGGTGGTTCTGGCGCTTCTGGACGCGGTCGCGGAAGCCGACTTCGCCTTCCTGATGAAGGAGACCGGCCTGACCCAGGGCAATCTATCCGCGCACCTGACCAAGCTGGAGGGCGCGGGCTTCATAGCGGTCGAAAAAACCTTCGCCGGCAAGCGCCCGCGCACCGTTTTGACGATCACCGACGGCGGCCGGCGCGCCTTCCGCGATCATTTAAGGACGCTTCGGCGCTTCGCCGATCTTGTGGGGTCAAGATGAACATCGCGGCGCTGACGCGGTCACCGGCCTTTCGCCTGTCCAGGCTGATCGTCTACTGGGCGGCGGGCCTGGCTCTCACGCTGCAGCACGATGGCGCGACCGACGGGGCCTGGCGGCTCGGGCTCGGCGGCTTCCTGCTCATAATCGCAGTCATCGACACCGGCGCGCTGGCGCTCTCCGCCATTCGCCGCCCGCGCGCTTGAAGCCTTGCGCCGGCGCGCGCACGCTTGGATGCTGGCGACGCGGCGCTTTGAGGTTTGCCATGACCCTTGAGGAATATCAGAGGTTTTGCGGCGGCCTGAAGGCGACAAGCCATGTCGTTCAATGGGGCGGCAGCCATGTCTGGAAAGTGGGCGGCAAAGTGTTCGCCGTCGGCGGCCTGCCCGCCGATGCGGACAAGGACGAGGTCTATGTCAGCTTCAAATGCTCCGACATCGTCTTCGAAGTCCTGCGCGAGGCGCCGGGCTGCAAGCCGGCGCCCTATCTGGCCAGCCGCGGGATGACCTGGATCCAGTGCTATGACCGCTCCAGCGTGTCCACGCAGGAGCTCAAAGGTCATATCGAGGCGAGCCACGCCCTGGTCGCCGCCAAGCTGACCAAGACAAAGCGGGCGGAGCTGGGATTGTCCGCTTAATTCCGCCTCGCATTCGCGTTGGAATTGCTTAAGCTTCTCTTCTTGGGAGGAGCATGCATGCCTACACAAGTTAATCCGCAGATTACGGACGCCGTGGTGCAGGCTAACACCACGGTGCTGGGCGAGAGCCCGGCCCTGGCGATCGGCGCCGCGCATCAATCGGCCGCCCATGCCATCTCGCTCGCGATGCATAATGCGGTGTCCAATCAGCAAAACCTCAATGTCATGCTGACGGCGACCGTCTCGCGCGCCGTTGCGGCCCTGAACAGCGCGCCGGATGGTGCGCCATGACGGAAACGCCAGACACCAAGATTGAGGAGCAGGCCCAGGCCCGCCGCGAGGCGCTTGAAGCCGCCATGGCGGCGCTATCGCCCAAGATCACCGATCCGCTGGCCCAGCAGGCCGCCGCCATGATGATGGAGGATTTGCGCGCCTATCTGCAGGCGTTTGAGCAAGTCGCGCTGGCCGCGTCCGCCAAAGCCATGACCCTCGTGCTTAAGGATTCCGCTGCGGGCGAAGCGGCCTTGAAGGCGATCCAGGACCAGCAACAGGAAACGCTGTCCTTCGCCAAGGGCGTCACGGACTTGGCGACGATCATCCGCACCCAGTTCCGCGATCCGGCCTGACGCCGCGGAGCGCCGCCTGGCGCTTTAACACAACCCTCTGGAGACCCCATCATGGCTGACACCGTTAATCCGCAAATCACCGACTCCGTCACGCAAACCAATGTCAAAGTCCTGGGCGACGCGCCCGCCATGGCGCTGGGCAATGTCTATCAGGCCTCGGCCCACTCGCTCGGTTTGATGTTCGAGAACGCGGTCGGCGCCCAGCAACAACTCGCCATCGCCGCCCAGGCGGCGACGGTTCAGGGCGTCGTGCAAATCTACTCCGTCGACACCGCCGCGAGCGCCGCGGCGATCGCGGAGATTCTCAAGGCCGGTGATCCTGACGCTGAGGTTTCGACTCCAACTGCGGCTTCCGGTAAGACGGAGGACTGAGGGCGACTGAGGGCGGGCCTTTGCTGCGCGCCGCGTTGGGGTGTCGGCGTGTCTCGAATCGGCGAAGGCGGTCCCGGCCGCAGCATTGACAGCTTTCTGGAAGCTGACGAGCGCATGGTCTGGGTGGATCGTTTCAATCCGGTGCGCCCGCGAAGCCGGCCGGTTAAGGCCTGGCCTTATATCCGCAAGAACGCCTATGGGACGCTATGCCTTGTGTTCGTTGCGGTCTGTGCGGTCGCTCTCGCCATCGACCCGACCTTCTTCCGCCAGATGATACCGGAGCTGAAGCACCACCAGCTCATCATGATCGGGATCGCACTGATTGCGGTTCCGTTTGCGATCGCCGCCGTGGTCGAGGACTGGACCTTGCTGCGCCACGGCGAGCGGATGGCGTTTGACTTCCTGCTGAGCGACAAGCGCATGCTGGTGCTGGCCAAGGGGGGGAAATCTCCTAAATCCGTCGCGCTGGCGCGCATTACCGCCTGCCGACTTGAGGGCTCGACCCTGATCCTGACGCTTGTGGAGCCCAGCGGGACCGCCCGCCTTTGGGACCTCGCCGATCCGGCCGGGGCGTTGTCGAGCTTTCAGCGCGCGCTCGCCGAGTTGCGGCCCTAGGCTGACGAATCCGTCCTGCGCCGTCTTGCTCTGATCGCCGCCGCGGTCCAAGTTATCGCCTCACCTTCCAAGGGGTGTCCTGCGTGGTCAGCGCAGGGCTGAGACTTCACCCTTAGGACCGGATCCGGATCATGCCGGCGTCGGGATGGAAAGGCATCGAGACGGGGATGGCGTCATCCCGCGTCCTCGCGCGCCCTCCGCTTCGAGGCTGGCTCTGCATATGAGAGCGCGCCCATGAACAAGCCCCGCAACCAGGCTGAATTTCCCACCCCTGAAGTCACCACCGGGCCGCTGGCGGGCTCCTCGCGCGTCTACACCAATCCCAAGGCCGCGCCGCATCTCAACGTGCCGCATCGCGAGATCGAGCTGCGCCCCACCGCCATGGAGCCGGCGGTGCGGGTCTATGACTGTTCCGGCCCCTATACCGATCCGGCGCAATCGATCGATGTGGAGACAGGCCTGCCGCAAACCCGCAAGGCCTGGGTCACCGCGCGCGGCGGCGTTGAGGCCTATACCGGCCGCGACTTAAGCCCGCTCGATAATGGCGGCGCGACGGGCAAATATCTCGCCCGCGAGTTTCCGGTGCGCCACCGCCCGCTCAAAGCGATCGACTTCACGCCCCCCTCGTCCCTGCGGGACACTCCCCGCGTAAACGGGGGGAGAAACCAGGACGGCGCTGCATCGGTTTCCTCCCCCGTTCGCGGGGGAGGTGTCCGCGAAGCGGGCGGAGGGGGCAAGGCCGCAAAGCGGACCCCCGTCACCCAGCTGGAATTTGCGCGCGCGGGCATCATTACGGACGAGATGATTTTCGCCGCCGAGCGGGAAAATCTTGGCCGCGCGCAAGCCCTGCCCGGCGCCGAGGAGCGCCACGCCGACGGGGAAAGCTTCGGGGCCAGCGTGCCTGAATTCGTGACGCCGGACTTTGTCCGCGACGAGATCGCCCG
The DNA here is from genome assembly GCA_001657295.1 of Oceanicaulis sp. BBD 1991-10. Taxonomy (GTDB): domain Bacteria; phylum Pseudomonadota; class Alphaproteobacteria; order Caulobacterales; family Maricaulaceae; genus Oceanicaulis. The sequence continues at coordinate 5,424 of LYSW01000057.1, read as the reverse complement.
CGGCCGCGCCGTTTTGCCCGCGAACATCAATCATGGCGAGCTCGAGCCGATGCTGATCGGCCGCAACTTCCTGGTGAAGATCAACGCCAATATCGGCAACTCGGCGGTCGCCTCCTCGGTGGAGGAAGAGGTCGATAAAATGGTCTGGGCGATCCGCTGGGGCGCGGACACGGTGATGGACCTCTCCACCGGCAAAAACATCCACAACACCCGCGAATGGATTTTGCGCAACAGCCCCGTGCCGATCGGCACCGTGCCGATCTATCAGGCGCTGGAAAAGGTCGGCGGCGTCGCCGAAGACCTCACCTGGGAGATTTTCGCCGACACGCTGATCGAACAGGCCGAGCAGGGCGTGGATTATTTCACCATCCATGCCGGCGTGCGCTTGCCCTATGTGCCCATGACCGCCAGCCGGGTGACCGGCATTGTGTCGCGCGGCGGCTCGATCATGGCCAAATGGTGCCTGGGCCACCACAAGGAGAGCTTCCTTTATGAGCGCTTTCCTGAAATCTGCGAGATCATGCGCGCCTATGACGTCACCTTCTCATTGGGCGACGGCCTGCGCCCCGGCTCCATCGCGGACGCCAATGACGAAGCCCAGTTCGCCGAGCTGGAGACCTTGGGCGAGCTCACCAAAGTCGCCTGGGACCATGGCTGTCAGGTGATGATCGAGGGCCCGGGCCATGTGCCCATGCATAAGATCAAAGCCAATATGGACAAGCAGCTCAAAGAATGCGGCGAAGCGCCCTTCTATACGCTGGGCCCGCTGACCACCGATATCGCGCCGGGCTATGACCACATCACCAGTGGCATCGGCGCGGCGATGATCGGCTGGTTCGGCACCGCGATGCTTTGCTATGTCACGCCGAAAGAGCATTTGGGTCTGCCCGACCGCGACGATGTCAAAACCGGCGTCATCACCTATAAAATCGCCGCCCACGCCGCCGACCTCGCCAAAGGTCACCCGGCGGCAAAAATCCGCGACGACGCGCTGTCTCGCGCCCGCTTCGAGTTCCGCTGGGAAGACCAGTTCAACCTGTCGCTCGACCCCGACACCGCCCGCGACTTCCACGACCAGACCTTGCCGAAAGACGCTCACAAGGTGGCGCATTTCTGCTCCATGTGCGGCCCGAAATTCTGCTCCATGAAGATCACCCAGGAAGTCCGCGACTTCGCCGACGGGCTGTCGGACAACGAACGCGCCGACCTGCAGAAGCAGGCCGATGAGGCGAGCGCGGGGATGGCGGAGAAGGCGGCGGAGTTTAAGGCGAAGGGGTCGCAGATTTATTTGGATAAATGAGGGGCAACTACCCTGCTTCCCGGAGGGCTCCAATAATCAGGGAGTTCAGCTGGTTGTGGCCGCCCCAGGCCCTCCAAGCCGTACGCCTCTCTGCCTGTGTCAGGTATTGTGATCCGTAGACAATTGCGGCGCGAACATATTCAGAAGGCTCTGTCTCATAAAGGCGCAAGATGTGTCGCTTTATTCGATTGTCTCCGAACTTCATGCAAAAGATCACTGATAGCGCTCTCAGCTCGGGGCCGTATGCTGCATTGATCCATCTGCGAGCAGACGCGACGGCAGTTTGGTGTACATCGGCACAGTCAAGAAGCGCAGCAAGACCAAACATCCGCTGATAATCTGTGTGAAACGGATCATGCGAGATGAGGCGGCAAACTGCTTGCATTGTTGCGTCGTTCCTCGGCGAGAAATGGCTCAGATACGAGGCATAGGTTTTCGTGAGCTGAGGGCGCGAATTGATGCCGTCAAGTGCATGGCCAACAGCATAGTCGTCTTGTGCAGCGCGAAGCGCAGGCAAGCAGAATTTATCAATCTTGGCCCCCGGAAGACCGTCTTGATCCGCGGCATCTAAGAGGCGCTTCACCGCTTCGAGGTCTACTTGGCCATCTTCAATGTTTGGTGCCCAGTTTGATTGGAAGCCGTACATGTTATCAACGAGGTCAGCGATATCGTTCTCGACTTCGATGCGCGCGTCCTCAAACAATTGGTCGACTTCGCGTTCATCCGCAATGAGGTCTGCCGATCTTGCTACGCGCGTTTTTGAGTCGCTAAGGGAGAGGCCGCTATTCCTGACCTCAGCATCCAAGCGGACCAGGCCTCGGCGGGCCGAGATTTCATCATCAAAACCAATATAAATATCATCTACGTATCGAGCAGATGGTGTTTCCAGCATTTCCAGATGTGAATCCAAGTCGCTTAGGTAGTAATTTCCGAGGAGATCCGAAGAATAAAGACCTTGCAATATTCCAAAAGATCGACGCCTGTTGCTGTGGGATAGGAGAATTTCTTCAAGAAGATTCACGCAAGAATTGTCTGCGCCTGATGCGCGCAACATATTAATAAGGTTGTGTTGCGGCAGAGACGCGAAGTAGTTGGCTATGTCCGTTTTGATCATCCAAGGCTTGTCATCAGCAATGTCGCTTATGTGGTCCTGAAACTCCGCATATGACCTGTTTGAAGGTGCAAATAGTGTCGCTGGAGGCTGCGGAGGTCGATTGCTGAAGCACCTAGTACGATCAATTTCTGCTTCTACATGATCGCGTAGCGATGTTGCGACGGCGTGGAATACTAAACGATCTTTCGGTTCAAGGATGCTTCCCGGCCGCGTTAGGAAACTCGACTTTGGCACGCTTGTCGTAATTGGCAGTCGAGCTGCGTATGTTCCTGCTCCTAGGTCTCCGACTGTTATTTCGACAAGTTGTTCGGAATTATCTTCAAATATCGCCGCGATGTGGGGCGCGAAAATAAAGTCCGACCGCATGTCGATGATAATTTCCCGGACGGACGCCGCCCAATCGATACTGCGAATACTCTCTTGAGCCAGGCCAACCATGAGCAATTCCCTTTTGCGGGATTCAAAGGCGATATGCTTTGTGTAGTCAACTAACGCGTTGAATTGACTGTGAAGTGAGCAGGCAGTCTTGAGTCAATATTGCTAGCTCCGCTTATGCAGATGTCTCCACTCCACCGCCTCTTCCCTCGCATCGCAGGCAGCGGTCGCGATGCGTCACGGCTTGGGGGAGGGGCGCTGTGTCGAGGCTTTCTTCTCTCAGGACGTTCGCTTTCCTTTTGAGCCACACACCCCTCGTCATCCCGGACTTGATCCGGGACCCAGCAGCGCCAGCGTGAGACCTGGGTCCTGAGTCGCGTTCAGGATGACGATGGAGGGGTTGCAAATGCAAACACCTTTCCCGGCCGATCCCAGGGAGAGCCGGGATCTGCTGACAGCGCTGAATCGAATTCGCCTCTGCGCCATCGGTGGATCCCGGATCGCCGCTTTGCTCCGTCCGGGATAGGTGTCTTCACCTCCACTTCTCTTTCCCGGCGAAGGCCGGGATAGGATGGCCTCACCCCCTCCTCGTCATCCCAAACTTGATTTGGGACCCAGCAGCGCCGGCGCGAGACCTGGGTCCTGACTTTCGTCAGGATGACGAAGGCGGGAGGTTTCGAGCGCAGACGCCTGTCCCTGCAGATGCCACCCTCAAAAACCCTCACATCCCCCCTTCGCTCCCGCCGCGCAGCAGCTTATCGTCCCGACCCATGAAGATGCGGCGGGACTTCGATCACGTGCCGGAGCGCCAGCGCGAAGAGCTGGCGCGGGCGGTGCAGATTCTTCAGGCGGGGTTTAAGGAGGCGACGGCGCTCTCCACCTCGGCCTGGAAGAAAAGCGGGCGGATCTTGCGCATCGTGCTGTTCGGCTCTTATGCGCGCGGCGATTGGGTCGACGATACGGTCAGCGGCTATCAGAGCGATTTTGATCTGCTCATTGTGGTGAACGACAAGCGGCTGACCGATGTCGCGGAGTTCTGGCACGCGGCCGAAGACACGCTGATCGCCGATCCTTCCATCGCGCGGCCGGTCAATTTCATCGTGCACAGCCTGGAAGAGGTGAACGCCGAGCTGGCGCGGGGCCAGTATTTCTTCACCGATATCGTCAAGGAGGGCGTCGCTCTGTTTGAGGCGTCCGGCGCCAAAGCGTTCAAGACGCCGGTTCCGATGACGGCGGAAGCGGCGCTGGCGGACGCCGAAAAATACACGACGTTTTGGCCGTCACATGCACGTAGCGCCTTAGAATTGGCACGCGTCGCTCAGGGGAACGGAAGCGCCCGCGACGCCGCCTTCATGCTCCATCAAGCGGTGGAGCGCGCCTATACCGGCTTCCTGCTGGTGCGGACCCACTACTCGCCCGCCACCCACAATATCAAATTCCTGCGCTCGCTGGCCGAAGACCTGGAGCCGGAGCTGCGCGCCGTCTGGCCCCGCGACACGCGCGAGGCGCGGCGGCGTTTCGAGTTGCTCAAACGCGCCTATGTGGAGGCGCGCTATTCCGAGCATTACGCGATCTCAGAGGCTGATCTGATTTGGCTGGGCGAGCGCGCCGAGGCGCTGATCGCCGCCGTGGAGACGGCGTGCGCGGCGCGCATCGCGGCGTTGAAGGGCGAGACTTAACCCATCCCATCCCCTCTGTCCCAGCCCTGAATCGCGTTCAGGATAAACTCCAGCTGGGATCCACTCGGGCGCGCGCCAGTGCATGATGACCCATGGGCCCCAGCTTTCGCTGGGGAAGAGCGGATTGGTTTGACGAATTGCCCACCCCAGCCATCCGCGTGTAAACTCCACCCCCTCTTTCCCAGCGGAAGCTGGGATCCATAGTGGCGCGCCCACGCGCTTGATGATCGATGGGCCCCAGCGTTCGCTGGGGAAGAGGCGTGGGTTGATGTTTGGAATGAAAATCCCCTCAATGGGGACATGGCCGAGCTTGAACCCGCCGTCTATCTGTTGGCCAGCAGGACGCATGGCACGCTCTATTGCGGATCAACCGGCGACCTGGTGCGCCGTATCTGGGAGCATCGCGACGGAGTCGGGTCCAGGTTCACGGCCAAGTATGGCGTAACCCGGCTCGTCTGGTGCGAATTCCACGCTGAGATGGGCTCGGCGATTAAGCGCGAATATCAGATCAAAGCGTGGAAGCGCGCCTGGAAGATTGAGCTCATCGAAGCGGGCAACCCGCATTGGCGCGATCTCTATGATCAGTATGTCTAACCTCTTTCCCAGCCCTGAATCGCGTTCAGGATAATCTCCAGCTGGGATCTGTTCGGGCGAGCGCCAGCGCTTGATGATCGATGGGCCCCAGCGTTCGCTGGGCAAGAGCGATGATGAGAATAATCCCCACCCCCTTCAATCGCGCTTACACTCCTCTCCCTCTCACCAGGTAAGGCGGCGGTCGCGACGCGTCCCGATCGGGGGGAGAGCGGTGTCTGATCAAGGCGCGGCTTCAGGTTGGGAAATCCCGATCTGGATGCGAGGCGGCGCCTGGGTCAGCGAAGCCGAGGTCGACATCCTGGTCAGGCGGGCCCAAAGCCGCCCGATGGTCTTTGGCCCAAGGGCTTTCAGACTGAGGGCGG
>LYSW01000001.1 GCA_001657295.1 Oceanicaulis sp. BBD 1991-10 | reverse complement strand
TGGACAAGGGCGAGTTTCACGCGGACCTGGATATCGACGGCCTCTTGCAGGTGCTGCTCGACATCTTTTTCAGCGCCATTCGCGAAGACCGGCGGGAAAACGGCCGCGACGCCCGCGAAGCGCTCTCGGTCCGGTTGGCCGTGGTCATGAAAGGCGTGATCGCCGCCTGATTGATCAGGTGCGCCAGCGCAAGGTGGCCGGCTTGATCGGGTTGTCGAACGCCCGCCCTTCGGCGCGGGACTTGATCCATTCGCGCTTGAGCCGCCGGTACCAGACCATCAACGTGTCCGCGTCCGGAATCTGCATTAGCGGCGGGTCGTAGGCGAGGCCCTCGCCCTGCAATTTCATGATCCGGGCGTCCTGATTCAGGAATGTCTTCGTGAAGGGACGCGCGATCAGCTTGGCGAGGTTCAGGCGCGGCGAGTTCCAATACATGATCTCGCGAATTTCGCATAAATCATCCCTGATCGGCGTGATCGCCGCCAGGCCCAGAAAGCTGTGCCGGTCCGTGCAGATGCTCTCAGCGCGCAGGCTGGGCAGCAGGAATTGTATGTCGACGATGACGTTGCGGCCGAGCAGCCAGTTATAAAGCGGCGAATTCACCGGCTCGTGCGGCAGCATGGTGAAGCCCATCTCGCTGGGCGCGTAGTGCTTTTCCTTTTCCTTCAGGGTTTTGGAGCTGCGCCACAGCGGGCTCTTGTGCACGAACGGGGTGTGCGCGGGATCGAGAAGGCCGATGACGGCGTGGTCCATATGGCAGGCCAGCTCGGCGCGCTCGAAATACTTCACCTCGCCTTCGCTGGCGCCGTCTTCAAGCACCATGCGCTCAAAGCGCGGCGGCGGACCGTCGGGCCGAGCTTCAGGCGTGGAGCCCATGTGGATCCAGATCAGATCATCCTGCTCGACCACCGCATAGGCGCGTACATTGATGCGGCTCAGATCAAAGGGCTGGCCTTCCACCAGGGACGGGATGTGCGCGCAGCCGCCGTCCCCGGTCCTGAAGCGCCAGCCATGATAGGGGCATTCCACCGTCTGAACGCCGCCGGTGTCGAGAATCTGGCCGGCCGACAAGGGCACGGCGCGGTGAGGGCAGATGTCGCGAAGCGCAAAGGGCGTCCCGTCGGGCTCGCGGCCCATGACTACGGGCTCATTGAGGAACATCTTCTTGTGAAGCTTGCCGGGCTTCAATTCGCCCGCCGTCATCGCGACATACCAGATATCGCGCAGCAGCTCGCCGCCGGCCGCGCTGAAGCGTTCCTCGCGGGCTGCGGCCCTGGCTGAAGCGTCGTCCATCATGGTCGCTCAGGGTTTAGCGCCGTCCGAAGGCGCGGTCGAGCTGGGCGGGCGGAAACGCTGTGCGGCGTAAACGCCCGCCAGCACCAATGCCGCTCCCAGCCACTGGATCGCCACGAGGGCTTCGCCGAACAGGACCCAGCCCGCCGCCGCCGCGACGACCGGCTGGATCAGGATGATCAGCGTGGCCAAGGCCGCCGGCGTGCGCCCCAGCCCAAAGGCGATGCCGCCCTGTCCGCCGACATGGACGATGACGCCCAGCGCGATGAGCGGCGCCCAGCCCCCCAGGGATTCAGGCGTTAGCGGCTCACCGACGGCCAGGGTGACAAGCAGCAGGATGGGCGCCGCCGCGGCGGTGGACCAGAACATGACCTGGACCGTGGCCGCCCCGGCCCGGCGCGCGGCGCGCACGGCCAGCAGGTAAGAGGCGTACCAGAAAGAGGTCAGAACCGAGAAGATGTCACCGGTCAGACGCTCAGGTGCGAATTGAACATTGGCGGCGCTCAGCAGGACTGCGCCCAGCAACGCCAAAGCGCCCGCCGCCAGGAAGGGCCGCGTGATGCGTTCGCCGAACAGGAAGAAGGCCGCCACCGCCACGATGATCGGAGTTAAGTTGGCCAACAGCGTCGCATTCGCCGCCGTGGTGATCTTGATGCCGACATGCCAGAAGGCCAGATCGCCCGCAAAGAACAGGCCGGCCAGCAGGATGGGCGTCCAGGCGACAGGCTTTGCGGCGCTGTCGCGGGCGGCCTCCTCCCGCCTGGCGCGGCGCATCTCAAACCACAGCCAGACGGCCAGAAGCGGCAGGGCGAACGTCAGCCGCCAAAAGCCGATGGCTTGCGGGCCCAGCTCGGAGGCTTTCACCAGAATCGGTGCGAAGCCGAGCACGCAGGCGGCGAAAAACAGCACGACCATGCCGGTCGCGGCGCCGCGCGCCTCGCTGGTGTCGTCGGCGATCTGAATGCCCGACTGGGCCATGGGCGCGTCCCTACGCCAGATACCTGATCGAGGCGTAGGGTTTTGGATCAGCTTTGATCGCCGCGCAATCGCAGTCGACAGCCCGACTGGAATTACGGCTCCTGGAATACGCCCTGATCGCGCATGCGGCTGATGACCTCGCGCTGGCGCGCCAGGGCCTCGGGCTGGCTCAGCATGCCGCGTCCCGCCATGGCGTTGGGTTCGGCGGAGCGATGATCGGCATAGGCCGGCTCGAAGGCGTCGAGCGGCAGGCGGGTGAGAAGATTGGCCATGCCGGTGCGAGACCGCGTGGCGCGCAGCTCCGGCAGATCGATTACGGCGTTCGCGTTCAAACTCTCCCCGCTTTCCGCCTCGGCCAGCACGCGGCCGTTCCAGTCGACGATCTTGCTCATCGCATCAGTGGAGGCGGCCGGTACGGGCGTGCCGATGATCTCAGCGGAGTTGGCGGAGACGACATAGGCCATATTCTCGATCGCCCGCGCTCGCTTGGCGACATCCTTGACCGTCAGGCCCGGCGCGCCGACTTCGCTGGTCGGATGCAGGAAGATTTCCGCCCCATTCAGGCCCTGCATGCGGGCGATCTCCGGATAGAGGATTTCTTCGGACGCGATCGACCCGATGACGCCGATCTCGGTCTGCGCCACGGGGAAGACCGCGTCATAGCCATAAATGTCCAGATACTGGTCCCAGACGTCATAGGGCGTAGGCGTGTAAAGCGAGATCATCCGGCGATAACGCAGCACGATGTCGCCTGTGGGCGCGATCAGCGTATTGGCTTGGAAATAAAGCTCCGGGAAGTTGGGATCGGTCTCATAGAGATTGCCGCCGATATAAACGCCGAAGCGCTGCGCGATCGCACCCAGCGCTTCATATTCCGGTCCGTCCATGGCGATAGCGGCCTTCGCCATCCATTCTTCCCGGCTCTCGCGCAAGGGAAAGCCGGTCAGAAAATATTCCGGCAGGCAGACCAGTTTCAGCTCGGTGCCGTTGAAGGTGCGCAGGAAGGCCTTGGTGGTGGCGATCTGCCGGCCGATGCGCGCGATGGACGCCATCATGCGCGCGCGCGCCGCCTCGACCGTGGAATCCTGATTGACCGCATCGCACACCAGCTGCAGCGCGCAGGCGGAATAGCGCGGATCGTCTTGGGCTGAAACGGCGCCCGGCAAGGCGCCGGCGGCGGCGATCGCGCCTGCGCCGGCGAGAAGGGCTCGACGTGTGGTCATGCTCCAAACTCCTTTAGTCGATCCGCATTGTCCGCCTCCCAGGCGGTCAGGAAGCGCTTGGGCGCTTGTTGACGCCAGACCTTGAACAGATTGCCGCGCGCCCAGTCCGCGTCGAAGGCTTCCGGCCGCATCAGGATCAAGCCATGGGGCTTGTGGTGATCGGTGATGAAAAAGGTCTCCGGCGCAGCGTCGAGGAGAAACTCGCGCTCCTCGGCCGCCACCTTGAAGACCGGCGCGTCGGCGTTCGCCTGCGGCGCCCACCAGGTCCACAACTTGCCATGGGCTTTCAGGCCCGGATTGCCCCAGGACACGCTGTCTGCGACTTCGGGAAGATCCAGCGACAAAGCGAAGGCGCGCAAGTCGTCCCAATTGCGGATTTGAGGCATGCTCAACGGTCCCGATGCAGTCGCCAGGCCAGACAAATTACTGGTCCGCCAAGCTTATAGGCTTCGGCCGGATTTCCATATGCCTGTCGCTGCGGGATCGGTCGATTTAAGTGCGCGCGGCCGGCGGCAAGGTCAGGTGTTGCGGGCGCGCCGCGCGGTCTGCGCGCTTATCCCGCTTGGCGCGCCGCCTCGATTTTAAGGGCGGGGTCGAAAGCCTTCCGCACGACCGGTCGGCCGAGATCGGTGTCCTGGCCTTCATCTGCGACAAACGCGGGATAGGCCTCATCGACATAACGCTGCAGGCTGATGGCGTTCAGCGCGGTGTCCGAAACAGACGCGCCGCAGGCCCAGGACAAATAACGGGTGGCGACACGCAGCATGTCGAAGGCGGTGTCGTATTGCTCAAGAAAAAGAAACTGGCCGTTGGTGTTGAAATCCAGGAACCAGTATCGCCCCGCCTGGTCTTCAGCGATGTCCATCGTGCAGATATCAGCGCCGAGCGCGCCTGCGAGTTTCAGCAAGTGCGCGGTCAAGGCGGACGGCAGGTCGACCCGTTCGACTTCGCCGCCGCGGCGCATCGCCGAGCGCCAGTCGACCATTCCAGGAAGACCGCCCTGACGCGCCGCGACGCATTGGTCCCCAAAAATGCACACGCGATACTCGGCTCGCTTTTGAATAAGCGCTTGATATATGGCGGGCATGGGCGGCGACGCGCTGATCGTCTCGATATCGTCGCGCGTCAGGCGCCGCGTCCGCGTCGTCACCAGATGGCCGCCGTCGAGCCGCCATACATTCGGCCGCAGCGGCTTATAGACGATGTCGTATTCATGCGCTGCGGCGAATGCGCGGATCTGGTTGATGTCCGAGCTCACCAGGGTGGACGGCACGTCCAGCCCGATCGCCTCAGCGGTCGCCATGTGGTTGATTTTCTTATTCGACCTCCGCACGGCGCTGGGATCGTTCACCACTCTGTAGTAGAGCGGAAGCGTGTTTTCGAAATCCTCCAGGAAGCGGGTGAAGGTTTCTTCCTGGTTGGCGGCTTCAAGCGCGGCATCCTCGTGCAGGGGCGCGTCAGTCGCGACGTTCACGGGAATCGACAGCCGACGGAAGAAGAGGGTCGCGTCCCGGTCGATGCTGTCCGCTAAAGGACGCTCGCCTGTGCGGAAGCTCAATTCATTCGGCGTCGAACCCGCGGAGTTCAAGGCCAGGAATGCCGCTGAAACGCCGACCTCGTTTAGCGCCCAGCTTATGGCGCTGGCGTGTACATCGCCTTTCAGGCTCAGCGTCAGCAGCGACATTCCCATCCGCCTTGATCAGCAGTTGTCGTCGATCACGGTCATCGTGATTGAGCCGCCGCCTTCGACGGCGACTTCACGCTCCGACTCCGTCAGGCAGAGAATTGGACTGCTGCCGCCGGCGACAGCGTCGATTTCGGCATCGTTGAGGTCACGGAAAGTGGCTTCAGCCAAAGCTTTTTCGAACATGGTTCCTCCTATGGGTTGCGCGAATTGCGCGCCCAAATAATGAAGAATAAATCCAGCGCGACAACCCTAAACTTTTGAAAAAACATCCATAAAATCACTATGGCGATCACATGCCACAGGTGGTTGTTTGTCTGAATGCACGTTCTTGGGAGCTCAGCGGAAGGCGGATTTGATGTCTTGCGCGCGGGCGCACCAGATCGCTTCATTGTCCGCGAAAACAGCCAGAAGCCTCTCCAGGGCGCCGATCCGGAAGGGTTGGCCGATCACGAAGGGCGTCAACGAAAAGCCAAGGACCTGGCCGAAGCGCTCGTGCTCGCCGAGAAGGAAGGCCGCCGCCTCCGCGATCTGCCGCGCCCAGCTCTCCTCGGTTTGTTTGCGCTCGATCAGCAGCTTGAAGTCGTCCAACTCGTTGTGGACCGGCAGCGCGGTGAGCGGCCCGTGCGGCGTGCGCATGGCAAGCGGGACCTGATCGGTCTCCCAGTCCAAAACCGCGGCGAAGCCCGCCTCGGCGAGCAGATCAGGTGTGGCGAAACTTTGCTGACGCGCGGGCGAGAGCCAGCTTACCGGCTCAAGTCCGGCTTGCGCGAACGCGGCGCGGCTCTGCGCGATGATCGCGCCTTCCTCGGCCTGGCTGAGACCGGAATGATGGATGGCGTCGCCATGAAGGCCGGCCGCCGCAATCTCGTGGCCGTCACTCAAGATCGCATCGACCAGCGGCCGGGCCCGGTCCAGCAGGGCGGCGGACAAGGCGAAGGTGGCGGTCAGCCCGGCCTCGCGAAACGCCTTGAGAATGCGAAATACGCCGACCCGGTTGCCGTAATCCCGCGTCGTGAAATGGCGAAGGTCGGGAAAGGGCGTGATCATCCCGTGAGGGTGGTTGAAAGGCGTTTTGGAGGGATCGATCGGATGGTGCTCGCACGCCACCACCGGCATCACGGCGAGCTTGCGCCCGTCTGGCAGGCTGGCTTTCGCACGGTCCTTGGCGAGCCGCCAGTCATGGCGGTCGATATCCTGACCGTGGCGGCGGTTGGGATAATCGAGATGGCTGGGATCAAGACTCATGGCGCGAACTCTTCAAACGCAGCGCCGCCGCTCGCCAGGCCCTTCTCAGCCAAATCGTCCTGAGTGACATCCCAATAATGCTCTCGCCAGAGCGCGGCGATATCGACCGCCCGGGTGATCCAGACCTCATCGGCATGGGCCTCGACATGCTTGAACGCCGCTTCGAAGGCGCGCAATCGGTGGGGCTGGGCGACCAGATAAGCGTGCAAAGGGATGCACATCACCGTGCCGCTCTCCCCACCCTCTTCCAGCAGCCGGTCGAATTGGCGTTTGAGCACGTCGGCATAGCGCCAGGGGTCCATGGCCAGCGCGCCATAGGTGATGACGTCATTGACTTCCAGCGAATAGGGCATGGAGCACAGCCTGCCGGCCCTGGTCTTGACCGGCTGGGGCTGATCGTCCTGGAACAGATCGCACGTATACCAGAAATCATACTCGGCGATCAGATCAAGCGTGCGGGTGGTGTGGGTCAAGGCCGGCGCCAGATAGCCGCGGATGCGCTGGCCGGTGGCGGCTTCGACCGTGCGGATCGAATCCTCCAGCACCGCCCGCTCTTGCGCCTCGTCCATCTCATAGGAAAAGCGCGTGTTGTAGATGCCGTGGGAGAAGAATTCCCAGCCGCGCGCATTGCAGGCCTCGATGATCTCCGGGCAGTGATCGCACATGGCGACATTCAGGCTCACCGAGCTTTTAAAGCCATATTTGTCCATCAGCTCCATCAAGCGCCAATGGCCGACCCGGTTGCCGTAATCGCGCTGGGAATAGCCGGTCACGTCCGGCGCCGGGCGCGGCCAGCCGGGGCGTCTGGGATTCTTCGGCGGATCGAATTCATAGAATTCGATATTCGGCGCGACCCAGAAGGCCAGCTTCTTGCCGTCCGGCCATTCGATCTTCGGACGGCCGGAATAGGGGTTGTAATCGTAAAGATTGGGATCGGCGATCATCTCGAAATTCGCTCCCTGATTTTCTCTCTCCCATCAAGGGAAGAGGACGCCGGCGCCGATCTCAATCACGGCCGCCATACGCCTCCAGCCAGGCATAAATCTCCGCGACGTCAACGACGTCGGCATATTTGAGCTGCAGATCCGTCAGATTGGCGAAGTGATAGCTTTCGTGTTTGTCGGCGACGCACTCGATCGGCACGATGGCGCGGTAGCCATGGCTGAGCGCATCGACCGCGGTGGCGCGTACGCAGCCTGACGTCGACCCGCCGGTGATCACCACGGTGTCCACCTTGTGCCAGGTCAGAAAGCTCGCCAGCGGGGTTTCGAAAAAGGCCGACGGCATGCGCTTGGTGTAGACCGCGTCGACGGCGGGATCGATCTCCACGCGATCGTCGAAGGCGTGCCGGTCCGAGCCGTATTTGATGTTCTGCAGGCTGTCGGGCGTGTCCGTGCGGGTGCCCCAGACGCCCGCGTCCGCGGCGTTGTTCATATAGGCCACATGGGTCCAGACCACCGGCAGGCCTTTGCCGCGCGCGAGCTTTGATAGCTCATTGATATGGTGGAGCTGATCGGGATCGGTCACATAGCCGGTCTTTGGGAACAGGTCCGGGCGCGTATAGGCCTTTTGAGGGTCCACATTGACGATGCCGAGCCGGTCACCGAAGCCGAAACGCGCCCGGGCTGGATTGGCGCGCACCTCTTCAAAAATCTCTCGCGCGGTCTTGTCGGAGCGGACCATTGTGGGCTCAAGCTTGGGGGAATCGGTCATGGGTCAATCGTCCACTCGGTCATAGAGGTTGGGCGCGCCGTTCGGCGGTCCGAACAGGGCCTCGCCGGTCTCCGCGTTGCGCCCGGATTCTGAATGGGTGAAGCGGTCTTCGGCGATCGTGAATTCGGCGTTGATGATCATCTCGACGCCGGAGCGGCTGGAGGTGATCCGGCAAGCGCCGTCTTCGATGGCGCCGGCCCAGCCGGTGTCGCCATACCGCCAGATGAAGTCGCAGCCGGCGTCGAAGCGGACGAGATCGCCGGCGGCCAGCCGGCTCAGGGCGTCCGCCTCCATGCCCGCCGCGGCGTCCGGCTCCGCCAGCGTCCAGACGCCCATGGTCAGCGCCGTGCCGTCAGGCGCGCCGTCAAAGGCGTAGACCCGCTGGCGGTAGAGCTCGCCGCCGGGGCCGCCAACGCGCAATTCCGCATAAATCAGCGCGCCGTCCGCCGCCGCGCTTTCGAAGGCCACATGGCGGACCTGCAGGTGAGGGCGGCGCGGGTCGCCTTCTTCTGCGACCTGGGCGCTGTTGTCCCAGACGCCCTCCAGCATCTGGGCGAGATCGCCGGCCGGGTCGGGGCCGATCGCCAGGGCGGCGCTGGCGGCCAGAACAATCATCGCGCCCATACGCCCTTGTCGGCGAGAAAGCGGGCGGCGTCGCGCACGTCGGTGGGCAGATAGTCGTCAAACAGGTTGGGCGGGAAGCGGTTGCGATAGGCGTCGAAAATCGGCCGGTACAGGTCCATGTGGACGTAGGGAATGCGATGGCGCTGCCGGAAGCTTGCCATGGGGATGTTCGCGGTCACGATGGTCTCGTGTTCTGAATTCGCCTCGCCGATCATGTCTCCGCCAGGCCCGTAGATCGCCGATCCTCCGGCGCCGCCATTGTCCGGCAGGAATCCCGGATTGCCCGGGCTGACGGCGTTGTTCACGATGGCGGTGTAAACGGAGTTGTAGAGGCTCGTCGCCTGAATATCGAGCGGGGTGAAGCCGCCGGTCGCGGTGCGCAGAAAGAGCTCTCCGCCCTTCATGGCGAAGGCGCGAAACAGCTCTGGCTCGCGCTGGACCGAGCTGGTGACGATATTGCCCAGCGGGGTGCGCGTGACCGGCATCACATGATCCAGCCCATACATTTCGATATAGCGGTCCAGCACGTCATAAATGGTGGTCGTGAACAGCTCGAAGCCTGGACCGAAGACGCCCTTGATGTTGCGGGCTTTCCAATGCTTGTCGACGATTTCACCGTCCGGTCCGATGATGGTTGTGATGGACAGCACATGGTCGGGCCAGTCCGGGTCGCGCGCATATGATCCGAACACGATATAGCAGCCATGTTCGCGGGCCTTGCGGCCGACCGCTTCGGTTTCCTCGCCGGGTATCTCAATGGCCGCCCGCAAGGTGTCGGTTCGGCCCCAGGTCGCCCGGTAGCCGGTGATCGGGAATTCATGGAAGAAGAGAATGTCCTTGGTCCCGCCCCAGGCCTGCGCGCCGTCGATCAGCTCGAGCAGGTGCGCGAGATTCTCGCCGCGCGTTCGGTTCAGCTCGCGGGTCGTGCCGGTCTCCACGCCGCGCACCCGGCTTTGAACGACGCCGAGGCGCACCACAGGCTTGGCCAGCTCGACTTTTTCATACGCGCCGTCGAACGGCACGTTGGGATCAAGGCCGCGGTCGGGAAGCGGGCTCGCCTGTTCGGCCGGTTGCGCTGACGCGGTCGCGGCGACGGCGCCGAACGCGCTTAGAGCGATCGCGGCTTCAAACAGGCGGCGGCGGTCCATCTCGCTCATGGCTTAGTCTCCCGCCTGAAGGCTGCGCACTTCGTCCAGGCTCAATGGCGGGCTCATCCAGAGCGGGGCTTCCGCTTCGATATAGCTGCGCAGGCTTTCCGGCACCTCGGCGTAGTCATCGATGCGCCAGGTCACCAGGTGCATCACGCCGAGCTCGCCGCCGGCCCAGGCCGGAAGCTGGCCGATGCGCGCCCAGCTGAGCTGGTGAGGCTCCTCGATCGTGTCGGGCTGGATGAAGAAGTCATAATTCTCCCACGCTTCGATTCGCCGCTCGGTTCCCGGGATCGGGAAATCGAGAAAGACCGGCGCCGTGAAGACATGGGTGTCGCCGATGCGCCGGAAGCTCATGGAGTCGCCGGAAATGCGCTGAATTCGATCGCCCGAACCCTGCTCCACCTGCGTTTGAAGACCGCCGTCGGCCAGGGTGTAGGTGATGAATTGATAGGGGTAGGCGACTGCGTCGCTTTCCGGGACCACCTCGCCGGTCTCCGGATCGCGGAAGATGTAGATTTTGCGGTTATATTGATGCGCGACGGCGCCCTCCCGGCCCTGCGGCCAATGGGAGGTCGAGGCGTCATAGCCCTCCATCACATAGAGCAAGTCGCCGGACGGGTAGGCCCTGACCGTGCCGACGGAGTACCAGTAGGCGGGATCGCCCGTCCCGGCCCGCGCATCAACCCAGGTCTGAAACACCGCCTGGGTGAAGGGCTCGGATACGACCGGCGGGGCCGGCGGCTCGGCGTTGGCGAGCGTGGTCGACAGAGCGCAGCTGGCAAGCAATTGAAGCATCGTGGCGAATCCCCTTGGGCGAAGCGAACGACCGGGCCGGGCGCCTAGAATAACGCCGTCGCCGCGGCTGAAAACGGAAAAGATATATCATTTGCGCCACACCGGCGCACGGCGTGCGAAAAGTACGACCATTGCGGCTTTGCCCGGGTGACGGTTTCGTGTCTGAATGAGCCTCGCTTGTCGAACAGCCGAGAGGGCGGGCGGTTTTCATGGGCTCAGCTGAAACGTCGACCGGCGTCGTTCTGGCGACGCTTGTGGTCTACAAGATCGTGCTGATCGCCATCGGCGTCTGGGCCGCGCGGCTGAATCGGAATGAATCGGATTTCTTTCTGGGGGGAAGGGGCTTAGGCCCCTGGGTGGCGGGCCTGTCCTACGCCGCGTCGACCAGCTCGGCATGGGTGCTGCTGGGTTTTTCCGGCTTTGTCTACGCGTTCGGCGTTTCGGCGCTGTGGATGGTGCCGGGGATCTGGCTCGGCTATGTCGTGGTCTGGCTCTGGTTCGGACCACGATTGCGCGCGGAGACCGCCCGCGAAGGTCATGTCACCGCCAGTGATTTCATGGCCGCCCGCGCCGGCCCGATCTGGAAGCCCGCCATCGCAGCTTTGGCGGGCTTTTTGGTGCTCTTCACCTTCGTCTTCTATATCGCCGCCCAATTCGGCGCGGCCGCCATCGCTTTCGAGAGTCAGTTTGAGCTCTCGCGCACGGAAAGCGTCCTGATCGGCGCGCTGGTGATCCTGATCTACGCGCTGCTCGGCGGCTTCTGGGCGGTGTCGATCACCGACACGCTGCAAGGCGCCATCATGATGGTGATCGCAGTGATCTTGCCTGTTCTGGCGGTGATCGCCGCCGGAGGCCCGGCCGGCATCGCGGAGACGCTCTCACAAACCATGCCCGGCGCGTATCTCGACCCGTTCGGCGGGAGAGCGGGCTTCGCTTTCCTCGGTTTCGCCGTGGGCATCGCCTCCATCGGTCTTGGCACCTATGGCCAGCCCCATCTTCTGGCGCGCCTGATGGCGGTCAAGGACGAGGCCGCGCGGCGTCAAGGCTTCCTGGTCGCGATGAGCTGGGGCGTGCTGGTCTATATCGGCATGGCGAGCCTGGCGCTCGCCGGCCGGGCGCTCTTGCCGGACGTCGCCAATGGCGAAGCCCTCTTTTACCAGCTCGCCGCCGAGCTCTTGCCGGCGGTTCTGGCCGGCATCGTGATCGCCGCCATTTTGTCGGCCGTGATGAGCACGGTGGACTCGCTTCTGATCGCAGCGTCTGCGGCCGCGGCGCACGATTTGCGTCTGGTCAAACTTCTGAAAGGCCGCGAGGTCCTGGTCAGCCGCACGGTGATGGCCGCGATCTGCCTGCTCGCCGTCGTCCTGACCCTGTCCCTGCCCGCGACGGTATTCGACCGCGTGCTGTTTTCCTGGTCGGCGCTCGGCGCCGCTTTCGGGCCGATCATCGTGGCGCGCGTCGCCGGTGCGGAACCGCAGGGCTGGGCGATCTTCGCCGCCATCCTGTTCGGCTTCTTCACCACCGTTTTGTTTTACATCTTCGGTCAGATCGGCGGCGACGCCCTGACCGGTCTCGCCAGGCTGTTGGCCGGTCTCGCCGTCATTCCCGGCGATCCGTTCGAACGGATCTTCCCCTGGCTGATCCCGCTTCTGCTTGTTTTCGGTTTCCGTCAGGGCGCGCGCGCCGCGCCCGCCACGCCTCAGGAGTCCTCGCAATGACGCTCTCCCGCAGCCTTTTCATCGCCGCCGGCGCCGGCATCGCCGGGCTGTGCCTGGGCCTCGTGATCGGCGACGGCGCAGACCTCAACCAGGCCCGTGCGGACGAAGTCGAAGCGCCGCAAACCGGCGCCTATATGATCGTGCTGGGCACGGTCTATGACCGGCCCGCCTTCATGAGCCGATACGCCTCCCAGCTCGCCGGGCTTTATGAGCGCCATGGCGGGTCTTACATCGCGGTGACCGGCGATGTGACGACGCTGGAGGGCGACACGCCCTTTGAAAGCGTGGTGATGAGCCGCTGGCCGGATGTTGAAAGCGCAGAAGCCTTCTGGGCCGACCCGGACTATCGCGCCCTGGCCGATCTGCGCATCGAAAACGAGTGGGGCGATTTCAACGTGGTCGTGGTTCCCGCCTTGCCGGGACCCCAGGGCGAATGACCGGATCGGCCCAGGCGCCGCGTATCGAGACCGAACGGCTGGTCTTGCGGGAGACCCGGGCGACAGATTTCCATGCCTGCGCCAGGCTCTGGGCGGATGAGCGCGTGGTCCGCCATATCGGCGGCCAGCCCTCCACGCCCACGGCCAGCTGGGCGCGCATGCTGCGCTTTCCCGGGCTCTGGGCGCTGCTGGGATACGGCTACTGGACGCTCGAGACCAAAGCGGGCGACTTCGTCGGCCAGGTGGGTCTCGCCGATTTCAAACGTGACGTCACGGTCGATATCGACGGCGTGCCGGAAGGCGGCTGGGTGCTCAGCCCGGATCATCACGGCAAAGGCTACGCCACGGAGGCGATGACGGCCGTGCTGGATTGGGCCGACACCCATCTGGACGCGCCGCGCACCTGCTGTCTGATCGACCCGGACAACGCCGCCTCGATCCGGGTCGCCGAGAAGCTGGGCTATCGCGGCGCGCATGCCGCGAAACTGGGCGAGGCGGACACGCTGGTGTTTTGGCGGGCGCGGGGCGGTTAAGGCTCGGCGCGGGTAGCGCCAAGAAACTGGTCCCGGAAAAAGCTGAGATGAAAAAGAAACCAGCAAACGATGCCGATGAATTTCGGGCCGTCTTCAACGACGACCATGAAGGAGGCGTCGCCGGCGGCGACTTGATCGATCAGGACGCTGACGGCGAACAGCGCCAGACTGAGCATTAAGAGCCAGAGATGGCCGGACCGTCTCAAACGGTCCCGCCCGACATAAAAATAAGCGAGCGTCAGAACGCCCAGCGCGCCGATCGTCCCGATCTGCGGGACGCCAAATCTTGGCATCACCGCTTCGTGCAGGAGAAAGGCGTCATCCAGCAAGAGGGCGGCGGATGTTAGAAAGGCCATGCTTTCAAGGCGCGCGTCGCGGCCTTCGCTGAGCTTCAAAAAGCCGGCGAAGAACGCCACCGCCGCGGCGCCCGCCCAGAGCATGATGCCCAAATTGGAGATTGCGCCGTCATAAACATGGCAGCACCTTCCCCTGACATCGCCGACCGCCGTGCTGTCCAGGAAGAGCCAGCGCGGCTCGACAAACGGC
The DNA here is from genome assembly GCA_001657295.1 of Oceanicaulis sp. BBD 1991-10. Lineage (GTDB taxonomy): Bacteria > Pseudomonadota > Alphaproteobacteria > Caulobacterales > Maricaulaceae > Oceanicaulis. The sequence goes on along the minus strand of LYSW01000001.1, from coordinate 137,555 downwards.
TGAAGCGCCGCAGCAAGAACCCCCGCCGTCGCGAGCGTTATGATCGCAACCGCCAAAAGCGCCTCGGTCTTTTTCAGCGTGGAGGGGGGAAGATCGCGCATGGGCCCGTTCAACGGTGCGAGGACAGATCAGAGACTCCGGCCGCGTCCCTTCCCCTTGAGTCATACACGGCGAGTCCTAAGGAAACGCGTAGGAGGCTGAAGCGGCGGTCCGCCGCCGTCTTTCCGTTCCTGCGTTGACGTCAGGACGGCCGAGGCGAGGATAAAAACGCGTCCTAGCGCGGGCTCGGCGGGTCCTGAGGTCCGGGGAATTCGTAGATCACCACCAGATTGCCGTCCCAGTCCACGAAGCCCAGCTCGACGCCCTGGCCGCGGGGGGAATTCGGATCGCCCAGGGCGCGCGGGTCCATGGTCTCCAGCCCCATCGCCTGAACCGCCGCGTAGATCGCCTCGTAGCGGCCATTGGCGTTGATCACCGCCGCTGCGCGGCGAATGCCGGTCTGCGGCTCCACCTCAACGCCGGTCACTTCGATCAGCGCCAGGGTGCGGATCTGAACCGCGCCGGCGTCCAGCGTCGCAAAACGGATCGAGGCCTCGCGCGGAATGTTGAACACCTCGTAGGAATAACTCGTCGCGCTTGATTGGCTCAGCGAGTGCAGCTGGAATCCCAGCACGTCGCGATAAAGCGACAAGGCGCGCTCCATATCGCTGACCACGATGGCCTGGCGCTTGAAATAGCCGCCGTCATAGGCGGCGGTGTCCGTCTCGTCCTCAGGCGTTTGAGCGATCGCCGCCGGCAGCATGAGCAGCGCGGCGAGAAGGGCGGAGAGGAAGGCGTTCATAATGTCTGTCTCCCATGTGGCCGCCGGCCGGAGGCGGGCGGAATTCTTGACCGCAGGCGCGGCGGACGCTATTTGTCCGGACAACTCAGCTGACGTCAAATCCAGCCATGCGCAGCCTGCTTTTCGTTCCCGCTTCGCGCCCCGAGCGCATCGTCAAGGCGCTTGGCGCCGGGGCGGACGCCGTGGTGGTGGATCTTGAGGATGCGGTCGCGCCCGACCAGAAAGCCGAGGCCCGCCAGGCCGTGCTGGAGGCCCTGGACCGTCCGGGCCGTTTCGCCGTCCGGCTCAACGCGCTGGAGAGCGAATGGGGCCGCGACGACGCCGACGCGCTCGCCGGTCATCCCCATGCGCCGGACTTCGTGATGCTGCCCAAGGCCGAAAGCGCCGGTCAGATCGACATTCTCGGCGCCGCGCTGGGCGAAGCGGCGGCCGGCGGCATCGTGCCGATCATCGAGAGCGCTCCAGCCCTTCGCAACGCCTGGGAGATTTGCGAGGCGGACCGGGTTGAAGCCGTGTTGTTCGGCGGCGGCGATATGGCGGCGGATCTGGGTGTTTCCATGGACTGGGAGCCGCTGTTTTTCGCCCGTGGCCAGGTCGTCGCCGCCTGCGCGGCCGCCGGGGCGCCGGCGATCGACGTGCCTTATCTCAAGGTCAATGACGAAGCCGGCCTGATCGCGGAGACCGAACGGGTCAAGGCGCTCGGCTATTCGGCGAAGGCCTGCATTCACCCCGCCCAGGTGCGCGCCGTGAACGGCGTCTTCACGCCGAGTGAAGCCGAAATCGCCGAGGCCGAACGCGTCATCGCCGCTCTCGATGCAGCGGGCGGGGGCGCCGCCTTGCTGGATGATCGATTGATTGAAGCGCCGATCATCCGCCGCGCCCGCCGGGTGCTGGCGGCCGCGCGTGCTTAAAGGAGCTCATCTTGGTTCAAACCCATAAGGAAGTCGGCCCGCAGCGCTATCGCGAGACTTTCGGGCGCTATTTCGAGGATTTTAACGTCGGCGATGTCTACGAGCACCGGCCCGGCAAGACGGTCACGGAATACGACAATCACATGTTCACGCTTTTGACGCTGAATACGCATCCCATGCATTTCGACGCCGAGTTCGCCAAGCAAAGCGAGTTCAAGCAGAATCTGGTGGTCAGCCCTTACACGCTCGCGCTTTTGATCGGGATGAGCGTCACCGACGTCTCCCAGAAGGCCATCGCCAATCTGGGCATGGACGAGGTGAAATTCACCGCGCCGGTCTTCCACGGCGACACGCTGTATGGCGAGAGCGAAGTGCTGGCCAAGCGCGAGAGCAAGTCCCGGCCGGGCCAGGGCATCGTCACCGTGCTGACCCGCGGCTTCAATCAGAACGGCGAGATGGTCTGCACCTTCAAACGCAACATGCTCATCCCGGCGCGCGGCAACGCGGTCGAGGACAAGGTTGAAACCTATTAGGGAGCGCCGCCATGGCCGCCGCTGACAGCTATCAGATGACCGCCGAGGACGAGCGCCAGATGCTCGACGCCATCGGCAAGTGGATCGAGAAGAAGGTCGCGCCCGTCGCGATGGATCTCGAACACGCCGATGAATGGCCCGCCGATCTGGTCGAGGACATGAAGGAACTCGGCCTGTTCGGCGCGCTGATCGATCCCGAATATGGCGGGCTGGGCCTGTCGGCGAGCACCTATTCCAAAATCGTCACCATGATCGCGGAAGAATGGATGAGCCTGACCGGCATCTTCAATTCCCACCTGATGATGGCGCAGATCGTCCAGCGTTTCGGCACGGACGCGCAAAAGGCCTACTGGCTGCCCAAATTCGCCGCCGGCGAGATCCGCGGCGGGCTGGGCCTGACCGAGCCGGACGCCGGCACCGATCTGCAGGCGATCCGCACCACCGCCAGACGGGCCGGCGACACCTATGTGGTCAACGGCGCCAAGACCTGGATCTCCAATGCGATCCAGGGCCAGGCCTGCGCGCTGTTGGTGAAGACCGATCCATCCGCCGAGCCCCGCTATAAGGGCATGAGCATGCTGATCGTCTCCAAGATCGATCCGGAGACCGGCGAAGAGCGCCCCGGCATCCGCAACGGCAAGAAGCTGGAGAAGCTGGGCTATAAAGGCATCGATTCCGGCGAGTTCGTGTTCGAAGACTATGCGTGCGATGCGGCCTTGAGCCTGGTCGGCGGAGAAGAGGGCAAAGGCTTCTTCATGGCGACCGGCGGTCTGGAGATCGGGCGGATCAACATCGCTGCGCGCTCGGTCGGCATCGCCAAACGGGCGCTGCGCGAATCGGTCGCTTACGCCCAGACCCGCAAGACCATGGGCAAGCCGATCTGCGAACACCAGGCGATCCAATTAAAGCTGGGCGAGATGGCCGCGAAGACGCGCGCCGCCGAGCTTTTGGTGGAAGACGCGGCGCGCGCCTACGACACCGGCGCGCGGATCGACATGGAAGCCGGCATGGCGAAATATTTCGCGTCTGAGATCGCGGTCGAGGTCGCCACCGAGGCCATGCGCATTCATGGCGGCTATGGTTATTCCAAGGAATATGTCATCGAGCGGCTTTACCGGGACGCGCCCTTGATGTGCATCGGAGAAGGCACGAACGAGATGCAGCGCATCATCATCGCCAAGCAGCTTGTGAAGCGAAATCCTGTCTGAACGCTGGGAGTTGTGCACAGGAACTGCAGCATGCGTGTCGATTGATTTGGATTAAGGGCGACACATCGGTTATGTTGTAGTGCGTTCAACGAAGCGCCCGCACTATGCGCTCACCGGGGAGGGCCGGAGACATGCATAAGCCGCTGGCCGGGCTTAGAATCCTGACCATCGAGCAGTACGGCGCCGGTCCGTACGGCACGCAGCTGCTCGCCAGCTTGGGCGCTGAGGTCATCAAGATCGAGAACCCGGCCTCCGGCGGCGACAGCGCGCGCCAGGCCGGACCCTATTTTCTCGGCGAGCATGACAGCCAGTTCTTCCAGACGTTCAATCGCGGCAAAAAATCCGTCGCGCTGGACCTGAAGGACAAGGGCGACCGGCGCATCTTCGAGCGTCTGGTTGAGAGCGCCGATGCGGTCGCCAACAATCTGCGCGGCGATTTGCCGGCCAAGCTGAAAGTCGATTATGCGGCGCTGGCGACGATCAAGACCGATATCGTCTGCGCGCATCTGTCCGCCTATGGCCGCGGCGGCGAGCGCGAAGCCTGGCCGGGCTATGATTATCTCATGCAGGCCGAGGCCGGCTTTCTGTCGCTGACCGGCGAACCGGACGGCCCGCCTGCGCGCTTCGGCCTGTCCATGGTCGATTATATGACCGGGACCATGATGGCGACGGCCCTGGTCTCCGCCATTCTCGGCGCGCGCCAGACCGGCGTGGGCTGTGACGTCGACACTTCGCTGCTCGACACCGCGCTTCACCAGCTGTCCTATCCGGCGACCTGGTATCTTAACGAGGGCAAGGAAACCGAGCGCCTGGAGCGCTCCTCCCATCCCTCCGTGGCGCCCAGCCAATTGTTCAAGACGGTGGACGGCTGGATTTTCGTAATGTGCCAGCTGCCCAAATTCTGGGGCGCCTTCTGTGAGGCGGTCGGGCGCGAGGATTTGCTGAAGAATCCCGATTTCGCCGACATGGCCGCGCGGCGCGCCCATCGGCGCTGGCTGCAGGACGAGCTCGACGCCTATCTGTCCACGGCGACCACGGACCACTGGATGGATGTGCTCGGCGGCAAAGTGCCCGCCGCGCCGGTCTACACGGTCGCCGAAGCGCTCGATGCGCCGGACGCCGCTGACCTGATCGAAATCGTCGACCATCCCGACAAGCCGGACGGCTTGCGCCTCTTGCGCGAACCCTTCCGGATCAATGGCGAGCGCCCGACCGGGGCGCGCGCGCCCAAGCTGGGCGAGCACACCCGGGAAATCCTCGACGAATTGCTCGACGGCGACCGCCAGGACAAGGCGGCGGAGTAAGCCGGCGACGCCGGAGGCGGCGACCTTCTTTTCAGATTCATGCTATCTCCCCATTGTCAGCCTCGCTGACACTTCCCCGCATGCCGGGGAGGACACCAGCTGTGCGCCTTGCGGGAACGCCCATGAAACTTGCCGGTCTCAAAGTCCTTGATCTGTCCGCCTTTTTGCCGGGGCCGCATCTGACCCTGATGATGGCCGACCATGGCGCGGAGGTGATCATGGTCGAGCCCGCCAACGGCCTCGGCGAGCCCACGCGCGAGATCGGCTGGAAGACCGAGGACGGCGTTTCGGTCTGGTTCCGCAATATCGCGCGCGGCAAGAAATCCCTGAAGCTGAACCTGAAGGACGAGGACGGGCGCGCTTTGCTCCACGCCCTGGTCGAAGACGCCGACGTGGTGGTGGAGGCCTTCCGCCCCGGCGTCGCAAAGCGCCTGGCGGCGGACTATGCGACCCTGTCCGCGATCAATCCGGCTCTGGTCTATTGCTCCATTTCCGCGTTCGGGCAGGACGGCGAATATGCGGCCAGGCCCGCCCATGACCTGACGGTTCAGGCGATGGCCGGCCTGGTCGATCTCAATCGCGGATTGGAGGACGGCAAACCGGCGAGCCCCAACATGCCGGTCGCCGACATGGCGGCCTCGCTGATGGCGCTCTCCGCAATCTTGATGGCGCTTCACCGGCGCCACGCCACCGGCGAGGGCGATTTCATCGATATGGCGATGTATGACGCCTGCCTGGCCTGGACGCCGAACGTCACCGGTCCGGTCTTCGCCGATGATGTCCGCCCGCCGGTCAAGGACATGCGCAGCTTCGGCGGGGCGGGCATGTATCATGTCTACGAGACCCGCGACGGCCGCCATCTGGTTCTGGGCGGATCGGAAGTGAAATTCGCCGCCAATCTGCTCCTCGCGCTCGGCCGCGAAGATCTGATTGAGATCGCAAAGCGCGATCCCGGTCCCGGTCAGGCGCCGCTGCGTGATTTCTTCAAGGAAGAATTCTCCAGGAAGACGCTGTCGGAATGGGAGGCCTTTCTGACCGGGATCGACGTCTGCTGGGCGCCGGTGCGCAGCTTGAAGGACGCATTTGACGATCCGCACACCGCGGCCCGCGACATGGTGCTGGAGGATTCAAACGGCAACCGCCATATCGGCCCGCCCATACGCTTTGCGAAGGAGCCCGCGCGGCCCGATCCGCTGACGCCGGAATTCGGCGAACACTCCGAAGCGCTGGCGCGGGAGGCTGGTTTTGACGAGGCCCGCATCGCCGCGATGAAGGCGCGCGGGGCGATCTAGGCCCTATCGGTACAACGCCGTCCGCCGGTCCCGGAAAAAGCCCCAGGCGGCGCGGTGGCGGGTCAGGAAATCGCGGTCGAACGCGGCGGTGATCACGCCGGCCTCCTCTCGGCCCAGGTCCGCGACGATTTCGCCGGCATGGTCCGCGATGAAGCTGGTCCCGTAAAACACCTGGCCGTCTTCATCGCCGATGCGGTTCGCCGCGACGACTGGCATGACATTGGCGACCGCGTGACCCTGCATGACCCGGCGCCAGCGCGCGGCGGTGTCCAGACCACCGTCATGGGGCTCCGAGCCGATGGCGGTGGGATAGAGCAGAATCTCGGCGCCGGCGAGCGCCATGGCGCGGGCGGCTTCGGGAAACCACTGGTCCCAGCAAATGCCCACGCCGACCTTGCCGTGCCGGGTGTCCCAGACCTTGAAGCCGGTGTCGCCGGGCCGGAAGTAGAACTTCTCCTGATAACCCGGGCCGTCGGGAATATGGCTCTTGCGGTAGACGCCCAGCGGCTCGCCGCCGTCCAGCATGACGATGGAATTATAGTATTCCGGCCCGTCCTTCTCATAAATCGAGACCGGGATAGCCACGTTCAACCGCTTGGACACGGGCTGAAGCGCGGTCACGCAAGGATGCTGCAGCGCCGGGAAGGCGTGTTCGAACCAGGCTTCGTCCTGGGTCTTGCAGAAATACGGCCCCTGGAAGAGTTCGGGCGGCAATACGATCCCGGCTCCTTCTGCGCCGGCCGCTTCTGTCAGATCGATGACGGTCTGAATATTCGCCGCAATATCTGCGCCGAAGCCGGCCTGCAGAGCGGCGACCTTGAGCGTTCCGCTCACCGCGCCATGCGCTCCAGCGCGGTGTCGATGAAGGCGCCGGGCCCGTCGCCGGTGCGCAGATCCATCGCCGTCGGCCAGAGCAGGCGCGGCAGTCCGAAGTCAGCATTCCACAGCGCCACGAAGGCGAAGCCGGTCTCCGGCTCCAGCACGATGTGGGAGCCATAGCCCGCCAGCGCGCCGCCATGGGCGATCAGGGTGCGGTCGTCCCATTCATAGATTCGCCAGCCCAACCCGTAAGCGGTGTCGTCGATGCGCTGCAGGCGGCGCAGATTGCGGGTCTCGCGGGCGCTGCGGGTCTGCGGGGTGAAGGCGCGCTCCACCACCGCTTCGGGAAGGCCGGCCTGCGTGTCCAGATGGGCCTGCGCCCAGGCGATCATGTCGTTGAGGCTGAGCGACAAGCCGGCTGCGGCGGGCAGCTGGTCATAATCGGTCGCCGCTGAGCCCAGGCGGCGCAACCGTCCGCGATGGGGCCGCGCCCAGCTGTCGGCGCCCTGTATGTGCGCGGCGCCGAAGCCGGCGGTTTCAAGGCCCAACGGGTCCAGAAGGAAGGCGTCCACGGCGGCCTCATAGTCCAGGCCGGTCGCCTCTTCGATCAGCGCCTCGACAGCGGCGAAGGCGACATTTTGATAGCTGTAGCATTGCCCAGTCGGGCAGATGAGGTCGACGCCGGCCAGGCGCGTGCGCGCGAATTCGGCGGACCGGCCCGCTTCGATCAGATTGTCGTAGGCGTTGGGCGGCAGGCCGGTTTGATGGCTGACCAGCTCCCGCCAGGTCGGCTGGCGCGCGCCGTTCAGCTGGATGAGGCTTTCCGGCGCCGGGGCGTCGAGGTCGATGCGGCCCTCCGCCTCAAGCTGCGCGATCAGCGTGCCGGTGAAGGTCTTGGTGACGGAGGCGGCGCGAAACAGAGTGTTTTCGGTGACGGTTTCGCCAGACCCGAGCGCGGTTTCGCCCGAGGTGTGGATGGCGACCACTTCCCCGTTCTCGATAATGGCTGCAGCAAAGCCCACCATGCGCTCATGGCTGGCGACCTGTTCCAGGCGTTCCTGAAAGACGTCCAGATAGGCCAGCGGATCGCGCATCATGGGCGGTTCGCTCAGCGGCTGAGCTTCTGCGGTCGGCGACAAGGCCAATACGATCGCGGCGAGCGGCAGCATTGTGTCAGATCCCTCTTAGGCCGGCTGGTGACAGGTCACGCAATGAAATGCCCCGCCGCCGGTTAGGATATGGTTCGCATCGCTCGCGACAACCGTGCGATCATTAAATCCGCGTTGAAGCGCGCGCACGGCGTCTCGAACCCGGGCGTTATAGGCCGGCATCACCACATGGCGCGGGCCGATCACCCAATTCATATGAGAGGCCGCGGCCGGTTCGCCGTCGGCGTCCTTCACAAGGCCCGGGGAGGGGATTTCGATCACTTCGAGCGGGCGGCCCTTAGCATCGGTCGATGCCCGCAGCGCCGCGGCGATCTTTGCATAGAGCCTGGCGTTGGGGTCATCGGCGCCGGAGGCGGCCTGGCAAACGACCATGCCCGGCCCTGCGAAGCGGGCGATATTGTCGACATGGCCGTCGGTGTGATCGCCCGTCAGGCCTTCATCCAGCCAGATCACTTTTCGGATGCCGAACAGGCGCTCCAGCTCGGCCTCGACCTGGGTTTCAGTGCAGCCGGGATTGCGATTGGGGTTGAGCAGGCATTGGCGGGTGGTGATCACCGTATCCGCGCCGTCAAACTCAAGCGCGCCGCCTTCGCAGACCAGGCCGGACGCGACGATGGGCGCGTCGGCTTCGGCGGCGATCGCCGCCCCGATCGACTGGTCGCCGTCCAGGTCGTACTTGCCGCCCCAGCCGTTAAAGGTGAAGCGCGCCGCTTCGAGCCCTCCCTGGCGTTTGACGAAGACCGGACCGGTGTCTCGGGCCCACACGTCGCCATAAGGCGCTCGGACGATCCGAGCGAGACGGCCCATACGCTGACGCGCATCGGCTTCAGCCTCTGCGGTCGCCGCATAGATGACCAGCGGCAGGGCATGGCCGTCGTCGCCAGCCGCCGCAGTCAGGGTCAGGAAGCGGGCGAACTCGGCGCGCGCGGGCGCCAGATCGTCTTCCCACAAATCCGCCGCCGCCGGCCAGCAGGTGTGCAGGGCCGCCTGGGGCGCGGTTTCGTGGGGGATGACGGCGTGGCTCATGGGAGCGGGCAGGTATCACAAAGCGCCTGGCCTTTGCTACTCGCCCGGCGCCTTAGCCTTGATCGCGAGGGCGTGAACCGGCCCTTTAAGCAGCTCGGCGAGCGCATTATTGACCATGCGGTGGCGCGCGACGCGGCTGCAACCTTCAAACGCGCGTGCGGTGATCTCCACTGTAAAATGGCTTTCCCCGCCCTCCGGCGCGCCGGCATGGCCGGCATGCAGGGCGCTGTCATCCTTGATGGTCAGCGCATCCGGCGCGAAGGCCGCCTTGAGCTGATCTTCGATTTTCTTCGCGATGGCTGCCATGCGCCGCGCTCCCTTCATTGCCGGTCAACCCGGCGCACCCCATACTTCCCATCATGGACGAGGCCTATCAATACAAGCCACGCTTTGTGGATATCCGCATCAAGCCGCCCAAGGACGCGCCGGCGTCCGAGGACAAGGTCTGCGAACATCCCCAATGCCGCGCCAAGGCGACCGCCCGGTCGCCGAAAAGCGCCGGCGCCCCTGGCGAGTTCTATCAGTTCTGCCAGAGCCATGCGGCGGAATACAATAAGCAGTGGAACTTCTTCGAGGGCATGAGCGAGGACGCGGCGCGGGCCCATCGCGAAGCCGACGCCTACGGCCACCGTCCGACCTGGAATTTCGGCTCCGGCTCCGGCGCGCGCCGTGCGGCCGAACGCGCTTCGGCGGACTTCAAGGACGGTTTCATCGATCCGTTCTCGCTGTTCGGCGACCGGCCGCCGCCCGGCTCGGAACGGCAACGGCCGGCCAGCGACGATCCCATGGCGGGCATGGGCCGCCTTCAAAAGCGGGCGCTTGAGACGCTGCGCCTCGATCCCAAGTCCAGCAAGGCCGACGTGCGCAAGCGCTATGCCGAGCTGGTGCGCACCTATCATCCGGATTCCAATGGCGGCGACCGCTCCATGGAGGAGCAACTCACCAAGGTGGTTGAAGCCTATCAAATCCTCAAAAGCGCCGGGATGGGATAGGAAGACGGGTCCTGTCCTGCTTCGCCTCGGTTCGATCGCGCGCGACGATGTCTCCCTCACCCAGTCTCAGCCGCCCCGGACCGCCGGCACGCTCTTCGAGCGCAGCAGGCCGCCTGCTCATCGGTCGCCGGGATCCATTCGGCCGCGCCTGTTTCTGAGACCGCCTCAAGATTTCGGCTGGCGCCTCTTGGCCGGGATGAGGACGAAGTCGGGCTCAGACCATTTTCATCCCGCGAAGGCCGGAAGCCCTCTCCAGGGCGGGCCGTCACGGTAAACGCCGCGCATACCACGTTTCTTTCCAAGGTGTTAATGCGCCAGGCGGAATCCTTGTCCGGTTTTCGTCTCCAGGAAGGAGAGATCGGTCATGTTCGCTCGCCTTGGAAAATTTTTCGCCGACCGCGCCGGCAATGTCGCGGTCAGCTTCGCGATCGCCGTCACCCCGCTGGTGGCGGGCGTTGGCGGCGCAGTGGATTACACCCGCACCTTCACCATCGGCGCGGAGATTCAGAGCGCATTGGACACCGGCGTTCTGGCCGCCGCCTCCCTGTCTCAGACCCGCGAACCGGAAGAAGTCGTGCGCGCCTATGTGGAGGCGGCGATCGCGGAACATGACGGGGTGATCGAGAATCTGGTGGTCACCGTCACGCCCAATGTGGCGATCAACGCCCGCGACGTGCATGCCGAAGCCGAAGTCACCGTGCCGACCGTGCTTTTGGGCGTGGCGGGCATTCAGCGTTTGCGGCTGAACCGGGAGTCCGAGGCCACCGAGCAGGTGCGCAATCTGGAGATCGCGCTGGTTCTGGACGTGTCCGGCTCCATGTGGGGCTCGAAGATCGACGCGCTTCAAGATGCGGCGACGGAATTCGTTCAGGTGGTGATGGCGGGCGAGGTCTCGGACATGACCTCCATCTCCATCATTCCCTATAATGGCGGGGTGCGGCTGCCCGACTATGTCAACAATCAGCTGATCTCCGGCTCGAACCCGAACCGGGCCGGCTGCCCTGAATACGGCCATGACCATCCCGTCAGCCTGGAGCCGCCGGCCAATGGCCTGGACTGGCTTCAATGGCGCGGCAACGACCAGGTGGGATCGCGCAGCTCCTCCTTCTGTCCGGAAAGCGATGAGGCGGCGGTCTTCCTGCGCAATAATCAGACCGATCTGATCGACCTGATCGCGACGCTGGATGCGGGCGGCAATACCGGGCTGGACATCGCCACCGCCTGGGGCGCGCGCGCGCTCGACCCGGTCTGGCGCGGTCGCCTGGGCGGGAATTTCCCGGACCGGCCGGTGGATTATGATGATCCTTCAACGATCAAGGCGCTGGTGGTGATGACAGACGGCGCCGCGACCGCCCAGATCCGCAATTACTGGGACGACGATGATGATCGCTGGTGGAATTACAACATGTATTCCGCCTCGACGGCTCGCGCCAACATGGCTCAGGCCTGTGACGAGGCCGAAGCGCGGGGCGTGGACGTCTACACCATCGCCTTCCAGCTCAACGGCACGACCAACCGCAATCTCATGCGCAATTGCGCCAGCCATCCGGACAATTATTTCGAGGTGGAGAATATGGATATCGCGGTGGCCTTCTCGGCGATCGCGGCCGATCTCAACACGCTGCGTCTCAGCCGCTAGCGGAGTGTCGCGTTAACGAAGCGTAAACCATTGATTTAACGCGATCTTTGGCATCGATCCTGCAGTCTGTGACTTCGAAGTCCTTAAACGGGACGCTGAAGCGAGGCGAGCCGGACGATGCCCAGAGCGATCACAGCGATCTTTCAGCGCTTTATTCGCGACACCCGCGCGAATGTGGCGATGACGTTCGCGCTGTGCTTCGGCGTCATCGGGGCGGCTGCGGGCGGAGGCCTGGACTATTCCCGCTCGGTCGGCATCGGCTCGGAACTTCAGGCGGCGCTTGATTCCGGGGTCCTGGCCGCGGCTTCGCTGACGCAGGACCGCGAAGCGGAACAAGTCGTGCGGGCCTTTGTGACCGCGGCGATCGCCGACCATGGCGATTTGATCGACACCCTGGTTCTCGAGGTCTCGAGCGAACAATTCTTCAATTCGCGGCAAGTGACCGCCAGCGCGCAGCTGAGCATGCCGACAACGCTGCTCGGGCTGGCGGGGATCAACACCCTGCCTGTGAGCCGCCAGTCCAGCGCGCTGGAACAGATACGCGATGTGGAGATTTCACTCGTGCTTGACGTCTCCGGATCCATGAACGGGACGAAAATCCAGGAGCTGCGCACCGCGGCGGGGGATTTCGTCGACGTCGTCATGCTCGACAATCCGGACCGAACGAGCCTGTCCCTTATCCCGTATAATGGCGGCGTTCGCCTGCCGCGCCGGGTCTTGCGCCGCGGCGGGCTGGTGAATCTGCCCGGCAATCAGCTCACGGGCGGCGCCTGCCTGGATTATGGCGCGACCTATCCGATTGAGATCGACATTGTTGATGTGGAGCTGCCGATCCTGAGCTGGGGCGGCGTGGACATGGTCGGCGACAACGACTCCAGTCACTGCCCTGAAAGCAATGAACAGTCCTTCTTCCTCAGCAATAATCGCAATGCGCTTTCAAGGCGCGTCGACCGCCTGGACGCGGGCGGAAACACCGGCCTGGACGTGGCGACGGCCTGGGGCGCTCGGGCCCTGGATCCGGTGTGGCGCGGCAATCTGGGCGGTGATTTTCCGGACCGTCCGGCGGCCTATGATAAAGAGGACACCATCAAGGTTCTGGTGGTGATGACGGACGGCGCCGCGACCGCCCAATATCGGCGGGTCCGGCGCGACGGCGACTGGGAGACGGAAGAGCTCTACAGCGCCGCAACGGCGCGGGCGAATATGGCGGCGGCCTGTGATGAAGCGGAGCGCAAAGGCGTACAGATCTATACGATCGCCTTCCAGCTCAGCGGTCAGACCAATCGCGATCTGATGCGCAACTGCGCCAGCGACCCGGACAATTATTATCAGATCGAGAACACCGATATCGGAGCGGCGTTCGCGGCGATCGCCGCGGACATCAACCGGCTGCGGTTGACCGATTAGCGATCGTCCTCGATCACAAAGCTCAAGAGCAGCGTGCGCTGGGCGGCGTTGAAATTGTCGTCGGACATCAGAAAAAGGCGCATCTCGCCATTGATCTCGGCGACCGCGATCGCCTCGATATTATCCACCGTCATTTGCGGCGAGATCTCGGCCAGGAGGACCGGCTCGGCCGGCTGAGCGCTCTCATTAAGATCGCCGGCGCTGAACTGGCCGACGCGGATGTGATTGCCGACATTACGGGCCCAGAAGCGCTCGACGACGAACAGCCCGCCCGCGTCGTCCGGCGCCAGCGCGGTCAGGCCGAAGCCCGGGCTCAGCGCCAGCGAGCGCGCCTGGGGCAGGGCGTCAGGCATGCTGAGATCAAAGCGCCACAGCGTGTGCGGCTGACCTTCCACGAGCGGATGCTCCACGCCCGCCCACAGCACGTCGCCGGACACCGCGAGCGCTTCCATGCCCGCGTTGTTGCGCAGCCGGTCCGCGCCGGGCGGGGCGGGCAAAGCCTCGCCGCGGGCGTCGCCGATTCCGCTCCAGTCCGGCCCGATATCATAGGCTTCGATCCGGTGCCGGCGCTCGAAGCTCACGGCGAAGCGGCCGCCGCCCAACGGCGCGAGGCCTTCGGCGTCCGCGTCCTCGCCGTTGAACGGGTTGCCGTCCGCATCGAGCAGGGGCGCGATCTCCATGCCGGACAGGCCGGTCAGCGATCCGTCTTCGTCCAATGTCAGATCGGCCGTCATCCAGTCCGCGCTGTCCGACAGCGCCAGAAGGCGCGTCCCGTCCGCCGAGATCTCCATCGCCGACCAGCCGCCGAAGCGGCCGTCCGTGCTGGTCAGCGCGACCCCGCCGGCATAGCGCAGCGCGCCCAGCCGGGTCCGGCCCGGATCGTCAGGAAAGAGCGGCACGGCTTCCGCGGTCAGCGGGTCGCTTTGCGTCTGCGAACCGCCGCAGGCGGCGAGCAACACGGTCGAAGCGGCGAGGGCGAAAGCGAGGCGAAGGCGCATGGCGGGGGTCCGATCAAAAGACAGGGCGCATCACCATCGCAGCGATGTCCTGGCGCCACAATGACCCTTGGCGCTAATCGGCCTCTTCGCCAGCGAGAATCCTGAAGCTGAGCAATAGGTTGAGCTGGCAATTGCGGTCGCCATGCACGTATGACGGCGGCACATCATTATTCGGAACGGCCGCGCAGCCTCCGATCGACCCCCTAGAGTTGTCGTCGGATAGAAGAAAGAGGAAGAGATCCTGCCCGAATGTCGCGATGTCGAGGGATTCGAAGTTATCCGTCCACATCGTTCGATCGAGGAAGGCGACGGGCTCCGGCTCGATCGGCGCGGCCGCATTTCCAAGCGCGCTTGCTGGGAGCCGCCCGATGAAGACCTCCGTGCACCTGTAAAGGCTGCGGCTGGGCACCGGGCAGGGGAATTGAGCGTCGTCCCTGATGTAATTTGTCGCCAGCAGATATAGCCCGCCTTCGCGATCAGGGGTGAGTGACCGGAGTCTGTAGTCTGAGCCGATCACCAGGCTCAGGTTCCGTTCGTGGACGAGCCGGGCGCCCGTATTTGACGATCGGTCATAGCTGTAGGCGCTCAGCTGATGGCGCCCGTTGCTGGCCGATTCAAAACCAACCCAAACTCGGTCTTCAATGATAGCGAGCGCTTCAGCGCCAGAATTTGAAGGTGTGTCCGAGCTGTCGAAGCCCTGCACTCTGCGCTCAGACGCGGTTTGCACATTCGCCCAGTTATCGCCGAGTGAGAATGCGCTGATGCGGTGCCAGTCTTCAAAACTGACGAGGTATTCGCCGTCGCCCGCATTGGCCAAACCTTCCGCGTCATTGCTTTCCGCGCCGCTAGGGGCGCCTGACGCCAACCGGATTGGGGCAAGCCGTGTATCGCAGACCTGCCGCAAGCGGCCGTCGGTCATGGTCAGCTCGGCGGTGAGCCAATAGCCCTCATCGGAGACCGCCAGCATTCGCCCGTCGTCAGTGACCTCCAGCCCTGACCACTCGCGGAACTCCGCGTTACGGCTCCAAAGCAGCAGGCCGCCGGCAAATTCAAGCGCCCCGACTTGTCGCGGTCCGGCGCCGACGCGCTGAATATCGAGCGAGATGATGGGTTCGGCGCGGGTGATGGCGTCGCCCGGATCGCAGCTGGCGTGGGTTTGGATTGCGGCGGCGGCGAGCAAAAACAGCATGGACTTCAGTCCCCTATGCTTTCAGCGCCGCCTTCGTTGCTCGTGTAAGCGCGGACAGGCCCGCTGCGCCGCGGCGGGAGACGTCGGGCCCTGCGCGGCCGCGGCCGCCGCGTTCGGGACCCTCGTCAAACAGGGCCGCCAGCTGATCGGTCATGGCGCCGGCGAGTTGTTCGACATCAACGATGGTCACCGCCTTACGGTAGTATCTTGTGACGTCGTGGCCAATACCGATTGCAAGAAGTTCGGTTTCTGAGCGAGTTTCGATCATCTCGATCACCTCGCGCAGATGCTTTTCCAGATAGGCGGGCGAGTTGGCGGACTGGGTGCCGTCATCCACCGGCGCGCCGTCGGAGATCACCATCAAAATGCGTCGCTGCTCGGGCCGCGCCATCAAGCGCTTGTGGGCCCACAGCAAGGCTTCGCCGTCGATATTCTCTTTCAATAGGCCGTCGCGCAGCATCAGGCCCAGATTGGGCCGGGCCCGGCGCCAGGGCGCGTCCGCGCCCTTATAGATGATGTGGCGCAGATCATTGAGACGGCCCGGATTGGGCGGCTTGCCGTTCGCCAGCCAGTCTTCCTTCGACCGCCCGCCCTTCCAGGCCTTGGTCGTGAAGCCCAGGATCTCGGTCTTGACCCCGCAGCGCTCCAGCGTGCGCGCGAGAATGTCCGCGCAGGCCGCGGCGACCAGGATCGGCCGGCCGCGCATGGAGCCGGAATTGTCTAGCAGCAGGGTTACGACCGTATCGCGAAACTCCATGTCCTGTTCCTGTTTGAAGGACAAAGGCTGCATGGGATCGGTGACTACGCGGGTCAGGCGGGCGGGGTCCAGAACGCCTTCTTCAAGATCGAAGGACCAGGCGCGCTGCTGCTGCGCCAGCAGGCGGCGCTGAAGGCGGTTGGCGAGGCGGCCGACCGCGGCTTCCAGGCCTTTTAGATGCTGATCCAGCGTGCGGCGCAGGCGGGCGAGTTCGTCGGGATCGCATAAATCGCCGGCCTGGATGATTTCGTCATGGGCGGTGGTGAAGACCTTGTAGGCTTCCGCCTCGCCGCCCTGGGGCGGGGTCCAGTTGGGCCGGGCGGCTTCCATGGCGTCGCCGGGCTCGTCATCGGCCTGGATCTTCTCTGCGCCCTCCTCGGCGAAGGAGATGTCGTCAGTGTCCGCAGCGGTGCCGCGCGCATCGGACGTGGTCTCATCCTCACCGCTGTCCGGCTCGCTCTCGCCGCTGTCTTCGCCGTCCTCGGGCTGCTGCTCGACGCCGCTATCGTCCTGATCGTCCTGCTCGTTTTCCTCCTGGTCGAACTCGCCGAGTTCGTCCGACAGGTCGAGATCGCGGAGCACCTGGCGCAGGGCTTCGGCGAATTTCCCCTGGTCGCCCGCCGCATCCGCAAGCGTATCCAGCGCCCCGCCGGCGGAGGCTTCCAGGTCCTCGCGCCAGACTTTCATCAGACCTTTGGCGTCGTCGGGCGCGGCGCGGCCCGTGATCCGCTCGCGCACCAGCATGGAGATGGCCTCCGCCAAAGGCGCCGTCTGGCGGTCCTCGGCCATGTTCCAGCTTTCCCGGCGGCAGCGGTCGGTGAGGGCGGCGTCCAGATTGTCCGCCACGCCTTTCATGGCGCGGGCGCCCAGCGCTTCGCAGCGCGCCTGCTCGGCGGCGTCGAACACGCCGCGCGCGATGGAGCCCGGCGGCAGGCCGCGCTGGTGCGCGGAGCTGTCATGCAGCGCGACCCTCAGGGCGAGCGCGTCGGCGCGGCCGCGCAGCTTCGCGGCGGCGGCTTCATCAATATTGTCCGGCGGGTTGGGCAAAAGGACCCGGCCCTGGGCCAGGCGCGCGCCCTCGCCGGTGAAGGCGACCTCCAGCTCGCGCTCGCCCGACAGGGCGCGCGTCGTCGCCGCCAGGGCGCGGCGGAAGTCTTCGGTCGGGTCGTCGGAGCCTTTCGACATGGGCCTTGAAACCGCCCCTTAAGCCGCCTGCCCTGGATTGACCGGGCTCTCGGCCAGCGTTTCGCCGAAGACGCGCTGATACATCTCCGCGATGATCGGGCGCTCCATCTCGTCGCACTTGTTTAAGAAGGTCAGGCGGAAGGCCTGGCCGACATCGCCGAAAATCGCCGCATTCTCCGCCCAGGTCAGCACGGTGCGCGGGCTCATCACGGTGGACAGATCGCCCGCCATGAAGGCTTCTCGGGTCATGTCCGCGACGTTGACCATGTCTGCGATCATTTTTTCGCCGGCCTCGGTGCCGGCCTGTTCGCCCAGCTTGGCCGCGACGATTTCGCGCTCGGTCTTGGTCGGCAGATAATTCAGCGTGGCCACGATCGACCAGCGGTCCATCTGGCCCTGGTTGATCTGCTGGGTGCCGTGATACAGCCCGGTGGTGTCGCCCAGGCCGACCGTATTGGTCGTGGCGAAAAGGCGGAAATTCGCGTTCGGCCGGATCACGCGGTTCTGGTCGAGAAGCGTCAGGGAGCCGGAGGCTTCCAGAACGCGCTGGATCACGAACATCACGTCGGGCCGCCCGGCGTCATATTCATCAAACAAGAGCGCGACCGGCCGCTGCACCGCCCAGGGCAGAATGCCTTCCTGAAACTCCGTGATCTGCTTGCCCTCTTTCAGGACGATGGCGTCCTTGCCGACCATGTCGATCCGGCTGACATGGCTGTCCAGATTGACCCGGATCATCGGCCAGTTCAGGCGCGCGGCGACCTGCTCGACATGGGTGGACTTGCCCGTGCCGTGATAGCCCTGGATCATCACCCGGCGATTGAAGGCGAAGCCGGCGAGAATCGCCCGCGTCGTCGCCTCGTCGAAGACATAGGTCTCGTCGATCTCCGGCACGTGATTGTCGCGCGTGGAGAAGGCGGGCACCTTAAAACCCGGATCAAATCCGAACAGAGCCTGGCAATCGGCCTGGGAATCAGGGGTGAGGGCGGTCAACGCATCGTCGGTCATCGGCGGGCGGGCTCTTCATGCTGCAGCGCGCCAAAACGCGCGCTTCTGATGCATACGTAGCGCGCGACAGGGCCGGGCGCCACCGTCTGACCGGCTCGCGTGCAGGCTAGCCGCCGCCCAGCAGGGCGCCGGCGATGCCGTCAAAGATGAATTGCGCGGCCAGCGCCGCCAGGATCACGCCGAGAATCCGCGTGATCATCGCAGCGAGGGTCGTGCCGATCACCTTCATGATGAAGCCGATGGCCAGGAAAAGCCCAAGGCAGAGCAACAAGTTCGCGCCCATGCCGGCGAACACCATGGCCTGGCTGGACAGGCTGCCGCGCGCCTCGTTCATGAACAGCATCACCGATGCGATGGCGCCGGGGCCGGCGAGCATCGGGATCGCCATCGGGAAGACCGAGATATCATCATGGGTGCCGGGGATGGACTCGTCAGCGTCGCTCATGGCTTCCGCGCGCTCCTCGCGGCGTTCGGTGCGCTTCTCGAAAATCATGTCCAGCGCGATCATGAAGAGCAGAACGCCGCCCGCCGCCCGGAAGGCGTCGAGCGAAATATGCAGGGCGTTGAGCAGCCATTCGCCCAGATAGGCGAAGCCGAACAAGACGACCGTCGCGATCAGCACGGATTTGATCGCCATCGTGCGCCTGTGCTTGTTCGACGAGCCCTCGGTCAAACCCGCGAAAATCGGCGCGACGCCGATGGGATCGATCACCACGAAAAAGGTGACGAGCGAGGCGGTCAGAAGGGTCAGATCTAGGGCGTCCATGGGCGGCTCCCTGCACGGCGGTGAAATCGAGGAAACGTCGCGCCAGATACCACTTCGCCCGGGGCGTGGCGAGGGTGCGTAATCGCAGGACTGGTATGCGCAATCGGCGCGCCGGAGCGGGCAAGATGGTTCGCCGCGCATTAACCTTCATGGGCGTGTAATTCACACCGGTGCAACGCAGAGGGGATTCGCTAAATGGGTTCAAGCTCGCTCGACATCATTTACGATTTTTACGGGCTGGCCTTCTTCCTGTTTGGCGCGGCTGTGGCCGTGCGGGCGGCTCCGCTGCCCGGTTCGATCACCAAGCGCCGCATCCTGGCGCTGGCCGCCTTCGGGCTGGTCCACGGCGTTTATGAATGGCTTCACCTGTCCGAATTCGTGCTCCAGGCCTGGAATACGCCGACGGTGCGGCACTTCGTGTCGGTCGCCAGCTTCCTTTTTCTCGGCTATTTCGTCGCCGGCGGGCGCGGGCGCTACTCGCTGGCCGCCGCCGGCCTGGCGGCGATCCTGGTCTCCTTTTGGAGCGCCACGGCGGCGCTGGCGTCCGAGTCCGTCACGGTGGAGTTGACGACCCGCTGGCTATTCGCGGTGCCGATAGCGTTCTCGGCGGGCATGGTCCTCCTGTTCGACGACAGCCTGCGGGCGGACCGGGACAAGGCGGCGCTCAGCCAGGTCTCCGCGGGCGTCTTCTTCGTCTATTCCGGGCTGCAGCTATTCACGGCGCCAGGCGATTTCTTCCCTGTCTCCGTGTTCAACACGGCAAACTTCGAGGCGGTGACCGGCCTGTCCGTGCTGGTGTCCCGCGGCCTGTGCGCCGTGACTTTGACGGTTTCAATCCTGCTCTTGCTCAACTCATTTGACGAGGCGATCCGAAAGGCGTCCCACACGGCTGCGGAGCGCGCCGAAGCGGCGTTGAAGGCGAACCGGCAGGTGCTGCAGGCGGTCTTTGATCTGGCGCCGGTCGGCCTTCTCATCACCCGTTTGTCCGATGGGGCGATCGTGCGGGCGAACACCGCCTTCTGGTCGATCATCGGGTGCGAGGAAGCCGACGCCTCGCGCCTGTCGCTTCGCACGATGACGCCGGACCGCCACAAATTAAGGGATGAAGACGCGCTCGCGCAGCTGCTCGAGACCGGGCGCTTCGCGGCGTATGAGAAAGAGTATCGACGTCGAGACGGCAGCGCGACGCCGGTCCAGATCGCCGGCGCCATGCTGGATTCGCCGGGCGAAGACCGCCACGTGATCTCGGTGGTGCAGGATGTCAGCGAGCGCCTGGCGACTGAAACCCGCTTGCGCCGTCAGCAGCGCCTGGCCGAGCAGGCCAATATCGCCAAGTCGCAATTCATGGCCAATATGAGCCATGAATTGC
This sequence comes from Oceanicaulis sp. BBD 1991-10, assembly GCA_001657295.1. Taxonomy (GTDB): domain Bacteria; phylum Pseudomonadota; class Alphaproteobacteria; order Caulobacterales; family Maricaulaceae; genus Oceanicaulis. The sequence continues at coordinate 117,142 of LYSW01000001.1, read as the reverse complement.
GCACCCCGCTGAACGGCGTGCTGGGCATGTTGGAGCTGATCAACCGCCAGCCGCTCGAGCCGAAAGTCGAGCGCTATACCGATATCGCGCTCAACTCCGGTTATGCGCTGCTGCGCCTGGTGGAGGATCTGCTCAACTTCGAGACCCTGTCCTCCGGCGAATTCAGCCTTGAGCCGGCTGAGTTCGCGGCCGAGACCCTGCTGGACAGCGCAGTCACCCCGCTGGAGCCGGCGGCGGCGCGAAAGGGGCTGGCTCTGAAGGCCGCCTGCCACGCATCGGGCCATTATCACGGCGACGCCAAGCGCATCTCCCAGGTGATCAGCAATATTCTCGGCAACGCCATAAAATTCACCGATGAAGGCGGCGTCAGCGTTGAAATCGTTGATCGCGGCGAGGGCTCGGGCCTGCGCATCGTCGTGACCGACACCGGCATCGGCATGTCGGCGCAATTCATCAAACGCGCCTTCGACCGCTTCACCCAGGGTGACGCCTCGGCCACGCGCTCCCATGAGGGCGCCGGTCTGGGTCTGTCGATCGCCAAGGGGATCACCGACGCCATGGGCGGAAAGATCGGCCTGACCTCCAGGCAGGGCGAGGGCACCACGGTGACCATCGACCTGCCCTTGCCGCCGGCGAAGCCGAGCCTGGTCGAAACGGCGCCCGAGGTGGACGACGAAACGCCCAAGCCCGCCGCGCCGCGCAGCCGGATTTTGATCGCCGAAGACAATGACATGAACCGCAACACCATTGAGGCGATGCTGGATGACGACCGGTTCGAGCTGGTCTTCGCCGCCTCAGGCACCGAAGCGCTGGAACTGGCCTCCAAACAGGTCTTTGACCTGATGATCCTGGACATCCAGATGCCCGGATGCAGCGGCGACGAGGTCCTCAAGACCGTGCGCAAGGCGCAAGAGCAGGACGACCAGGCGCCCACGCCGGCGATCGCCTGCACGGCCAATGCTTACGAGGCGCAGCGCGAATCCTATCGCGACGCAGGCTTCGACTCCGTGGTCACCAAGCCGATCGATCTGGACAAGCTGGAAGCGGAAGTCGCACGCCTGCTGGCGGCTTAGGCGGACGCGGTCGCTTGGCTCAGCGCTTAGCCCGCGCCCTCAAACATGTCCGCAAACCGCCGGCGCGGGCGGCTCTTCCAGGCCTCGCGGTGGAAGACGTCGGAGACGATGACGGGCGCCACGGTGGTGGCTTCGGCATAGACCATCTGCTCGAGCGCCACGTCGACCTTGCCCCAGCTGCACGCCTCTTTCAGGGTCGAGGAGGAGCAGGCGCCGTCGCGCACGTCGGCGACGGTGATCTGGACGGCGTATTTGTGCATCTCGACATCGTCATGGCCGAGGATTTCCGCGCATACGACCGTGTCCTGGGCGAAATTCTTCGGCACGCCGCCGCCGACCATGAAAAGGCCTGTGGAGCCGGCCTTGATCTTGATGTCGGTCAGTTCGCGGAAGTCGGCGACGCTGTCGATGGCGACATAGGGCTTTTTCGCCTTGATGCGCTCGACCTGATGTTTGACCAGCCCGAAGCCGGCCGAACAGTCCGAGAAGGCCGGCACGAAGATCGGCACGCCGTGGGTGTGGCATTCTTCGATCAAAGAACCGCTCTTCTTGGCGTTGCCGTCGGCGAGCCACTCGCCCATGGCGTGGATGAAGGCGCGGCTTGAGATGGGGCCGTCAGGCAGGCTGTCGGCGATCTCTCCAATGGTGTGGTCGCAGGCCTGCAGGTCTTCTTCATCGATATAGGTGTCGTAGATCCGGTCGATATAAAGATCGCGCAAGATCCGGTCGTCCGGGATCTCCTGGGCCTGATAATGCTTGAAGCCGAGGGCTTCGAAGAAGTCCATGTCCACGATGGAGGCGCCGGTGGCGACGATGGCGTCGACCATGTTGTGGCGCACCATGTCGCGCCAGACATGCATGCAGCCGCCCGCGCTCGTCGAGCCGGCGAGGGTCAGGATGACGGCGCAATCCTTGTCTTCCTGGGCCGCCTGCAGGATGCGCGCGGCGCGCGCCGCGTCGCGGGAGGAGAAGCTCATCTTCTCCCAGGCGTCGATGATCACCCGGCCGTCAAAGCTGGTGATGTCGATATGCTCGACCGGGCTGGAGAGCAGTTCGGCCTTCTTGTTCGAGGTCTCGGTCATCCGCGTTTTCTCATCAGTCGGGCGCGGCGCCGTCGCTGGGCGCGCGCGAAGGGAAGGATGCGATCGCCGGCGGCCGCCGGGATCACAGCGTCGGCCGGCGCCGGAACGGGCGCGGCCGGGCTGTAGAGGGACATCCAGGGATAGTCATCGACCTTGCAGGTCTCCACCTGGCCAAAGCCGTTGAATCCGGTCGCCATGGCGGTGCCGTAGGCGCCCAGCATGCCCACCTCGATCACATCGCCTTCCGCCAGATCCGCCGGCAGGGCGTGACGGCCGGGCATGGTGTCGATGGGATCGCAGGTCGGTCCGTAAAGCGTGAACTCGGCGGTTTGCAGGCTGGCCTCGCCATCGGCGCGGTGAACCTGGATCGGGAAGGGCCATTGGGCGTGGACCATGTCGAACAAGCAGCCATAGGCGCCGTCATTGAGATAGACCGCTTCGCCTTTCACCAACTCCACGCGCGTGAGGACCGACACCGCTTCCGCGATCAGCGCGCGGCCCGGCTCGCACCACAAGTCGGCGTTCTCCAGAACCATCATGCCCTCGAACGCCCGTTCGATCGCATCGATATAGTCGGACAGGGGCGGCGGGGTCAGGCCCGGATAAGGCGCAGGAAAACCGCCGCCGACGTCCACGATGTCGACCGTGACGCCGGCCTTGGCGATCAGACGGCTCGCTTCAGCCATCGCAGCGCCATAGGCGTTCGGCGCCATGCACTGGCTGCCGACATGAAAGCTGACGCCCAGCGCTTCGGCATGGGCGCGCGCGGCGCGGATGAGATCCGGCGCTTCGGCTTCGCCCGCCCCGAATTTGCCCGCCAGCGGCAGGGCGGCGCCGTCATTGGACACCGCAAGGCGCACGATCAGGGTCAGATCGTCGGCGTGATCGGTCTCGACCAGGATTTTCTCCAGCTCGGCCTCGCAGTCGAGCACGAAAATCCGCACGCCATGATCGAAATAGGCGCGGCGGATGGCGTGGCGGCTCTTGACCGGGTGCAGGAAGGCGATGGTCGCGTCCGGGCAGCGCTCGGCGACCAGCTCGACTTCCGCAAGCGAGGCGGCGTCGAACCAGCGAAGACCGGCGGCGTAGAGCGCGTCGATCACCCATGGCGAAGGATTGGCCTTCACCGCATACAGCACTTCACCGGGAAAATTGTCCTGGAACCAGTGGGCCGCGATCGTCAGACGATCAGGTCGCGCGCAGGCGACAGGGCCTTCGACAGGCCGGGAGCGGACCAGGTCCAGGGGCGTATGGTAACGTTGCAACGCACGAAACCCCCTGCAGATTGTTAACCCAATCCGGCATCGTCACCTCCGCCGGGAAGCGCGCATTTAGTGCGGTCGAATGTCGCTGTAAAGCAAAAAAGCGGCCGCCGCGTCACGGCGGTCCGAAGGCCCTTTTCCCGAAGCCATGTACCCGCTGTCATCAAATCGTTGCAGAAAGCGGCGATAGCAAGCGCTCGCAGGGCTTTGGGCGCGCCAACACGGGTGCTGGAGCCGTGTGTCATCGCCGCGCCATCAAGCTGTGTCATCAATCAGGGCCGGCAGGGCGGTGACGGCCGCCGGCAATTCGGAAGGATTTCAGCCATGGCGCGACCGCGTCCCGTTTTGATCATCGCCGCCGCATCCTCGGCGCTTCTGGCCGCCTGCAGCGCGCCTGCGGAGGAGATCGTGTTGGCCGAACGCAGCGAGCCGACGTCGGCCGCCGCGCCGCGGTCGGAGACCGTGTCCCGGGCGCCCTCCGGCGCAGGCCGCCAGGGCTTGCGCATTGTCGGGTCCTCGACGGTTTTTCCCTTCGTCACCACAGCGGCGGAGAATTTCGGCGCACGCTCCGGCTTTCCAACGCCGGTGGTGGAGGCGACCGGCACCGGCGGGGGCATGAATCTGTTTTGTGCGGGACTGGGCATGGCCCATCCCGATTACACCGCCGCGTCGAGGCCGATGAAGGCCAGCGAATTTCAGCTGTGCCAGGAAAACGGCGTGACCGCGATCACTGAAATCCCGATCGGGTTCGACGGCATCGTCCTGGGCAATTCGGTCGAGTCCGAGCCCATGAGCATCGCAAAGCGCGACCTGTTTTTGGCGCTTGCGGCCAGGACGCCCATGCTGGTGAACGCCGACGGCGCCGCGCTGCTTGATGAGGACGGCGCGTTGCGCGACGGCGCCAGCTTCGGACAGGCGGCCGGGTATGACTGCACGATGCTGGTGGACAATCCCTTCAACCGTTGGTCGGACGTGAATTCGGACTTGCCCGCGTCGCGCATCGAGGTCTTTGGTCCGCCGCCGACCTCCGGGACGCGCGACGCGTTCGTCGAGCTGGACATGATTGACGGCGCCCGCGGGATCGCGTGCCTGGCGGAGATGGAGGAAAGCGCGCCGGGCCGGTTCGACGAAATCGCCGCCCGCATCCGCGAGGACGGCGGCTGGGTCGACGCCGGGGAGAATGACAACACCATCGTGCAGACGCTGGCCAACGCGCCCAACTCCTTTGGAATCTTCGGCTATTCCTTCCTTGAACAGAATGGCGACCGGATTCAGGCGGCGACGATTGACGGGATCACGCCGACTTATGACGCCATCTCCACCGGCCAATATCCCGGCTCGCGCTCGCTCTATCTCTATGTGAAGACGCAGCATGAAGGCGTGGTGCCTGGCCTGACCGAGTTTGTCGAAGAGCTGACCAGCGAAGAGGCCTGGGGCCCGTTCGGATATCTCTCAGATCGCGGCCTGATCGCCCTGCCCGATGAGCGGCGCGCCGACACCGCGGCGGCGTCCCGCGCCCTGACGCCGATGACGATGCCGGACTAAGCCCCGTCCAGAAGACGCTTAGCCGCGGCGGCCCAACCGCCTGAGACGGCGCCAGAAGCGCCGCCGTTCCGGGCGCGGCTGAGGCTTGAGATTGCGGACGAATTCTTCCGCGCAGGCGCGCCAGGAGTATTTCTCCGCATAGGCTCTGCAGTCCTCCCGCTTCATCCCCAGCGCTTCAAGGCACGCCTTCTTCAGATCGTCATCGACAAAGCCGGCCTTGGAGCCGGGGATGATGTCTTTGGGCCCGTTGGCGACAAAGGCGGCGACGGGCGTGCCGGTCGCCATGGATTCCAGAATGACCAGGCCGAAGGTGTCGGTGAAGCTGGGAAAGACCATGACGTCGGCGTCGGCGAAATGGCGCGCCAGATCGTCGCCGGACTTGTTGCCGGTGAAGACGATGTCGGGATATTTCGCTTTCAGCTCGTCCAGCTGGGGGCCCGGGCCGACGACGACTTTCGAGCCTGGCAGATCGAGGTCCAGAAACGCCTCGATATTCTTCTCCACGGCGACCCGGCCGATATACACGAAGACCGGACCGTCCAGATCTTCATAGACGCTCTTGCCGCCCATGTGGCGCTTGTCGGGATGGAAGATTTCCGTGTCCACGCCGCGCGCCCAGGAGGTGATGTTGTTGAAGCCGCGCTCGGCCAGCATCTCGCGCATGGACGCGGTCGCGACCATCAACCGATTGCCGGCGTTGTGGAAACGGCGCATGAACCAATAGCCCGCCGCCACCGGAATAAAGGGCAGGCGCGCATGGACATATTCAGGAAATTTGGTGTGGTAGCTGGTCGAGAAGGGCAGTTTCCACTTCAGGCAGATGGCGCGCGCGGCCTGGCCCAGCGTGCCCTCGGTGGCGATGTGAATCGCCTCGGGTTCAAATTCCTTGAAACGCTTCTCCAGCTCTTCGCGGGCGCCGATCGCCATCTTGATTTCCGGATAAGTCGGCAGCGGGAAGGTGCGAAAGCCAAGGCCGGGATGAATCACCTCGACCTCATGGCCCATGGCCCGGCATTCTTGGACTGTGCGCGAGAGCGTGCGCACCACGCCGTTGACCTGGGGCTCCCAGGCGTCGGTGACCAGCATGATGCGCAGCGGGGCGCTGTCTTCCATCGAAGAGCTCCGAAACGGCGTCTTTGAACGATCCGGCGGGTCTTTAGCGGATTTTCGGCGGAAGGCGAAGCGAAGTCGGCGCCGCGGTGATCGCGACCGATGAAATTCAGAGCGTCCGGGTTCGCGTCAGCCCAACCGCATGCTGCGCTTGCCCAGCGGGCGCGGCGAGATCATTGTCCGCCGCAAACTGCTGTCTCACATTGGAGTGGCTGATGCGCGATCACACCGAAACCCCCATTGATTGGGACGGTCTGGACGCTTCCAAATTCGCTGATGAACGCCGGGCCGCCAGCCAGCTGGACCATCTTGTCGGGCTGGATGACGCGGCCCGCGGCCGCGCGTCACAGGCGGCCGTGGCGCTCGTCAACCAGGCCCGCGCCACCAGGCGCGGCGGCGGCCTGATGGAGAGCTTTCTCCAGGAATTCGGGCTGACCAATAAGGAAGGCCTGGCGCTGATGTGTCTGGCCGAAGCCCTGTTGCGGGTCCCGGATGCGGAGACCGCCGATGATCTCATCTCCGAAAAAATCGGCTCGGGGAAATGGGCCGAGCACGCCTGGAAGTCGGACAATTGGCTGGTCAACGCCTCGACGCTGGGTCTGATGCTCACAGGCTCGCTGATGGAGGTGGAAGGCGACGCGCAGAACGATCCGGGCGGCTATTTCCGACGCCTGGCGGGGCGCATGGGCGAGCCGGTCATCCGCACCGCCACGCGCCGCGCCATGCGGATCCTGGGCGAGCAATTCGTACTGGGCCGCACCATTGAGGGCGCGATCAAGCGCGGGCGCGGCTGGAAAATGTATGGCGCGCTCAAGCCGCTTTTCAGCTTCGACATGCTCGGCGAGGGCGCGCGCACCGATGCGGACGCGCTGCGCTATCACCAGCGTTATCTTGACGCCATCGCCGCGGTCGCCGCCAGACGCGGCGAAGGTCCGGTGGACGCGGTCGACGGCGTCAGCGTGAAACTGTCGGCGCTGCACCCGCGCTATCTCGCGGTCAAGGAAACGCAGGTGATGGCCGAGCTCTACCCGCGCGTGCTGGAGCAGGCCGAGGCTGCGAAGACGGCGGATATCGGCTTCTGCCTCGATGCTGAGGAAAGCGACCGGCTCGTCATCCAGATGAAGATCCTGGAGCGCCTCGCCCATGAGCCGTCGCTTAAGGGCTGGAACGGGCTGGGCCTTGCGGTGCAGGCCTATCAAAAACGCGCGCGGGCGGTGCTGGAGCGGCTGGTGGAGCTGGGCGAGGCGGCGGGCCGCCGCTTCATGGTGCGCCTGGTCAAAGGCGCTTACTGGGACACCGAGATCAAATTCGCCCAGATGAATGGACAGCCGGACTTTCCGGTCTGGACCACCAAGCCCGCGACCGACATGAATTATCTCGCCTGCGCCCGGGTCATGTTGAACGCGCCGCATGCGATCTATCCGCAATTTGCGACTCATAACGCCCATTCCCTCTGCGCGGTCCGGGAGCTGGCGAAAGAGGCCGGTGATCCGCCGTATGAGTTCCAGCGCCTGCACGGCATGGGCGAGCCGCTCTACGCCGCCGCGGCGGAAACCTGGGGCGGGGATCTGGGCGATGTGCGGATCTACGCGCCGGTCGGCAGCCATGAAGACTTGCTGCCTTACCTGGTGCGCCGGCTTTTGGAGAACGGCGCCAACACCAGCTTCGTCCACGCCTTCCTGGATGAGGACGTGCCGGCCGAAGACGTCGCCTCCGGTCCTTTCGCCAAGGCCGCCACGCTCGACCGGCATCCCTTCATCGCCGCGCCGCCGGCGCTTTACGGCGAACATCGATTGAACTCGGCCGGTCTTGATCTGACCCAGTCCGGCGTGCGCGCCTGCCTGGCGGCGGCGCAGGACGCGTTCGACGCCGGAGCGCCCTATGCATGCGGCGCCCTGATCGGGGGTGAGATGAAGACCAGCGGCGGCGAGACGCTGCCCAGCCCGGTGGATCTGAACTTCGCCGTGGCCACCGTCTGCGACGCCGACCAGGGCGATGTCGACCGCGCCTTTCACGGCGCCCAGGCCGCTCAGCCGGAGTGGAACGGGCGCGGCGGGGCGCAGCGGGCGGCGATCCTGCGCGCCATGGCCGACGGGTTGGAGACCCATACCGATCGCTTGCTCGCCCTGATGGCGCGTGAGACCGGCAAGACGCTTCTGGACGGGGTCGCGGAAGTGCGCGAAGCGGTCGACTTTCTGCGCTATTACGCGGTCGAGGCGGAGACGAAATTCTCAGCGCCGGTGCGGCTGCCAGGACCTGCGGGTGAAACCAATCACCTGGAATTGCGCGGACGCGGCGTCTTCGTCTGCATCAGCCCGTGGAATTTCCCATTGGCCATCTTCACCGGTCAGATCGCGGCCGCCTTGGCCGCCGGCAACACCGTGCTCGCCAAGCCGGCGGAGCAAAGCCCGCTCATCGCAGCCGAGGCGGTGAAGATCTATCAGGCGGCGGGTCTGCCCGCCGACGTGCTGCATCTCTTGCCGGGCGACGGAGCGATCGGCGCGGCGCTGACCAGCCTGCCCGGCATCGCCGGCGTCGCCTTCACCGGCTCGACCGAGGTGGCGCGCATCATCAATCGCACCCTGGCCGCCAAGGACGGGCCGATCGTGCCGTTGATCGCGGAGACGGGCGGGCTCAACGGCATGTTCGTGGACACATCCGCATTGGGCGAGCAGGTCGTCGACGACGCGATCCTGTCCGCCTTCGGGTCTGCCGGGCAGCGCTGCTCGGCCTTGCGGGTGCTCTTCCTGCCGGAAGAAACCGCCGATCACCTCATCGAGGGTCTGAAAGGCGCCATGGACGCGCTCGCGCTGGGTGATCCTTCCGACGGATGCACGGATATCGGCCCGGTTATTGATGCGGAAGCCTGCGCCATGCTCGAGGCGCATGTGGCCGCGATGGACGGGCCCGCCAAGATATTGCACCGGGCGCCGTTGAGTGAGGCCTGGGCCGCCAAGGGCCGCTTTTTCGCTCCGGCCCTGATCGAGCTGTCCGATCTTGATCAGATCACCGAAGAGAAATTCGGCCCGATTCTGCATGTCCTGCGGTATAAGCGCGCCGATCTGGCCCGGATCGCCAAACAGTTGGCGGACAAGCATTATGGCCTGACCCTGGGCGTGCATTCGCGCCTGGACCGGTTCTTCCACGCCGTGCGCGATGCGGTGCCGGCGGGCAATGTCTATGTGAACCGCAACATCACCGGCGCGGTGGTGGGCGTTCAGCCCTTTGGCGGCGAGGGCTTGTCGGGCACCGGCCCCAAGGCGGGCGGTCCCCACTATGTCCAGCGTTTCGCCGCAGAGCGCACCCTCACGATCAATATCTCAGCCCAGGGCGGCGACCCGGAGCTTTTGAGCCTGGGGTAGGCGATGACGCATCCCCTTCGGCGGCGAGCTTTGTTAACCTTAACGCCGACGGGAGGGGATTCGCATGCGTCTGCGCGGCGTTTTGCTGGCGATTGTCTTAAGTCTGGCGTGGTCGTCCGCGGCCGACGCTCAGCGCCGCTGGACTGAAAGCTGGACGCAGAGCGAAGTTGAAGCCTTAGGTTTCGCGCTCGCCGAAGCCTGGACCCATGGCCTGGACCCGGACGACTATGCGGACCCGGCCGCATTGTCGGCCATGCCCGCAGGGCCGGAGCGCGATTACGCCGCACGCGCAGCCTGGTTCGCCTATGCCGAAGACCTGGCGTTCGGGCGGGTCGACCCGCGCAGCCTGGACGAGGATTGGACCCAGACGGTCCGGGATCAGGATTTGCTCACTCACTATGCGCGCGCCCGCGAGGCCAGCGCGATCTATGAGAGCTTTGAAGCGCTGGCGCCTTCCCACCCCGATTACATCGCGCTTCGCGCGGAACTGGTGCGCCAAACCGCCTTGCCCGCCGCCTCCGCGCCCATTCCCGCCGGGCCGCGGCTTGAGCGGGGCATGGCGGGACCGCGCGTCGACGCCTTGCGGGCGCGGCTGCATGAGCTGGGCTATCTGCCGGCGCCGGGATGGCGCGGCGAGGTTTTTGATGCGCGCTTGGAGACGGCGCTTATTCGCTTCCAGGCCCGCGCCAACCTCGCCGCGGATGGCCGCCTGGGCGCGGCCAGCCTGACCGAGCTGAACGCCGGCAATGACCGGCGGATCGACCAGCTGCGCGCGAATCTGGAGCGCTGGCGGTGGCTGCCGGCCGATCTGGGCGAGCGCCACATCCGGGTCAATATCGCCGATTTCCGGTTGGAGGCCTGGGAAGGCGGCGCCGTGGCGCGCGTGCACCAGGCGCAGATCGGGACGCGCTACGCCCGCACGCCGGTGTTTTCCGAAGCCATGTCCATCATCGAGATCAATCCCTGGTGGTACACGCCCTACGGGCTGGGCCAGCAATGGCTGCGCGCGTTTCGGACCAGTCCTGGCTGGGCCTATGCCCGGGGCTATCGCCTGGTGGATCTGGACACCGGTGCGATGACGCCCGCCAGCCAGGCCGATTGGGCCAATCGACGCTATCGCGTGATCCAGGCGCCAGGACCCGGCAACGCCATGGGCAAGGTGAAATTCCTGTTTCCCAACGTGCACAATGTCTACATTCACGACACGCCGCACCGGGCCAATTTCGCCAACGCCCAGCGCAGCGACTCCTCAGGCTGCGTACGCGTGCAAAATCCGGAGGACCTGGCCGTCTGGGCTCTGGAATCGGAAGGCTGGACGCCCGATCAGGTGCGCGAAGCCTTCGCCGGAGACCGCACGCAGCGCGTGCGTCTGCGCAACACCATTCCGGTGCACATCCTGTATTTCACCGCGGTCACCGATACTGTCGGCGAGGTGCGCTTCATACATGATCTTTATGACCGAGACCGGGCCTTGATCGACGCGCTCAACGGCGGGGCCGGCGCCGCATCCGCCCTGGAAGACCGCGCGCCGGCGCCGTAGGCTGCGTCAGGAGGCCTGTTGGTCCTCGCGCTTGGGCTCGGCCTTGAGGCGCATTTGCGTGATCTGGTTGCGCTGGCGTTCGGTGATTTCAAACTGCACCCCGTGGAAGCGGAAGACCTGACCGGCTTCCGGAATGGTCTGGGCTTCGTGGATCACCAGGCCGGCGATGGTCACCGCCTCATCATCGGGCAGGTCCCAATCCAGGGCGCGATTGACGTCGCGGATCGGCGCCGCGCCGTCCACCAGCACGAAGCCGTCCGCTTCGCGCGTCACGCCTTCGACCGCCACATCATGCTCGTCTTCAATCTCGCCGACGATTTCCTCGATGATGTCTTCGAGCGTGACGATGCCCATCAGCGCGCCGTATTCGTCCACCACGACGGCGAAGTGTTCGCGCTTTTGCCGGAAGGCGGTGAGCTGATCGAGCAATTCGGTGGTTTCAGGAATGAACCAGGCGTCTCTCTTGGTCGCTTCAATATCCACCTTCGACGCGTCGCCGCCCGCTTCGTGAAGCGCGCGCGCCAGGTCGCGGGCATGCAGCACGCCGACGATGTTTTCGGGATCGTCGCGATAGAGCGGAATCCGCGTGTGCGGGCAGCTCAGCGCATCCTGGACCAGCACGTCATTGGGCGTATCGATGTCCAGCGTGTTGAGATTCTTGCGGTGAACCATGACGTCGTCGACGGTCAGTTCGCGCAGATCCAGAACGCCGCCGAGCATGTCGCGGTCCGTCTTCACCACCGCGCCTTCCTGGTGGTGCAGATCGATATGGCCTCGAATCTCTTCATGGGGCGACAAGACCGGGCCCTCCACGCCGGCGCCCAACAGGCGCAGCGTGCCGCGCACCACCGCCTGAACCGCCGCCACGATCGGCGCGAAGATCGTCACGAAAAAGCGGATCGGCAGCGACACCGCCAGCGCCATCCGGTCCGGATTGGACAGGGCGTAGGTCTTGGGCAGAACCTCCGCGAAGATCAGGACCAGGAGGGTCATGACCAGCGTCGCGATCGGCACGCCGGCTTCCCCGAACATGGCCAGGAAGACCGCCGAGGCCAGCGAGGCGGCGAGGATATTGACCAGATTATTGCCCAATAGGATCGCGCCGATCAGGCTTTCGCGGTCATCGATCAGGATATTTACGCGCTTGGCGCGGTGATCCTTGTCCTTTTCAAGACCCAGCATGCGCGCTTTCGACGTCGCGGTGAGCGCGGTCTCCGAGCCGGAGAAGAAACCGGAACACGCCAGCAGGCCCAGAATCGCCAAAGCCGTCCAGCCCATCCAGGGTTCGAAAATCATCGCTGCGTCACTTCCTCGTTCAAGAACGCCGTCAAATCCTTCACATCGGCGCCAGGTGCGATGTAAGCCTTGCCGACCCCGCGCGCCAGTATCAGCGTGATCGCGCCGCCGGCGTTTTTCTTATCCGCGCCCATCCGCGCGACCAGAGCGCCCGCGTCATACGGCCCGCCGGCGAGCGTGTTGATCGTGGCCGGAAGCCCGGCGGCTTCAACCAGCGCCCTCGCCCGGTCCGCGTCCTCCTGCGGGCAAACACCCAGCCTGACAGAATAGTCGAACGCCAGCACAAGGCCGAGGGCGACCGCTTCGCCATGGATGAGGGCGCCCGGGCGGGCTTCCGCTTCAAAGGCGTGGCCGAAGGTATGTCCCAGATTGAGCAGGGCCCGCCGGCCCGCCTCGTGCTCATCCTCAGCGACGATGCGCGCCTTGAAGGCGACCGCGTCTGCAATGGCGGCGGTCAAGGCGTCTCCGTGAAGGCCTGACGCCCCTGCCGTCTCAAGGCGTTCGAACAGCGTCTCGTCGGCGATCAGGCCGGCCTTGATGATCTCGGCATAGCCGGCCCGCAATTCGCGCTCCGGCAGGCTTTCAAGCAGGCCTGTGTCCGCCAGCACCAGGCTGGGCTGGTGAAAGGCGCCGGCGAGGTTTTTCCCCGCCGCGGTGTTGATCCCGGTCTTGCCGCCGACCGAGCTGTCGACCTGGGCGAGCAGGGTGGTCGGGATCTGCACAAATCCCACGCCGCGTTTGGTGATCGCGGCGGCGAACCCGGCCAGATCGCCGATCGTGCCGCCGCCGAATGCGATCACGCATTCGCGCCGCTCGATATTGAGCGCCAGCAACTGGTCGGTCAGCGCCTGCAGGCCGGTCCAGCTCTTCGCGGCTTCGCCGCCGTCCAATTCAATCAATACCGGATCGAGCCCGGCGCCGGCCAGCATGGCGTCCAGCCGGGCGCGGTGAAGGTCAAGCGCGGTCTTGTCGCCGACGATGACGGCGCGCCGGTTCGGGCACAGGGCGGCGAGCGCCTCTGAACCGTGCTCCAGCGCGCCCGGACCGACAAGCACGGGGTAGCTCCGATCACCGAGATCTACGTCGACCGTGCGGATGGTGGTCATTGGGCGAGCGTATCCAAATGGGCGGCGAGCGCGTCATAAGCGCGTGCGGCCGTCACATCATGGCTGGATTCATCGGACTCCACCACGAGGTCGGCCTGCGCATAAATCGGCGCGCGCTCCGCGTTCAGCTTCTCCATTACGGCGCGGGGATCATCGGTGTCCAGCAAGGGGCGCTGACCCGGTTTGCGGGCGACCCGCTCCATCAGGACCTCCAGATCGGCCTTGAGCCAGATGGACACGGCTTTGTCCTTGATCAGCGCGCGCGTCTCCTCGTTCACGAAGGCGCCGCCGCCCAGGGCCAGCACGATCGGCTCGCCCTCGCTTAAGAGCCGGGCGATCACTTTGCGCTCGCCGTCGCGGAAGGCCTGCTCGCCGAAATCGGCGAAGATGTCGGCCACGGAACGCCCGGCGGCGTCCTCGACCGCTTCATCCGCGTCCACGAAGGGGCGCGACAGGCGTTTGGCGAGCCGGCGGCCGATCGTGGTCTTGCCGACCCCCATCAATCCCACCAGGGCGACCGGGCGTTTCAGCGCAATTGATAAGTCTGAGCGTGTCATTTCAAGCGTGGTGATAGACCAAAGCACCGGTCACCGGCAATCGACAGGCAAAGCGTCTGGAAATAGCCGCATTCCAGCGATTAGACTTGGCCTTGACGCTGAACACGGGAGAGCGTGTGCATGAAGGGCGCATTGATCGGCCTTGGAGTGGTTGTGGTGCTGGTCGGCGGCGGCTTCCTGACGCTGTTGATGATGGCCGACGCCGGCGCGCCGGAACCCCAGGAAATCCGGATCGAGGTGAGCGATGAGCTTCGCGGCGGCCGTTAGCGCGCTGGCCCTTTTCGCCGCCGGCGCGGCGGGTCAGGCACAGGAGCCGGACATCGTCGTGGCGGAGCTCGGCGAAGTGCGCCCGCTGGAGGTCTCCGGCGGCGGCGGGCTGCCCGACGACGTCTGGTCCAGCGGCGATGCCGGCGCCTTGCGCGCTATCCTTGAGAGCCTGCCTGGTTCCGCCAGCGCGGGTTGGAGCAATCGTGCGGCCGCGAATCTCGCCAGGTCCGCCCTGCTGTCGGGCGGTGCGCCGCCGGCGGGCGCGCCGGGCGATGAAGCCGCCGCGTCGATCCTGCGCGCGGACCGCGCGCTTGCGGCCGGCGGCGCCCGCGTCGCCTACGGCCTGCTCAGCCGGACGCCGCGGATCAACGAATCCGCCCAACTTTCCCGGCTGTACGCCGAGACGGCCTTTGCGATTGGTGAAAACCAGGCCGCCTGCCGGGCCGCCAATGCGCTTCTGGACGGCCGGGACAGCCCTTATTGGCTGCGCGTGCGCGCCGCCTGTCTGGCGTTTGACGGCCTTATTCCGGCCGCGGAACTGACGGCCGAACTGGCCCGCGCCACAAGCGCGGACGACCGCTTCGACGCTCTGTTCGACGCCCTGGCTCTTGATCGCCCGCTGCCGCGCGGCGCGGCGCCGGCGACAGGGCTTGAGCTGGCCATTGCGGAAGCGGTCGCGCCGGCAACGCGGATCACGCCGGCGGACGCCGCGCCGGTCTGGTTGAAGCGCGCCGCGGAGCGCACCGGCCCTTCGATCAGCTTGCCGCAGACCCTGCCTGAAGCGTTGGAAGCCGCTGTGGCCCTGGAGGGGGCGGACCGCCGCGCCGCGCTTGGAGCCCTGATTCAACAAGATCTTGATCGCGAGATCGCCGCCGAGGCGCTGGCCATCCGTCTGACGGACGCCGCGGAGATGGACCGCTTCGCCGAAGCCGCCAAGGCCTATGGCCCTGAAGTCGCGCGCCTGCCGATCACAGGCGACACCCTCGCCCATGGCCGGCTTTTCGTGCTTGCAGCGCTGGGCGCGGATGACGTGATCGCCGCACGGGCCTGGCGTGAAGCCTTGATGGACGGCCCGTCCCCGCCGCCGCAGCGGCAGCCCGATTTCACCGCGCCGACGCTGGAGACTCCGGCGAATCTCGCACCGCCGCCCGGTTATGAAGATCCCGATGCGCTGGTCGAGCCGCCGTGGACGCCGCCGCCGCCTGGCGTGATGGTGGCGCTTGATTTCGCCGCCGCCGTCGCCGACGGCCGCATCGACGGCGACAGCTTCGCCGCGCTTCTGGCCGCACGCATCGAAACCGCGAACGCCGCCCGCCTGTGCCAGGCCGCCGCCTTGGCGGCGCTGGGCGCGGATGATGGCGGCGCGGTGCGCGAAGCCATGACCGGGCTCGAGCGTGAGGCGGGCTCGCCCGCGCCGGTCGTCGCCCCCGGGCTGCTCGCCTCGGCCGCCGGCGCGCTGGGCGAAAGCCAGCTGCACGCCGCTGCGATTCTGGAAGCCGCGCCGAGTGATCCGGAAGCCTGCGCGACCGCCGCCCTGATCCTCGATCATGCCGGTCTGCGCGGCGAAGCGCTGGCCTGGATCATCGAGCTGATCATCGAGGAGGCGGCGTGAGCGCACGCGCGATCTCGCTGTTTCTCGACATGATGGCGGCTGAGCGCGGCGCGGCGCGCAACACGTTGGACGCCTATCGCCGTGATCTGGACGACGCCTCCGCCCGCCTGGGCGCGAGCGGCGTGGCGCTGGACGCGGCGAACACCACGGATCTTGAGGCGCTGCTGGCGGGTCTGGCCGCGGACGGGCTCTCCCCCGCCACCGCCGCGCGTCGGCTGTCGGCGCTGAAACGCTTCTACCGCTTTCTTCTCAAAGAGGGGATGCGCAAAGACGATCCGGCGTCCGGCCTGTCAGGGCCCAGGAAGCCGCGCCCATTGCCGAAAGTGCTGAGCGAATCCGAGGTCGACGCCCTGTTCGACGCCGCTGAAGCGCAGGACGGCGCCGCCGGCCTCAGGGCGCGGGCCTTGCTGGAGCTTTTATACGCGGGCGGTCTGAGGGTCAGCGAGCTGGTGGCCCTGCCGCTCGGCGCGTTCGCGCGCGCGGAAGGCGTGATTTCGGTCACCGGCAAGGGCGGCAAGGACCGGCTGGTGCCTCTGACCGAACCCGCCCTGGACGCGGTGGCGGCGTATAAGGCGGTGCGGGACGCGGATCTGCCGTCCAGAGCCGCCGCGACCCGGTCGAAGGCCGAGCGCTTTCTGTTTCCCTCGCGCACTGCGCGGCAGGGTCATCTGACGCGGGAGCGGTTCGCTCAAATGCTCAAAGAGCTGGCGATCGCCGCCGGCCTTGATCCGGACCGGGTCAGCCCGCACGTCCTGCGCCACGCTTTCGCGACCCATCTTCTGGCGCGAGGCGCGGATTTGCGCAGCGTTCAGACGCTGCTGGGCCATGCCGACGTGTCCACGACCGAGATCTACACCCACGTCCTGGAGGCCCGCCTGACGGCGCTGGTTCACGACGCCCATCCGCTTGCGAAGAAAAGCTGATGGACTTCACCGCGCACAAGAATTGCGTTGGCCGATCCCGGTCTATAGTTTGCGGCCCGATCCGGGACCCGGAGCGGGAAGTCAGCCTCGCCGGGCCGCGCAGAATCTGGACGGTATATGTCTGATCCCACACGTACTTATCTCGACTTTGAGCGGCCCATCGCCGAGCTCGATTCCAAGATCGAAGAGCTGGAGGCGATCCTGGCGCGCAATGGCGAGGACGCGCCGGACGCGGCCGATGAGATCGCCAAGCTGCGCCAGAAGTCGGCGGACCAGCTCAAGGCGCTGTATTCCAAGCTCGACGCCTGGCGCAAGACCATGGTGGCGCGCCATCCCGAGCGGCCGCATCTGAAAGACTATATCGCCGGCCTGGTGACCGAATTTGAAGCGCTGGCGGGCGACCGGCGCTTTGGCGAAGATCACGCCATCGTCGGCGGCACGGGCCGGCTGCGCGGCCGTCCGGTCGTCGTCATCGGCCATGAAAAGGGCAACGACACCCAGTCGCGCCTCAAGCATAATTTCGGCATGGCCCGGCCGGAGGGCTATCGTAAGGCGATCCGCTTGATGGATCTGGCCGAGCGCTTTGATCTGCCGGTTGTCACGCTGGTGGACACGGCGGGCGCCTATCCTGGCCTGGGCGCGGAGGAGCGCGGTCAGGCTGAAGCCATCGCCCGCTCCACCGAGCGCTGCCTGACGCTGGGCACGCCGCTCATTTCCGTCATCACCGGCGAGGGCGGGTCGGGCGGGGCCGTGGCGCTGGCCTCGGCGAACACGGTCCTGATGCTGGAGCATTCGGTCTATTCGGTGATCTCGCCGGAGGGCTGTGCGTCAATCCTCTGGCGCGACGGCGCGCGGGCGCGCGACGCCGCCATGGCGATGAAGATCACGCCGGAAGACCTGATGGCGGTGAAGATCATCGACACCATCATCCCCGAACCGGTCGGCGGAGCCCATCGTGATCGCAGCGGCACCATCGCCCAGGTCGGCGACGCGCTGGAGGCCGCCCTGTCCAATCTGGACGGCCTCGACGCCGGCGAAATCAAGCGCCGGCGCCGCGACCGCTTCCTGCAGATCGGCCGGAGCCTGCTGGAAAGCTAAGAGACCGGCCGCCCGCCCCCGTGGCGGCGGCGGATAATAACCCTATTTACTTTTGGGTTATTATCGTTTAAGTTGTTTCTTTATCGCTAAATCTGGTGTTCGGGTTCGTTGAAGCTCGATTTTTTTGAGCCCGGCCGATACGGGGGCTCGAATGCTGAGTGCTGATCGGCGACTATTCTTGGCTGCGATGACCGGCGCCGGCGCCTCCCTGGTGGGGAGCGAGCGCCTTCACGCCCAATCGGTTCCCGCAGAAGTCTTTGACTCTCATGTGCATTTCTTTAACGGCTCTGATCTGTCGATCGCCCGTTTTTTCCAAGTTGTCGTGCTTCGAAATTATGAAGACGAGTACGCGAGCACGCCTGCCGGTCAAGCGGACTGCAAGCCTCCCATTCGATTTGGCCGGGGTGTTGGAGTCTGGCTGCGGCGCGTGAGCGACCGGCTTGCGCCGACCGCACGCGAGGAGCTGGCGGTCTTGGGCGCGCTTTCCGATGATGGTTCTGACGCCGCGCCGCACGAATTGGTTGAATCCGAACCTGCGCGCAGGGAGCGCGCTTCAGTATGGAAATTCACAACCGCGTCGGACGACGAGCTCGAGGAGCTTTACCGCGAAGCGCTGGCTGATGTTTTGCGCGAAATTCGCAATGAACACCGGCGCGCCTCGGAAACGCAGCAGGAAGCGGTCCCCGACGAAGCGCTTGCCGATCCGGATCCAGACGGCTTCGGCGCCTTGCTCGACGGCATCGATGATGAGTTGGGCCTTGATGTGCGCGACCGGTTCGATCAGGTGCAGGAGTTCCTGGCGATCGATGCGCGCAATAAGATTGATCAGCTCATCGCCCGGAGCCAGCGCCGGCGAGCTCCGATCACCAGTATTGGAGCCATTTTAGACTGGGCTTTCCTTCTCACTCTGCCTCGAGACCGGATCATCAAGCGGTATATCCGTCTTTATGGCGATGCCGGCGTCACCGGCGCGGCGACCTATCTGGTCGACTACGCGAAATGGCTCCAAGAACCGCCTGCCGAAGGGTCAGACTTTGACGCCCAGTTGGACGTCATGGGCGCGTTGCGCGGCCGGTATCATGATCAGCTCGATATACGGATATGCGCGCCGTTCGACCCTCTTGGCCAAGCGTTCGACGAGGCGGCGGCTGGCCAGGAATTGAACCGGCTGAGCGATTCAGGTGTTGATCCTCGTCTGGAGGCTTCACCGTTCGGAAGACTGCAAATCTATCTGGCGAATTCCGGACTGCACGGTGTGAAGCTCTATCCGCCGATGGGTTTTCGCCCGTATGGGAATTCCAGCATTCCACAGGATCGGATGCCGACGCCGGTTCTCAACGAATGGCGGGGCGTTGGCCAATCCGTCCAAAGTCTGGGTTCCCGGCTGGACAGCGTGATGCGGCGCTTTCTTGAGTGGGCCGCCGAAAATGAAGTGCCTGTGGTCACCCATGCGGGCAATTCGGTCGATGCGGGATGCGGGTTCGCCGAACGTGGCCATGTGGACGAGTGGATCAGAGTGCTCGCCGCCTCCCATGTCGACGAAACCGGCGTAACCCGATCGGGATTGGGGCTGAGCAATCTGAAACTCAATCTTGGTCATTTCGGAGATATGCGCGCCTTCATGACGAGCGGCCCGGAGTCGGCATCCTGGGCCTGGTCCAAGGGGCCCTTGCTGCACGACTATCCAAATGTCTACGCAGATTTGAGCTTCATGGAGGAATTCATCAGGACCCCCTGGTTCGGGCTGGGCCGAATTCGACGCTTTTTCAGCCGCTTGAGGGTGTTCGCTGCGCGATATGATCCGAATATGGAAAAGCTCATGCTCGGCACCGACTGGGTCATGCTGGGTCAGCTGCGCCGGCATGACCGTTATCTTGAACGAGCGATCGACGGAATGGACAGCGCCGGCTACTCCCAAGCTGAAATCGACAATCTGTGCTTCAGGAACGCACGGCGGTTCTTTTCACTCTAGCGCTCGGTTCACATTTTGGCGGGAACGGCTGGAGCCTGCTGGAGAGTTAGGCCGTCTCGCCGTCCGGCGGGCGGATCGGTTCAGGCGTGCGCACGCGCCGTTGCGGCAACAGGCAGAGCTGGAAGAAGACCAGAAGCCCGGCGACCAGACCAAACAACAGAGCCTGAATCCAGCTGGCCGCTCCTCCGGCCGCGTGCGGCTCGCGCACCACCAGAAACCAACCCGGCGCCTCGAGCTTCACGAAGGCCGCATAGCCGGCTCGCGTGGGGTCTTCGATCACGCCTTCGGATCGGCCATTCGCCGTGATCGCCGCGGACAGGCGTTCCAGCTGAAGGGATTCCCGGATCCGGGCCACATCGGCTTCGGTGATGACGTCGCCGGTGAACAGCGCCGGATGCGCCACGACGTCGCCAGCGCGGGAGATCACCATGGCGTCGCGGCCGCTGGGATCGGTGACCGTGTCGGCGAGATAGGCTTTGACATCCAGCGTCATGCCGAAGGCGCCGATATGCCGGCCGGCCTGGCGGACCGGCAGGTGGCAGCCGATGGTCATTTGCCGCTCGGCTTCGCGGTATAGAAGATCGGTCAGCGCGGTGCAGGCCAGCCTGCCGCTGGGATTGGCCGCCGGCAGGGCGATCTCGACAAAAGGATGGCGGGAGAACCCAAAATCGGGGGGTGCGGTGCGGCGGTAGAATTCGAGCCGGTCGTCGCGCTCAGGCGCAAACATCACCAGGCGGTCCTGATCGTCGTTGAAATAGATATTGTCAAACAGGCCCGACGCGCCGGGGCCCATATGCGAGACCGTCAAATAGGCCGAGACCACGGTGCGTTGGTCGGCGAGCGTGTAGTCGACGCCGGAAAGAAACGCGCCGATCCCGTAAACAAGATGCCCGCTTTCCAGGCGGCGGCCGTCGAAATCCTCGTCCCGGCTGCGCCGGGTCGCACCGTCATAAACGGGGAAACGGTCTTCAAAGATACGCCGGACCTCAGCATCGGGCAGCGTGTTGAACTGGCTCAGAAAAAGCGCGCTGGCGGCGGCCTGGGTCTGCGCCGCCTCCTCAAAGAGCGTGTTGCGACCGGACGCCCGCTCGACGGTGTAGGCGCTCAGCGCGGCTCGCTGGCCGGACACTCGGTCGGTTTCAATGACCGGGCGAAGCCCAAGGGTGGCAACGATGGACACTAATAGGCCCGCCAGAATGGCCGGCCACCTGAAAGTCGCATTCATGGAGAAATTACCTCAAAGGTGCAAACTGAATACGTTCAGCTAAACACAATAGGGTAAATAAACCCCTTCGAGATTTGATGATAATGGAGGCTTTATAACAACTTAAGCATGATCAGCGAATTCGGTGCTCCAGCCAGGGCAGCGTGCGCCCGGGAATCGCATCGGACGGCCGGTCCTCCACATAGCTGGCGCCCATGGCTGCGTAGAAGCGGCGCGCATTGGGGTCCGAGAGGATGTCGAGGCGGTCAACCTCGCACGCCCGCGCCTGATCCAGCGCCCAACCATAGAGCCGGCGGCCCAGCCCGGTTCCGATGGCTTCCGGCGCGATGAAGAGGAGATCCAGCTCCATTGCAGAGCCGCGCCCGTCCTCGTAAGGCTCGCTGACCTGAGCGATGCCGACGGCGAGGTCTTCAAACCAGCCCGCGACCGCCCGGCCGGCTTTAGCGGCGTCCTCGTCGAGCCGGAGCACCTGCTCCATCGTCGCCATCATCGCCGCGTCATAGCCCCAATGGGCTTTGGAGCGCAAAATGAGCGCATTGATCTCAGAACTCTGGTCCGGCGCGATGCGGGTGAGGACCACTGAGCTCATCGCGTCTAGGCCGTCACCTTGCCGTGGCAATGCTTGTATTTCTTGCCGGAGCCGCACGGGCAGGGCGCGTTGCGCGGCACCCGGCCCCAGGTGCTGGGGTCGTTCGGGTCGATCGCCGCCGCCGCGGCGCGCGACGCCGCCGGCGCAGAGGCGCGCGGCGCAGCCGATTGCGCCGGCGCGTCAGCCATCTCATTGCGGCCGGTCATCGGATCGATGTGCTTGGCCTCGATATCCTTCGGCGGCTCGGGCATTTCCGGGGGCGGGGCGCTGGGCGCCAGACGCAGATTGGACAAAACCCGCGTGGTTTCAAAGCGCAGCTCGTCCAAAAGGCTCTCAAACAGGGTGAAGGCCTCGGTCTTGAACTCGTTGAGCGGGTCGCGCTGGGCGTAGCCGCGCAGACCGATCACCGAACGCAGGGCGTCCAGCTGCTGGAGATGCTCGCGCCAGTTCTGGTCGATCGTTTGCAGCACGACCTGTTTTTCAATCCGGCGGATCAGCTCCGGACCGATATCGGCGGCCTTTTCAGCGTAGGATTCGTCGGCGGCCTTCATCACGCGGTCCTGAATCTCTTCGTCCGCAATGCCTTCCTCGGCCGCCCAGTCCGTGATCGGCAGATCAAGGCCGAAATATTTCGAGACGGCTTCGTCCAGGCCTTCGACATCCCACTGATCGGCATAGGCGCGCGGCGGAATATGACGCTCGACCAGGTCCTCGACGGCTTGGGCGCGCATGTCCTTGACCACGTCGGAGACGTCCTTGGCGGTCATGAATTCGATGCGCTGCTCAAAGATCGCCTTGCGCTGGTCATTCATGACGTCGTCATACTTCAAGATATTCTTTCGAATATCGAAATTGCGCTGCTCGACCTTTTTCTGGCTGGTCTCCACCGCCTTGGTCATCCAGGGGTGCTGGATGGCTTCGCCCGGCTTCATGCCCAGCGTGCGCATGATGGTGTCCAGGCGCTCGGGCGCAAAGATGCGCAAGAGATCGTCTTCGACCGACAAATAGAAGGCCGAACGGCCCGGGTCGCCCTGACGGCCGGACCGGCCGCGCAGCTGATTGTCGATCCGGCGGCTCTCGTGGCGCTCGGTGCCGATGACGAACAGCCCGCCGGCGTCCAGCGCGATCTGTTTCTTCTCCGCCACGTCGGCGGCGATCTTTTCGCGCTCGGCCCCGATCTCGGCGTCGCTCGGCGTGTTGCCGGATTCGGTCTGGGCCTGCCGCCATTCGGCGAGGCGGAAATCGACATTGCCGCCCAGCTGAATATCGGTGCCGCGGCCGGCCATATTCGTCGCGATGGTCACCGCGCCCGGCTCGCCGCCCAGCGCCACGATCGCGGCTTCTTCTTCGTGATAGCGGGCGTTGAGGACCTTGTGCGGGATTTTCTTTTTCTTGAGCACATCGGAGAGCGACTCCGATTTTTCGATTGAAACCGTCCCCACCAAGATCGGCTGCTTTTTCGCGTTGGCCTCTTCGATCGCCGCGACGATGGCGTCATTCTTCTCGCCCATCGTGCGGTAAAGCTCGTCTTCCTCGTCGATCCGCGCCACCGGCTTGTTGGTGGGGATCTCCACCACGCCGAGGCTGTAGATGCCCGCAAATTCCTCCGCCTCGGTGGCGGCGGTGCCGGTCATGCCGGCCAGCTTGTCATAGAGGCGGAAATAATTCTGGAAGGTGATGGAGGCCAGCGTCTGGTTTTCCGGCTGGATGTCGACGCCTTCCTTGGCCTCGATCGCCTGGTGCAGACCATCGGACAGGCGCCGTCCCGGCATCTGGCGGCCGGTGAATTCGTCGATCAGGATCACCTCGCCGTTCTTGACGATGTATTCCTTGTCCTTGTTGAACAGCTTGTGCGCCTTCAGGCCCTGATTGACGTGGTGGACGACGGAGACGTTCTCGACGTCGTAGAGATCGCCCGTTTCAATCAGATCGCGCTCCTTGAGCAGCTGTTCGATATGCTCGTTGCCCTCTTCGGTGAAGGTGCAGGAGCGAGCCTTCTCGTCGATCGTGTAGTCTTCCTCGTCCAGCAGCGGGATGATCTTGTCGATCGTGATGTAGAAATCGGTCCGGTCTTCGGTGCGGCCGGAAATGATCAGCGGGGTGCGCGCCTCGTCGATCAGGATCGAGTCCACCTCGTCGACGATCGCATAATTGTGGGTCGCCTTCTCCGCCGCGCGGCCGCCGAACTGCACCATGTCCTCGAGCGAATACTTCATGTTATCGCGCAGATAATCGAAGCCCAGCTCGTTATTGGTGCCGTAGGTGATGTCGCAGGCATAGGCCTTGCGGCGCTCGTCATCGCCCATGCCGTGGACGATGACGCCGGTGGTCATGCCGAGCTTGGCGTAGACCTGGCCCATCCATTCAGAGTCCCGGCGGGCCAGATAATCGTTGACCGTGACGATGTGCACGCCCTTGCCCGGCAGCGCATTGAGATAAGCCGCCAGGGTCGAGACCAGCGTCTTGCCTTCACCGGTCTTCATTTCAGAAATACTGCCCTGGTGCAGCACCATGCCGCCCATCAGCTGGACGTCGTAATGGCGCTGGCCCAGAGCACGCTTGGCGCCTTCGCGCACGGCCGCAAACGCCTCCGGCAACAGCTTGTCCAGGCTTTCGCCGGCCTCGACCCGTTCGCGGAATTCCGCGGTTTTCGCGGCCAGGCCCGCATCGTCCAGCGCTTCGAACTCCGGCTCCAGCGCGTTGATCTTCTCCACGGTGGGCCGCATCTTCTTGATGAAGCGGTCGTTTGAAGAGCCGAAGAGCTTGCGGGCGAGATCGAGCATGACGTATCAGCCTTGGCGGGCGTAGAAAAAATGGTGCGCGCAGACCGATTGGCGCGCGCAGCGTCACCGGTGACTTAAGGAGGCCCCGATTGAGTGTCAATCAAGCCCCGCTGCCCCTTATGGCTTTGGCCGTTGCAGCTATGGTGGGCATCGCCGGATGCAGCCCGGCTGAGCAGGCTGCGACAGCGCCCGCGGCGAACGGGACGCAGACGGCGTCCGAGCCTGTTTCAGGCCTGCGTTTTGTCACCGCCGAGGCCGCTGAAGGCGACGTGGTCGCCGCGCGGGTCGGCGAGACCGTGATCACCATTTCCGATGTGCAGCGCGAAGCGCAGGCGCGCGACCTGGTCGTCGAAGACGCGCCGCTGGACCCCGCATCGGCGCAATTTCGCAGCGTGCTGGAGGAGCTGATCGACCAGCGCCTGCTGGCGCTGGAGGCGGCGCGGCGTGAGCTGGACGCCGAACCGGAGGCGCAGCGCCGGCTGGCGGCCGCCGAAGAGCGCATCCTGGGCAATATCCTGGTCGAGACCGCCGTCGCCGAAACCGTGACCGAAGAGGCGATCCAGCGCGTCTATGAAGAGCAGTCGCGCCTGACGCCGTCGACCATCGAAGTGCGCGCGCGCCATATCCTTTTGGAGACCCGCGAAGAGGCGGATGAGGCCGCCCGCCTGATCTCCGAGGGCACGGACTTCGCCGAGCTTGCCACCCGGATCAGCCAGGATCCCGCCACCCGCCTGGTCGGCGGAGATCTGGGCTATTTCACGCGGGACAGCATAATTCCAGGCTTTGCAGATATCGCCTTCGCCACCGAAGAGGGGGCGGTCAGCGCGCCGTTTGAGACCGAATATGGCTGGCACGTGCTGGCCATCGTGGACCGGCGCGCGCAGCCGCGGCCCAGCCTGGAGGCGATGCGGCCCAATATCGTGCGCTTCTTGACCCTCCAGGGCATCGATGCGGTGCTCAGCGATCTTCGCAGCAGCTATCCCGTTGTGATCACCGCCGGCTCCGCGCCCGGCGATTTGCGCACGCCTGACATGCCCGGAGAGGACGCCGAGGCGCCGTCCGAGGCTGACGCGGACGGCCGGGACGGTTAAGCCGTCCTTCACCATCCTCCTGCACGCCGATTTAACCGGTCTTGTATTACATGAACGCTCAAAGCCTGCTTCTCGTGGCCGCCTGCGCCCTGATCGATCCCGACGGCCGGGTGCTGATCGCCCAGCGGCCGCAGGGCAAGGCCCATGCGGGGGCCTGGGAGTTTCCCGGCGGCAAGGTGGAACGGGGCGAGACCCCTGAGCAAGCGCTGATCCGTGAGCTGCGCGAGGAGCTGGGAGTGGAGCCGTGCGAGCAGTGTTTGCAGCCTTTCGCCTTCGCCTCCCATCCGCTCGACGAGACCCGCCACATGCTGATGCCGCTCTTCGTGTGCCGGCGCTGGGACGGGTTCGCCGATCCGAGGGAAGGTCAGACGATCGCCTGGGTGCGCCCGGACAAGCTGGCCGATTATCCGCTGCTGGACGCCGACAAGCCGCTGGCCGCGGAGCTGCGCGACCGGCTGGTCGGCGGGCGGGTCTAGGCGGTTTCGCGCAGGACCGCTCCGGCGGCACGGCCATCGAATATGGCTTGATCGCGGCCCTTCTCGCCACCTCGATCATCGGCGCCGTCAGCCTTCTCGGCAACGGTGTCGACGGCATGTGGGACCGCATGACCTCCAGCCTGTCCACGCCGCTGGGCGGCGGCGACGGGCAAGGGGAGGGCGAGGCCCAAGGCGACGCCTAACCGCCGGCCTTGTCCCCGGCGCTGTTTTCTTTAACGCCCAGCGCATCGGCAAGCCGCGCCGTGGCCGAACCCGGGCGTTTGGGTCTGGGCTGGTCGGGATGGGGCGCCCAGCCGGCGAAATTGATCACCTCGAACGTCGCCGGGATCTTGCCGTCCTCCCCGGCATGATCGGCCGCATAGGCCTGGGCGGCGGAGACGAAAAGCGTCTTCGTGCCCGGCGTGCGGGTCCGCTCGACCAGGACGTTGGTCTCGCCCATTTTCCTGAGATCGCGCATCAGCACGAAGGCGTTGCCATAGCGCGCCGTGACTCTGTCCACGTCCGAGACCGGCATGGTGAAGCCGGCGCGGCTGACCAGCCCGGCCATGTCTATGGTGTCGGCGAAGGGCGAGACCCGTCGTGCGGGGGCGCGGTCCGCCGCCTCGTCGGCGGCGCTCAGCGCCGCGCGCAGCTCAGTCAGCGTGGCGCCGCCCAGCACCGCGCCCGCAAAAAACCCGTCCGGCTTGAGCGCGTAATTGATCTGGATCAGCGCGCCGACCAGATCATTGGTCCAATGCAGCGACAGGCAGGAGAGCACCAGGTCCACGCTCGCCTCTTTGACGGGCAGGCATTCCTCGTCGAGCGCGATCGCCGGAGCTGCGGACAGCTTCGCCATTCCCGGCGACAGGTCCGCTTCGATCAGTTTTCCAATCTTGGCGCGGGCGTCGGGTCGCTCCGCCAGGGCGCGGGACACTGCGCCGCCGCCGCCCAGCGCCAGGCAGGTGTCGAAGCTGCGCGAGACGCTTTCCACCCGGTCGAGCAAATCATCGGCGACTCGCGCATGGAGAAAGTCGTATGATTCAAACTCGCGTGACGCGCGATCCCGGCGATGTCGCAAAAGGCCGCGGTCGAACAGGCGCGGCGGACCGTCTTCGGGGACAGGAGCAGGTTTGGATGCGATCAAAGTCACACGGCTCATGGGCGGGATATGCCCGGTTCTTCGCCCTTCGCCAAGCGCGCCGGCTGCTGGCCGCCGCCGCCGATATGATTTGGCCGCCGGTCTCGCCGCTGTCCGGGCGTGAGGTCAGCCGCCCCGGGGAGCTGGACGCCCAGGATTGGAATGCGGTGCGTTTCATTGACCGGCCCATCTGCCGAACCTGCGGCGTTCCGTTCGACCATCCCAGCTATGACGACATGGACTGCCCGGCCTGTCTCGCCCGTCCGCCGGTTTTCGACCGGGCGCGCTCGGCATTCCTTTACGACGCCGAAAGCCGGGCTTTGGTGCTGGGGCTGAAACATGCCGGGCGCACCGATGCGGTGGCGGCCTTCGGGCGTTGGATGGCGCGAGCGGGCGCAGACGCGGTCAAGGACGCCGATGCGCTGATCCCTGTTCCGCTGCACGCCAGCCGCCTCCGCTCCCGGCGTTTCAATCAATCGCTTCTCCTGGCGCACGCGGTCGCGAAGGTGACCGGCGACGCGGTCGACCCTCACGCGCTCGTGCGGGTGCGCCGCACCGGAACGCAGGGCGGGCTGACCGCGAAAGGCCGCACCCGCAATGTCGCCGGCGCGTTCAAGGTCCGCGACCGGGCCGTCCTCAGGGTCGCCGGCGCGCGCCTGGTCCTGATTGATGACGTCTTCACGACCGGAGCGACGCTGAACGCGTGTGCGCGCGCCTTGAAGCGGGCTGGCGCCGAGAACGTGAACGCAATCACGCTGGCGCGCGTTGTGAAACCGGTCGATCCGACTAAATAACGCGATAGCAAAATCTTGATCGTCCAAGGAGGCGCCGCCATGGCCGCCGTCACCATCTACACCCGGCCGCTCTGTCCCTATTGCGTCAGCGCGGTCTCGCTTCTGAAGAAGAAGGGCGTGGAGTTCGAGCATATCGATGTCGGTTTCAGCGCGGAGAAGAAAGCTGAGATGGTTCAGCGGGCCAATGGCGCGCGGACTTTCCCGCAGATCTTCATCGGCGAGACCCATGTTGGCGGTTGCGACGACATGATGGCGCTGGAGCGCGCCGGCAAGCTGGACGCCTTGCTCGCGGCCTGAGACAACGCCAGCGATGACTGTGGTTCCCATCGCCCTGATTCAGATGCGCTCCGGCATTGATCCGGCTCGCAATCTGAACGACGCCGAAGCCCTGGTCCGCGAGGCGGCCGCGCGCGGCGCGCGCTTCGTCGCCACGCCTGAGACCACGCATCTGGTCCAGCGCGACGCGGGCGCTTTGCCCGCCTTGCTTCGGCCCATGCGGACCGATCCGGCGATGGGGCGGTTTGCAGAGCTGGCCGCGGAGCTGAAGCTCGATCTTCTGATCGGTTCGATGGCCTTCGCCGAGCCGGACGGCCGGGCCGTCAATCGCTCCGTGCTGTTTGCGCCGACCGGCGAGGTCAAGGCGACTTATGACAAAATCCATATGTTCGACGTCAGCCTCGGCGCGGGCGAACAGTATCGCGAATCCGACACGTATCAGCCCGGCGGACAAGCTGTTCTGGCGGAGGCCGCCGGATTTCAGCTCGGTCTGACGATTTGCTACGACGTGCGTTTCGCGGCGCTCTACCGTCGCCTGGCGCAAGCCGGAGCGGTCGCGATGACCGTGCCGAGCGCCTTCACGCGCCCGACCGGCCGCGCCCACTGGGAGGTGTTGTTGCGCGCCAGAGCGATCGAGACCGGCAGCTTCATCTTCGCCCCGGCCCAGGGCGGACTCCATGAGGACGGACGCAAGACCTGGGGCCATTCCATGGTCGTGGGCCCGTGGGGCGATGTGATCGCCGCCCTCGACCATGACGACCCGGCCGTGCTTTACGCTGAAGTCAGTCCGGCGGACGCGCTCAAGGCGCGCAGCCGCATACCCGCTCTTAAGGGCGATCGTGATTTTCTGGGCCCATGATCCGCTACGCGCTCATTTGCGATGACGGCCACGCGTTCGAGGCCTGGTTCTCGTCCTCCGCCGACTATGACGCGCAAGTCGAGCGCGGCCTGGTGGAGTGCCCGCATTGCGGTTCGATCCAAATCTCCAAGCAGATCATGGCGCCGGCCGTGCGCACCGCCCGCAAGGTTGAAGCCCGCCAGGCGGCGAGCGTCAACGGTGCGGCCGATTTTGAAACCCTCGCCCGCAAGGTGAAGGCGCATATCCGGTCGAATTACGATTATGTCGGGTCCGATTTCGCCAAGGAAGCCAAAGCCATCCATGAGGGCGACAAGCCGGAGCGTCTGATTTACGGCGAAACCACGCCGGAAGAACGCGACCAGCTCAAAGCCGACGAGGTGCCGGTCGCGCCCCTGCCAGAGCCGTTTGCGCCGACCCCGCCGAAGAAGGCGAACTAAGCGATCTCGATTACTTCAACGACAATGTGCGCAGACTTCCAAAGTTCAGTCGTACGGTGGAACACATACTCGGCGTTGAGGGTAGGCTTGTCGCAACTATCCCATTCACCTGCTTGTAGAAGGTGACCGTCGAGCCAGTCGAATACGCCGGCGTCCGCCAAAAGGCTCATTCGTTTGGCGTAGATCCGGACCGTCTCCTGGGCGCCAAGGATATCAGTCGGAACGACTCGTGAGCTTGATACGCCTTCAATAATCTGAATCGTGGCTCCTTCAGATCGCCTAATTCCAGCGCGTGCTCCACCCTCGATTACCTTCTGGTGCCATGGAGTCTTCGTGTCACTTGGGTCCGCCAAGAAATCATCAAGTTCGATGTGAAGAGCATTCAATCGAATCGACAGTTCGCGCCCAAGTGTTGATTTCCCGCAACCAGGCAGGCCCTCAATAATAACGGTGCAGAGCCGCCTCCGATCGCGACTTTGCATTTCCTGGGCGACCTTAGCGGCGAGCTCGTCTGGGGTGCCGCGAAGTACAATCTGTACCACTAAGCCGCCTTCTCCGCCGGCAGCAGATAGTTCACGCCCGCATCGCCTGAAATGAAGAAGCGGTCTTTGAGCGGGTTATAGCTCACGCCCACCGGCGTGCGCGGGGTGAGATTTTCGCGGGTGAGCGCCGCATTGACCTCTTCGGGTTTGACCAGCTTGTCGAATTGATGCGTGCCGCGCGGCAGCCAGCCCATGACGTATTCCGCGCCGAAAATGGCGGTCACGAAGGCGCGCGGGGTGCGGTTGATCGTGCCCACGATCATCATGCCGCCCGGCTTCACCATGCGCGCGCAATTGCGCAGGAAGCTGTCCGGGTCCGCGACATGCTCGACCACCTCCAGGTTCAAGACGACGTCGAACTGTTCGGGGCCGTCCGCCTGAAGCAATTGTTCGGCGGTGCCATGGCGATAATCGATGCTCAGGCCGTTTTCCTCGGCATGCACCAGGGCGGTCTTGATATTGGCTTCCGCCGCGTCGACCGCGGTCACGGACGCGCCCAGCCGCGCCATCGGTTCGGACACCAGACCGCCCCCGCAGCCGATATCCAGCAGTTTAAGCCCCTCCAGCGGCGTCGCGCCGGAGCGGCCGAAATGGGCGCACAGCGTGTCGCGGATATAGGTCAGGCGCGCCGGATTGAATTTGTGCAGCGGCGCGAATTTGGAATTGGGGTCCCACCAGTCCGCCGCCATGGCGGAGAATTTGGCGACCTCGTCCGGGTCGATGGACGGGATGGACAAGGTGTCGGGAGCTGCGGCGGTCGCCATGTCACGTCCTTTAAGCGGCGCGCGGGCCTGCCGCGCACGGTTTGCGTCTTTCCTGCGCCGCAATATGGTCGCGGACATCTGTAAAGGCGAGCGTCGCCGCCAGTCATGCCGCCAGTCATATTGTCACTCCGTCCGGAGCCGTTCTCTCGTGCCGCCTCAGTCTTCGCCTTCCCGCCTGGTTCTGAAATTCGGCGGCACCTCCATGGCCGATCCGGAACGCATCGCGGCGTCCGCCGCGATCGCAGCCCATGAGGCGCGGTCGGGCCGCCAGGTCGCCGTCGTGGTCTCCGCCATGGCCGGGGAGACGGATCGTCTGCTGTCCGCCGCGCAGGCTCTGGGCGGCGGGCTGGGCGAAATGGAGACCGACACGGCGCTGGCCGCCGGCGAGCAAGCCAGCGCAGCCCTGATGGCGCTGGCGCTCAAGCGCGACGACTTGCGCGCGGAGGCGGTGATGGGCTGGAGCCTGCCGATCGAGGTGGAGGGCCCGCCCGGCGCCGGCCGCATCACAGCGATCGCCGGCGAGCGGCTGGACGCCATGCTCGAAGCAGGCGTCATCCCGGTCGTGGCGGGCTATCAGGGTTTGAACGCAAGCGGCCGCCTGGCGACGCTGGGGAGGGGCGGCACGGACCTGACCGCCGTGGCGGTGGCGGCCGCGATCGGCGCGGAATGCGATATCTACACCGATGTGGACGGCGTCTTCACCACCGATCCTCGGATCGATCCGGACGCGGTCCGTGTGGAGCGGATCAGTCATGACGCCATGCTGGAGATGGCGGCGATGGGCGCGAAGGTGCTGCAGACCCGCTCGGTCGAATACGCCAAGGCGAAATCCGTCACGCTGCGGGTCAAGTCCAGCTTTGTTCCGCCGGGAGCAAGCGCGGGCACGGAAGTGGTCGCGGACGCCGCACTGGCCGAGCGCCGCGTGGTCTCCGGCGTTTCCTATGTCCGCGACCAGGCGCGCGTCTCCATCCATGGCGGCGCGGACGCGGCGCCGGCTGAAGCCTTCTTCGCCGGCCTGGCCGCCGCGGACGTCGCGGTCGACATGATCGTGCAGGCCCGCTCGCGCGCCGGCGGCGCCGTCGTGGAGTGTTCGGTCGCCGGCAAGGATTTGCCGCGCGCGCTCACTGTCGCGGAAGACCTGCCCGGTCCTGACCTGGCTGTGCGCTCGGAAACCGGACTGGCCAAGGTCTCGATCGTCGGCACGGGGCTTCGGGGGCGTGCGGATGTGGCGCGAACGCTTTATCAGGTGCTGGCGGCTCAAGGCGTGACCGTGCGCATGGTCGCGACCAGCGAGATCAAGATCTCCGCGCTTGTGGACGGAGATCTGCTCGAACACGCAGTCCGTGCGCTGCATGGCGCCTACCGCCTTGGTCGATGACAGGGCGGGGCTTGACGAAGGCGGCGCAGCGCGCGCTCCTAATCGCTGACCTTTGACGTCTTTTGGTGCAGACTTGCGCACGCAGAGTGGATTGACCAAGACCGCCCCATGACGCCAGACGCCTTGTCTTCCACCGCGCGCAGCCCGCGCCGCCTGCTGGGCCGCATTCGCGACCTGATGGCGGTGCAGGATGACGCGCAGGCGCGCCTGGACCGGCTCACCGACATTATTGCGGAGGAGACCGGCTCGGATGTCAGCTCGATCTATCTGGTCCGGCCCTCCGGCGCGCTGGAGCTGTCCGCCACCCACGGGCTGAAGGCCGAGGCGGTTCACGACACGCGCCTTCGACCCGGCGAGGGCCTGGTCGGCATGGTGGCGCGGCGGGCGCGGCCGTTTGCGGTCGAGAACGCGTCCAGCCACCCGAATTATTCCTACCGCCCGGAAACCGGCGAAGAGCCGTTCAAATCCTTCGTGGGCGTGCCGATCCTGCGCGGCGGCCGCCTCGTCGGCGTTCTGACGGCCCAGTCGGAACGCGCCCACACGACCTCTGAAGAGGAAATCGAAACGCTTCAGACCGTCGCCATGTTGCTGGCGGAGATCGTCGCCTCCGGCGATCTGGTCGCCGCGGAGGCGTTTTCCGGTCTGGAATTGCGCCTGTCCAAGCCTGAGCGTTTCCAGGGCCTGTCCCTGTCGAACGGGATGGCCATGGGCGTGGCGGTGAAGCATGAGCCCCACGTTCTGGCCCAAAGCCTGGTCGCGGATGACGCGGAAGTGGAGGAGGAGCGGCTGGAGGCCGCCATCCAGCGGCTTCGGCGATCTGTGGACGCCCTGCTTGATTCCGGCCGCGTGCCCACGGGGACGCCGTCGCGGGAAGTGCTGGAGGCTTACCGCATGTTCGCCAATGATCGCGGCTGGCTGAACCAGCTGCGCGAGGCGGTGCGCTCCGGCCTGACGGCGGAAGCCGCGGTGGAGCGGGTGCGCAACGAGCAGCGTGCGCGCCTGATGAGCGCGCGCGACGTGTATTTCCGGGAGCGCCTGCACGATCTGGAAGATCTGGCGAACCGGCTGCTGCGCCATCTGGCGCGCACCGACGACAAGCCGGAGCCGATGCCGGAGAACGCGATCCTGATCGCCCGGTCCATCGGGCCGGCCGAATTGCTGGAGTTCGACCGTTCGCGCGTCGCCGGCATCGCCCTGGAGGAGGGCAGCACAACCTCCCACGCCGCCATCGTGGCCAAAGCGCTCGGCATTCCCATGGTCGGACGCATGGAAGCGGCGTTGGACCGGATTGAGGATGGCGACCCGCTGATCATCGACGGCGAGTTCGGCCTGCTGCACGCCCGTCCCTCCGACGAGGTGCGCACGGTCTACGAGGAGCGCATTGAAAGCCAGGCCCAGCGCGCGCTGGCCTATCGCGATATCCGCGACGAGCCGGCCCGCACCAAGGACGGCGCGCGCATTCATCTGATGATGAATGCCGGCCTGCTTGTGGAGATGTCGCGCCTGGCCGAGTGCGGGGCGGAGGGCGTCGGCCTGTTTCGCACCGAATTCCAATTCATGGTCTCCGACACTCTGCCGCGCCTGCAGGCGCAGACCGAGCTTTACCGCTCGGTGTTTGACGCGGCGGAAGACAAGCCGGTGGTGTTCCGCACGCTGGATCTGGGCGGCGACAAAGTCACGCCCTACACCCCGTCCATGCGCGAGCCGAACCCGGCGCTGGGCTGGCGCGCGCTTCGCATGGGGCTCGATCGGCCCGGCCTGCTTCGCTACCAGCTGCGTGCGCTCGTGCGGGCGGGCGAGGGGCGCGAGCTGAACGTGCTCTTTCCCATGGTCGCGCAGCCCGGCGAGTTCGCCGCCGCCCAGGAAGTGCTGCGCCAGGAGGTCGCCTACGCCAAACGCCACGGCCGCACGCCGCCGGCCTCGGTGCGCACCGGCTTCATGCTGGAGACCCCGGCGATCGCGTTTTCTCCGGACGCCTGCATGGCCATGGCGGACTTCGTCTCGCTGGGCGCGAATGATCTGATGCAGTATTTCTTCGCCGCGGACCGCCAGAACGCCCGCGTGTCGGAACGCTATGACGTCATCAGCGCCGCATCGCTCGCCCTGTTCAAATCCATCCAGGCGGCGAGCGAACGCCACGGCAAGCCGATCAATATCTGCGGCGAGATCGGCGGCCGGCCGCTGGAGGCCTGCGTTCTGGCTGCGCTCGGCTTTCGCAGCCTGTCCATGGCGCCGGGCTCCATCGCGCCGGTCAAGCAGGCGATGGCGGATTGCGATCTGGGCAAGCTGGCCGCCTGGTTGGACGCGGCGATCAAGGAGGGGGATGCGCCGGGCGCCGCGCCCTTGCGGGCCCGATTGCTCGACGCCGGCGAGCGCGCCGGATTGCCGCGGGAATATGTTGATAATTCTACAATCATTTGATTGAATGCTCTTGCGGTGAGGCGCATTAGTCACACCCGAAGAGGGGGCGTCACCGGACGCACATCATGGCCGAACAGAGCATGGGTAAGCTGGAAGCCGAACAGCCGGAAGGTGCATATGTGCCTGTAGATGCTGTCTTTTCCGAAGCAACAGTCGGGGTGGACGACCCGTGCCTGGGTCTCGGCGAGCGGCTGCGTCATGCGCGGACCAGCGCCGGTCTGACCCTTGATTCGGCCGCGGCGCGCACGCGCATCAAGCGCGATTTCCTCGATGCGCTGGAGACGATGGACCCGCGCGGCCTGCCGTCGCGCGCCTACGCCATCGGATATCTGCGCACATATGCGAATTTCTTGGGCCTCGACGCCGCCGCCTGCATCGACCAGTTCAAGGCCGAGGTTGAAGTCGATACCGGGCGCGCCACGCCGACCGCGCCGCAGGAACGCCGCGAGATCAAGCTGCCGCGCGGCATGGTCGGCGCCGTTCTGATCCTGGGCGGCGTGGTCGCCGCGGCGGGCTGGTATGGCAATTATCTCTCCCGCTCCCAGGCCTTCGCGGGCGTGGACGCGCCGGTCGAGGCGCTCTTGTCCGATGAGGCGCCGCTGGTCGCTGACGCGCGCCTCAACGTGCCCACGCCGGAAACCATCTGGTCGGCCTTGCCCAGCGCCATCAGCGAAGGCGCCTTGACCCTGGAGGCCGCCGCGCCGGTCGAGATCGAAGTGCGCGACGCCTCCGGCCGCATTCTGGCGGCGCGGGAATTGGATGTCGGCGATGTCTATCGCGCGCCCGATGAGCCGGGTTTGACCGTTTCCGCCTCCGACGCGGGCGCCGTGCTGGTGCGCGCGGCCGGCCGGCCGCTGGGCCCGCTGGGCGGACAGGGCGAGGCGGTGGATAATGTCTCGGCGGCGGAATTCATCCTCGCCGCCCTGCGCGCCGACGCCGCAGCTGAGCGCTAACGCTCGCGCTTGCTCCCCAATGGCTCTATATCTGAAGCCTGTTTGGTGTTCCGTGCTTGAAGAGCAGGCAAGATGAGCGTTGAAGCCCACACACAGGTCCGTCCCTGGCGCATGATCGACCGCCGCGAGAGCCGGCAAATCCATGTGGGTTCGGTCGCGGTCGGCGGCGACGCGCCGATCAGCGTGCAGTCCATGACCAACACGCCGACCCCGGACGTCAACGCCACGATCAATCAGATCCGGCGTCTTGAAGAGGCCGGCGCGGACATCGTGCGCGTGTCTTGCCCGGACGAAGAGTCCACCGCCGCCTTCAAGAAAATCGCGGACGCGGCCAGGGTCCCGCTCGTCGCCGACATCCATTTCCACTACAAGCGCGGCATTGAGGCCGCCGAGGCGGGCGCGGCCTGCCTTCGGATCAATCCGGGCAATATCGGCTCCATGGATCGGGTCAAAGAGGTGGTCCAGGCCGCCAAGGATCATGGCTGCGCCATCCGCATCGGCGTCAACGCCGGCTCGCTGGAAAAGCATCTGCTTGAAAAATATGGCGAGCCTTGCCCGGAGGCCATGGTGGAGAGCGCGCTCGATCACGCGCGCATCCTCGATGATCTCGACTTTCACGAATACAAGATCTCGGTGAAGGCGTCCGACGTCTTCCTGACCGTCGCCGCCTATCAGCAACTTTCTGAAGCGACCGATGCGCCCCTGCATCTCGGCGTCACCGAAGCCGGCGCCCTGCGCACCGGCGGGGTGAAAAGCTCGATCGGGCTGGGTTCGCTTCTGTGGGCCGGGATCGGCGACACGATCCGCGTCTCCTTGAGCGCCGATCCGGTCGAAGAGATCAAGGTCGGCTATGACATCCTGAAATCCCTGGGCCTGCGCACCCGCGGCGTGAACATCATCGCCTGTCCCAGCTGCGCGCGGCAGGGCTTTGACGTCATCAAGACGGTCGAAATGCTCGAAGAGCGCCTCGAGCATGTCCACGAGCCGATCTCGCTGTCCATCATCGGCTGCGTGGTCAACGGGCCGGGCGAAGCCGCCTATACCGATCTGGGCTTCACCGGCGGCGGCAAGGGCGCCGGCATGTTGTATTTCGCCGGTTCGGCGGAAGAAAAAGTCTCCAATGAAGACATGGTCGAACGCATCGTTGAAGCGGTGGAGGACAAAGCCGCCAAGATGAAAGCCGAACGCGAAGCTGCGGAAAGCGCGGCGGCGGAGTAGGGCTTAGTCCTCTTTCTCCCGGTAAAAATCCGCCTGCCCGTCGAACAGCGCCTTATAGCGCCCGTCCTTCGCCATCAGGGTGTCGTGATCGCCGCGTTCGACGATTTCGCCTTTCTCCAGCACCAGGATCAGGTCCGAGCCGCGCAGGTTTGCCAGGCGGTGGCTGATCAGGATGGTCGTGCGGTCGTCCGCCGAGGCGGCGCGGATGAAGGCGCCTTCCGCTTCCGGATCCAGCGCCGAGGTCGGCTCATCCAGGATCAGGGTTCGGGCGTTCGTGCGCAACATGGCGCGGGCGAGCGCGAGGCGCTGCCACTGGCCGCCGGACAGCTCGCGCCCATCGAGGAATTGCCGGGAAAGGCGGGTGTCCAGACCCTCCGGCAGATCGTCGAGCACGGGCTGGGCGAGGCCTTTGACCGCTGCTTCACGCAGGCGCTCCGGGTCGGTGTCACGCAGGCCTTCGCCCATGGCGATATTGTCGCCGGCGGTCATGCGATAGCGCTGAAACGGCTGGAAGAGCACGGCCGTGCGGGCGTAAAGCGCGTCAGGGGACCAGTCCGCCAGCGGCAGGCCGTCGAGCAGGATGCGGCCCTTGCTGGGCGTGTAGAGCCCTGTGAGAAGCTTCACCAACGTCGTCTTGCCCGAGCCGTTGGCGCCGGCGACCCCAAGCGCCATCCCTTCGGGAATATGTATGCTGACATCAGATAAGGCCGGCCGCTCGGCGAGGGGGTAGGTGAAGCTCACCTGCTCCAGCCGATATCCGTCGCCGGGCTCGGGGCCCTCGGAAGCGGTCCCGGGCGCCGCGCCCTCCGGCAGGGCGAGCAGGGCGTAGAGATTGGAGACGTAGAGCAGGTCTTCATAACCGCCATGGAGCGTAGTCAGCAGCGCCGTGACCGTGTTCTGCGCCTGCTTGAGCACGGCGACATACATGGTCAGGGCGCCGACGCTGATCGTCGTCGATATGGCGGCGAGCACGATCCACACCTTGCCGGCGATGAAGACGAGGCTGCCGGCGCTGATCAGGCCTGCGCCCAGCCAGGCCTGGCGGCGGTGGGCGGCCATATCCTCGCTGAACAGCGAGTCGAACAGGTGCTGATAGCGCGCGAATATATTGGCGTCGGCGCGGGCGTGGATGCGCTCGGGCGCGGAGCTGTCCGACAACATCAAGCCTTCCAGATAATTGCGCTGGCGCATCTCCGGCGTGCGGCCGGTGTAGAGCCTGAAGACCGCACCGGAAAACCGGCTCTCACTGAGAAATAGCGGTAATCCGCCCAGCACCACCAGGCCCACC
Source organism: Oceanicaulis sp. BBD 1991-10 (assembly GCA_001657295.1). GTDB lineage: Bacteria > Pseudomonadota > Alphaproteobacteria > Caulobacterales > Maricaulaceae > Oceanicaulis. Next base: position 79,105 of record LYSW01000001.1, on the reverse strand, counting down.
AGCCACGGCGAAAACGTCGCCAGCACAGCGGCGAAGCTGATCAGCGTGATGGCGTGCTGAGCGAATTCGACCAGGCGCACCACCAGGCCATAAGGCCGGGAGGTGGCGTGTTGGCGGGCCAGCAGGATTTGCTGCTGAACGGCGGCGTCTTCAATGGTCTGCAAGTCAAAACGCAGCGTCTTGGTGAAGATCGTCCGGCTCACCGCCTGGCCCAGGCGAGCGTGGAGCACGCGCTTTTGAAAGGCGAGCAGGCGGCGGTCGGCCAGCAGCAGGCCTAAGAGGCCCGCCTCCAGCACGACCCAGACGATCACCGCGTTGCGGGCCGCGTCCGAAGGTTCGGCGATGGCGGCGAGCACGCCGTCAATGATCAACTTGCCCAGATAAGCCGCCAGCGCCGGCGCCAGGGCGGCGAACAGGGTCAGGCCCGCAATCACCGCCATCAGGCCGGGCGCGGTGCGCCAGGCGAGACCGATCACCCGCCCGGCATAGACCGCCGCCTCACGCAGCGTCGGCGGTTCGATCGGCGTGTCGGGCAGGGGGCTCAAAGGAGCAACCTGACGGCTTACTCGGCCGCGGCGCTGGCGGCCCTCGCCGCTTCAACGCGCTGAGACAGCACCGCGCCCTTGTGCGGGAAGGGTTCGGTCGGAATCTCCCGGCCCAGAAAAGGCGCGAGCTTTTCAAAGCCTTCGCCATTGCAGACGTCGATGATCAGAAGATCGTCCGGCCGGTCTTTGAAATAGCTCATCACCTCGCGGACATGGCGCTCATACACCCAGGTGAAGCGTTCCGGCACGAAGTTGTAGCAGCCAAAGACGGAGGATCTGAGGAATTGGCGCATCAGCATGTGCACCTCGTCATCCGGGTCTTCGGTCGCCTTGAAGGCCGGACGGTTGAACCAGTGGTTCCGGCAGGAGCGCAGCCAGCCCTCCCTGTCGCGCACGGTCAGAATGAATTTGCTGCCCGGATAGTGCTTGTCGAGCTGCTGATAGAAGGGAACCGTCGTGATGTCGGTCAGTCCGTCATGGTATTTCAGCAGGGTGAGATCGTACTGGCCGTTGGACAGCTCGGTATAGGTGTCCTCGTCGATGGGATAGTGCGAGGTGTCATAACCCAGGATTTGCAGCGCGCTGGTCAGGGAGCGCGTTCCGGTGCGCGACAGGCCCAGGCCGAATATCTTCGAGCGGGTCGGTTTGTTGCCGAAATAGGGCCGGTCTTCATTGGCGTTCAGCCAGGCTTCGACATCCCCCAGCGACAAGTCGCCCTTTTCCCGGATGCCATGGCGGGCCAGCTCGGCGTCCGCGCGCTCGGGCAGGGTTTCGATGAAGGCGTGGGTCTCCGCCGGGCATGCTTCGTCCGAGACATGGCCGCGGGCGTAGTCCACGGCGATCTGGGCGATGGTGAAGTCGTCCACCTCGCCCGCGCCGGTGGGATCGGGCCAGCGGCTCATGGCGGACTTCAGACGGTGCAGCTGGGTCTGGGTGCGGCTGCGCAATTCACGCAGCGCATACTTCATGAAGATGTGGCGATTATACTGAAAATAGTCGTGCAGGATGTCGAAATTTCTGAATTGCTTGGACATGCGCAGCGGCTTCATGGCCAGATTGCGCAATCGGGATTCCGGACGCAGGACATATTTCATGTCGTCGTCGGGCGGCGTGACCCGCGCCATGGCGCGCACCAGATCGATCCGGGTGATGTGCACCCCGCAATGGATGCGCCCGCGGAAGCGATCGCTGACATAGCTGTCGACATAGGCGGCGTCGCACTGCTCGATAAAGCCGCGCATGTCTTCCAGGACCAGGCAGTCGGCGTCGAGATAGACCACGTAATCGCAGTCATGATCGATCTTCAGCATCTCTTCGACGCATTTGGTGAAGGGGCGTACATCATCGATGACATGCACGCGGTCCGGCCGGATATGGCGTTTGGCCAGCTCCAGCGACGCCTGGCGCGTGCGCTCGTCTATCTGGCGGAAAACAAGATCAATCTTGGTCACGGTTTCAATCCCATTTGAAATCCTGGTTGAGCCCGCCGGCGCGCGTTTCAAACAGCGCCAGATGCTCCGGGCTCATCTCGTCTCGCCATCGCAAATCCAGCCGGATGTCGCCGGGATGGTCGCGATAATAGCTGCGGGTGCGATCGGTCAGCTGGATGGAGCCGCTCTTCGTGGCGGCGCGGCGTGCACCTGCGGCGACGAATTGCGTGCCGGTATTGCCGCCCAGCGGATGATGGTCGCGCGCGCGAAAGGCCAGCATGTCGCGGCGGAACTCGAGTCCCAACGACGTGCAGAGCCGGCGGATTTCTTGCTCCGGCGCGGTGGCGAAGGCTTCATATCGAAGCTGCGCCTTGCGGCCTTCGAAGCGTTCGAAAAGCGCGCGGGCGCGCGCCATCTGGCCGGCCCATTGATTGATCTGCGCCTCCGGGTCCCGGTCGGGATATTTGCGCAGCCGCGAATTGACCACGGCGCGCCCGTCGCGTTGCAGAAAAACCAGACCCGCCGCGCCGCCGCCGGCGCGGGTCTCCTCCGCCCGGGCGGTGATCCAGTCGGGATCTTTTGTGGAATCCACAATCGTCTCGGCGCCCACATGAGCCGCGATGGCGGCGTGCGGCGGCGCGGCGCCGTCCCAGGCGAAGCCGGACCAAACCGGGCAAGCCTCGCCGCAAATCTTGCAGGCGCGTTTGCGCAGGGGCTTTTGGGGGTCGTGGAGATAACGGATCTTGGCGCCTTCGCCGATATAGAATCCGCCACGCACGCCGCCCAGCACCATGCCCAGCAATGTGGAGCCGGAATGACCGGCGCCGCAGATGAAAAGACTCGTCAGCCGTTGAGACCCCATATGCCTGCCGCCCAAGACGCCCCCGGCGTCATGGTCGGCGAAAACCACAATTGTGCAAGTGCTAATTGGCGGGCGCGCTCAACGGGTGGTCGCCCGTCGTGCAGGCAGGCGCAGGCTATTGCGGGTCCGGGCTCGGCCCGCCGCCCGGCGCCGAGATGACGACCGGCTCGCTGATCGTCCGTTCGAGAGATCCGAACCAGCCGGTCTGAACCCGGACGCGGCCCTCGCGCTGACCCGGGGAGAGCCAGACAGCCTGCAGGACGACACGCTCCGGGCCCAGCACGGTGTTGGTCAGCGGCGTTCCGTCAACCACGATCACCGGCGAGGCGGTGCGGGCGACCGCGTCAAAGGGCTCTGCGACCTGAACCGTGAAGAGCAAGGCGCGCTCCAGCCCGGCCAGATCGTCCTGATGGACGATGGCGATCAGACGTTCATCATCGCGCGAGACCGCCTCCGCGACGGCCTCGACAATCACCGACCGACCCGGATCGGGGAAGGCGTCGCCCACAGGTTCGCCGGTGGGGCGGTCCAGCGCCGGCGCCGGCGCGGCGCTGGGCGTTGCGTGAGCAGGTTGAGGCGCCACCTCCTGGGAGCAGGCGGCCAGCAGGGCGGCGGCGAACAGGGCGGCGGGCAGGGCGGCGCGGCGCTTAGCGGGAGAATTCGATGTCATCGATGATGATCTCGCCTTGGCTGGTGTTTGAGAAGCGCAGCTCGACACTGTCGACCGCCGTCAGGTCCACATTGGAATTATTGATGATGAAGGCGTGCAGCGGAATGCGCACCGTGGTCATCACGCTGTGGTCGGATGCGTAATCGGGGTGGTCATATTGTTCGGGAATGGCGTCGAAGCGGCCGGTATAGATGGCGCGCTCATCGCTTCCGTCGCTCAAGACGGCGCGAAACTCCAGATCTCCTGCGGCGTTCAGCCCACCTTGGGTCTGGGAGGCGCGGAAGGACAGCACTTCGAAGCCGGTCACATCAATCGTGCCGGGGGCGTTATAGGTGTAGCGCGCCGTGTTCGCGGTCCACTCGATATCCAGCGCCGTGCTGACATGGACCGAGGGGCCCGCGACGCTGCCGGCCGTAATGGCGCCGTTCGGCGCGCCGGCGCCGGCGCCGGTTTCAAGAACCAGATTGTTCGCTTCATGATGGAAATAGTAAATCTTGAAGCCGGATAATGACGGGAAGGGCATGTCCCCGCGCATCAGGTTCTCGTAAATCGTGTCGCCCGTGAGATGGATGCGGGTGAATGCCGCGAGCAGGGATTCGCCCAGGCGCTGCTGGTCGTTGGCCGCAATGAAGTCATCGCGCGGCACGGTCGCTTCGTCTCCCGTCATCGCCCAGACCGTATTGAAGAAGGCGTGATTGGCGCCATAGATGTGCACGCCGCTCTTCATGGCGTCGACACCCAGACCGGCGCGGTCATAAATCCGCGCGCCTTGCAGATTATCCACGTCCCCGTCGGCCGCCGGCAGGATGACGAAGTAAGGCACGTCGTTGAGATTATACGCGGGTCCGGCCAGCGCATCGACCGGCGCGATGGAGCTGACCGATCCGATATCGAACTGGTTCGCCGGCGGTCTCAGGGAATCGCGCGACCAGGCGGCCACCGAGGCTTCGCCGCCGCGCGAATGACCGCTGACGGAGATGCGCGAGAAATCAACGGCGCCGCTGAACAGGCCGCTGAACGGATCGCTATAGGCCGGGTAGCTGCCCGCGGAGTGCAGCTGAGCCCAGAACTCCAGATGCGCCAGGATGAGATCGCCGCGCTCCTCGATCCATTGGGGTTCATACGGACCGGTCAGATCGAAGGCGTCGATCGATACGGCGATCACGCCGTGGCTCGCCAGAAGGTCGAGCAGATTCATATATCCTTCGTGGTTCGGGGTCCGGCTCGCCACCGGGCAGCTGGCGTGATTGGTCAGATCGCCCGGACCGCAAATCCAGTGATTGCCATGCTGGATGAGGAAGATGGGATGACTGCCCGGGGCGACCGGCGTCTCCACCCCCGCGGAGCTCGCCGGGTAGCGCACGACGGCGCGCAGATCGACCGTCGGCGTGCCCGGAGGCTGGTTGACGCGCCAGTGACTGGTGACCCGGTCTGACAGCCAGAGCGCGTCCTCAAAATTATAGACCGCTTGCCCGACATCGAAGGCGCCCGGCGTGAAGGGGTCTTCGCCGACCCGGAAGCCCACCTGCACGCCGCCGTCGAGAAAATCGCTGGCGGCGTCATAGGTGAAGTCATCGACAAAATCCGCGAGAGCCGCGGCTGGCGTCGAGCCGAAATTGACCACCACGTCATACGCGCCGTTGACCAGCGGCGCATTCCAGATGATGCGGTCGGTGCCGTTGATGCACCCGGCCTTGACCCTTTGAATCTCGACGACGCCGGTGACGTCGGTCAGGCTGGTGTCCGCCCCCCACCCCAATGCGTCGCGGTGGTCGACGACATAATAGGCCGCGTAGTCCCCCGCGGCGTGACCGACCGGGATATAGGTGGGGTCCACCGCGCCCCAGACCGGATCGCCCGTCCGGGAGAAGGCGTCGGAAAACTCAAAATAGGGAAAGCCTCCGACCGGCCGGCCGGCGATGTCCATTTGGCCGTTGCCTGGCGGATAATAGAGAAAGAGGATCAACGCCGTATCCGAGGCGAAGGGCGCGAAATCGATATCGCGCAGGGGCGCGCCGGCGTCCGGCGTCGCGCCCGCCGCGTCGATCGGGCGGGCGATCACGTCGAACGCGCCGCGGCGTTGGGCGTCGCGCGGCCAGACATTAATCGTGAAGCGGCCCGCCTCGTCCGCGCGCGCGGTCACCGGGGCGTGCCCGCCCAGCGTGCCTGTGACGTCCGTCACCGGGTCGCCGACCCGCCAGCGCCGCTGATTATTCACCACCGAGACTTCGATCGTCTGGCCGGGCTGGAAGCCGCGGCCGCTGACATACATGTCGCTCGTCCCGGTCTCCGAACTGTTGATGAGGCAGCCTTCCGCGTCCGAGGGATAAATCGTCGGCGCCCGGCTGGGCAGGACCGGCACCGGGATGCGCATGACCGGCTCCCGCGCGGCCGCTTCGGCGCGCTGAGCGCCCGCCTCATAGACCGCCAGCGTCAGTTCACGGCCCGCCATGGCGGTTTCCGCCTCATCGAAGGTGCGGAACTGAAACGGTCCCAGCTCGTCGGGCACGCGCTCGGCGCAACCCACGACGCCGCCCTGGAACCAGAGATGGAAGGGCGCGATCACGCCTTCGCCGTCGGCGGCGAGGCGGGAGAATGAGATCAATTCCTCCTCGAGCGTGAGAACGACATCATAGGCGCGTCCGGCCTGCAGGCCGTTGACGCCCACCTCCAGCGAACCGCCGGCCTCGATGGCGCTCACCACCCGGCCGCCGGCATCGCTCAGATAGGCGCCGCGGTCCGGCGCGGCGAGCGGGCCGCCGCCCGTCGCATCCGGCGGGAGGGAAGTGTCGGGCGCGGTTCGATCATCACAGCCGGCGAGCAGCGCCGCGCCGGCGAGACCAATAATTGCGAGCAAGGAAAAACGGATCGTCACGGGTCTGCGGCCCCCAAGCCAAACGACCGGCCCCTGAGGGCCAGCCTCAATTATCCATGCAGGCTTTAGGGTAACTTGGCGGGGAAGAATATGCAACTATAGAGTGATAAATACCTGGTTCAAAAGGAGAATGCGCACACCGATTTCCAATCGGGGAAGCGCGATGGCTTGTGCGGCGGGCTTGGCGCCGCAGGCGGACTCGGGATTAGGCTTGGCGAAAAGCGGCGCATCTTGCGCCCTGGGGGAGGACGAGCATGTTTCAATCCATGATGACGCCGGTCTTGATCCTGATCAGCTGGACGCTGGTGATGTGGATCTGGATGTACGCCACGCGCATTCCGGCGATGCAGAAGGCGGGCATCGACGCTGCGAAGATGCGCGAGAAATCGGAGATGGACGTGCTGCCGCGTTCGGTCCGGCAGATCGCGGACAATTATAATCACCTGCACGAGCAGCCGGTGCTGTTCTACGCCTTGTGCATCTACAGCCATCTGGTCGGCGTTGCGGACCCGCTCAATGTGGCGCTGGCCTGGGGCTATGTGGCGCTGCGGATCGCGCACTCGCTCTTCCAGGCGATGGTGAACTTCATCCCCGTGCGCTTCGCGCTGTTTTTGTTCGCCTCGATCTGCCTGTTTGCGATCGGCGTCCGCAATCTGCTGGCGCTGTTCGGCTAGCCCGGGGCGCGTCCTGCGGCTTCGGCGAAGGCCCGGGTGATCTCCGGCTCAGCGCTCGCGAAGTCGCCGAATTCAGCCGTGTTGGTGTTGATGTTCACCGCGACGGACAGCCCCAGATCCGGATAGACCACCAGCCAGCTCATCGCGCCGCGGCTCACCCCGCCATGGTGCGCCCAGGGCGTGGGGCGGTCCTCGCCAAAGCGCGTCGTGTTCACGCCGACGCGCCAGCCGATCGCGTAATTCTCCGGATTGACCGACCCGTCGTTCAAAGTCACCGGCGTCCAGAACAGCGCGCGCGTGTCCGGCGCGATGAAGTCGTCCTTCAGCCAGGCCCCGGCGATGACCACCAGGTCGCGGGAGCGGGAGACCAGCCCGCCCCCCGGCCAGCGCTGGCTGACATCCGTGCGCGGCCAGACGCGGACCTGATCGCCGCCGCGAATTTCGTAGAAGACCGACTGGTCGGGATGAGGCGCGCCGTGATCGCCGGGCAGGGGCGTTTCCAGATTCAGCGGCTCGCGGATGCTCGCACGCAGCAAGTCCGGGAAGCTGGTCTGCGTCGCCTCAACCGCGGTCCAGGCGGCGACATTCACGTCAAAGCTGGAATAGTGATACGCCGCCCCATGCCCGTGGAGCATCGCCGATTCATCCACCAGGCTGAGCCCCTGCTCGACGCTGGCATAGCTGCCGCGCATGCGCAGCGTATCGATACTGTCGGGAAAATCGGTGTTCTCCTCATAGCCGGGAAACCCCGCCGTATGGGACATCAGCCGGTAGAGCTGGAGCGGCCCCCAGTCCGGATTGAGCGGAGCGGCGTGGTCCGCGACCGTATCGGTGATCGCCAGCGCCCCGGCATCGGCAAGGCGCGCCAGCACGGTCGAAGTCATCGCCTTGGAGGTCGATCCGATCCGCATGATCGCATCGGGCGTCATCGGCGTTTCCGCCTCCAAATCAGACCAGCCGACCGCACCGGCCCACACCAGCTCGCCGTCAAGGCTGACGGCCGCGGTCGCGCCAGGCACGCCGTGGGCGCCGCGCATCCGTTCGAGCGCCGCGACAGCCGCTTCACCCGCTGCGTCGAACCGAGGGTCATAGACCTCGCTCCGGGCGGGCGCCGGTCCGGCCGGCATGTCGCGCCAGCCAAGCTGGGTCGCGGCCGCCCACCATCCTGCGAGCACGATCACGAACACCAACACCGCGCCCAGAAGGCCCGAACCGATCCGCAATACCCATTTCATGCTTGTCCCTCCGATGCGGTCGCCACCTTGCCTTGGGCCGATGAACTGGTCATGAAGCCGACGCTGGAAACGCACAAGGTGGACCGATGAGCTCATTGACCCTTTATGGCCTGAAAAACTGCGATGCCTGCAAGACGGCGCTCAAGGCGCTTGCGGCGGCGGGCCGCGATGTGAGCCTTATCGACATTCGCGCCGAGGCGGATCTGTCGGCCAAGCTGCCGGGCTGGCTGGAGGCCGCCGGATCAGACCGGCTGATAAACACACGCTCCACCACTTGGCGGGGTCTGGATGAAACACAGCGCGGCCGGGCGCAAAGCGATCCGGCGGGCCTGTTGGGCGAGCATCCAACCTTGATCAAGCGCCCGGTGCTTGAAGCGGGCGGCGTTGTGCATGTGGGCTGGACGAAAGACGTGCAGGCGGCGCTCGGCGTTTAGCGCGCGCCGTAGCGATGCTTCAGCCCGAACAGGAACGCAATGGCGCCGAAATAGATCAGCGGCCGCACCGTCGCCGCCAGGCCATGCATGTCCAGGCGGGCGAGCGCCAGGTCGAAGGCGAAATTCGCCGGCACGTCCCCGGACGCCAGATACTCCATGGAGAAGCGCACCAGCACGTCGACGGCGTAGGCGATCAGCGCGGCGCCGGTCAGCTGGCTCCATCGGCGCATCGCCAGCGCCGCCACCAGAGCGGCGGCGGTGATGAACAACACGTCGAAAAACGTGAATCCGGCGAATAACAGGCCCAGCCCGTTCTGTCCCATGCGCTCCCCCAAGCCTTGCACTGCGGTGCAATGCACGCAGGAGGCAAGCCTAGACTGTTTCGACCCCGCGTTCCAAGGCGCGGGCGAGGCCGGCGATATCCTTGAGCGCTTTGGAGTCCGGATGGCGCTGGCTCAGCGGCATCTGAGCCCGAATGGCGTCTGGAATATGCGCGTCGCGGCGCACCGTGGCCGCCAAGGGCGGAGTGAAGCCCAGAAAGCTCTGGCAGGTCCGCGACAGGACCGCATAGGCGCGCCGGGCCGCGTCTGCGTCGGGCGCATTGTTGACCACCACGAAGGGCGCGGCGCCCTCATCGCGCAGGCGCAGCGTCTTGATGAAGGCGTAGGCGTCGGTCAGCGAGGTGGGCTCGTCATTGATGACGATCACCACGTCGTCCGCCGCCGCCGCCATGCGGATGGTGGACCGCTCCGCGCCGGCTGCCAGATCGATCAATGTGCGCTCATAGCTCAAGGACGCGGCGGTCACGCCGGCCGCCAGCCGGCCGACTGCGCCGGTGTCCAGCCCGGCCAGGGCGCCGGACCCGGAGGCGCCGGCCAGCACGTCGAAGCCGCCGCGCTTGTCCGCGCCGCCGGCTGCGGGGCTGACCGCTTCCTCCAGCGACAAACAGCCCGCCACGACGCTGGACAGATCGCCTTTGGGGTTCAGGCCCAGCTGAACATCGATATTCGCCATGCCCAAATCGGCGTCGACGACCAGGGTTCGGGCTTTGCGCGCGGAGAAGGCTTGGGCGAGGGCCAGAGTCAGCGCGGTTTTGCCGACCCCGCCCTTGCCGGACGCGATGGCGAGAACCGGCCCGGCCAGGCGCGGCGCGTCGTCTGCGTGCGGGGACAAACTCATATCTCGGCCTCCCATCCATCATCTTCCAACAGCGCCCGCGCCAGGCGCAGGGCGGTCGCGGGCGCAAGCCCAGCGCCGATAAAGGGCGAGGCGGAGATATGCGCGAAGGCCAGGCCGGCCTCCCCCACCCCGATCATCGCGCCGCGTCGGCGTGCGGTGTCCAGCTTGGTTATGATCGCGCGGCCGGCCCCGACGGAGGCGAGGAGAGCTGCGGCGTCCTCTGCGTCTCCCGCTGTTGATCCGGCTTCACACACCGCCACGACTTCGGCGTCCGCGGCGTTGGCCAGATCGGTCAGATCATCGAGATCGTCCAGTTCGAACGGATTGATGCCCGGGCTGTCGATCAGCACCGGGCCGGCGGGCAGGCGCGCCATCAGGGCGGCCAGTTCACGCGGGCCTTCCACCGCTTCAAAGTCGAGATTGAGCGCCTTGGCGTAGGCGGACATCTGCTCCTTCGCGCCGGCGCGCATATCGGCGCTGACCAGCACGGGGATCACGCCCTGACGCACGGCGCGGGCGGCGAGCTTGGCCATGGCGGAGGATTTGCCGGAGCCCGCCGCACCGGCCAGCAAAATGGCCCGGCCCGGATCGGCCTCGACGGGGTGCACGCCATAGCGCTGGTCGAGCGCGCGGGCGAGGGTGGCGGTGGCCTCGCCGTCTTCCAGCGTCACGCAGCTTTCAATCAGCGCTTCGGCCGCGGTCTCGGAAATCTCATGCCAGCACAAAGCGCGCGCGATGCGGTTGATGCCGTCGGCCTCGTCGCCGCGATCGCGCTGGCGCTTGCGGTCGCGGCGCTGCAGAGCCGTCTCGGCGGCTTCGGCCTTGGGGCTCACCGCGCCGCGTTCGGCGGCGGCGCGCACCTCCACCCCGCCGCCCGGCGCGTCTGTGGTCGTGATGATGACGGCGTCCGGTCCCAGCTCGCGCCGCACCTCCGCCATGACGCTGGCGAGGGTCTGGCCGGAGAAGGTGCGCAGGCGCATGACGGTGCCTCAGGTCCTAAATCTGGCCCACGGTTTTCAACCGCGCGCTGGGGTGGATTTCGTTCTGGCTCATCACCACGGTCTGAGGCCGGAAGCGCTCCGCCAGAGACCGCACATAGGGGCGAATCTGCGGGCTTGTTAAGAGCACCGGCACATCGCCGGCCTGCCCCGCGCGGTCGAAGCCGTCGCGCACGATCGCCACGAATTCGCGCAGCTTGGTGGGCGCCAGCGCCAGCTGGCGGCGTTCGCCTTCGCCGATCAATGCTTCGGCGAAGACCTGCTCCCATTGCGGCGACAGGGACAGGACCGGCAAGACGCCGTCCGGCCCGCGATTGGAGTAGCAGATCTGGCGCGACAGACGCGTGCGCACATGTTCGGTCACCGCGTCGAGATTCTGCGTCGCGCCGGAGGCCTCGGCGACGCCTTCGACGATGGCGGCGAGATCGCGGATCGACACCCGCTCTTTGAGGAGGTTTTGCAGGACGCGCTGAATCCCGGCCCGCGTGATCTGGCCCGGCGTGATGTCCTCGAGCAGCTTCTTATGTTCCTTCGGAAGCGCGTCGAGCAGTTTTTCCGTTTCCGAATAGGAGAGCAGATCGGCCATGTTTTCGCGCAGGATTTCAGTGAGATGGGTGACCAGCACCGCCGCCGGATCGACCAGGGTATAGCCGCGGAAGGTGGCCTCTTCACGCAGACCTTCCTCAATCCAGGTCGCCGGCAATCCGAAGGCGGGCTCCTTGACATGCTGGCCGGGCAGATCGACCTGGGCGCCGGTGGGATCCATGGCCAGGATGTGGCTGGGCTTCAACTCGCCCTCGCCGGCATCCATCTCCTTGACCTTGATGGCGTAGTGCTCGCCCGGCATCTGCATATTGTCGACGATGCGCACGCTGGGGAGGACGAAGCCGGTCTCCTGCGCCAGATTACGCCGAAGCGCCTTGATCTGATCAGTCAGGCGGCGGCCTTCCAGATCATTGATCAAAGGCAAGAGGGCATAGCCCAGCTCGATTTTCAGCTCGTCGATATGCAGGGTGTCTTCAATGGGCGCTTCCGCCTCGGCCGCTTCGCTCGCCGCTTCTGACTCCGCTTCGGCGACGGCTTCCGCCTCCTCCACCGCAGCGCGCCTTTGTCCCTTGGCCCCGAACCAGGCCATCGCGCCCGCGCCTGCGCCCAGCGCCAGGAAGGGCAGGAGCGGCATGCCGGGCAGCAATCCCACGGCGATCGCCGCGCCGCCGACCATGCCCATGGCCGCCGGGTTGGCGGAGAGCTGGCCGAAGACCGCCTTATCCGCTTCGCCTTCAACGCCGGCCTTGGAGACCAAAAGGCCCGCGGCCAGCGAGACGATCAAGGCCGGAATCTGGCTGACCAGGCCGTCGCCGATGGTCAGGGTGGAATAGGTGTTGGCGGCGTCGCCGAACGCCATGCCGGACTGGGCGACGCCGATGATCATGCCGCCGATCAGGTTGATCGACGTGATCAAGATGCCGGCGATGGCGTCGCCGCGCACGAATTTGCTGGCGCCGTCCATGGCGCCGAAGAAGTTGGACTGATCCTCCAGCTCCTTGCGCCGCTTGCGCGCTTCATCCTCGGTGATCAGGCCGGAGGACAGATCGGCGTCGATGGCCATCTGCTTGCCCGGCATGGCGTCCAGGGTGAAGCGGGCTGCGACTTCGGCGATGCGGCCGGAGCCTTTGGTGATCACGACGAAATTCACGATCACCAGGATGATGAAGACGATGATGCCGATGACGAAATTGCCCTGCATCACGAAATTGCCGAAGGCTTCGATGATGTCGCCGGCGGCCTCCGTGCCGGTTGAACCCTCTGACAGGATGAGGCGCGTCGACGCGACATTCAGGCCCAAGCGGAGCATGGTCGCGATCAATAGGATCGCCGGAAAGGCTGTGAATTCCAGCGGCGTCCGGATGAACAACGCCGTCATCAGGATCAGCACCGAAAAACAGATCGAGATCGCCAGGGCCACGTCCAGAAGCGCCTTGGGCATCGGCAAGAGCAGCATGACCAGAAGCGCAAGCACGCCCACGCCCATGGCGACGTCGCCGCGCAACAGGCGTTTGCCGAGCCCGCCAAGGTCGAAGCCGGCGGCGCTGGAGGAGGCGGGGGCGTCAGCCATGACGAGTTCCTATCGGCCCGGATGTTCTCCTCCCCTGCGAAGCGGGGGAGGGGGACCACGAAGTGGCGGAGGAGGCGAGCGCACAGCGGAAGCGCTGCAAGCCCCCCTCCGTCAGCTCCGCTGACACCTCCCCCGCAAGCAGGGGAGGAAAGGTGTCGGGGAGATCCAAGCTCACCCCGCCGCCCGGGTTTCGCCGGGCGCGGGGATGGTCACGCCCTGGTCGGAATAAAGCTTGAGCTTGTTGCGCAGGGTGCGGATCGAAATCCCGAGAATGTTGGCGGCGTGGGTCCGGTTGCCCAGGCAATGATCCAGCGTGTCGAGGATCAGATCCTGTTCGACCTCGGCGACGGTCTTGCCGACCTGGTTGATCGCCTCGTCCGCCGCGGTGCGCGCGGTCTGCGCAATGGAGCCGCCGCCGGAGAACGGCGTGCCGTCCGGCATGCGGATGGCGTCCGGCGTGATCTCCGCGCCTGCGCCCAGCAGCACCGCGCGATGCATGGCGTTCTCCAGCTCGCGCACATTGCCCGGCCAGTCGCGGGCGGTGACCTGCGTCTTGGCGGCTTCGGAGAGCGGGCGATACTCCACGCCGTTGGCCTTGGCGTATTTCTTCAGGAAATGGTCCGCCAGCGCCAGGGCGTCCTCGGGACGTTCGCGCAAGGCCGGGACTGCGAGATTCACGACGTTCAAACGGAATAGGAGGTCTTCGCGGAAGGAGCCGTCGGCCACCGCCTTGCGCAGATCGCGGTTGGAGGTGGCGATGACGCGGATATTGACCTTCACCGGCTTGGTCCCGCCGACCCGGTCGATCTCGCGTTCTTGCAGCGCGCGCAGCAGCTTGGCCTGCAGGCGCACATCCATCTCGCTGATTTCGTCCAGCAGCAACGTGCCGCCGTCAGCCTCTTCAAACTTGCCCACGCGCCGGGCCACCGCGCCGGTGAAGGCGCCTTTCTCGTGACCGAAGAGCTCGGATTCCAGCAGGTTCTCGGGAATCGCGGCGCAATTGACCGAAACAAACGGCTTGGCCGCGCGCTTGGACTTTTTATGGACGAAGCGCGCCATGACTTCCTTGCCGACACCGCTCTCGCCGGTGATCAGGACGCTGGCTTCCGCGGGTGCGATGCGCTCGGCCAGCTGGACCACGTCCAGCATCGCCGCGTCGCGCGCGATCAGCGGGCGATCATCGTCGGAGACGGCGGCGAGGACGGCCGCAATCAGCTCCGGCTCGGGCGGAAGATGGATGAATTCCTTGGCGCCCGCCTTGATTGCGCTGGCGGCGGCCTGGGGCCTGACATCAACCCCGCACGCGACCACCGGCGCGGTGATGCGCTCCTTCTCATTGGCCGCAATCAGCGCGCCGACATCCAAATTGACGTCGACCATGAGCAGGTCCGCGCCGCGCCCGGCGCGCAGATAGGCTGTGGCCTGCTCCACGGTGTCGACATGGGCGACTTTGGCGCCTCGGTCCATGGCGATCTTGGTGGCGGTGGAGAGTTGTCCGCCCAGGCTTCCGACGATCAGAACGCGCATCGTTCAGTTTCCTTGTTCAAGCTGGGCGGGGATCAACCCGTGTCCCCGTCTTTGATGATTTCCGTCATGGTCACGCCCAGCCGGTCCTCCACGACGACGACTTCGCCGCGCGCCACCAGGCGGTTGTTCACATAGATGTCGATGGCCTCGCCCACCTTGCGATCAAGCTCCAGAACCGAGCCGGAGGTGAGCTGAAGCAGCGAGTTCACGTCCACATGGGCCTTGCCGAGCACGGCCGAGATATTCACGGGCACGTCGAAGACCGGGGCGAGATCCACGGCGGTGCGAATCTCGTCCTCAATCAGCGCCTGGGGGCCTTCACCCTGCGTCTGAGCCGGCATGCCGGCGGGATCGGGCGCCGCCGGGGCGTCCGCACCCAGATCCGGCAAGCTCAAATCGTCTTCACTCATCGCTCAGCCTCCTTCTCAGGCTGCATGGGTTTCGCCGCCGTCGGCCGCATCCGCGGCTTCGGGGTTGGCGAGCCAGTTGTTCACCGCTTCGGCAATCCGCGCTTCGATGTCGGCGGCTGTGCGCTCCACTGCACCGGCGCGCCATTCCAGCACGCAATCGCCCGCAGCGACTTCGGTGTCCGCGCGGACCACGACGGCGCCTTCCAGGCCTTCCGCTTCGGCGAAGGCGTAAAGCCGTTCGGCGATCGGGTCCGCCAGGCCCGGCGCCACGCGAACCGCGATGCGCGGTTCGGCGCGCAAATCGGTCAGGGCTTCTTTCGCACAAGCCTCGACCGTGTCCGCGCCATATTGCTCAAGCGCCTTGCCGGCGATGGTGTGCGCGGCCGCCACCGCCAGGCGGGCGGCATCTTCCCGCAGCGCTTCGCTTTCCGCATCCAGCCTTGCGAGCAGCGCTTGCAGCTTTGCGCTCACCTGACGCAAGGCTTCCGCGCTGGCGCGCGCCGCATCGGCCTCCTCGGTCATGCGCGCCTGCTCTGCGGCGGTTGCGACCAGCGCCTGCGCCTCATCCTCGGTGAGCACCCGGCGGATCTTCTCGCCCTCGCGCAGGACGGTGCCGTCCGCCGCGAACTCGCGGTCGAAGGCGAAGGGTTTGGCTTTGCTCATCTCACCGCCTCCTAATAGATCAGCTCGTCTTCACCGCCGCCGTCGGCGATGAGGATTTCGCCCTTGGCGGCGAGGTCTTTGGCCAGGTTCACCATGGCCTGCTGCGCCTGGTCGACATCCTTCAGACGCACCGGCCCAAGGGCCGCCATATCCTCGCGCAGTATTTTCGCGGCGCGTTCGGACATGTTGGAGAAGAACATGTCGCGCAGCGTGTCCGAGGCGCCTTTCAGCGCCAGGCCCAACTGGTCTTTGGGCACCTGTCGCAGCAGCGTCTGGACGCCTTGCGGATCCAGCTTGCCGAGATCTTCAAAGACGAACATCAGCGAGCGGATTTTCTCCGCGCTGTCGCGATTGCGTTCTTCCAGGCTGGCGAGGAAGCGGTTCTCGGTCTGGCGGTCGAAATTGTTGAAGATGTCGGCCATGAGTTCATGGCTGTCCTGCTTGGAGGTGCGCGCCAGATTGCTCATGAATTCATTGCGCAGCGTCTCTTCGATCTTCTCGATGATCTCGCGCTGCACCGGCTCCATGCGCAGCATGCGCATCACGACTTCAAGGGCGAAGTCCTCGGGCAGGGCGGCCAGCACCCGCGAGGCGTGCTCGGGCCGCACCTTCGAGAGCACGACCGAGACGGTCTGCGGATATTCATTCTTGAGATAGTTGGCGAGCACGACTTCGTTCACATTCGCCAGCTTGTCCCACATGGTCCGGCCTGCGGGACCGCGCAGCTCCTCCATGATCTGGTCGACCTTTTCCTCGGGCAGGAAAGAAGTCAGCACGCGGTGGGCCTGCTCGACCGAACCCACGATGGAGCCGGTAGAGGACATCGAGCCGACAAACTCGATGATGAGCTTTTCCACCGCATTCGCGGTCACATTGCCCAGGCCGACCATGGCCTGAGAAACGACTCGGATCTCCTCGTCGTCCATTTGCTCCCAGACGCCGCGCTGCTCGTCGCCCAGCGCGAGCAGGAGCACGGCGGCCTTTTCAGGACCCGCCAGCTCGCTGGGATCGTCGATCTTTCGGCCGCGGCGGCTCATGACGCGTTCTCATGCATCCAGGTGCGCAGGATGCTCACGGTTTCATCGGGGTGCTGGTCGACCAGGGAGGCGACCTTGCGCAGGGAGGACTTCTTCACCTGGCCGTCGATCTGGGCGATGTCGATATTATCGTCTTCCTCGCCTTCCGCGCTCGGCAACATGGCCGGACCATCGCCGGATTCCGGCAGCAAGGCCGCCTGCGCCGCTGCGGGCAGCGCCGCGACGCCGGCCGTGGCGGCCGGTCCGGCCAGCGCCGGCGCGCCGCCGCTCACAGCGCCTTTGATCAAGGGACGCGCGACCAGGAAGATGATCAGCACGGCCGTGATGAAGAGCACCGCGATCTCAGCGATCCGCATGAAGTCAAGGCTCGCCAGCGAGAAGCCGGTCGGCGCCGGCGTGCCCAGCGACAGGTCGGGGCGCGAGAAGCGCATTTGCGCGACCTGCAGGATCTGGTCGGCGCTGCGGGCGTCGGCCGCGAGGGGAAAGCCGACCGCCGCCGCCACCAGGTCTCGGATCTGGTTCAGCTCCGCTTCGCTTCGCGGTTCGAATGTGAAGCCGCCGTCCTCGGCGCGCGTGGCGATCTCGTCGACCACGACCGAAACGGACAAGCGTGAGACGTCGCCCGCCTCGCGCACCGTCGTGGTCTGGGTGGAGGAATTCTCGAAATTGCGCTCGGTGATCTCGCTGGCGTTGGTCGCCAGCTGGGGCGCGGCCGCGTCGGCGTCGCCGCCTTCCGGCTGGTTCTCAGAGACGGAGACCGCGCCGTCATTGACCGGCTCCTGACTGTTTTGAGTCTCTTCGCGGCGGCTGATTTCGACCTGGGCGTTGGGATCATAGACCAGCGAGGTGCTGGTGGTGCTTTCCCGGTCCAGCTCCGCAGTCACCGCAACGCGCGCGGCGCCCGGTCCGACCACGCCCTCGACGATGTTGAGAATGCGCGAGCGCAGACGCTCCTCGACGTCCGCGCGGCGGTCTTCGAGCGCGGCTGAGCTCACCGCGTCCTCATCGGTCGGGCTGGCCAGAAGACGGCCGGTGTCATCTGCAAGGGTGATCCGGGTCGGCGACAATCCCGGCACCGCCGTGGCCACGAGATTGCGAATGGTCGCGACATGAGAGGAGGCCACCTGACCATTGGTGGAGATCACCACTGAGGCGGAGGGCTCTTGGGCGTCGCGGGAAAACAGCCGGCGCTCGGGCAGGACCAGATGAACGCGCGCCGCGGATACATTCGCGAGCGTGTTGATCGACCGCGCCAGCTCGCCTTCCAGCGCCCGGCGTGCGTTGACGTTCTGAACGAAGCTCGTGGTGCCCAGCGCGTCGGTCTGGTCGAAAATCTCGTAACCGACCGAGCCGTAGCCGAGCGCGCCGCCGGAGGCGACACGCATGCGCGCGGCGTCGACATCGCTGGCTGAGACATAGACCGCCGATCCGCCGTCGCCGAGTTCATATCCGATGCCGGCCTGATCCAAGCGTTCGGTGACGGAGGCCGCGTCCGCGGGCGCCAGACCGGAGAAGAGCAGCGCCTGATTGGAGCCGTTCATGGCGAGGGTGAACCACACCAGCGCCGCGGCGGCGCCGCCGGTCAATCCGAAGATGGCGGCGAGCCGGCCCCAGCCGAAACGGGCGAGTTGTTCAATGAAGGCGTTCACGGCGACGCAAGGACCCCCGGCGGAAAACAGCAAGGCTGGCGGCCGTCACGCGCCGCCAACTAGGCAAAGTTTTCCCACCGCCCGCGTAAACGAGCTCTTAACAGCTTGAATCAGAACGCACTGCGGGCACGCGCCGGGGAGAGCGCATGCCCGCTTAACATCATTGCTTCACGCCGGACCCGCCAAGGGCGGGGCGGGCAAGCTATTGACGATATTGTTGGATGCGCGTGGTGCGCAGACCCGCCAGGCCATGGCGATCGATCGCGCGCTGCCAGGAGAGAAACTCCTCGACGGTCAGGCGATAGCGATCACAGGCCTCATCCAGGCTCAAAAGCCCGCCGCGCACAGCCGCGACGACTTCGGCCTTGCGGCGGATCACCCAGCGCCGGGTGTCCGGACTGGGCAAATCCGCGATCGTGAGCGGGCTTCCGTCCGGCCCGATCACGTAATTCTCTTTCTTCGCTCGACGTTCCATCCGACCCATCCTTTATGCAAGGCGCGTCTTGGTGCGCGCCTTTGATGGGGGAGTTATACGCGACTGGTGTTAGAAAACTTCTAAAGGCCAGAGTAAACTGTCGCTAAATCAACCCTTTAGACAAAATTAACCCCGACGCGCTGAGGCGCCGGGGTCAAGGATTGCCGTGGGACGGCGGGAAAGGCGTCAGCTTTATCGCTTCATCTGGATGGCTTCATTGAGCATCTCGTCGGCCGTCGTGATGATTCGCGAGGAGGCCGAGTAGGCCCGCTGGGTGATGATCAGATCCGCGAATTCCGTGGCGATGTCGACATTGGAGTTCTCCAGCGTCGCCGAGGAAATCGTCCCCGATGCGCCCAGCCCCGGCGCATTCAGCGTGAAGGCGCCGCTATCGTCGGTGACCTGGAAGCTGGCGCCGCCGGTCGAGGCGAGGCCGTTCGGATTGAACACCGTGGCGACCGGGATCTGGTAGATCTGACGCACGACGCCGTTGGTGAAGCGTGCGGAGATGAAGCCGTCAGTGCTCACCTCGACGCCGGCGAAGGCGCCGAAGATCGCGCCGTCGGCGACGGTGGAGTTCAGGGTCGACGGGCTGTCGAACTGGGTCATGCCGCCCGGCGAACCGGACGCGCCAAGATCCAGCGTGATCGATTGGGAGCCCACGCCGGTGGCGGCGGCCCACTGCACGTCGGTCGCGCCCAGCGCGGCCACGTTGTTGGAGCCCAGGAAGCTCAACGTCGTCGGCAGGGTCGAGGCCGCCGCGTCGATTTCGCCATCGGTGTTGAAGGCGAGCACGCCGGTGGCGATCTGACCATCGATCAGGCCGGCGCCGGTGGTTACGTCGCTCGCCGGCACGACATGCAGCTCGGCATGCCACTGATTGGCGGTGGTGGACTTAAGGAGCGACAAGGTGATGGAGCGAACGCCGCCCTGGGTGTCGTAGACTTGGATCGTGCGCTGGAAGTCCGGCGTCACCCCGCCGGAGGCCATATTGGTCGCCGAAGCGCCGGCGGCGTAGGTTGCAGCGGCTGGCGAGATCGCCTGGCTGGCCTGCAGGTTGGCGTTGATGCGCACCGAGCTGGTGGCTTGGGCCGTACCGCCGATATTGGACAGATTCACCGCCTCAAGTTCGTTGAGGTTGGACGGGTTGAGGCTGACCGACCCGTCGGCCTGGACCGGCCAGGCGAACAGATACTGGCCTGCGTCATTGCGCAGGAAGCCTTCATTATCGGTCTCAAAGCTGCCGGAACGGGTGAACAGCACCGCGTCCGCGCCGGACGCGTTGCTCGGCGTCGGCCGCACCACGAAGAAGCCGGCGCCGTCGATCGCCATATCGGTCGGCGACGAGCCCGGATTCAGCAGGCCGGCCGAATTCACGTCGAGGCGCGAATTCGAGGCGACGCCCGAGGAGGCGTAGCGGATTTCGCCGCCGCCGCGGATCTTGTAATTCGGCGTGAACACCGTCTCGACCCGCTTGTAGCCGACCGTGTTCACGTTCGCGATATTGTCCGAAATCGCCGCCAGAGCGGACGAATTGGCCACCAGGCCGGACGCCCCTGCGGCCAATGCTGAGTTGATGCTCATCCCGGTCTCCCGTTTTTCTCTTTCTTGCCGTTGTCAGGCTTCAAGCGCCGCCTCCTGCACGCTTGAAGCTTCCGGTTAGCGCAGACGGTTTCACCATCCGCGCCGGTTCACGTCAGCTGACGCTCTCGCGCACAGCAATCACATTGCCGGCCGGCACGCGCAGCGCGCCGATCTCGACCATGACCTCTTCGCCGATCATCTCCACGCCGGTGGCGCGGGCGGTGATCCGCACATTCGCATCGATCGCCGCGCCATCTGTGTCGCGGGCGATCACATTGAGGGTGTAGACGCCGTCCGGCGCCGTGTTTCCGGCGTTGGTGCGGCCATCCCAGCTGACGGCGTGCTCGCCGACGGCGATCTCGCCGGGCAGCGTGGCGACCACCGCGCCGCGCTCGTCCGTGATCATCAATTCGCTGGTCTCCGCTCCGCGCGGCAGCGAATAGGTCCAAGCCGCCTGTCCGTTGGCGAGCGCCTGGTTCGGCGTGGACACCGTCACATTGCGGCCGACGAATTCCGTCGCCGACATGCGCGCGTCGGCCGATTGCAGCGCCAGGAGGCTTTCCAGAGACTGGTTGGAGCTGATCTGCTGCTCCACGCTGGAAAACTGCACCAGCTGACCGACGAATTCTTGCGAATCCATCGGGTTGAGCGGATCCTGATTTTGCAGCTGCTCCGTCAGAAGCGTCAGGAAGGTGTCGAAATTATCGGCCAGATCCGCCGCCGCGCCGGCGGTGTCGGTGGGACCGGTCGCGTTCGGCAGCGCGGTTCCGATGGGATTAAGCTCAAACATCACACGCTCACATCCAGGCGTTCGGCCCGGGCTAGAAGAAATCCATAAGAGGCGACAGGCGCGGCCAGGGCGTCGCCGGCCTCTAACGCATCGCTTTCGCTAAAGACCGGCGCCGCGCCGCTGAACCCGTCAGCCTCGCTCTCGCCAGGCGCGCCGTCATCGGTCAGGGAAAAGGACAGAGCGTTCTCGCCGAGCTCCAGCCCGGCTTCAGCCAGGGCGCGCTCCAGGTCACGGGCCGACCGCTGCAACTCCGCCAGAGTCTCAGTGCGCTCAGCGGCCAGGACAGCGCGTACGGAGTTGTCCGAGCCCACCTCCAGGCGCACCTCGACGCGGCCGAGCTCCGGCGGGTCGAGGCGAATGTCGAATACGCGCGCGCCGTCGGAGAAGCGCTGGGCGATCTGGGCGGCCAGGGTCTGGGCGCTATGCGGCGTGAAACGCGGGCCCTGGGCGAATTGCAGCGTGGAGGCCGAACGCATCTCTGTTCGGGCGTCCAGGCGCAGCGCGGCCGGGTCCAGACCGGACTCAGTCTTGGTCAACGCCGGGTCCAATGTCAGCTCGCCGGCGCCCGCATCGCCCAGGATCTGGGCGGCGAGCGGGCTCAGGCTGAGATCAAAGATCGGCGCCTGAATGAAGGCGGCGGCCGGATTGGCCGGTGATGCAGAAGCCGCCGGCGCGGCCGGCGCTGCGCCGGACGGCGCTGTGTGAGCGGCCGCCGTTTTGCCGTCGACGACCGTGCGCGCCGGACCGTCCGCGGTTGAACCGCCGGTCGCCTTGCCGGCCTCCGGCTTGATCGCGGCGCGCAGCATGTCGCCCGGCGCACGCTCGGACGCCGCGCGGCCGTCGCGGAGGATGGATTCGCCGTCAGCCGGCGCCGGCTTGGCCGCCTTGTCGGTCTGCGCCGGCGCCATGTCCGGCGATTCGACCGGGTCGGACGCCGGCGCGGATATTGGCTGTGCTGGCGCGGACGCCGGCGCACTGCTCTTCGGCGGCGTGGCCTGCGGCTCTGCCTTGGGCGCGCCGCCGGGCTTCGCCACCGGATTGGCCGCCGGCGCCATGTCTGTATTTGGGGTGTCCGCAGGGTCCGCCGCCGACGCCGCGGCTTCGGCCGCGGCCGGGGCGCCGGCGCCGTTTGGAGCCGCGCTGGCGCTTGCATCGGACCGCACAGCCTCGCGCAGGGCGCCGGTCTCGTCCGCGGCTTGAGCAGCGAAACGCTGTTGGGCGGCGGCGTCTTCGCCTGTTTGCGGTGCGCGAGGCGCTTCGGATTGATCGGCGGCGTCTGCGGGCGCGGGTGTGACGGCGTCCGCGGCCGGCGCGCCGAGCGATCGCGCCTGGGGCGCAATCGGCTGCTGAACCGGCGCCGCTTCAATGTCCGCAGGCGCGTCAGGGGATTCAGCGACCGTCCCCGCCTTGCGCGCGGGTCCGGTCTCAGCCTCGCCTCCCGGCCGGCCCGGTTCGGCGTCCGTCGATTGCGCCGCCTGCTGCGCCGTTTCCTCGCCCAGCAACGCCTCGAAGCCGGCCGCGTCACCGGTCGCGACGTCCTCAGCAGGCGCGGGCGCCCGCGCCGCGCCGGTCTGGGGCGTCGTCAGGATGGCAAAGGGCGTCGCCGGACTCGGCATGCGCGGATTCCTTCAAGGAGGACGAATTATCTGGAGTGCGCGCATTTTGCCGCGTGTCGGATCGCCAGGGCCTTTCGCCCGGCGCCGCACGCCATGGGTCTGCAAGCGCCGCGCCAAATGCGCTGATCTGAATAAGCTAATTTTTTCAATAGGTAATGTTTCGTTCAGACCTGTTAATCGCCGGCAAGCGGCAGACTCTGCCGGTCGAACGCGGCGCAAATTTCCGCCCGGGGAGGCGCGTTGAAAACTGGCCCGGGCTTTGCGCTGTTGACCTGTGACTTCTCGCAGACGCGCGTCTGCATTCCGTTGGAGTTGGAATGGAAAGCGCATTGAATACAGCTGGTTACGTCTCGGCTTGCCGTGATCTTCACAATGTTCGGGCGGCGAGTCCGTACGGCAGGCTTTGCCGGGCGCCCGGCAGGATGCGCCCCTTATGCGCCAAGGGAGGCGTGACATGGCGCTGAACGGAATTGTCGGCAATGCGCTCTCCGGCCTGCAGGCGGCCCAGCTGGGCATGCGCACGGCGTCCAACAATGTCGCCAACGTCAACACGCCGGGTTATGCGCGCACCGAGATCAACCAGGCCGCCCGCAACGCCGCGGGCCAGGGCATGGGCGTTGAAATTCTCGGTGTCCAGCGGGTCGCTGACCGATATCTGCAGGCCGCTTCGCTGCGGGCGGCGTCCGACGCCTCCGCCGCCGGCGCCATCGCGGCGACGCTGGACCGCCTGCAGGCCCAATTCGGTTCCCCAGACGACGCCGGCGCGCTGTTCGGCCGCCTCAATCAGGCCTTCGCCTCATTGGGATCGGCGGCCGCGGACAGCGCGGAGCGGGTCGCCCGGCTGTCGGCGGCCAGCGATCTTCAAAGCTTCTTCGACGAAGCTCAGCGCTTGTCGGCTGAGGTGCGCACGATGCGTGACGAAGCCGACGCGCGCCTTGGCTCCGCCGTGCGGCGGGTCAATGAGATCCTGGAAGAAATGCAGCTGCTGAATTCGGAGGCTCAGGGGCTGAACGCGAGCGCGGCCGACACCTCCGGCACCGCAAACCGTCAATCAGAGCTGCTCAACGAGCTGGCGACCTATATGGACGTGCGCGCGGACGTGCAGGCGGACGGGCGCGTCTTCGTGCGCACCGGTGACGGCACGGCGCTTCTGGATAATTCGCGCCTGGAGCTGCAATACACGCCGGCGGGCACCGGCGCCTATGGCGTGGATTACGGTCAAATCACCGCCGTGGTCTCCGCTTCCGGCGCCACGGTGGACATGACGCCCGCCATCGGGTCCGGGGAGATGCGCGGGCTGATCAATCTGCGCGATGTCGAGTTGCCCGCCATCGCCGGCGCGCTGGCCGAGTTCGCCGCCGGGGCGGCGGACGGCCTGAACGCGGCGCATAACAACGCCACGTCCTATCCGCCGCCGAATGCGCTCGAGGGCCGACAGACCGGGCTGGAATCCAGTGATATCGTCACCGGGTCCGGCGTCGCCCGCGTCGCGATCACGACCGCGGACGGCGTGCTCGTGCGCGCGGTCGAGGTCGAAGCGGGTCCGGCCGGTTTCACCGTCGACGGCACCACGGCGAATCTGGTCTTCGATCTGGCCGCTCAGCTGACCGCCGCCTTCGCCGGCGACGCCACCGCCAGCTTCGTCAACGGCCGGCTGACCATCACCGCCACCAACCCCGCGCACGGGGTCGCCGTGGTGCAGGATGACGCCAATCCCGCGTCCATCGGCGGGCGGGGGTTTGCGCACTTCTTCGGCTTGAATGATCTGGTTGACGCGGCGCGGCCCAGCTTCTTTGAGACCGGCCTGAACGCCGGCAGCTTTCACCAGTTCGCTCCAGGAGGGGAGATCGCATTCAAGGTCATGACGCCGGACAGCCGGCGTGCGCTGGATGTGACCATCCCGGTGACCGGCGCGACCTTCGTGGATCAGCTCAACGCCATCAACAGCACGGTCACCGGCATTGGCCAATATGGCAGCTTCGCTCTGGACGCGAGCGGCCGTCTCAATTTCACGCCGGCGGCGGGCTATGAGCAGTATGCTGTCGAGATCGCCAGCGATTCCACCGTGCGCACCGGCAGCGGCGTCGCCTTCTCCCAGCTCTTCGGCCTGGGCGACGCTGCGCGGATGAGCCGGGCTGAAAATCTTGAAGTGGCCCCGGAGATCCGTGCGGATTCTTCGCGCCTGGCCTTCGCGCGTCTTGACGTGAACGCTGCGACCCTGCCGACCGAGCGGGTGATTTTCGAAGGCGATAATCGCGGCGGTCAGGATCTGGTCGCGGCGATGACGTCCAAGCGGACCTTCGACCACGCTGGGGGCCTTGCAGGCGGTCTTGCAAGCATTGAGGAATTCGGCGCGCGGCTCGCCGGCGATGTCGGCGCCCGGGCGGCGCGGGCGGAACGCGCGGACATCGCCGCGCAGTCGGTTCAGGCCGCCGCTGACCAGAAGCGCAGCGATGTGGAAGGCGTCAATCTGGACGAAGAGCTCGCGCGGATGACGCTCTATCAGCAGGCCTATAACGCGTCGGCGCGCCTGCTTCAGGCCGCGCGGGAAATGACCGACACCTTGTTGAACATCGTCTAAGGGACGAAGCGATGCGTATCTCCACTCAAGCCGCCTCACAATCCGCCCTGATGGATCTGATGCGCGCCCAGCGTGAAGCCTTCGACGCGCGGGATCAGCTCTCCAGCGGCAAGAAGGCGCCTGACTTGAAAGGCTATGCGCATACCGCGGAGACCTTGATGACGGCGCGCGGCGCGCAGGTGCGCACCGAGACCTTCATCAACAGCAATGAACGTTTGGCCTCCCGCCTGGAGGTGCAGGACCTGGCCTA
This sequence comes from Oceanicaulis sp. BBD 1991-10, assembly GCA_001657295.1. Taxonomy (GTDB): domain Bacteria; phylum Pseudomonadota; class Alphaproteobacteria; order Caulobacterales; family Maricaulaceae; genus Oceanicaulis. The sequence goes on along the minus strand of LYSW01000001.1, from coordinate 53,505 downwards.
TCGCGAGCTGTCCGAAGCCGCGAGCGAGTTGCGCGAGGCTTTGACCACGGCGGACGGCACCGCCCTTATGAATAAGGTGCAGGAAGCCTTTGACCGGAGCCTGGCGGCTCTGAACACCAAATTCGCCGGCTCCTTCGTGTTTTCCGGCGTGCGCACGGATGTGGCCCCGATCAGCGCCTCCAGCCTGGCGGATCTGCAGGCCGCGGTGCCCGACGTGACCGATGTTTTCATCAATACCGGTCGGCGTCAGACGACGCGGATCGATGAAGACACCACGCTTGAGATCAACCGCACCGCGTTTGAAGTCGTCGGCGGGCTGATGGCGTCAATTGAAAGAATCGCGGACTTCAACGCCGGGCCGAACGGGCCGTTCGACGGCCCGGTCACCCCGGCCCAGCAGGCGTTCCTGCGCGGTGAGATCACCCAGGTCATCGCCGCTTTCGAGACCATTAATGACGCCATGGGCGAGAACGGCGCCAAGCAGGCGCGCATCGAAGCCAGCCTGCGCGGCCACCGCGAGCGCGACGATTATCTCACCAACATGATCGCCGACTTGGAGGATGCCGACATGGCTGAGGCCGCCAGCCGCCTCAATCAGGCGCAGACCGCCGTTGAGGTGTCCGCGCGCACCTTCGCGTCCTTAAGCCAGGTCAGCCTGCTGCCCTTCCTGCGGTAGGCGGGCCTCAGCGCAGCTCTTTTCCTGACGGGCGCGAGCCGCTAAACCCGCCGCGACATTCAGCTCGCGCCCCGGGAGGTTCGCCATGTCCGATATTCGCAAATGCCAGGTTCTCGTCGTGGGCGGCGGACCGGGCGGCTATCCCGCCGCGATCCGCGCAGGACAGCTGGGCCTGGACACGGTCATCGTGGACAAGGATGGGCTGGGCGGAACCTGTCTGAATCGCGGCTGCATTCCCTCCAAGGCCTTCATTCACGCCGCCTCCAAATTCGAAGAGATGCGCCATAGCGCGGCGAAGACCGAGATGGGCATCTCGCTCAGCGCGGCGCCGAGCTTTGATATGGGCGGGCTGACCACCTGGAAAGACGGCGTGGTCGGCAAGCTGACCAAGGGCGTCGGCCAATTGCTGAAAGCCGCCAAGGTGGAGGCGGTCGCCGGTTGGGCGACGTTTGAGAACGCCAAAACCTGCGTGGTGGAGACCACCGACGGCCAAACCCTTCGCATTGAGGCCGAAAACGTCATCCTCGCCACCGGCTCCAAGGAAGTCGAAATCCCGTCCCTGCCGTTCGGCAGCGCCGTGATCGGTTCGACCCAAGCGCTGGAGCTGACCGAATTGCCGGAAGACCTGGTGGTCGTGGGCGGCGGATATATCGGCCTGGAGCTGGGCATCGCCTTTCGCAAGATGGGCTCCAACGTCACCGTCGTGGAGGCGCTCGACACGGTGCTGCCGAGCTATGACAAGGAGCTGATCCGCCCGGTTCAGATGTGGCTGAAGAAAAACAAGGTCGCTGTGCACCTGAAGTCGCGCGCGCGGCAGGTCGTGGAGAAAGACGGCGCGACTTATCTGGAATACGAAGACGCCAAGGGCGAGGCCCAGCAGATCAAGGCGGACAAAATCCTGGTCGCAGTCGGCCGGGCCCCGGTCACTGAAGGCTGGGGTCTGGAGGCCATGGGCCTTGAGATGGACGGGCGCTTCATCAAGGTCGACGATCAATGCCGCACCGGCATGCGCGGCGTCTACGCCATCGGTGATCTGGTCGGTGAGCCCTTGCTGGCGCACAAGGCGACCAAGCAGGGCGAGCTGGTCGCGGAAATCATCGCCGGGCATCGCCGCCGCTTTGACCCGGTGTCCATCGCCGCGGTCTGCTTCACCGAGCCCGAGCTGGTCGGGGTCGGCCTGACGCCGGATGAAGCCCGCGCCAAAGGCGAAGAGGTCATCACCGGCAAATTCCCGCTGGCGGCCTCGGGCCGGGCGCTGACCATGGAAGGCGGCGCGGACGGCGGTTTCGTGCGGGTCACCGCGCGCGACAGCGACCATGTTGTGCTCGGCATTCACGCTGTGGGCAAGCATGTCTCCGAATTGTCAGGCGAATTCGCCTTGGCCGTGGAGATGGGTGCGCGTCTGGAAGACATCGCCGGCGCCATCCATGTGCACCCCACGCTGACCGAGGGCTTCGCCGAGAGCGCGCTTGCGGCGCTGGGGCATCCCATTCACATATCCGCTTAGCGCCCCAGGGTTGCAAACGATGTTAACCATATAAATTGAATGAGTTTAGGAACCTAGTTTTCCTTAATAATTTCAGCCACCTGCAATTTACTTCTCGCGTTAAGCGAACAGAAATTTTCTTCGGGCATAACTTCCCCATCACGGTGTGTGAACAAGGGCGGAAGAACGCTCGAACGCACCGGGATTGTTCAATGTCAGGCCGCAAAAAGGCGGCTGTCAACAATCAGGGTTGGGTGTGACCATGAAGAAGTATCTGGGTGTTTTCGCTGCGGTTGCTGTTGCTGCGGGTCTGTCGGCTGCGCCGGCTTTCGCCGCCAATGATCGTGAGCTGGTTGAGCGTGAGGCGCCGGACTATCCGCGCGCGGCGCAGCGCCGTGAAATCGAGGGCCATGTGGTGGTCCGCTATAATGTGACGCCGGACGGCGCGATCGACGGCGTTGAAGTCGTCGAAGCCTCTCCCGCCGGCGTTTTCGAACGTTCCGTGATGCGCGCGCTGGAAGGCTGGCGCTATGCGGCGTCGGCTGAAACGACCGAAGGCGTCGAGCGTCGCTTCGACTTCAACTTCGGCGAATAATCCTCTGATGAAGCGGCGCGGGTCTCCCGCGCCGCTTTTTCAGGTCACAGGGCATTAACCTTACCGGGGACCAAACATGACGATCTCGATCCACTCGGTTCAAACGCGATTGATCGCCGCTTTCGCCGCGGTCATCCTTTTGTCCCTCGCCGGCATCGCCGCAGGCGTCTTCGCGTTCTCCAGCGCCCGGGGCGCTCTTGATCAGGTCGTTGATGAAACCGCGCCGCGCGCCGCCGCAGCGCAGCGGCTGGAGGCCGCTTCCGGCGCCATCACCGGCGAACTCGCCGCGCTGGCCCGATCGCAGGACAGCATCGAAAAACAAGTCTCCGCATCTCGCCTGGCCAATCTTCTTGAAAGCGCCGGCGCCGCCATTGACGATCTGCGCGGGTCCGGCCTCGCCGCCTCGCAGACCGAAGCGCTGACCGGCGCGCTCAATGATGTCGCCGCCGCTGTGGAGGCCGCCTCCGGGCCGGTGACCGCCAAGCTCGAGGCGCGGGCCGACCGCGACGCCGGCATGACTGCGGTGCTCCGCGCGCGCTCCGATGCGTCGACCGCGTTGGAGGCGACGCTGGATGAGACCACCGATGAAGGCGCGATCGAGTCGCTGCTGCGGGCTAATATGGCGCTCAATCTGGCGGTCGCCCGGTTCGCGGAGCTGGCCGCTGCGTCCGACGCCGGCGAAGTGGACGTGATCCGTGAAGAATTCGAATACGCCGCTGACGAGTTGTCGATCAATCTCGCCATCCTGGGCGTGGTCGTCACGGAAGAAATCGAGGCCCCGGTCAACCGGCTTCTGGGCTATTCGCAAGGCGCCACGGACCTGTTCGCTCTGCGTGAGCGCGAGGTGGTGATGGCGGACCGCGCCGCGACGCTGGTTGAGGAGGCCCGGGTGGCGGACGCCGTGCTGGTCGATCTCGTGGCCGCGACGCGCGACGCCGCGCTGGCCGATCAGTCATCGGCGAGCGACGCCGGGCTGACCGCCATCAGCTTCGGCCAGTCGGTGATGATCATTTTCGCCGTGCTCGCCGTGATCGTCGGCGCTGCGATCACCTGGCTCTATGTCGGCCGCTCTTTGCTGGCGCGCTTGACGCACATGTCGCGCGCGATGGAGACCCTCGCCGGCGGAGAGATCGGCGAAGCGTTGACGGCGCACGGCCAGGACGAGATCGCCGGCATGGCCCGCTCGGTCAACGTCTTCCGCGAGAACGCCATCGAGCGTCAGCGCCTGGAAGCGGAACGCAGCGAAGACCAGGCCGCGCGCGAAGCCCGCGCCCGCGCGATTGAAGAGCTGATCGCCCGTTTCGAAGAGGTGTCCAGCCGGGCGCTGGGCGCTGTCGGCGACGCCGCGCGCGAGATGGAATCGGCCGCAACCGCGCTTGACCAGTCTTCCCGCAGCGCCTCGCAGACCACCGCCCAGGTGAACGCCTCTTCGGGCCGGGCGGCGGAGAATGTCGACACGGTCGCGGCGGCGGCTGAAGAGATGACCGGTTCGATCGCCGAGATCGCCCAGCAGATCTCGCGGTCCACCGAAATTGCACAGGACGCCGCCGATCGCGTGGCGCAGACCAATAGCGACGTGGCGGCGCTCAACGACGCCGCCTCGAAGATCGGCGACATCATCAGCCTGATCAATGACATCGCCGAGCAGACCAATCTGCTCGCGCTCAACGCCACCATCGAGGCGGCGCGCGCGGGTGAAGCCGGCAAGGGCTTTGCGGTCGTGGCGAGCGAAGTGAAGACGCTGGCCGAGCAGACCGGCAAGGCGACCAGCTCCATCTCCGAGCAGATCTCCGGCATCCAGGGCGCCACCGGAAAGGCGGTCTCCGCGATCGCCAATATCGGCGAGGTGATCGCGGAGATGAATAATATCTCCGCCGCCATCGCCGCCGCGATGGAAGAGCAGCGCGCCGCGGCCAGCGAGATCACCCGGGCCGCCCACGAAGCGGCGTCGGGCGCCCGCGAGGTCAGCCAGTCGATCGCCAGCGTGGACGCCGCCGCGTCCGAAACCGGCCAGTGCGCCGCCCAGGTCAACGCCGCGTCCGGCGCCCTGAACGAGGAATCCACCGGTCTCGACCAGGCGGTCTCCGAATTCCTCAAGGGCGTGCGTGCGGCCTAGTTGGGCGATGTGCGGGCGTCTGGGACAACGCTGACCGGACCGGCTCGGCCCTTGGGACGCCCGCTCTCGCGGTGCAGTATTCGGACGCTGGTCCTGTTCGGGAGGTTCGCTGCGTGTCGACGGCCAAAATCTATGTGCATATCGGCATGCAGAAAGCTGGTTCGACAGCGTTTCAGAAGACGATCGCGGCGAATGCCCCACATCTTGCCGCCGCGGGCCTGGTATGGCCGTCAAGCGGTCGGGCTGGAACCTGGCATCTTCCTTTGCTCGAAGATGAAGGCTTGAGATTTGTCGAGCCGCTGAAATCCGAGCTCGCGGGCGCTAAAGGCGCTGTCATTTCCTATGAGGGCGGCTATCTCGCGCCGGACGCCGTCATCTCAGGCCTGGCCAGCGCCGGGCGCTTGAATCCGCTGATGTTGGCGAGGGAGCCGGTCGGATGGCTCAATTCATTCTTCAATCAGCTGATCAAGGCCCATCGCGTTCCATGGGGTGAAATCCGAGATTTCGACATTGACGCGCCGCGAAGCAGCCGGGCGCTGGCGATCGAGCCGCATGTCGAAAGATGGGCCCGCCGGTGTGACAAGCCGGATGATTTTCTGGTCATTGAATATGAGCGCGCCATCCGGTTCTCGGATGTGTTTAGGCGCTGGACCGGCCACAGCCTGCTCTCAGGCGGGGTGTCGGAGAACCCAAATCCTGCTGCGGATGTCAGCAGTTTAAGGGTTCTGGCGATGATTAAACGAGAGCTCGCGGGTGCGGACGCATCCACCCTTTTTCGTGCGATGACCTTAGCGCATGCCCGCTTGAATGAGAGCTGGGTGGACACCCGAACGACGCAGGCGGCGATGTTTTTGACTGAGGCGGAGCAGCAATCGGTGCTCACTCGATATGCTCCAGGCTTCAGGCGGGTGTTCGAGAAATTTGGTGACGGACCGCCACGGGAGAGCTGTTTCGTGGTGAGACCTCAAACACATTCCCGCAGCAGCCTGTTTAACTGCAGCGAAGATGAGCGCGCGCTCGCTGAGGAGATCTTGAACACCGCAGCCTGACGCGCCGGTCGCTCGCAAGCCGCTCCAAAGAGACGGCTGGACACAGGATTGGCGGCGTGGAGACGCCGCCCCTGACCTGTCGTTCGTCGGCGAGGATGCATGCAGGTGCGGCGCGCTATGACGACTGCTTGCGCGGCGGCTTTTGCGAGGCTATACCGCGTCGCCCAACGGATGAGAGTTGGAATGGCTGGGTAGCTCAGCTGGTTAGAGCGCAGGACTCATAATCCTGAGGTCGAGGGTTCGAGTCCCTCCCCCGCCACCATTCTTCAAGTCCTCCCCCACATCTGTTCGATCCGGCGCGATGCCGGCGCCTCAGAAGGCTTCAGCCGCGCGAGACCATCGCTCTGCGCGTGATGCGTCTCAATAAGGATGTCATGCCCGGCTTGCGGAGAGGGCGGGTCCTGAGGGGAGAAGAGGGAGCGTCGCACCCCGAAATCGGGGCGTTCGTCGGGCTGCGCGCCGCGGCGGCTTGCGCGAGCGGGCGCTGGGCGCGCTCGTCCTGTCCAATCACGCGAACATCATCGACCTTAGCCGTCACTGGCCGCAGCTGGACCGCCATGCACTCACTGCGCCGGCGCCGGACAAGGAAATACGGTTGATGAAGGGGCCTTGACTTGAGTCAGGGCGTCGGTCAGCACACCTAGTCTCAGCGCGTCCTCCTCGCCGCGTCGTGCAATACAGGTTCCGTTCCCATGGACAGCGCCGAGTTTGACAAATACGCCGAAGCTTACGAACGGCAGCTGGCCGAGAACATCGCGATCACCGGCGAGAGTCCGTCCTACTTCGCAGAGTACAAGGTCGCCGCAACGCGCACGCTTGCAGACTCCGCCGGCCTAGATCCTGCGGTCATCCTCGATTTCGGCGCCGGAATCGGTAATTCCACAGGCTATTTCAAGCACTACTTCCCGGACGCGTCGCTGCTCTCCGCGGATGTCTCCAGAAAAAGCCTGGACCTGCTGGAGCGGCGTCATCCTGGACAGTCCAGGCGCGTCGAGATGGATCATACGATCCCTCTGGACGACAAAAGCATCGACCTGGCCTTCACCGCCTGCGTCTTCCACCACGTGCGCGAAGCCGAACATGCGCATTGGCTAGCGGAACTTGCGCGAGTCGTCCGCCCCGGCGGCCTGTTCGTGCTGTTCGAACACAATCCTCTAAATCCGTTTACGCAGCGGGCTGTCAGCACATGTCCGTTCGATGAAAACGCGACCCTGATCCGCGCCGGCGTCATGGCTCGACGGCTTTCAGAGGCCGGATGGCCCGCGCCTCGCATTCACCATCGTGTTTTCTTTCCGCGTGCGCTGGCGGCGTTGCGGCCGCTCGAGACTTGGCTGACCTGGTTGCCGTTTGGCGGCCAGTACAGCTTGTGCGCCAGGCGTTAGACATCATGCTCAGACGCCAAACCGGCCGTTACCTCGCCACGGGCGTCGCCAATACCGCACTTGGTTTGCTCGTCATCTACCTGTTGATGGGTTTGGGGCTCCACCATTGGCTCGCCAACGCCGGCGGATACGCAGCGGGCCTGGCCTTGAGCTTCATCGTCAACCGCGCCTGGACCTTTGAGCGGCGCGGGCCGAACTGGGTGCGCGACATCGCCCCATTCGCTGCGGTGTTCGCGACCGCCTATCTGGTGAACCTCGCCGCGATTTTGGGGCTGATCGACGGGCTGGGTGCAAACCGCCATATGGCGCAATTGGTCGGTGTGTTGCTTTTCGCGACAGTGAATTTCGCCGGCCTGAAATACGTCGTCTTTCGGAATTCGTGAGGCTGCTGATGTCCACCAACGCTTCTGCAACTCCAACACTGTGCATAGTGACGCCCTGCTACAACGAAGAAGCCGTCCTTCCCCTAACCATTCCGCGCTACACCGCCCTACTGAACCGGCTACGCGCCGACGGGTTGATTGCGCCCGATAGCCACCTGCTCCTGGTGGACGATGGCTCTCAAGACCGTACATGGTCGTTGATTGAGGCTGCGGCTCGCGATGATCCGGCTGTGCGCGGTCTCAAATTGTCACGCAATGGGGGACACCAGAACGCCGTGCTCGCCGGGCTCATGGAGTGCGACGGGGATTTGGCGGTAAGCATCGACGCCGATCTGCAGGACGACGCCGAGGCCATTGAGGAAATGGTGCATGCCCATCGTGAGCAGGGCGCTGAAATCGTCTATGGGGTGCGCGCTGATCGTTCAACCGACACGGCCTTCAAGCGAGTCACCGCCCAAGCCTACTATGCCGTGCTGCGCCGGCTTGGAGTGGAGATCGTTTACAATCACGCCGACTTTCGGCTGATGGGACGGCGCGCTATTGAGGCGCTGCGCCAGTTCAGCGAGGTCAACCTATTCTTGCGCGGCATTGTTCCGATGGTTGGTTTTAGAACCGCTATTGTGGAATACGCTCGCGCCGAGCGGGCCGCTGGGACATCGAAATATCCGACCGGAAAAATGCTGTCTCTCGCCTGGGAGGGCGTCACTTCACTATCGGTGCGTCCCCTGCGCATCATCACTGCGATCGGTGCGGGCGTCTCGGTCTTGGCCTTCGCCGGAGCGCTAATCGTGATTTACCTGGGGCTCACCGGCCAAGGTGTGGCCGGATGGGCTTCGATTTTATGCTCGGTGTTTTTGCTCGGCGGTCTGCAGCTATTCGCCACCGGCCTGATCGGAGAATATATCGGCAAGACATATATTGAGGTGAAACGCCGGCCCCGCTACATCGTTGAGGGCCGGGCCGGCGGCGCCTAGTGGTCACTCATGTACACAACGATCATGTCGCCTTCGATGAAGACCGAGCTCGCATGAGGCCACGGTTGACGATCGTCGAGCGCCCCGCTTTCACGCAGTGCGCGGGCTTTCTGACTCGCAGCAGGATCAAACCCAGATTGCTGGAAGCGCACAGACGAACCGAGCAGTTCTAATACGTCCTCGTCCACCCACAAGGCCGATACTTCGCCCATATCCATGTGCGCATCGCCCATGGCATCGACCTGCATTCCGTGACCGCGGAGCATACGCCAGCGAAACATCGGGTAACGCCCGACCCGCACTAGGTCATAGGTTTTTGACCGGTCGAGGTCAGCGAGCGATTCAATCCGGAACAGCACGCGATTGGCCAGCGCCATGTCGTGTTGTTGGGCGCGCAGCATTATCGATTGCCGCGCGAGATCGGCCTGAGCGAACACCACCACAAGCAAAGCACAGGCGCTTATGACGCTCGTACGTAAAACTCCTCGCGGGCAATAGCGGATCGCGGCCCAGACTGACATGCCGGTGAGAAACGCCAGCGAGGTGTTGTACCGGTACTGCCAGAATGGCCCGCCTGGGTCGGAAATGAGAAAGATCGCTTTCGTCGCGATGATTGCTGCGAGCCAGAGGGCGATCATCAATGCTACGGCCGCTGCGGATCCGCGTACGGCATAAACGGTCAGACCAGACGCTGCAGCCAATAGAACCAGGCCAGCGATTTTCACCGGCCGCAAGAGATCTGGCTGGGATAGCCACAGATGTTGGAACGCCGCCTGAACAACCTCGGTAAACCGGGTCGCTAAAGTTCCGATCCCATCTACACTTGCGGCTCGGTTTAAATTCACGTCAAACGCAGCAAGGCTTATCCAATAAAGCAAACCGCCCAACACCAAGACCGCTGCTGCACGCGCGCCAGTGATGAGGCATCGTTGAATCTCGACTGCGGGCAGGTTTGGTCCCGCGTCGGCCAATCGCATGATCAACGTCCCCGCCACAATGATCAGGAAAACCTCAATCGAGGCTTGATAACTCGCCAACACAAGCGTGACGGCCACGGCTCCGGCGGCATTCCAGCGCCAGTTTGCATGGACCGCGCCCGCAGCAGCCGCTGCCGCAAACAGCCAACTCGCGAACATCATCGGCGTAATCCAGCTATAGTATAGAAACGCCATCGCAGTCGGGAACAGACTCATTGCGGACCCGGCGACGATGATCGGTGCACCAAAGCCGTTCCCACCCCAGAGCCGTATCGTGACAATGATCGCCAAGCACGCCATGGCGAGACCGAGCAGAGGATTGAACACCGGCAGGTCGGCGCCATAGTGGAGCACGGAGATTACCGGTCCCATCCAGCGCCCATGACCGACCTGCTCGCTCAACGACGGAAGCCAGGGCAGCTTGATCGCATGATCGTTCAGCAGCTGGTGGAATATGAAAATCGAGTAGACGAGCGCCGACACCGCGAAGCAAGTCACAAACGCTAGGACAGTTTGGCGCTGCAACAGCTTCGTTTCACCGCTCGATTTGTACACGAAGTCCCGCCCATTTCGCTGTGTTTGCTTGCGTTTCGGCATATGTCACCTCGGCGAGCATGTCCACTGAGATCATGGGCGTTTCAGCGTTGTGCAAACGGCCCCGCGACGCTGCAGGAATGCACGACGAAGTTTCGATCAATGAAGATCAAGGCGAGCAGGAGACCGCAGCCCCATGCTTGCCCCGGCTCCGATCTCGCGGCAGTCGCCGCCCGTCAGAATTTGGGGCCGTCCCACATGACCGAGATGCTGCACGCCGCGCTGGGCGGGTCGGTCATCGTCTTCAAGCTGACCGTCAGGGATTGGGCGCGGCGGCGCGCCGGCCAGGGAAAAGCTTGACGGTTGGGTGCAGGCTTCCATGCTGGAGATGAAGGCCGCGGGTTGGACCCATATCGCCCTGCGCGGTCGCCTGGACCCGAAGACGCTCAGCGTCTGGCGCCGCATCCTGCTTCGGATCGGCGCCTGGACCGATAAGGATCACGAAGCGCGGCGCGAGGAGCTGGAAGGCTTTGATTTCATGGATCAAGCCGCGATCGCGCCGATTGTTGAATGGGTGAAGACCCGGACGCCTTCATCTGTCCAGACGAGCGCCTGAAAGGGAGGCCCCCATGGCCGGCATCACGCCACCGACAACGCCCGCCGGACCGGTCGACGGCATTGAAGTCGTCCCGACCGGACGCGGCGCCCAGCACAAAGAGCACCGCTATGGCAGCCGTTTGCCGCGTATTCTCTGGGCCCTGCTGTCGCGCAGCTGGGTGGAGATGCCGATCAACGCTTTTCTGATCCGGCATCGCGACGGGCTGGTGATGTTCGACACCGGGCTGGACCCGGCGATAAAAAGCGATCCGGACTATATCCATCAGGCGATCGGCCAGTTTCTGGTCGACCGGATCTTCCAGTTTCATATCGGCCCGGACGACCGGCTGGGCCGGCGGCTGGAAGCGCGCGGCGTGGATCCGGCCACGATCCGGACGGCTGTGATCTCGCATCTCCATTTCGACCATGTCGGCGGAATCGTGGACATTCCTCAGGCCGACCTGGTGGTCAGTCAGGCGGAATGGGATCAGCTCTCCCGGCCGCATCCCGAACATGAGTGGATTTTGCGCGAGCATATCGAGCTGCCGGACGCGAGATGGCGCCCCATCGAATTTCAACCGCTGACCGATCCGGTCCTGGCCATGTTCGACGGCGGCTTTGACCTATTCGGCGACGGTTCGATGATCCTCCTCCCCACGCCCGGCCACACGCCGGGATCCCTGTCCATGCTGGTGCGGTCTGAAGCCAGGCCGCCGGTCCTGCTCTGCGGAGACCTGGCCTATGGCGGCGAATTCATTCGGCGCGACAAGATTCCGGGCACCGGCGATGCGGCGACTCTGCGCCACAGCTATGCCCAGGTGCGCGCGCTGCTGGACCGCCTGCCCGACCTGATCCTTGTCCCGTCCCATGACGATGACGCGGCCGCTGCGCTGGAGGCGGCGTACGCGGTGAAACGCGGCTGAGCCTGCAGCGCCGGCTCAGCCGCCGCACGCCTCACCGCAGCCCCATGCTTGCCCCGGCTCCCATCTCGCGGCAGTTTGCCGCCCTTGTGAATTTGGGGCCGTCCTACATGACCGAGATGCTGCACGCCGCGCTGGGCGGGCTTTTGCTTTTGGGGATCGCATTCGCCTTCTCCACCAATCGCCGGGCGATCAATCCGCGCGTCGTCTTGTGCGCGCTGGCGCTCCAGGTCGGCATCGGCGTCTTCGTGTTCTTTCTGCCCGTGGGCCAGGTCGTGCTGCAGGGCATGGCGGACGGGGTGGGCTGGCTCTTGGGCTACGGCACCTCGGGCATCGAATTCATGTTCGGCCCGCTCGTGGCGGAGAATATCGGCTTCAGTTTCGCCCTGAACGTGTTGCCGGTGGTGATCTTCTTCGCCTCGCTGATGGCGGTGCTCTATCACGTCGGCGTCATGCAGTGGGTCGTGCGCGGCGTGGGCTGGTTTCTCAACAAGGTGCTGGGCACCGGCAAGGTGGAGAGCCTGAACGCCTCGGCGAATATTTTTGTGGGTCAGACCGAAGCGCCTCTGGTGGTCAAACCCTATCTGGACGGCATCACCAAACCCCAGCTTTTCGCAATCATGACCTCGGGCCTGGCGTCGGTGGCGGGCACCGTTTTGGCCGGTTACGCCCAGATGGGCATTCCGCTGACCTATCTTCTGGCCGCGAGCTTCATGGCCGCGCCGGGCGGCCTTCTGATGGCGAAAATCCTGATGCCGGATGAAAAGGGCGTCGACAAACCCCAGGACATCGTCAAGCCGAAGACGGCCCCGGACCGGCACGCCAATGTCATCATGGCGGCGGCGGTGGGCGCCAAGGACGGGCTGAATCTGGCGCTCAATATCGGCGCGATGCTGATCGCCTTCGTGTCCCTGATCGCGCTCTTGAACGGCGTTCTCGGCTTGATCGGCGCGCAATTCGGCATGGCGGATCTGTCGGTGCAGGTCATTCTGGGCTGGGTCTTCGCCCCGCTCATGTGGGCGCTGTCCATTCCCTGGTCTGAGGCGCAGCTGGCCGGCTCGATCGTGGGTGAGAAGATCATCATCAACGAGTTCATCGCCTATCTGACCTATATCAATGTGGCGGAGGACTTCTCGCCGCGCACCCAGGCGATCCTGATCGTCGCGCTGTGCGGTTTCGCGAATTTGAGCTCGATTGGTATTCTCCTGGGCGGGCTCGGCAGCCTGATCCCGGACCGCATGGGCGATATCGCCAAATTCGGATTGCGCGCGGTTCTGGCGGGCACCTTGTCCAACCTGATGAGCGCAGCGATCGCAGGCATGTTGTTCCTGCCCGGATAGGCCTTTATGTCCCGGAAAGTCATTTTTGATTGCGACCCCGGCGTTGATGACTGCATCGCGCTGATGGCGGCGCTCGCTTCGCCGGATGATTTCGAGGTGCTGGGCGTCTCCACCGTCGCGGGCAATGTTCGGCTGGAGGTGTGTACGCGAAACGCGCTCGCGCTGACCGCGCTGGCGGGCCGCGAAGACGTGGCGGTCTACGCCGGCTGCCCGCGTCCCATGGTGGAGCCGGCGATCGCGGCCCGGCATATCCATGGCGAGACCGGGCTGGGCGCGGCGAAGCTGCCGGATCCTGAGCGCGCAGCCTCCGACATCCACGCAGTGGATTTCATCATCGAGGCGCTGCGCGGCGCGCCGGCCGGTTCGATCACGCTGGCGCCGACCGGGCCGCTGACCAATATCGCCGTCGCGCTGGTCAAGGCGCCGGACATCGCAAAAGGCGTCCGGGAAATCGTCCTGATGGGCGGCGCCCGGAGCGAGGGCGGCAATATCACCGCCTCGGCCGAATTCAACATATATGCCGACCCGCACGCCGCCCGCGTCGTCTTCCAGTCCGGCCTGCCGATCACGGCGATCGGGCTCGACACCACGTTGCAGCTGCGCTGCACGCCGGCGCGCCATGAGGCGCTGAAGACGCTGGGCAACGCCGCCGGCGAGGTCGCCGCCCAGATGATCGGTCATGTGAACCAGGTGTATGGCGAGATCTATGGCGCGGAAGGCGCGGCGCTGCACGATCCCTGCGTCGTCGCCTATCTTCTGGCGCCGAAGCTGTTTGAAACCGCTCCCGCCTTCATCGACGTGGAGACGCGCGCCGGCCTGACGCGCGGCCACACCTCCGTGGACGTATATGGTCCCGCCGAAGACGCTAATGCGAGCTGGGCGACCCGGCTGGACGCCGAGAAAGTGTTCGCGCTGCTGCTGGAGCGGATCGGGCGGTTATGAGCGTACCTGAAATCACGGTTGTCGGTTCGGTCAATCTGGATCTGGTGGTGACCGCAGATCGATTGCCAGGCCCCGGCGAGACGGTGCTGGGCGGTGCGTTCGCCGCCCATCCTGGCGGTAAGGGCGCCAATCAGGCGCTCGCCGCCCGGCGGCTGGGGGCGAATGCGGCGCTGATCGCCAAGGTCGGCGCGGACGCCAACGCCGACGGGGCGCTGGCGCTGCTCAAAGCCGATGGCGTGGATCTGTCCGGCGTTCGCGTCAGCATGAGCGCGCCCACCGGCGTCGCGCTGATCGCCGTGGCGCCCGATGGCGAGAACCAGATCCTGGTCGCGCCCGGCGCCAACGCCGCCTTGTCGACCGAGGATCTGCCCGAGCGCATTCATGGCGCGCTGATCGGCCAGCACGAAATTCCGTTGGCGACGCTGGGCGAGGCGGTGGCGCGCTGCGACGGCTACGTCGCGCTCAATCTGGCGCCGGCGATGGACACCGCGCCGGACCTGCTGCGCCGCGCCGATCTGCTGATCGTCAATGAAAGCGAAGCGGCCTTTTACGGCCGCGACGCTTTGCTGGCGGCCGGCGGCCTGCTCACCATCACCTTGGGCGCCCAGGGCGCGATCCTGTATCGTGACGGCGCGGAGATCGCGCGGGCGCAGCCGCCCCGGGTCGACGCCATCGACGCCACCGGCGCCGGCGACACCTTCGTGGGCGCCTTGACCGTCGCTGTTCTGGAGGGCCGGCCCGAGCCGGACGCCTTGCGCTTCGCCTGCGCCGCCGGGGCTTTGGCGACGACACGGGCGGGGGCGCAGCCGGCCTTGCCGCACCGCGCCGATGTGGACCGGAAGGTTTGAGGGGAGGACCCCATGACCGATGCTATCGCCCATCTTGACCTGCGCCAGTTCCGCGACGGCGGCGACGCCGATCGGCAAGCCTTCTCGAAGGCCCTGATGGCGGGGCTGCGACGTCATGGCTTCATCACGCTGGAAGGTCATCTGGTCGACGAAGCGCTGCTGGCCGACAGCTACCGCCTGGCCGCAGACTTCTTCGCGCTGCCGGAAGAGACCAAGACCGCCTATGCCGGCGCATTGCGCGGTTATACGCCCTTCGGCGTCGAGCACGCCAAGGATCACGCCGCGCCGGATCTCAAGGAATTCTGGCAGATCGGCCATGAGACCGGCGGCGAACATCCCAATCGCTGGCCCGGCGAACCGGCCGGCTTTCGCGCGACTTTTCTATCGCTGTTTGATCGGCTGTTCGAGACGGGCGCCGTGCTCCTGCAGGCGATCGCGATCGAGCTGGACCTGCCGGCGGACTATTTTGCGCCACGCGTGGAAGGCGGCACCTCGCTGTTGCGCCTGCTGCACTATCCGCCGATCCCGCCGGGCGTCGACCCCGATTGCGTGCGCGCCGCGGCTCATGAAGACATCAATCTGATCACGCTGCTGGTGGCGGCGGAGGGCGCCGGGCTGGAATTGTTGGACAAAGACGGGCGCTGGCTGCCGGTCGAGACAAGGCGCGGCGATCTGATCGTCGACACCGGGGACATGATGGCGCGCATCACCAATGGCGTGCTGCCGGCGACCACCCATCGGGTGGTCAATCCGACCGGCCCCAATGTCAGCCGCTATTCGATGCCTTTCTTCATGCAACCGCGCTCGGACGTGCGGCTGGAGCCCATCGAGTCCTGTGGTCCGGTCCAGGATCACCCCGTTACGACGGCGGGTGAATATCTCAATCAGCGTCTGAAAGAAATAGGTTTACCAAAGGCTTAGAAGGTTTTCGCGTGGCACCACTGTGATTGTCGCGGCTCGGTAGGTAAAGGGTGCTTGACGAAAAGGGTGCTTTACATTTAAAGGTAAAGCGACCTTGACGTTTGGAGATGCGCCATGCGCCGCCGTTTGACCTTATCCGCCAGCCTCGCCGCCATCAGCCTGGCCGCCTGCGCCGCGCCGGAGCGCCCGACGCTGCTCAGCGGCGCGCTTTATCACGGCTTCACTCTGATAGACCCGAGTGCGCAGACCGTCACCGAAGGCGCCTGGCTGGTCATCGAAGACGGCTTGATCACGGCGCGCGGCGCCGGCGCGCCGCCGCCCGGCGACTATATGACCGAGATGGAGATGGCGGGTCTTTACGCCCTGCCGGGCTTCATCGACGTCCACGGCCACATGACTGCAGGACCCCACGCCCTCGAGTTCATCGACGGCGCGCCGACCCTGACCATGGAGCCCGACGACGAAGCAACGCAATTTCACGCCCGCATGGCGCTCGCCTTCGGGGTGACCACGGTGCGCAATCCCGGCGCGCCGCCGCAGGCCAGCGCGGCCTATGACGCGCGGATCGCGTCGGGCGAGTGGATCGGCCCGACAATCTTGCACGCCGGCGCGGTGATCCAGCCGCCGCCCTTCGGTGGCACGGCCTTTTCCTATCCGACCACCGCTGAGGAATGGGACGCGGAGGCGGCCCGTCAGGCGGAGATGGGGATGAGCTATTTCAAGCTCTATCACGGCTTGAGCGAGGCCGAGCTGGCGGCCGGCGTCGCCGCAGCGCGCGCCCATGGTCTGGAGCCGATCGCGCATCTGGACCAGATCGGCTGGACGCGCGCCGCCGAAATCGGGATCACCGGTTTCCTGCACGCCTTGCCGACCAGCGCGGAGCTCCTGGAAGACGATGTCCGCGACGAATATCTCGCCGTGCGCGGCGCGGATGCGCGCTTCATGTATCAATGGTTCGAGCGGGTGGATCTCGACGGTCCGCGCATGCAAGAGCTCTACTCTGTCCTGCGCGAGGTCGACGCAACGGTCGATTTGACCCTGCAGGTCAATGTCTTGATGACCGGGCCGCAGGGGCGCGCCCGCCTCTACACCGAAGACATCCGGCCCTATCTGCACCCGCGCACCCTGGCGAGCCTGCTGCAATTCACATCGCTGAGCCTGGCCGGCTGGACCGAACAAGACACCGCACGCGCCGAGGCGGCGATGCAGCAGGTTTATGCCTTTTCGCGCAGGCTGCATGAAGAAAATGTCCCGATCGCCATTGGCAGCGACGGACCAGGCGGCGGGCCGATGTTCGGCCTTGAGCTGGCGCTGATGGAAGAGGCGGGCTTCACCCGCTGGCAGATTCTGGAGCTCGCCACCGCCGGCGGCGCGCGCGTCATGCGCCTGGAGGATCAGACCGGCCAGCTGAAGGCCGGTCTGGACGCCGATATTGCCTTTTTGAGCGGTGATCCGCTCACCGACTTGGCGGAGGCGATGAATGTCGCTTTCGTCATGACCGACGGCGTTTTGCACGACGCCGCCGCAATGCGCGCTGAAGCAGACGCGCGCGAGACACCCTCCTCCCCAAACCAAAACGACGACAGACAAGGAGACTGATATGACGTTTGGAGAAACCGCCCGCCGGGTCCTGGCCGGTCTAATGATCACCGTTTGCGCGGCGTCCTGGTTGACGCTGGGCGGAGCCCTGCTGTTTGACTGGCCGCGGACCGTGGTTGTGGCCGCCGTTTTCGCCGCCGCTTTCTCGACTGAAGCGGTGATCTGGATCGGCGCGGTTTTGCTGGGCTGGACGGCCTTTGCGAACCGGGCTCGACTCTGGAAGCGCTTGACCGGGCATACGGCCTAGGAAGGAGCATGCAAGATGGACGACATGGACGCTGAGACCGGCGCTCAATCTACCGGCGCGGCTTTGCGCAATAGCGGGCTTCGATTTGGCGGATTGCTGCTCTTCATCAGCGGCACGGTCGCGGTGGCCCAGCTGTTCGCCCACGGCGGTGGCCTGCCCTGGATCGCGCTCGCGGCGGCGGCGACGATCGCCGGTCTCATCGCCATGGCGCTCGGGCTGCGCGGTGAACTCATGGCTGGCCGCACGAAACTCACAACGCCGGAAAGGTCCCGCCTGCGCTTTGACCAATGGCATGGACTTTGGGTGCTGGGATATGTGTTGAGCTTTATTTTCGGTCTGAACACCGTGCCCAATATGGAGAATGTCATCCTGCGCGGCGTTCTCATCACGCTGCCGCTTGTGATGCTGGGCGTCATGATCAGCGAGTTCATTCGGATGATCATCCGCAGCGACGAGCATCAGCGCGCCCAGCATGTGACGGCATCTGCAGTCGGTGCGGGCGGGCTGGTCGTCGCCTTGGGCGCCTGGAGCACGCTCGGAGAGCTGCTCGGAGGATGGCCAAGCCCGCCCGGCTGGACGCTGATACCCGCCTTCGTGGTGATTTACGTGATTGCGCTCTCAATCCTGAACCGGGGCGAGGCGTGAAAAATCACCTCAAAGACCTGCGCGGGGAGAAAGGATGGAGTCAGGCGGCGCTCGCCGAACGTCTGGACGTGTCCCGCCAGACGGTGATCTCGATCGAAAACGGCCGCTATGACCCCTCCCTCCCGCTGGCCTTCAAGATCGCCCGCGCCTTCGGGCGTCCGATTGAAGAAATCTTCGAAGACGATGCAGGCTAGGTTTCGCTGACTTTAAGCCCGTTCATGATGAGATCGAGACAAGCCTCCGCCAGGAGGTCTGGGTCCGGCGGGGCGTCGGCCGGATCTTCAAATATCGTGGCCATCAGCAATTGCGCGACCGCCGGTCCGATGAGGGCTCGATTGACCGCGTCGGGATCGATGCGGCGAAAGCGGCCCGCCTCCACGCCCTGCGCGACCAGCGTTTCCAGAGCCAGGTGGCCGGTGTCGATCACACGCATGCGATAATGGGCGGCGAGGGCGGGAAAGCGGGCGCCTTCGGATATGATGATGCGGGTCGCGGCGGAAATATCCGGGTCCGATATCGTCTTGAACAAGAGCCGGAACACGCCGCGCAGCGCCGCTTCCGGCGCCGCCGCCGCCTGTCCCGCCGTCAGGCTTGCGACCGCGTCGGCGATGCGCGCGGAGGACTGCTCGACCAGCGCTTCGATCATCGCCTCCTTGCTGGCGAAGTAGAGATGGACCGTGTCTGCGGAAACACGCGCGCGGCGGGCGATGTCGTCCACGCTCGCACGATCGAAACCCACATCTGCGAATATCGCCAGGGCGGCGTCGAGGATGGCGTCGGGGCGGTCATCCGGCCGGCGCCGGCGGGTGGGCTGGTTCATCGGACTTGCTCGGTGCTGACGGCTCAGCACCGAGACCTACGCCGCTCCAGGGTGAAGTCCAGCGCCCCATGAGTTGACCGCAGGCGATCCGGGTTCTACTTGCCCGGCATCCCATTGCAGGAACGCCCCATGACCGATCTCTCAACCCTCGCTCACTCCGCCAAGGCCTGGCCCTTCGAACAGGCGCGCCTGGTGAAGAAACGGATCGAGAAATCCGGGATGCAGGGCGGGGCGGTGATCTTCGAGACCGGCTACGGGCCCTCCGGCCTGCCGCATATCGGGACCTTCGGCGAGGTGGTGCGCACCACCATGGTCCAGCATGCCTTCCGCATCCTGACCGAGGATCAATACCCCACCAAGCTGATTTGTTTCTCCGACGATATGGACGGCATGCGCAAAGTGCCCTCCAACCTGCCCAATCAGGACATGCTGGCGGGCTATATCGACAAGCCGCTGACCGATGTGCCCGACCCGTTCGGCACGCATGAGGGCTTCGCGCAGCATAATAATGCGCGCCTTCGCGCCTTTCTGGACGGCTTCGGCTTTGACTACGACTTCTACTCCGCGACCGAGCAATACCGGACCGGCGCCTTCGATGACGTGCTGCTCAGGGCGCTGGAGAAGTACGACGCCATCATGGATGTCATGCTGCCGACGCTGGGCGAAGAACGCCGGGCGACCTATTCGCCCTTCCTGCCGATTTCACCGACCAGCGGCAAAGTGCTGTACGTGCCCATGAAGGCGACCGATCCGAAGGCGGGAACCATCACCTTCGACGATGAGGGCGGCCGCGAGGTCACGCTGAAGGTCACCGGCGGGAATGTGAAGCTGCAGTGGAAGCCCGATTTCGGCATGCGCTGGGCCGCTCTCGGCGTCGACTTCGAGATGTTCGGCAAGGACCACCAGGCCAATGCGCCGATCTATTCGCGCATCTGCCGCATCCTGGGCGTCGAGCCGCCGGTGCAATATGTCTACGAGCTCTTCCTGGATGATAAGGGCGAGAAAATCTCCAAATCCAAGGGCAATGGCCTGGCGGTGGAGGAGTGGCTGCGCTACGCGCCGCAGGAAAGCCTGGCGCTTTACATGTTCCAGAAGCCGCGCACGGCCAAGCGCCTGTTTTTCGACGTCATTCCCAAGGCGGTCGACGAATACCGCCAGCACGCCAACGCCTATTCCGGTCAGGATCCCGCCAAGCAGATCGAAAACCCGACCTGGCATATCCACGGCGGCGAGCCGCCGAAGCTGGGCGCCGACATCAGCTTTTCCCTGATGTTGAACCTGGTCTCCGTCGCCAACGCCCACGACAAGGAGACGCTCTGGGGCTTCATTGCGAAATATGCGCCGGACGCGAGCCCGCAGAGCGAGCCGTTTCTCGATCGCCTGGCGGGCTATGCGCTCGCCTATTACGAGGATTTCGTTAAGCCGGCCAAGGTCTTCCGCCAGCCGGACGCTCGCGAACGCGCGGCGATGGAGGATCTGATCACACGTTTTAAGGCGCTTGATCCGGCCGAACATGATCCGGAAGTCATTCAGACCGAAGTCTATGCGGCGGGCAAAGCGCATGAATTCGAAAATCTGCGCGACTGGTTCAAA
Source organism: Oceanicaulis sp. BBD 1991-10 (assembly GCA_001657295.1). GTDB lineage: Bacteria > Pseudomonadota > Alphaproteobacteria > Caulobacterales > Maricaulaceae > Oceanicaulis. The sequence goes on along the minus strand of LYSW01000001.1, from coordinate 32,861 downwards.
GCGCTCTACGAGGTGTTGCTGGGCCAGTCCCAAGGTCCGCGCTTTGGCGGGCTCGCGGCGCTTTACGGCGTGCCGCAGACCATCGAATTGATCAAGGACGGACTGGCCCGGGACGACTAGGCGGCGGGCCGCTACTCGCCCTCAAACTCAACCAGGCGCGTGACCGGGACGCCTGTGGCGGCGACGCGGCGCGCCCCGCCGAGATCGGGCAGGTCCACCAGGAAGCTGGCCCCGATCACCTCGGCGCCGGCCGCGCGCAGCAGCTTGATCGCCGCCTCCGCCGTCCCGCCGGTGGCGATGAGATCGTCAACGATCAGCACCGTCTCGCCCGGCGACACGGCGTCGGCGTGAATCTCGACCTCGTCGACGCCGTATTCCAGCTCATAGCTTTGCGAGAGCGTGTCATGGGGCAGCTTGCCCTTTTTGCGCACGGGGATGAAACCGACCGAAAGCTGGTGAGCCACGGCGCCGCCGAGTATGAAGCCGCGCGCTTCAATGCCGGCGACCTTATCGATCTTTCGCCCAGCGAAAGGATAGACCAGCGCGTCGACTGCCGCGCGAAAGGCGCCGGCGTCGCCGAGCAGGGTCGTGACGTCGCGAAACTGGATGCCCGGCTTGGGATAATCCGGAATGGTCCGGATCGCTTGCTTGATATGATTCATGCCCGCCCGCCCTCATGGTTCGCGAACGCAGCATTCAGAGCTCGCGGGGCGGCGTCAATGCGGCAATGCGGCTGAGGGTGGGCCCCATAAAAAAGCCCGCCCGGGCGCGGTGCGCCGGGCGGGCGGGCCGGCCGTCCCGAAGAACGGCCCCGGCGTCGTGGCTTAGCCGGCGCCGGCGAGCTGGCGCTCTTGCGTCGCAGCCTGATGCGCCGCGGTCAGGCGGTCGTCACCGACCGCCTCCACGACATTGGCCACCACATCCAGGCGGCACACCGCCTGGTCGCGCGCCGTGCTGATGTCCAGCACCCGGCAATAGCGGGCGGCCTCCTGGGTGAGGCGCAGATAGGCGGCGCGGACATCCTGCTCGGATTCAAGCGAGGATGCGTCGACGCGGAACACAAAGGTTTCCGGCTCCATCGCCGCCAGTGCGGGCGATGCAGTCACGGCGGCCAGGCTTGCGGCCAGAGCCAGCGCTAATGACTTCATGATCGTCTCCTTCTTGGGGCTGCGGCGGCTTGCGCCTCCCCGGCGTCGTTCAAGACCGCAGCGGGCGCATCCTCATCACGGCTCATATCGTGCGGCGGGTGAAACCGCGGGCCGGAGACGGGCGGGTGCGCCTTGTTATTGTCGTTTCACCCGAATTGTCACATTAATGTAATACATCCGGGCACGGATTAAAAGCACGATATTCAGTGCAAGTTGAAATATCCGCCCGACCAGTTAGAAGTCCTTGAAAAGAAAGCGCTTAAACTGCGTCTCGGGCGCCGGACGCCATCCATGGAGCGCGTCAAGCGTGCGCCGTGGCGCAGTAATCCGAATTGAAGCTGGATCACCAGCCTGGCGGTGAGCGCGCCATCGGCGGTCGGCGGCCCGGGCAGGCTGTGGATAAGTTGAAACCGGACATGTTGAGAGGTGGTTAGGCGCCATCTCAATCCTGCGGTCCCGACGGGCGGGCGCGGGGCGGCGGCCGATCGCGCGGATCGCCGGCCCCAAAAGTGTTAACAAGCCCCTACTTTCGGAGCGGAGGCCTTGCTAAGGTGGATTTGCGTTATGGTTAACGCGCGCGAGTCGCTTGCACTGCCGGGGGGTTGTTGAGCGGCTCGATACAGGAGGGACATGCCATGACATTGGCCTCAGTGGCGCGCATGCTTGTGATTGCGGCCGCCTTTATCGCAACCCCAGCCATCGCTGAGAATTCCGATTGGCGTCAGGGGTCGGGCTGGACCGTGAACGCCGGGCAGTGGACGCGCTACTATACGCAGACTCCGCTTGAAGAGTGCCGCCGCGGCTCCCAGGGCGATCTGGAGCTGCGAGCTTGTCTTTCGCGCCTCCTGCTGGAAGCGGAGAGCCGGTACGACATCAGCTTTCGCACGCTGGTGACCATGGTGGAGGAGCGCGAGGACCAATTCCAGCAGGCTGAGGAGGCGGAGGCGCTTCGCTTCGCCCGTGAGACCTGGCGGTCCTATCTTGATTTTCAGTGCGATTTCGAAGGCGCCATGCTGGGCGAAAGCTATTCCGAGCGCAGCCTTCAAGCCACTTCCTGCCGGGTTTCGCTGCTGCGCCTTCAGACCGAACGGCTGACCGAGCTCGCCGGTCAGATCGACCCCGCCGGCGTCGATCCGGGCTGGTCGCCTGATCCGGACCAATGCGTCGGACCATTTTGCGCGGTCGAGACGGAGACATTCCGCGACTGGACCGCGCGCTGCCGCCGGGGCGGTCTGTGCAGCGCGTACACCACAGTCGGCGAGGCCGAGGCGGCCGACCGCCTGGAAGCCGCGCTGCGCGCCAGCGGGGACGGGTGGAACATCATCTTTTCCTCTAATCGCCACCCGGTGGATTCCGCGCGGGCCATCGCCGTGCGCGTGGATGGCCGCAATCCGGTGGTCTTCCGGCCCTATTCTGGATACCGCACGAGCGAATCGGGCGCATTCGTCCTGTCGGATCAGGCTTCAACCGCACGTCTGATCACGGCCATGCGCCGAGGTTCGCGGCTGACCGTGCAGTATGTGGACGTCAGCGGCCGCGACCGGCTCGCCACCTTCTCATTGATGGGCGTGACGCGCTCGCTGGAATGGGTCGAGGTGCGCCAGGTTCGGGTGCGCTACTGAGCTCAGCCCAGCGACCGCTTGAGCAGGGCGTCCACCGCATTGGGCGTCAGCAATTGCGATTTGCTGATGGCCGCTGCGATCGTCAGGCCATGCCGGTTCTCCGGCGCCGGAAACTCGCTGGCTGACATCAGCACGACCGGTCCGCGATACCCGCTGGCCGCCAGGACCGGCAGGGAGGTGTCGAACGCCTCATGGGGCGGTATGCGCCGGTCCAGCAGCACCAGATCGGCGGACGGCGCAGCGCCGCCGGAGGCGTCGAAATCCTCCACCCGGGTGATGTGACGCAGCGTGTGATCGCCGTCGACATGGTCCAGCATGCCTTCAAGGACCAGCGCTTCGGTCGGGTCATCGTCGATCAGCGTGATATTGGCCATCAGGCGCTGCTCCGGCGCGCTGCAGACCGCGAAACGGCGGTGATCAAGGCATCCACGATTTCGTCCATATCCACCGGCTTAGTGAAAAATCCGTCGGCGCCGATCCGGCCGGCCTGGTCGCGGGCCTGGGGGGTTGCGTCCGCCGTCACGAAAAACACCGGGACATCCTGGTCTCCCGCCTCGCCCGCCCTGATGCGCCGCAAGGTTTCATCTCCGCCCAGGCCGGGCATGTGCAAGTCCAGCAGCACCGCGTCGAAGTCTCGCTGCGCGAGCATCTCCAAGGCGGTCTCGCCGGAGGCGGCGACTTCAACGCCGAAACCTGACTGGCGCATCATGTCCGCGAGCATGTCCCGATTCACCGCGTGGTCCTCGACGATGAGAATGTCGAGCCCGGGCAGGATCGCTTTCACGCCATCCGCTTCCGGTGCTGCGGGGCGGTCCGCCTCGCATCCCGGCGCGGGAATTTCAATCCAGAAGGTCGATCCGTCCTCAGGGATGGAGACCACGCCGATCTCCCCGCCGGCCAGGTCGGTGAGTTCGCGGGCGATCGCAAGGCCGAGGCCTGACCCGCCATGCTGCCGGCTCGGCGACATGTCGGCCTGAGTGAAGCGGTCGAAGATCGCAACCTGCATCTCCGGGTCGATACCGGGCCCGTTGTCCGCGATCTCGATCCGGATTCGGTCCGGCCCGGCCTCCACCAATCGTATCTCCACGCCGCCGGCTGCGGTGAATTTCACGGCGTTGGAGACCAGATTGCCGACCACCTGCGCCATGCGCTGGCGGTCGATTCGGACGACATGCTTTGCGTCAAACTGCGTCCGCACCGTGAAGCTGAGGCCTTTTTCCCGGGCGGTGGAGGCGTAAGGCTCGACGGCCTCCTGCAGCCAGGTCGCGAGCGGCGTCGGTTCGAGTTCAAGCTTCAGCTTTCCAGCTTCGATGCGGGAGATGTCCAATATGTCGTCGATCACGCCCGCCAGCATCTTGCTGGACGACATCAGAGTGTCGACATAGGTGCGCTGGCGCTCATCGAGCTGCGACAGGCTGAGCAGCTGCGCGATGCCCATCACGCCGTTAAGCGGCGTGCGGATCTCGTGGCTCATCGTCGCGATGAAGCTGGACTTCGCCTCGCTCGCGGCCTCGGCGCGCTCCTTGGCCAGGCGCAGCGTGGCCTCGGCCTTTTTCTGATCGGTCATGTCCCGGGTAATGCCGATCAGACGCGTGGCGCGTCCCTCATCATCGCGTTCCGCGATGCCGATATGGATGAAGACCCAGATCCAGCGGCCGTCCGCGTGCAAGACCCGGTGCTCATCGCGCACATAGTCGATTTCGCCCTTGGCGAGCGCGATCATGCGCGGGCGCAGGCGCGCAGTGTCTTCCGGCGCATTGAAGCCATACATTTCCTCGCGGCTGATCGCGCGGCCCGCGAGCTCCGACCGGCCGATCATGCGCGCCAGGCCTTCGTCCATGACCACGGTTTGCGTGCGCGCATCGAAATCCCAGGTTCCAAGGCCCGCCGCCTGCATGGCCAGCTCGGCGCGCAGGGCGGCTCGGCTGGCGGCCGCTTCGGCTTCGCGCTCGCTGGTGATGTCGACGATGGAGCCGGCCATGCGGATCAGCTCGCCGTCCGCGTCGCGGATGGCCCGTCCGCGGGACCGGATGACCACGTAATGGCCGGCGGTATGGCGAATCCGAAATTCGATATCGTACGGGACGCCGTTTCTGACATGGGCGCGGGTCGCGGCCCGAACGCGATCGAGATCATCGGGGTGGAAGCGGTCCAAAAGCGCATGTTTCTCGCCGGAGAGCATGTCCGGCGCCAGCCCCAGGATTTCCGCCAGGCGCGGGGACCAGCTGGCCCGTCCCGACAGGGCGTCCCATTCCCAGATCGCAATCAGGGAGCCGGCGGTGGCCAGATCATAGCGTTGCTTCTCCGCTCGAAGGTCCAGCTCCCGGCGCTTCGCCGCCGTCAGGTCCTGCACGATGCCGGCGATTTTGCGCGGGACGCCGCTCTTGTCGCACTGAATGACCGAGGCCTTGATGCCGAGCCAGCGCAGCTCGCCGGACGGCTTGATGATGCGGTGCTCCAGCGATGAGGAGACATCATCGCTTTCCAGCAGGCTTTGAATGGTGTGGCTGACCAGCTCCCGGTCATCGGGGTGGGTCAGGTCCGTCATCTTCCGGGATTCAAACGGCGTCTCGGCCAGCGCAGGCCGTCCCAGCAGGCCCGCCACCGTCGTGTCGATCATGAACAGATCGTTCTGGACGTCCCATTCCCACAGGCCCAGGCCGGCCGCTTCGATCGCGAGCCGCGCGTGCGCCTCCAGAACGCCGCCTGCTTTGGGGGCGCCGTCAGCCGCGCCTTTATCGGTGGGCCGTTCTACCAATCCTGACTCCCAGCACTATCGCCACCGATACAGAGAGTCGCAGCCTGACCGGAAGCTGAAAATCGGCGCCCCGCGCCTTTCACAGCGCGATCGGCCGCGCTATATGCTCCGCAACCGATTTGGCGCGGCTTCGCGCGCCGGCAAGTGGAGATTACTCATGGCCGCCATCATCGCGCTCGGGCTCGCCTTCGGCATCTTTGCGATCCTCAATCTCATCGACAATAAGCGCCTCGACTAGGTCCTGTGCGGCCGGACCGGCCGCATGAATCTATGACCGAAGCGCTCATCGCTTTCGCCCTCGTCGCCGTCGGCATCGTGGTGCTGCTCTATGGCGGCGACCTTTTGGTGCGCGGCGCGACGTCGCTGGCGCGCAAGGTCGGGATTCCATCCCTGATCGTCGGTTTGACGATCGTCGCCTTCGGCACCAGCGCACCGGAAATGGTGGTCAGCGCCGCCGCCGCGCTGGAAGGGGCTCCAGGCCTGGCGATCGGCAATATCGTCGGCTCCAATATCGCCAATATCCTGCTGGTGCTGGGCGTGCCGGCATTGCTGGCGCCGCTGGCGACGCAGGTCGCGGGCGTGCGCAGCAACGCCACGATCGCGCTTTTGCTGACCGGCGTCTTCATCTGGATGGGCCTTGATGGTCAGCTGACCCTGAATGAGGGCGTCGCCCTGGCGGTCGGCATCGGGCTTTACATCCTCTATCTCGCCATCGTCGCCAGCCGCTCAACGGATGACCCCGTATTGGCGGAGATGACCGATATTGATCACATGGACGGCCTGCCCAAGACCCCGCTGATGGTCGGCGTCTTCCTGCTGGCCGGTCTGGTCCTGCTGCCGGCCGGCGCGCGCATGATCGTCACCGGCGCGGTGGACATCGCCGCCTATTTCCATGTGCCCGAAGCGGTCGTCGGTCTGACGGTGCTCGCCATCGGCACCAGCCTGCCCGAACTGGCGACGGCGATGGTCGCGGCCCTGCGCAAGCAGGCCGAGATGGCGATCGGCAATGTGATCGGTTCGAACATCTTCAACATCTGCGCAGTCGGCGGCATCACGGGGATCAGCGCCGCGCTGGCCACCGGCGCGCCGGCGCCGTTCGATCCGACCTTCGTGCGTTTTGATTTCTGGGTCATGGCCGGCGCCATGATGGTGGTGACGCTTCTGGTCTTCGCACGCCGGCCGGTCGGGCGAATGCTGGGGGGCGTGTTTGCGCTGGGCTATGTCGGCTATCTCGCCGCCCTGGTGCTGATGAACCCGCCGAGCGTCGGCTGACGTCCGGGCGATCGAGACACGCCTTTTCCCGGCGCATAGCGCCGTTCCCGCGGCCCGGTGCGCGCCGATCAATACGGGCCGTGCGAGAACGAGCCGACTTGTAAGATGACGGCGTATAAGATGACGGCGTAAAAGCGCCGGCGCGACGCGGACGAAGGGGGCGGCTGTGACGGCCACGCGGCGGGCGATAGGGCAAACCGACATTGATCTCGCGATTGCAATCGATGAGCGTGTGATCGGCTCGAAAGACCGATCCGGCTATATCGCATCAATAGCCGCCCGCGGCGGCCTGCGCGTGGCGACGCGCCAAGGCGAGATTCGAGCCTATTGCTGTGTCGACGACCGCTATTTCTTCGGCAAACCCTTCATTTCATTGCTCATCGTCGCGCCTGAAGACAGACGGTGCGGCCTGGGATCCAGCCTGCTTGCGTTTAGCTGCGAGGGCTTGCCGGAGGTCTGGACCTCCACCAACCGGTCCAACCTGGCGATGCGCGCCATGCTGGAGACATCAGGTTGGCGCTATTGCGGCGAGCTGGACGGCCTGGACCCCGGCGATCCGGAGCAATTCTTCAAAACACCGTAAGGGCTGGCGGCGCCTTCGGCCGCGCCTGGCGATCGCCCAAAAAAAAGGACCCGCAGAGCGATCTGCGGGTCCGTCACTCATTGCGGCGTCAGCCGGCCGCCGATACGGCCGGCCTTGTGTGAGGCTTAGCCTTCGGCGTCCACGAAGCCGCGATCGCGCAGCAACGCGTCCACCCGCGGCTCGCGGCCGCGGAAGCCGACATAGGCGTCCATGGCCGGTTCCGAATTGCCCGCCGCGAACACGCTGTCCAAGAGCTGTTGCGCCAGGGTCGGATCGAAGATGTCGCCCGCCTCGGTGAAGGCCGCAAAGCCGTCCGTGTCCAGCACGCCGGCCCACAGATAGCTGTAATAGCCCGCCGAATAGCCTTCGCCGGCGAAGGTGTGCAGGAAGTGGGTGGAGCGATGCCGCATCGGAATCTGCTCCGGGCTTTGCCGGCTGGACAGGATTTCCTCTTCGAAGGCCGCGATGTCGATCGACGTCGGGTCTTCGTGAAGGTGATAGGCCATGTCGACGAAGCCGGAGTTCAGAAACTCCACGGTGGCGAAGCCCTGGTTGAACGTGCCCGCCGCCATGACGCGCTCGAGCAGGTCCGCCGGCATCGGTTCGCCGGTCTCATGGTGCACGGCGAAGCGCTCCAGGATTTCCGGCTGCTCGAGCCAGTGCTCATAGATCTGAGCCGGGAATTCGACGAAGTCGCGATCCACCGCCGTACCCGCCAGCGAGGGATAGTCGGTGCTGGACAACAGGCCGTGCAGGCCGTGGCCGAACTCGTGGAAGAGGGTGGAGGCGTCGATGAAGCTCACCAGCGCCGGCTCGCCCTCGGCCGGCTTGTTGTAATTACAGTTGTTGATGATGATCGGGATATCCCCGGTGATCCCGTTCTGGGCGCGGAAGCTGGACATCCAGGCGCCGCCGCGCTTGCCGGGCCGCGCGAAATAATCGCCATAGAACAGGCCGACGACTTCGCCTTCACCGTTGAGCATCTCCCAGACGCGCACGTCGGGATGATAGGTCGCAATGTCGGTGCGCTCATTGAACGTCACGCCGAACAGGCGTTCGGCCACGTAGAACTGGGCTTCGATCATCTCGTCGAGCTGGAAGTAGTTCTTCACCTCGCTCTCATCGAGATCGAAGCGCTCCGCGCGGACCTGGCTGGTGTAGTAGCGCCAGTCCCATCCCTCGAGCGCATGATCGAGACCGTCGGCGGCGATCATGGATTCGATGTCGGCGGCTTCCTCCAGCGCACGATCGCGCGCCGGCCACCAGACCTGCTCCATCAGATCGATGGCGGCCTGCGGCGTGCCGGCCATGGTGCCGCCGGTGCGGTAGTGCGCGAAGCTTTCATAGCCCAGCATGTTCGCCTGCTCCCGGCGCAGGGCCAGGATTTGACGAATGGTGTCGGCGTTGTTGTTGGCGTTGTCATTGCTGCCGCGGCTGTTCCACGCGCGCCAGGCCGTCTCACGCTGTTCGCGGTTCGGCGAGGATTGCAGGAAGGGCTCGACGCTGGAACGCGCCAAGGTCACCACATGACCCTCCAGGCCGCGGTCCGCGGCGGCGCCGGCGGCGGCGGAGACGATGTAATCGGGCAGGTCCGCCAGATCGTCTTCGCTCAGCGCCAGGGTCCAGGCTTCCCGGTCCGCCTGTTCATTCTGGGAGAACTGGGTGTAGAGCCCGGCCAGCTGCGAGCGCACTTCCGCGAAGCGCGCGCGATCCTCGCCTTCCAGCTGGGCGCCGGCGCGGGTGAAGCGCTCATGGGTGGTCTCGATGACCCGGCGCTGCTGAGCGGTCAGGTCGCGCTCGTCCATGGTGTTGAACAATTCATCGATGCGCGCGAACAGGTCCGCGTTCAGCGTGATCGAGGCGGAGTGCGCGGCCAGGCGCGGGCTCATCTCGCGCTGGATGGCGCGGATTTCATCATTCGACGCCGAGCTGGTCAGGTTGAAGAAGACCCGGCTGATGCGCGTCAGCTGTGCGCCTGAGTTTTCCATGGCCAGCATGGTGTTCTCAAAAGTCGGCGCGTCCGGGTTCGCGGCGATGGCCTCGATCTCGGCGCTGTGGGACGCCAGGGCGATCTCATAGGCGGGCAGGAAGTGCGCCGGTTCGATCAGATCAAAGGGCGGCGCGCCATAGGGCGTGGTCCATTCGGCCAGAAGCGGGTTTTCCGCTTCAACCGCCGCCGTCTCGGCGGTTTCGGCATCGGCGGATTGCGCAGCGGTCTCGGCCGGCGCGGCGTCCTGGGCGGCCTCTTCCGGCGCGCCGCAAGCGGCCAGCGCCACGGCGGCGAGGGCGGAGGTGAGATAAAGCTGGGTCTTCATTGGAGCTCCCCGGATCAGCGCCGTCTTCGGGCGCAGTTGTTAACCTGCGCCTTGTTTTACGGAGCGATCCGGGGCGTACAACCCAAATTGCGTGGGGTTATGCCGCATTCGCTGCGGTTTTAATCTTTGCGCCGGTCAATTCACGCAGGGCGGCCAGCGCCTCTGCGCCGCGCAGCGCCGCCACCGCGGCGCCGCACAGCCAGGTGATGCAGGCGGCGATGAACAGGGCGGGACCGCTTGCGATCACCTCGCCATCGGCCCATGCGGTCGGGGTTTCGATCCCCAGCGGGGTGAAGAGGTGAAAGCTGATGGCGCCGGTCATGACCACGACAGCCGCCAAACCGCCCAGCGTCTGGGCCAGGCCGGCGAACTTGGCTTGCCCGATCAGACGCAGAGCCAGCGGCGCGGCCAGCAAGAGCAGGGCGGCGCCCAGCTCGGCCAGACCGATGATCCAGGGGCCGGCCGGATAGAAGAGCTCGATCCCCGACCAGTCGCGCAGCGTGGTGAAGATGTGCTGGGGCGTTTCATGCCCGGTGAACTTAAAGCGCAGCGAGTCCAGAAAGATCGCGGCGATGAAGATTCCGGCGGCGTAAGCCGCCGGGATCCGCAGACGGGAGAGAAGCGTCATTTGCGCTCACCCCGTCACGACGCTGGGATAGTTGGCGTTCGCCGCTTCGATGAAGCCGGGAATGTCTTCCTCCCACATCTCCTGAACCGAACGGTCGAAATTGAGATAGAGCACGCCGTCCACGATGCGCCAGACTTCCGGATCGCCCTTGGCGGTGTAGCCCTGCGCCATCGCCCAGGCGCAATAGCCGCCATAGGCCGGGGCGTAGGCCTCCGGATTCGCCAGGAAAAGGTCGAGATTTTCCTGGCTTGAGAAGCGCCACTCCGCACCCTGCCATTGCGTGCGGAATTCGCGCGCGCCGCGCACCGGCGCGCCTTCGGTGTGATAGCTCACCGCGTCATAGCCGGACACGGCGGTGTTGGAGAAGAGGCCGGTATAGATGAGATCATCGGCGGCCCGGGCGTCAGAAGGCAGGGCGGCCGCGCCGGCGGCGGCGAGACCGAGAGTGAGGGAGAGAGCGAGCGTTTTCATCAATCAAGTCCTTTGGCGTTGGCGGCGGACTGTCCGTCTCGTGTCGGGCCCGCCATTGAATGTGACGAGCGGGGATGTACGCCCTGGTCTCAAGCTGCGCATTACACGACGAAGCACGGCTGCGTGCGCCGGTTGTGAAATCAGCTCACGGCGGTGTGAGGGGGGAGGCGGGCAGGGGCGCCGTCGATTGCCAACTTTGCGTCTTCTCCCCCTTGGCTAAGGGGAGAGGATTGAGGTGAGGGGGTGCGTTTCAACGGACGCGCCCCATAAAGTGTGAGGCGCACTCGACCCCTCTCCTAACCTCTCCCCTTGGGAAGGGGAGAGGGATGGTGCGAGCCTCGCCCGAGGCTGACTGATCACCCATCCTCACCCTCCGCTCTGGCGTTCACACGCCTGCGCGCCTAACTGTGTCGCCAGCTTGAACAAGGAGGCCCGCCATGGCCGAAGCGATGTCCACCGCCGAGCCCGGCGAAACCAAGGCCGAGGCTTACGCGCGCGTCGCCAAGGAGATCGCCGCCATCGTCGCGGGCGAGCCCAGCGCCACGGCGCGGTACGCCACGGCGGCCTGCCTGCTGGCGCAGAATTTCGGCCCGCGCTTTTTCTGGACCGGGTTTTACATAGTCGACCCCGATAAGCCCGACGAGCTGGTCGTCGGCCCCTATCAGGGCACGCTGGGCTGCCTGCGCATCCCCTTCGGCCGCGGCGTCTGCGGCGCGGCGGCGGCCACGGGCGAAACCCAGCGCGTCCCCGACGTCCACGCCTTCGAAGGCCACATCGCCTGCGACAGCCGCAGCCAGTCCGAAATCGTCGTCCCGGTCTTTAACGCCGACGGCCAGCTCACCGCCGTGCTGGACGTGGACTCCGCAGAGCTCGACGCCTTCGACGCCGAGGATCAAGCCGGGCTGGAAGCGATTTGTGAGGCGTTATTGACGGGGTAGGGGGAGGCTAGGCCGCGCTCAACCGTTCCAGATGCGATTGGAATTCCCGCTTCATCGCATCGGCGTCCTGCGGTTCCAGCCAATTCGTCATTTGCGGCACGACGGTTCGGTGAAAGCGCAGCTCATCCTCTGTCCAAGGCAAGCTCTGACTGTCCCGGAGCAGATCAAGCACCGCTTCAAGGCGCCGGCGCACTTCGGCCGGGTCGGGTCTGGCTGAACGCTTGGGTGCGCTAGAGGCGCCGAACAGGTCTGGCTGATTCATCGTGAAAGAATTGCGTCGATTCGCGACGCAGCCTAACGCTTTTGTTTCCGGTTGCATGGCGTGCCCGGATTAAGAGGTGCACAGGCGAGCACGGCGCGATGAGCGATGCATTCAATCAGGCAGTAGCCCGCTTTGGCAAAGCCGCGACTGCGAAACTCAACGATCCTGCGGTCTCCGGTGCGCCCGAGGATCAGCTGCGCTCACCGCTTGAAACGCTCTTCGCCGATCTCGCGCCGCTGATCGGACTCAACGCTGAAGACAGCGTTCTGATTGGCGAAACCTCTTTGGCGGAAATCCACACCCGTCCCGACTTCGCGGTGACGCGCCAAGGTGCGCTCATCGGCTTCATCGAAGTCAAAGCGCCCGGAAAGGGCGCCGATCCCAATAAATTCACCGATGCGCACGATAAAGCCCAGTGGAAGAAACTGAAATCGCTGCCCAATCTCATCTATACCGATGGCAACGGGATGAGCTTGTGGCGCGATGGCAAGCGCGAAGGCGACATCATCCGCTTTGACGGCGATGTGGAGACCAGCGGCGCCAAGCTGACCGCGCCGGAAAAACTCCTGACACTGCTGACCGACTTCTACACATGGGAGCCCATCGTTCCCAAAAAGCCCGACAAGCTGGCCGAGACGACGGCCCGGCTCTGCCGTTTTTTGCGCGACGAAGTGACCGAGCAGTTGGAGAGCGGGGAAGACAAGCTCGAAGCGCTGAAAGCCGATTGGCGCCAGCTGCTCTTCCCCGAAGCAACCAATGAGCAATTCGCCGACGGCTACGCCCAGGCGGTGACGTTCGGCCTGTTGATGGCGCGGGCACGCAAAATCTCATTGGCGACAGATTTGGACCGCGTGGCGAAATCCCTTCGCAAAACCAATTCTCTGGTGGGCGCGGCGCTCCAATTGCTTGTATCCGATAATGAAAATGATCCCGCGCTTAAGACCTCGCTGAAGACCCTGGTGCGCGTGCTCGACGTGGTCGATTGGGACCAGATCAGCAAAGGCGAGCCGGAGGCCTGGCTCTACTTCTACGAAGAATTCCTCGGCATCTATGACAACACGCTGCGCAAGCAGACGGGGTCGTATTACACGCCGCCGGAAGTCGTGCGCGACATGGTCCGCTTGACCGATGAGGCGCTGCGGTCTGACGCGCTGTTCGGCTTGTCCCGCGGGCTCGCCGCGCCGGAGGTGACGATTGCCGATCCGGCAGTGGGCACGGGCACGTTTCTGCTGGGCGTGCTGGGCAAGATCGCCGAGATCGAAACGGCTGAGACGGGGGAAGGCCAGGTCCCCGCAGCCGTTAAGACGGCGATGTCGCGCCTGATCGGGTTTGAGCTTCAGTTTGGACCCTTCGCGGTGGCGCAGCTTCGCCTGTTGGCCGAGATAGCAGAATTGACCCGGGCCAAGCCGGAAGATGCGCTCGATGTCGATCTGAAGCTCTTCATCGCCGACACGCTGGGCGACCCGAATGAAGAAGAAACCTGGATTCCGGCGGTTATGAAGCCCATCGCTGAATCCCGGCGTGCGGCGAACGAGATCAAGCGCACTTCGCCCATCACCGTGGTCATCGGCAATCCGCCCTATAAAGAAAAGGCCAAAGGCCGAGGCGGTTGGGTGGAGGCGGGCGCCCAAGGCTACCGGTCCTTGCTGGACGACTGGCAGCCGCCTGTGGCGTGGGGCGTGGGCGCCCACGCCAAGCATTTGCGCAATCTTTATGTTTATTTCTGGCGCTGGGCGGCGTGGAAGGTGTTTGGCGGCGCCAAGGAGGCGCCCGGCTTTGACGGGGGCGACGCCGGCGTGGTCGCCTATATCACCGTTTCCGGTTTTCTGAACGGGCCGGGTTTTCAGCAGATGCGCGCCGATCTGCGCGCCCGCGCCAGTGATATCTGGGTCATCGACTGCTCGCCGGAAGGGCATCAGCCGCCGCAGAAGTTCCGCGTCTTTCAGGGCGTGCAGCAGCCGGTTTGCATCGTTCTGGCCGCGCGAAAACCGGGCGCTGATCCGGCGATCCCGGCGGCGGTGAAATTTCGCGCCCTGCCGGAGGCGGATCGCGAAGACAAGTTTGTAGCGCTCGCTGAGATTTCGCTGGAGGATGACGGCTGGACCGAGTGTCCGAAGGAATGGCGCGCGCCCTTCCTGCCGCGTGGCGCTTCTGCCTGGGCGGGGTATCCCGCGCTGGATCAGTTGTTTGAGTATGACGGCTCGGGCGTCATGCCGGGACGCACCTGGGTCATCGCCCCGGATAAGCAGAGCCTGGAGCGGCGGTGGGATCGGTTGAAGGCAGAGAAGGACCCGGATGAAATGGAGCGCTTGTTTCATCCGCAACTTCGCGACGGTAAGTTGGCCGCTCGTCATTCCGGGAAAATCGTAAAGGACGGTCTTGGGGACAGGCCCGTTCGTCCTGTCAGTGTCCGCGCAGACACTGGGAGCTTCGAGACGCCCGTCGCCTACGGGTTTCGGACTTTCGACCGTCAGTGGATCATCGGTGATGCACGCCTAATCAATGACGTTCGCCCAGTTCTATGGCGCGCGCATTCCAAGAACCAGCTGTATGCAACCGGCTGGATGGCGCATTCACCGTCCAATGGTCCGGCTGTCACCTTCACCGCGCTCATTCCCGACCTGCACCACTATCGCGGCAATTTCGGCGGCCGCGTGTTTCCGCTTTGGGCGGACGCCGAAGCCGAGCATTCCAACATCAACACTGCAGCGCTGGCGGAGCTGGGAGCGGCGTTGGGCGCTGAAATCGGCTCCGAAGAGTTTTTCGCCTATATCGCCGGGGTGGCGGCGCATCCGGGATATACCGGGCGCTTCGCGAAGGATTTAAGGCAGCCGGGCCTGCGCATCCCCCTGACCGTCGACCGCGATCTGTTCGACGAGGCGGTGGCGCTGGGCCGTCAGGTGATCTGGCTGCACACCTTCGGGGAGCGCTATGTGGACGCCGCCGCCGGTCGGCCCAAAGGCGCGCCGCGTCTGGTCCAGGATGCGCCGAGTATTCCGGCGAGCGGGGCCATCCCGTCCGACCCGGACCGCTTTCCCGATACGATCAGCCATGATGCGGCAACCCAGCGCCTTTACGTGGGCGAGGGCTATATCGCCAATGTCACCGACGCCATGTGGCGCTATGAAGTGTCGGGCGTGCCTGTCGTGCGGCAATGGTTCAGCTATCGCAAGAAGGACCGGTCCAGGCCGATTATCGGCGACCGGCGTCCGCCCTCGCCCCTCGGCGATATCCAGCCTGAAGGCTGGCTGGCGGAGTATTCGAGCGAGCTGGTCAACGTCCTCAACGTGCTCGGTCGCCTGATCGCGCTAGAGCCGGCGCAAGCCGAACTCTTGGGCCGCATCGTCGAAAGTCCGACCTTGAGCGTGGATGCATTGCGAGCCGCTGGCGCAGTGAAGGAGGAGTTTGAATGACCACGCTCTGGGGCATTCATATGGGCGCGCATCACGGCATGCGGCCGGTGGAGGAGGGCTTTGTCGCCATCGGTTGGCCGGATATGGGCGACTTGTCCAAGCTGGCGGCGACGCGTGAGGCGTTCAAGGCGCGCTTTGCCGACATGCATCCCCATGACAAGCCGGGCGCGGTGCCGGTGAAGGCCGGCGTCCTCTACCGTTTCATGTGCGAGATGCAAGTCGGCGACGTGGTGGTGTTTCCCTCCAAGCCCGATCGGAGGGTCAATATCGGGCGGATCACCGGCGATTATCAATTCGACCCCGAGAGCCTTGAAACCGGACAGCGCGATCTGGAGTGCGCGCATATGCGCACCGTCGCCTGGGAGATTCATCGCCCGCGCGCGGATTTTTCCCAAAGCGCGCTGCATGAAATCGGCTCGGCGCTGACCCTGTTTCAGGTCAATAACAATGCGGAGGAGTTTCTCGCGGCGCTTGCAGGCGAAGACTTTTCGCCGGAACAGGTCGACGAGGATACGGCCGGCTCGGTCAGCGAGCAGATTGATGAAAGCACGGAAGACTTCGTCCTAAAGCGGCTGAAGCGCGGCATGACTGCGGAACGGTTCGAGCATTTCGTCGCCGCGCTGCTGGAGTGCATGGGCTATCGCGCCCGTGTGACTCAATTGTCCGGCGATGGCGGCGTGGATGTGATCGCTCACCGCGACGAGCTGGGCCTTGAGCCGCCGATCATCAAAGTCCAAGTCAAACAGACCCAGGACACGGTCGGGCGCCCCGTCGTGCAGCAGCTTTTCGGGGCGGTGGAGGGCGATGAAAAAGGGCTGTTCGTCACGCTGGGCGGTTATTCAGCGGAGGCGCGCAGCTTTGAGCGCACCAAGCCGAACTTGCGATTGCTCGATGGCGGAGAACTGGTGGAACTGGTGTTCAGGCACTACGAAAAGCTCTCGCCGAAATGGAAAAGCCTCGTGCCGTTGCAGCGGCGCTTCCTGCCGGGCGCCCTGTCCGCAGAGATCGCAGACGGCTCGCTCTAGCGCGCTCCCAATCCGCCCCCTGCCGCGGCGGCGCTATCCTGCCGGGCATGGGCGCCCGCAAAACTCTCAATTGTGATCTTTCGTCCAGCGCCACGCAGAGCGTGAACGCGTTTCCGTGCGCCGATGCGGCGGCCGCCGCGCGCTGGGGCGCGGTGGTCGTCGTCATAGTCGTAGTAGCAGCCGTTTTCTCGCCGCCTATTATTGCCCCACCTGCCCTAATCGTGGGTTTCGCGCCAGTTTTCCATCGCCAGGGAGATGGCGAAGGTTTCGCGGTATTTCGGGCTGCCGGCGGGACGCGGGGCGCGGTCCTTGGTCAGCGCCATGATCTCGTCGAGCTTGTTGTGGGCGGCGCCGTCCTGGCCGGCGCCGATATAGGCGTGCAGCTCGACCACCGCGCTGGCCAGCGGGTCATGGGCGCGGATCACGAAATAGGGTTCGTCCTCGGCCAGATCATCGTAGCAATCAAACTCGGACGGGTTGGCTTTGGACCCCACGGGGGCGTCAGTCATGGCGGCGCTCCAAACAGGCTCGCGCGGCGGGAATCACCGGGCTGGGGCGCAGCATATCAGCAGGCGCGGGTGCAGTGCGATGGCGAGATGCGCCGTTTCAACTCTTTCTTGCGGGCGCCGCCCCATTTGCGCCTCAGCCCCGCCGCGATCCCTGTGTTAGCCTTCTTGCGACAGGCTTTTTTAGGGAAGGGACGCCCGCCATGTTTCGCTGGACGCTATTGGCCGCCGCCGCCGTGATGCTCGCCGCCTGCGAAGGGCCCGATCCGGCCGGCCCGGCGCCGTCGCCGCCTCCGCCCTCGGTTGCGGAGGCGGTCATGGACGAGCAGGTCGCGGTCACCGGCGGCCGGCTGGAGCGCGCACGGTTTGCGCAAGCCGGTGAAGAGGCGACCGCTGAGGCTGCAGCGCCGGGCGGCGCGCTTTTGGCCTATCGCTATGACATGGCGCTGGAATTGCCGGCGGCGGTGCTGGCCGACACCCAATCCGCCCATGCGCGGGCCTGCATGGAGGCCGGCCCCCAGCGCTGTCAGGTGATCGCGGCGTCTGTGAATAATCCCGACAGCCCGCGGCCCAGCGCCTTCTTGTCGCTGCGCGCCGCACCCGACTGGCTGGCGGCGTTTCGCGCTGACCTGGAAAGCGAGGCGGAGGCGTCCGGCGGATCGGTGATTTCCGCGTCCACGCGGGTGGAGGATCTGACGGCGCGCATCGTTGATTCAGAAGCACGCCTGGCGGCGCAGACGACGCTGCGCGACCGGCTGCTGAGCCTTCTGGAGACGCGTGACGGCGACTTGTCGGACTTGCTCGCCGTGGAGCGCCAGCTCGCCCAGGTGCAGGCCGATCTGGACGCCCGCGCCAGCGTGCTGGCGGCGCTGAGGCAGCGGGTGGACACGTCGGTGCTGGACATCCGCTATCAGGCTGAACGGCAGATCGTCGAGCCGGATGCCTTCGATCCGATCGGCGAAGCGCTTGAGCAAATGGGCGAGGTGTTCGCGCGTTCGGTCGCCGCGATCATCGTGTTCGTCGCCGGCGTCCTGCCCTGGCTGGTGATCCTGATTCCATTGCTCTGGCTGGTCGTGCACACCCTGGTTCGGGCGATCCGCGGGCGCCGGGCGAAGGCGGGCGGGTGATCGGTCGCTGAGGCGAAAAGCTGACCGGGTTGCCACCAAAAGATGTATTCCCTATCCTCCTGGCGTGAATTTGCGGGAATAAGGGGATGGATCATGCTTCGATTTGCAGCGGCGGCGGCCGGATTGGCCGCCATGGTGTTCGGCGGCCCAGCGCACGCGGGTGATTTGAAGATCGTCAGCTGGTCGGTCGAGCAGGTCGACTGCAGCTACGGCTCCGGCGATTTCCCGAATAACCAGATCGGGTCCATGACGATCTCCTATGGCGCGCCCTGGACCTATTCTCCCCCTGCTGACGGGTCGATCGACTGGCTGGCCTGCGGCACGCACGGCGCCGTGGCGCGCCATATGAACATCACCCCGGACGGGAATGATCACACCATCGTGCTGACCAGCAATCCGGAGCGGGCGCTCAATGTCCTGCTCTATCCCTATCTGCCCAGCGACCCGAACGGCAATTTCGCCTGGATGCAGGCGTTGGTGGCGACGGATTACGCCACCTATGGCGACCCGTCCGTCATGCTCAATGTCGTCATCACCGATGATGAAGACTACGACATCTACACCGCCGGCAATTATCCGGCGCTGTACGGCGAAACCGGGTTCGACGTGGTCGAGGCCGACATGATCATGCTGCCGCAAATCCGCGCCGGCGATTATATCCGGCCCCTATCGGCGTTTGACGCCGACGCCTTCTGGCCGGCAGCGGTTGAGGCGGTGAGCTCGGATGGTCAGGTTTGGGCCCAGCCCCACTGGATGTGTACGGATTATCTATTCGGCCGCGACCCGGCGATTCAGTCGATCACGACATTCGCCGAACTTCAAAGCTATCTGGCCGGTCTGCCCGACACGACCCCGGCCATGATCGGAAATTTCAACGGTCACTGGCGCCTGGTCGGCCTGTATTTCGACGCCTATGCCGACCTTTACGGCTATGAGAGTCTTTCCGGCGCCTTTCAGATGCCGCCCGATCCCACCGCGATCAGCAATATTGCTGCGCTGACCCAGTTCTGCGATTTCGACGGCGAAAACAAGTGCACGGACGATTATTATCACGACCGCGCCGACGGAAGCATCGCCGCGGTGTTCGCCCAGGGCGGCGCACAGAGCTATGTCGGTTTTTCCGAGCAGAGCTTTTACATCCTGCTGAATGAAGCCGACCGCACCGCGCCGCTTTACGCCACGCCCGTCTCCTATGGGACGCAGCAGACGCCGCTGCTTTATGTCGACGCCTTCACCGTGAACGCCGCCAGTTGTCCGGCCGGCTCGGCCTGCGACGCGGACGCCAACAGCTTTCTCGACCGCATCGACACGGTTCAGGACTATCTGATGATCGCCTACTCCTGGGATCTGACCTGGAATGCGCCGCCGCGCCGGCTCCTGGTGGCGACGATCGATTTCTGGAACGAGCCGCTCGTCGCCAATGATCCGCTCTACAGCCAGTTCCTGTCGCAGGTGGAAGGCGCGCACGCCTTCCCGAACACGATCACGGCGGCGGATCAGCAGTCGATCTATGACGGCGTGTGCTCCGCGCTCAAGGCGCTGCAGCCGGATTATGCCTGCTAGCGGCTAAGGTGCAGCACGACCTGGCGGCTGTGCGGCGCCCGGCGGTGTTCGAACACGTAAAGCCCCTGCCAGGTCCCCAGCGCCAGGCCGCCCGCGGTGACCGGAACGGACAGGCTGACCGCCGTGAGCGCAGCCTTGATATGCGCCGGCATGTCGTCGGGACCTTCCGCCGTGTGGGCGAGCCAGGCCATGGACGGATCGTCGCCGTCGGGAACCAGGCGCTCGAAAAAGGCGTTCAGGTCGCGCCGCACGTCCGGATCCGCATTCTCCTGGATCACCAAAGAGGCGGAGGTGTGGCGCAGGAAACAGGTCAATAGCCCGTCCGCGCCGGCGGCCGCCGCGCGCACGAAGCTGGCGGCCTGGTCTGTGAACTCATAAAGGCCCGGGCCTTGGGTGCGGATTTCAATACTGGTCTGCGCCATGACCCATTCTCATAGCAGCTCGCCGCGCCGCGCCGCCAGCCAAGCGCCGTCGGCGCCGCGCGCCGACTTGCCAGGCCGGCGCCGCGCGTGGTGCATTGTCCCGAATTAATTTGTGGCTTTTGCCGGTCGGACGCCGAACAGCGTCCGCCGGCGGTTTTGGGGCGAACACATGATCATCAACATCGTCGTGGCGGCGGGGGTTTTCATCACCGTGATCACCGCCATTCCGGTCTTCACCGAGATGCGCAAACACCCCAAGGGGCTGCACATTCTCTTCTTCGCTGAAATGTGGGAGCGGTTTTCCTATTACGGGATGCGCGGCCTTTTAATCTTCTATCTGACCCAGCACTTCCTCTTCGACGATGCGTTCTCCAGCGCCCAATACGGAGCCTATACGGCGCTGGTCTACCTGTTGCCGCTTCTGGGCGGATATCTGGCGGACCGCTATCTGGGCAATCGTAAGGCGATCGCGTTCGGCGCGCTTTTGCTGGTGGCCGGACATTTGACCATGGGGATCGAGGGCGAGCCGGCGCGCGAAGCGCTGATCTATCAGGGCGAAGAGTACAGCTTCATCGCCGAGGGCCGCGGCGCCGCGCGGGAAGCCTTTCTGGACGTGGACGGGGGCCGTTACGCATTCTCCGCCACCTCCCAAGGCGATCTGATCATCGCCGATCTGCCGGCGACCGCGTCCATCCCGGCGTCCCTGCCGGCCGGCAGCTTCGAGATCGCGGTGGTGGAGCGCGACCAAGGCTTCGTGAACATCTTTTATCTCGCGCTGGCTCTGATCATCGTCGGAGTCGGGTTTTTGAAGGCGAATATCTCATCCATCGTCGGCCAGCTCTACACCGAGGATGATCCGCGCCGCGATGGCGGTTTCACCCTGTATTATTACGGCATAAATCTGGGCTCCTTCTGGGCCGCGATCCTGTGCGGATTGCTCGGCGAGACGGTCGGCTGGTGGGCCGGCTTCGGACTGGCGGGCCTGGGCATGGCGCTGGGCTGGCTGGTCTTCGTGCGCGGACGGGCGCTGTTTTTCACGCCGGGCGAAAACCTGATCGCCCATGTCGGCAATCCGCCCGACCCGGCCAAGCTGAAAGCGCCCGTGCTGGGTCCGATCAACACCGAATGGCTGCTCTATCTGATCGGCTTCGCTGCGGTGGGCGTTGTCTGGTTCATGGTCCAGGCCCATTCGGTCAGCTTCACCGTGCCGGGCGTCGGCCGGCAGGACTTGCTGGCCTTGATCCTGATGGCCGGGGGCGGGGTCTTTCTGGGCTATATGTCGCTCTACATGTTGCGCGAGTGCACGGCGGTCGAGGCTCAAAGGCTGATTTTGGCCATCATCCTCATCGTGGTCTCAGTGGTGTTCTGGTCGCTGTTCGAGCAGGCCGGATCGTCCATGAATCTGTTCGCCGCCCGCAATACGGATTTATCGCTGAGCGAAGCGCAGGTCTGGCGGCTGGGGCCGATCGGCCTGGACATGACCTTCACCGCCAGCCAGACCCAGTCCTTCAACGCCGGTTTCATCCTGATCTTCGCGCCCATATTTGCGGCGCTCTGGGCGTTTCTCGCCAAGCTGAGGCGCAATCCCAACACGCCGCTGAAATTCGGCCTGGCGCTGGTCCAGGTGGGGCTGGGATTTCTGGTGCTGGTGTGGGGCGTCAGTTTCGCGGGCGAAGATTTCCGCGTGCCGCTGATCTTTCTCGCGCTGGCTTATCTGCTCCACACCACCGGCGAGCTCTGCCTGTCGCCGGTGGGGCTCTCCGCCATCACCAAGCTCAGCCCCCCGGCGGTGGTCAGCTTCATGATGGCCGGCTGGTTCCTGTCCAGCGCCTTTGCGCAATATGTCGCCGGTCTGATTGCGGCGCTGACCGCAACCGACACGGTCGCCGGCCAGGTGCTGGACCCGGAAGCGGCCTTGTCCGGCTATGCTTTGGTGTTCGGCAATATCGGCTGGTTCGCCGTGATCCTGGGCGTGGTCTTCGGCGCGTCGAGCTTCGTGCTCAAGCATTTGGGCCATGGCCGGGCGGAAGATCAATTGCCTGAAAGGGGCGGCGCTGAGGCCGCGGGACCGGAGCAGGACGCGCGCGATCTGGTTTGACGGTCAGCTGGGGCCCGGCGTCTGAACGCGCCGGCCGCGGCATCGGTCGGCGTCGCCGCCGGCGTTGATTTCAAACACGTCATTGGCGTGGTCGATATGAATGACGGAGCTGCGCAACACATCCATCCCCAAAATCATCGCGGGCTCATTGGCCCAGCCCAGGGCCCGGAAGACGTCGACATCCGCCACGACCGCGTGGAAATCGCGGTGGCAGAAGCCGCCGATCCGGAAGCGGTCGATCGGCACCAAGCCTTCGGCCTCAACCAACGGGGCGAGCCGCGTGGCGCCGCCGGCCCGGATGCGGACCCCGGAAAACTGTCTTTGTATCCGGTTGGCGAGGCGGGAATTGACGAAGGTCCGGGCGGAGCCGGTATCGACCAGAACATGGACCCTGTCGCGGGTCCGCGCCATGCGCGCGCGGCCGATCAGAATCTGGCGGACGGCGTCAATATGACCGTCGGCGTGGCGCGGCGCCTCGGCGTTCACGACCATTTCGCCGCGGCTGAAATCGATCCGGTATCGACGGCCGTCCAGCGCATCCGAGCCCAGCAGGCCGACAATGGGCAATTCCGGGCCTGGCGGCGCCGGGATCACGACCGCATTGATGTCGGTCGCCTCCACCTGCGCGAATCCGACGCTGTCGAAAGCGAAACGCTCGGTTTCAACCGTCTGGGTCAAGGTCTGCACCGCGTGCAGCTCATCGTGGACGGACTGGAATCCGAAGGCCTCGGCCACGCTTTGCACCACAACGCTGTGGCTCGAGGCGGTGTCGATCACAAATGGAAACGTGCCCGCGCCGTTGAGCGTGACATCGACGGTGAAGTGGCCTCGATCCGTCTGGCCGAGCGTGATCAGATGCGGCGCGTCGGTGGCGGCAAGCGTCAGGGCGGTCAGAAGTGCGAGCATGGCGAGCCTTTCACATCGCTTGATGGCGATCCGGCGCGCTCAGCCGATGTCCGGCGGATTCAAACCGACCGCCTGCCCGGTTTCAAAGCTTCAGCAACCCTAGAACACGCCGCTAAGTTCAAAGTATACCACACCATCTTGGTTTATGCTGCGTCGCTCGATCTCGGTCGGAAATCCGTTCGCGCGGCTGACCGGCCAGTCAAAGCGCTCGCGTTCATTTTCGCCCAGATTGAGGTCGGCCCCGACCTGTGCGGTCAGGCCGTTTTCAAACCGTCGCTCCACAAACAGGTCGACATTGCCGCGCGGCGGCGTCACGCGTTCAAAGCGCCGCGTGCGGTAGAAATCTTCCGCGCCCTGCACATTATAATCAACGCCCCAGGCGATGCCGAGCTCGGGCAGGTCCTGACGGAAATCCACGCGCCAGCGCCAGTCTTCGTCATTGCGGAAGCGCCGCTCGAGCCCGGTGACCGGATCGGTGACGATCGTCTCGCGGAACATGCCGCCGAAGGAGAACAGACCGCCCGGAACTCCCAGGCGATCAGTGGGCAGGTCCAGATTGGCCTGGAAGCGCAGCCGGCGGCCATCGCCCAGATTGCCGGGGCCGTCGGAGCTGACGCCCACCGGGACCACGTCGGCGACGGCGTCGACCCATTCATGGCGCACCAGAAGGGTGAGCGTGCCTTCCTCCCAGAAGCGGCGCTCCCAGTCGGCTTGCAGCCGCCAGGTCCGTTCCGGCTCGAGATCCGGATTGCCGACGTCGGTGACATTGTCATTGATGTTCACCGACGAGACGAATTCACCAAAGGAGAGCTGACCGACCGACCGGGTGAGGCTGAGCGAGAACTGGTCGGCTTCGCTCGGCGTCCACACCGCGTTGAAGGCCGGCTTGAAATAGGTGAAGGTGCGGGTCTGTTCGGCATCGCCTGTCTGGCTGATTTCGCTGAATTCCACCGCCAGGGTGGTGTCGAGCGTCAATACTCCGGTGACACGCCAGATCTGCCGGGCCGAGGCGTCGACACGACGTTCCTCGACTCGGGTGTCGCTGACCGGCAGGGGCACGGCGACCGGTCCGGAACCGTCGTCTTCGGTGATGTCCACATCGCCATCGAGGAAGTTGAAGGCGCCTTCCAAAGCCAGGGTCAGCGAGCGCGCTTCATTAGGCGCCCGGCGCACTTCGCCGCGCAGCACGGTTTCGCCTTCACGCTCGGCCTCCAGGATGTTGACGCGCTCGACAAAGGCGCCGCCGGCGTCGAAGAAGTCGAAGAAATCATCTTCGTCCTGGGTCTCATAACGCTGGAGGCCGGTCAGCTTGCCGGACCAGACCGTATTGAAAACATGGTCGTAATCCGCCGTGGCTTCGCCGCCCCAGCTCTCGGTCAGCGATTGCGCGAAATCAAAGCCGGTAGCGCTCCCGCCCGCGTCGAGGCTGGCGCCGTTGCGGGCGTTGGTGAACCGCCAGGCCCAGACCCGGGCGTCCAGGCGCAAGGCATGGCCGGCGTCGAAATTGCGCTGCCAGGCGAGCGAGGGCGTCAGATCATAAAAGCTGCGCTGATTGCGCTCATTCTCGGAGCCCAGGAAGGTTTCGTCGGCCAGAAACTCGCGGCGCTCGACCTCATTGCCTTCAGCATGGCTGCTCAGATCGATCGCCAGCGTCAGCGAGCCGCGCGCGGTCGCCCGGGTCGCGGACGCCTCGCCCGCCGGCGTGACGCGCTGGTTTTCAAACAGGCGCAGCCGCCCGCTCCAGGCGCCGGTCCAGTCGCCGGATTGGTTGGTGATGATGTTCACCACCTCTTCCTGACCGGCCATATCGATCCCGGGAACCGGCGACCGGATCAGCTGGATTTCCGTGATCGAGGCGGCCGGCAGCCGCGAGAGCAGGCTGTCCAACCCATCTTTGGAGCTGGGCCGGCGGCCATCGATCAATACATTGCCCAGATTGCCCGCGAGGCCGCGGCCGCCATTGCCGCCGGACACCGAAAAGCCGGGCACGCGGCGCGCCATGTCGAGCGCGGTCTGCGGATTGAAATCGGAGAAGAAGGCGGGCTGGAAGATCAGCACATCGTCTTCGGCGCGCACGAACTCGGACCGGTCCGCGGCCTGCACGATCGCCGGAGCGCCGGCGAAAATCGCCAGCGCGCTCAGGGCGTAAAGGGGAAGGGTCTGTTTCATCGGCGCGGAACATAGCGCCCGATCCGCCGAGCAGGAGGCGGGCTGCAGCTGTTCCGATCACAGTGTTGTGATGCTGCGTCGGCGAAGCCTAGAAGGCGCCGCGAACCTGCAGATACGCCGTCACGCCTTGCTTCGCTTCGGTTTCGCGGATGCGGGCGATCACGCCGTCCGCCCTTGAGCCGGAATAAAAGGTGCGCCGAATCTCCTCCGGGGAGTTGAAGATGAAGTCGGCGCCAAGTCGGGTTGTCAGACCAAACCAGCGCGTGGTCTCCACATAGACGTCCAAATCGCCTTCTGGGAAAGTCAGCTCGCGGAACTCGCGCGCGCGGTAGACCGCGCCTTCCGACAGCCAGAAATAATCCCAGCCCCAGGCCATCTGGCTTTCCGGGAAGGTCTGGCGGAAGTCCAGGCGCAATTCCCATTCGCGGATGCCGGACCAGGCCCGGTCCAGCCCGCTGACCGGATCTGTGACATTGGTGTTGTACCACTCCAAAAAGCCGTCCAGCGTCGCATTGGTCAGGCCGACCCGGTCGAGCGGCGAGGTCCATTCCAGCGTGATCCGGTCCAGGGTCGCGTCGCCGATATTGCCCGGCGCGTCGAAGACCGCGCCGCCCGGCGTGGTGACGACGATGAAATCGTCCAGGTCCTGCACCCATTCCCGGCCCACCGTCACGGTCACCGACCCATCGTCGCCAAAACGCTGTTCGACCTGAGCTTCCAGCGTCCAATCGGTTTGCGGCCGATAGTCCGGATTGCCGACATCGACCTGATCGGAGGTCAAATCGACGGAGCTGGCGAAGCGGCCGAAATTGAGCTGTTCGACATTGCGTTCCAGCGCCACGCGCCAGCGGCGCTGGTCTGTGGGCCTCCAGGTCAGGCTGATCTCAGGTTTCAGGTAGGAAAAACTGCGCTCCTGCTCCGCATCGCCCGACTGGCTGATCTCGGAGAATTCGTAACGCAGACCCGATTCCAGGCTGAGCCGATCGCTCAACCCCCAGACATGGCGGGCGGACAGCTCGCCGCGGCGTTCTTCGACGCGGGTGTTGGCCACGGGAATATCGACCGGAACCAGGACGCCGCCGATAAGCTCCGACACCGCGAGCTCATTGTCGATGGCGTTGAAAGCCGCCTCGGCGCCGAACTCCAGGCTGTGGCGCTCATTCACGGTCCAGTTCAGGGTTTGCCGCAGCGCCGTCTCCTCGCCCTCGTCATTAAAGTCGACCACGACCTGATCGCTCAGGGCGACAGGATCGAAGATGGAGAAGACTTCCGGATCATTGTCGGAGGCCTCCCGCGTGATCAGCAGCACGGTCTGAGAGGCGAGATTATCGGTGAGACTATGGTCCAGCGTCGCGGTGGTGCTGGCCCACCAGCCTGAATTGTCGGTGTCGAGCGTTTCAAAGCGGCTGAGCGGGCCGGTCTCACGCGTGGGGGCGAAGACTTCGGTGCGCGTGCGCCGGCGCCAGTTCCAGATCTCCGCGCTGGTGTTGATCCGCAAGCGCGTGTCCTCGCCCAGCGGGGTGAGCAGGGTGAAGCTCGGCGCCCATTCCCAAAATCGCCGCTGTTCATTGTCGAACGCCTGTTCGATCGGAGTCAGATCCGGATTGAAGTCCTGATCGACCCGGTCAAATCGAGGGCCGCGCAGCCGCCAGGTGAGCGCTCCGGTCACTTCGACCTGGCCGAAACGGCGGCTCACCGAAGCCTCGGTGCGACCGGTCACGCGTTGGCCGTTGAACAGGTAGAGCGTGGCGTTGATCGAGCTGTTCATTCCGTCGGATTCAAGCAGGACCACATTCGCCAGCTGGCTGTGTCCGCGCATCTCATATTCCGGCACGGGTTCACGGATCAGCTCGATATTGGCGACCTGCTCGGCCGGGATCCGGCCCAGGATCGTGGCGAGCCCGATCGACTTGTCGGACGGGCGCGCGCCGTCGATCAGGAGATTGCCGAAGGCGTCGGCCAGGCCGCGGCGCTGGGTGTCGCCGTCATTGAGCGAGAAGCCGGGCAGGCGGTTCACCATGTCCAGCGCGGTCACCGGCGCGAACTGGTCAAAGAATGCGGCGTCATACGCGATGATGGCTGTGTCGGCTTCGACCGCGGCGGCGGTCTGTGCGTGGACGGAAGGCGGCAGGCCCGCCGCGCCGGAAAGGGCGAGGGCGAGCGGGAAAGCGAGGCGTAAAGACATGGTGTCCGCCCAAATAGCTGAACTGATTGTAAATTTCGTGGCGCAAGCTAGCGCCCAAAAATGTGAAAGGTCCCGTTACCTTTCGGACAGGGGAGTCACACGTCTGTGAGAAAAATGACGGTCAGCTGTCCAGGCTGTAACCTTCAGCCTGCGCCGCCGAGCGTGATCGCATCCACGCGCAGCGTCGGCTGACCGACGCCGACCGGCACGCCCTGACCGGCCTTGCCGCACGTGCCGACGCCGGGATCGAGCGCCATATCGTTTCCGACCCTGGAGATTTTGGTCAGCGCGGTCGGACCGTCGCCAATCAGGGTCGCGCCCTTGATCGGCTCTTCGATCTTGCCTTTGCGCACCCGGTAGGCCTCGGTGCAGCGGAAGACGAATTTGCCGGAGGTGATGTCGACCTGGCCGCCGCCGAAATTCTTCGCGAACACGCCATCATCCAGGCTTTCCAGAATGTCGTCCGGATCATCCTGGCCGGATTCCATGATGGTGTTCGTCATTCGCGGCATGGGCGGGTGGGCGTAGCTTTCACGGCGGCCGTTGCCGGTGGGATCAACGCCCATGAGCCGCGCATTCTGCCGGTCTTGCATATATCCCTTAAGAACGCCGTCTTCGATCAAGGTCGTGCGGCGCGTCGGCGTGCCTTCATCGTCAAAGCTCAATGAGCCGCGCCGTTCCGGCATCGTGCCGTCGTCGATGATGGTGACGCCCCTGGCGGCCACCTGCTCGCCGACCCGGCCGGCGAAGGCGCTGGTGCCCTTGCGATTAAAATCGCCTTCAAGGCCGTGACCCACCGCTTCATGGAGCAGCACGGCCGGCCAGCCCGGCCCGAGCACCATGTCCCATTCGCCCGCGGGCGCGTCGACGGCTTCCAGATTGACCTTGGCGACGCGCAGCGCTTCGTCGGTCAGCTCTTTCCACGTCTCGGGGGCGAGCCAGTTCTCAAAGGCGGCGCGGCCGCCGGCGCCCGCCGAACCGGTCTCGCGGCGGCCGCTGCGCTCCACCGTCACCGACACGTTCAACCGCACCAGCGGGCGCACTTCCGCGCGCATATCGCCGTCGGCCCTGACGATCCCGATCACGCGGCGCGAGCCGGACAAAGAACAGGCGACCTGAACCACTTCCGGATCCGCCGCGCGCGCATAGGCGTCGATCTCGGCCAGCAGCGCCGCCTTGGCTTCAAAGCCCGGCGCACCGATGACGTCGACATCATCGTAAAGCAGGCGGTTGGTTCTCGCCGGCGGCGGCGCCATGACCGCGTCGGCCCCTTTGCGGGCCGCCGCGGCGGTCGCGCCGGCGCGTCTCAAAGCAGCGAGGCTCGGGTCGGACGAGTGGGCGAAGCCGGTGCGTTCGCCAAACACGCCGCGCAGGCCGAAGCCGCGCGTGGTGTCGAAATTGGCGATCTTCAACCGGCCATCGTCGAAGGCCAGACTTTCGGAGGCGCTGGTTTCCAGAAACAATTCGCCGTCATCAGCGCCGACCAGATGCTCAGCCAGCACGCGGCCGGCGTCTTCGACGTCAAATTCAAAGGCGGCGAAGGGGTCGGTGGTCATCGGGCGCGCGCTCCATCCGGGGCCGGTTAAGGGTCACCCCTATAGATAGAGCGAAGCGCGCCGCTGTGCGAGGGGGCGTGCTCACCCCGCCCGATGCTGCAAGAAGCGCCGCGGCTGCGCGGCCAGCGTCGCGTCGTCCGGATCAAGCTCCGCCGCCGTGACATAGGCGTCATAGGCCAAGCCCAGCCGTCCGGCGCTTTCATGGGCGATGGCGATATTGAAATGGGCGAGGGCGGGCCGGCTCACTTCTTGAGCCAACGCGGTCCGCGCCGCGTCGATCGCGGCGGCATATCGTCCGGCGCCGATATAGGCGCCGGACAAGGTCAGCCAGGCTTCCGCCAATTCAGGCTCCAGATTCACCGCTTCCTCGAGATCCCCCATCGCCGGGCCGGCCTCGCCGCGTCGCACGGCGATGGCGCCGCGATTGACCAGCACGCGTGCGCGGGTCGACGCGCTCAAATCGCTCGAGCGGAGCGCCGAATCACATGCGCCGATGGCGCGCCCGCTGGTGTCCCCGGTGAATGCGGCCGCTTCGCACTCCGCCAGAGACGCGGTCAGCATGTCGCGCGCGTCGCGATCGACCTGGCCCCAGGCGCCGCCGGTGAAGGCGAGAATGACGGCCGCAGAAAATGCGAGCGCTGCGCCCAGTCCGCAGGCGCCGCCCACCATGAAACCGTTCAAGGCTTTGTTTTGGTGGTCTTTTTCGAATTCTTGACGTTCCATCATCCCCTCTATGATGCCCCGACCCGGGAGGATTCATGCCCATTGTTCAGCCGCATGTAAACTAATTGGTAAAAAGCCCTGTCGGCATTGCGGTCTTGGCCCATCTGAAAAAACCACGAGCATTGCGACAAAATGGCGCTTATACCGCCCTGACAGCTCATGGGGGTGGGCCTATATTCCGCCCCGATTTGGCAGGAGCCGCATTTGCGGTCTGACGCCAAGAAGGACACTCCAAGCTCCTCGGGGGAGATATGCGTTTATCGGCCATTATCGGCGCGCTCGCCGCCGCGACCTGTTTCACCGCCGCCGCCGTGGCGACCCCGGTGGGCGTGCCCACCGCAGACACCCTGGTGCCGACGAACTCGGTCACGCCGGTCATGGATCAGATCGTCGGTTTCAACAATATGCTGCTGTGGATCGTCGGCGCGATCTGCGTCTTCGTCCTGGCGCTCCTGGTCTGGGTGATGCTGCGCTTCCGCGCCAAGGCGAACCCGGAGCCGAGCAAGACCAGCCACAACACGATGCTCGAAGTGATCTGGACCGGCATCCCGATCCTGATCCTGGTCTTCATCGCGGTGCCGTCCTTCCGCATCCTGTATTTCCAGGACGTCATTCCGGAAGCCGATTTCACCATCAAAACGACCGGCTATCAGTGGAATTGGAGCTATGAATATCCCGATCATGGCGGCTTCACCTTTTTCGCCAACATGGTCGAGGACGCCGATCTGGCCGCTCACCCCTACAGCGCCGAACGCAATCTGACGACGGATCTGCCGATGGTCGTTCCGGCCGGCGCCACGGTCCGCATGGAAGTCACGGCCGCGGACGTGATCCACAACTGGGCCATGCCGGCGTTCGGCATCAAAATGGACGCCATTCCCGGCCGTCTGAACGAAACCTGGTTCCAGACCGATGTCGAAGGCATCTATTATGGGCAGTGTTCAGAGCTCTGCGGCGTTCGCCACGCCTTCATGCCCATCGAAGTGCATGTCGTGCCCCAGGACGTGTTCGACGCCTGGATCGCCGCGGCGAACGACGATGTTTATGCGGCGCAGGACATCCTCGTCGCCCATTATGACTCCGTACGCGCCCTGCGCGTCGCATCCGCCCAGTAAGGAGCACTCGATCAATGTCTGAAGCTGCAGCTGCGCATCACGACGATCACACCCCGTCCATGTGGGACTGGAAGCGCTGGGTGTATTCGACCAACCATAAAGACATCGGCACCATGTATCTGGTGTTCGCCATTCTGGCGGGCGTCATCGGCGGCGCCATGTCGGGCCTGATCCGCTGGGAGCTCGCCGAGCCGGGCCTGCAGGTCTTCACCGGCCAGGACACCGGCTGGGGCGCCATCTTCGGCAACGAGCATAATTACAACGTCATCACGACCATGCACGGCCTGATCATGATCTTCTTCATGGTCATGCCCGCCATGATCGGCGGCTTCGGCAACTGGTTCGTGCCGCTGATGATCGGCGCGCCGGACATGGCGTTCCCGCGCATGAACAACATCTCCTTCTGGTTGCTGCCGTTTTCCTTCGCGCTGCTGCTGATCTCGATGTTCGTGCCGGGCGTCGGATCGCTGAACGGCTTTGGCGGCGGCTGGGTGATGTATCCGCCCTTGTCGACGTCAGGCCATGACGGGCCGGCCTTCGACCTTGTGATCCTGTCGCTGCACATCGCCGGCGTCAGCTCGATCCTGGGCGCGATCAACTTCATCACCACCATCTTCAACATGCGCGCGCCGGGCATGACCCTGCACAAGATGCCGCTCTTCGTGTGGTCGATGCTGGTGACGACCTTCCTTCTGCTGCTGGCGGTTCCGGTTCTCGCCGGCGCCCTGACCATGCTGCTCACCGACCGCAATTTCGGGACGACCTTCTTCGATCCGGCCGGCGGCGGCGACCCGGTGATGTACCAGCACCTGTTCTGGTTCTTCGGTCACCCGGAGGTCTACATCCTGATCCTGCCGGGCTTCGGGATGATCTCGCATATCGTCTCGACCTTCTCGAAAAAGCCGGTCTTTGGGTATCTGGGCATGGCCTACGCCATGGTCGCCATCGGCTTCATCGGCTTCATCGTGTGGGCGCACCACATGTACACGGTGGGCATGAATGTGAATCTGAAGGCCTATTTCGTGGCCGCCACGATGATCATCGCAGTGCCCACGGGGATTAAGATCTTCTCCTGGATCGCCACCATGTGGGGCGGCTCGATCAGCTTCCGCACGCCG
This sequence comes from Oceanicaulis sp. BBD 1991-10, assembly GCA_001657295.1. Taxonomy (GTDB): domain Bacteria; phylum Pseudomonadota; class Alphaproteobacteria; order Caulobacterales; family Maricaulaceae; genus Oceanicaulis. The sequence goes on along the minus strand of LYSW01000001.1, from coordinate 938 downwards.
ATGATGTGGGCGATCGGCTTCATCTTCCTGTTCACCGTGGGCGGCGTGACCGGCGTGATGCTGGCCAATGCGGGCGTGGATACGACCTATCACGACACCTATTTCGTGGTGGCCCACTTCCACTATGTGCTCTCGCTCGGCGCGGTGTTCTCGATCTTCGCCGGCTTTTACTACTGGTATGAGAAGATCTGGGGCGTGAAGTACAACTCCTTCCTGGCCCGGACCCAGTTCTGGCTGTTCTTCATCGGCGCCAACGTGATCTTCTTCCCGCAGCATTTCCTCTACGACATGCCGCGGCGCTATGTGGATTACGCGGACGGCCACACCCTGTTCAATCAGATCAGCTCGTTTGGATATCTGATCATGCTGGCGGGCATGGTGGTGTTCTTCGTGCTGATCGTGGAATCGATCATTCGCCGCCGGAAGGCCGAGGCCAATCCGTGGGGCGAAGGCGCGACGACGCTGGAGTGGACGCTGTCCTCACCGCCGCCCTTCCACCAGTTCAACGAGCTGCCCGACTTCCGGGGCAAGGCTCAACACTAAGCCTGGAAACGTTTCAACGTGACCGACTTTTCTGCCGAAACCGCCAAGGGCGGCGCTGCTGACGCGGCGCCGCCTGCGGTGTCCTCGACGCTCGCCGACTGGCGCGATTACATCGCGCTGATGAAGCCGCGCGTGATGACGCTGGTGGTGTTCACGGGCCTGGCGGGCCTCGTCGCGGCGCCGGGCGCCATGAACCCGGTCTCCGCCGCCATCGCGATCCTGTGCATCGCCGTGGGCGCCGGGGCTGCGGGCGCGTTCAACATGGCCTATGACGCCGACATCGACGCGGTGATGAAGCGCACGCGCCGCCGGCCCGTGCCCATGGGCCGCGTGCCGCAAAGCGAAGCCTACGCCTTCGCCGGGGTGATGAGCCTGGCCTCGGTCCTGCTCATGGC
>LYSW01000056.1 GCA_001657295.1 Oceanicaulis sp. BBD 1991-10 | reverse complement strand
TAAAGGCGGCGTGAGGCGGCGAAGCCGTCGGAGGGGCCGGTTTCCAGTCCGAGCGTCGAATACCCGCGCGCGCGGGCCGTTTCGATCACCTGACGGACCAGTCTTTCGCCGAGCCCGGAGCCGCGTTCGGTCTCCAGCACGTGCAGGGACTTCAATTCGGCAAAGTCTTCAGAGCGCCTGCAAAGCGCCACGCAGCCGACCAGGTCTCCGCCGCGCCGTGCGCTCCAGAACGTAACCCCGGGCGCGGCGAGTTCATCGGCGTTGAACGCATAACACTCGCCCTTAGGGGAGTGGGCCTGGGTGAAGGCATGATGGCGCGCCAGCAGGCCGCGCACCTCCTCGCGCAGGGGATCGTCTTCCGCGATGACGGCTTTAATGCTCACCGCGCCCCATCCTCCAGGCGCGCGTCCAGGCCCGCCTTCACCGCGGGCCACTCGTTCGCGAGCACGGAAAAATAGACCGAGTCCCGGCGTGCGCCCGTCCAGGTCATGGAATGGCTGCGCAGGACGCCCTCGCGCACCGCGCCCAGCTTCTCCATCGCGCCTTGTGAGCGCAGATTCTCACCGCCGGTCTTCAATTCCACCCGCGCGGCCCCGGCGCCGAAAGCGTGCGCGAATAATAGCCGCTTCGCGGCCGGATTGACGTGCGTGCGATGGAATTGGGTCCCATACCAGGTCCAACCGATCTCCACCCGGGCATGCTCTGGAGACAGGGTCAAATAGGCCGAGTGGCCGGCATAGGTTTCCGAACGCTTGTCGAAGACGGCATAGCTGATCTGACGGCCGGTGACGTTTTCTGTCGTCATCGCCTCAAACCAGGGATCGAACCCGTCTCCGGAGGCGTTGAGATTAGTCTGCACCCAAAGCGCCGGATCATCGGCCAGCGGACGCAGCGGCTCGCGATGGCGCTCGGCGAGCGGCTCAAGGCGCAAGAGGGCGTCTTCAAGCGGAATCCGGGTCAGGTCCATGGCGTGATCCTTCAAGGCGCGTGGTTCCTGATAGCCGCAAACTCAGCGGCGCGCGCGTCACATTCCATTTCCACCGATTGCGGGGGACGCTGAAAAACCCTTCCAAGGGACGCAGTTGAAGGGTGGCAAACGCCAACAGATCGCTAAACTCGCGGGCGAATGCATGCATCAACGCCCCGCGCGAGGGCGTCCGGGGAGGAGCCAGCCATGAATTTTGAGTATTCCGATCTCTGCAAAGAGTATCTGGGCCGCGTGCGCGCCTTCATGGACGCTCACATCTACCCCAATGAGAAAACCTATCACGACCAGCTGAAAGCCTTTGGCGAGAATCGCTGGCAGGTCCTGCCGGTCATCGAAGAGCTTAAGGCCAAGGCGAAGGCGGAGGGCTTGTGGAATCTCTTCCTGCCGGACTCAGATCAGGGCGCCGGCCTGTCCAATCAGGACTACGCCCCGCTGGCCGAAGAAATGGGCCGGGTGGTCTGGGCCTCGGAGATCTTCAACTGCTCGGCGCCCGACACCGGCAATATGGAAGTGCTGGTGCGCTACGGCACGCCGGAGCAGCAGGCCCGGTGGCTGCCGCCGCTGCTGGCCGGCGAGATCCGCTCGGCCTTTTTGATGACCGAGCCGGCGGTGGCCAGTTCGGACGCGACCAATATTGAATGCTCGATCAGGCGCGACGGCGACGACTATGTCATCAACGGCCGCAAATGGTGGAGCTCCGGCGCCGGCGATCCGCGCTGCAAAGTCTATATCGTCATGGGCAAGACTGATCCGGATGCGGAGACCTATCGGCAGCAATCCATGATCCTGGTGCCCGCCGATGCGGACGGCGTCACGATCGAACGCCACCTGCCGGTGTTCGGCTATGACGACGCGCCTCACGGTCATATGGAGATCAAGCTGGACAATGTCCGCGTGCCGGCGGGCAATATCCTGCTCGGTGAAGGCCGGGGCTTTGAGATCGCGCAAGGGCGCTTAGGCCCGGGCCGCATCCACCATTGCATGCGCACCATCGGCGCGGCGGAGCGGGCGCTGGAGCTTTTGGTCAAACGCGCCATGAGCCGGGAAGCGTTCGGCAAGCCGGTCATCAAGCATTCCATCTGGGAGCATCGCATCGCCAAGGCGCGCATCGATATTGAAATGGCGCGCCTTTTGACCCTGAAAGCCGCCTGGATGATGGACACGGTCGGCAACAAGCATGCGCGCGGCGAGATCGCCATGATCAAGGTGGCCGCGCCGCGCGTGGCGCTGCAGGTGATCGACGACGCCATCCAGGTCCATGGCGGCGGCGGGGTCAGCGACGACTTTCCGCTGGCGGCCAGCTATGCCGGAATCCGCACGCTGCGTCTGGCGGACGGGCCGGACGAAGTGCACGAGCGCACCATCGCCCGGCTGGAGGCCAAGCGCTGGCTGAACCAGTAAGGACCTAGCCCAGCATGCCGCCGAAATTCCATCGGTGCATGGCGATGGCGAGCCAGACCAGCAGGCCGGCCCAGATCAGGCCCGCGACAAAGCGGGCCTGAGCGCCCGAGCGCCCACGCCAGGCCGTATCGGCCAGGGCGCCGAGCGCCAGCAGCGGGGCCAGCCAGGGCAGCACGGCGGGCCCGGGCGCCGCGGCGCCGGGCGCGGTTGAGACCAGGGCGAAGATCTGAAGTCCGAAGACGCCGAGAACCGCAGCGCTGACGCCCGTCAGGGTCAGCACCGGTCCGATGAGCTCCGCCTTGCGGACGAGCCGGGCGGCCAGCAATCCGGCGCCGCCGATCATCATGACGATCAGGATCGGCGCCGGCCAGAAATGCAATCCCAGGCGGGTCAGCAGGTCCGACCGGAAATCGGCTTGCAGGGCCGAGATCTCCGACTTGCTCGCGCGTTCAAGCGGGTTGATGTAGATCAACGCGTCATAGCCATAAAGATCGGCGCGGGCGTCCTCGGCGAGGCCGGAGATCAGCCCGGCTTCGACGGCCGCCCGCAGGGGCGCGGTGTCGAGCAGCAGCAGGCTCTGACCCGCGATCAGATCGTCGATGGGATAAGGCGTCGTGTCCGGATTGAAGCCGCGCACGCCCAGATGCAGCGCATACGCGCCGTCATCGTCGGCGCGGCGCTGGACATGTTCGCCCAGCGTCATCACGCCGTTGGGACCGGTCGCGCCCTCCATGATGTGCGCGCCGCCCATCTTAAACAGGATGCGGGGCGGCCGATCGGCCGACGCCTCGAACACCGCCCGGCGCGCGTCGTAATTCTCGATCATGTATTGCTCGCGCAGCGCCGACGCCTCGCCGCGTGCGCCGGATCGCCAGGTCGTGAAAATGCTCATCGAGGTCGACACGTGATCGACCACGGCGGCGACCCTTTCGTCACCGCCCGCCTGCGCCGCCAGATGGACAAGGTCGTGCTGATGGTCGCGCGGAATGTATTCGCCCGCGTCCAGCGCCGCCTTTAAGTGCAGCCCGCGCGCCGTTCGACGCACAGCGCCTGCGTCTGCGGATTGAGCCAGAAAAGCATAAGGGTGGATGGCGTTGGCTTCCTGATCGACCCCCCAAACCGGGGCCCCGGCCCCAAGCCGGACCTGAAATCGTTCGATCAGCGCGATGTCGCCGTTATAATCGAACGCCAGCGAGTAAGGCGCGGCGGCCAGCGCGTCCCGCACGGGCGTTTCGGTGAGCCTTTCACCGATCCAGGGGCCGGCCTCCAGCACCAGCACGTCCGGCTGAAACTCCGCCTCAAGCGCCGCGGTCAGTCGGGCGAGGCCGTCGACGCCATGCTGCTCGCCGACCAGAACGGACTGAGCGCCTTCCAGCCGGGTCGCCAGCCAGTCCGCGCCCGGTCCGCTGAGCGTCATCTCATTTTCGGCCAGCGCGAGCGCGGCGGCGCGCCAGGGGGCCGCGGCGTCGTCTTGCGCCAGTGATGACGGGCCGGCCAGGACCAGGCCTGCAAGGACGGCGGCGAACCGGATCAGCATTAGCGCCCCCCATATCTTGATGTGAAGAGACTGGGAGAGCGGTCCAGAATTGGCAAGCCTAAACGAAAACGCCCCGGTGATCGGCCGGGGCGCTTCATCTGATCGCCGGCGGCGCCTGGATCAGGCCGCGTTCACCACCGTGCCGGACTTGTCGTTGACCGAGACGACGTCATTGTTTTCGTCCAGAAGCACGACGGTGGGTTCGAACACCTTGGCTTCCGCCGCGTCCATGGCGGCATAGGCGACCACGATGATGCGGTCGCCTTCCTGGGCCAGGCGCGCGGCTGCGCCGTTGATCCCGAAGGTTTTCGAGCCGCGCGGCGCTTCGATCGCATAGGTGGTGAAGCGGCCGCCGGTGTTGATGTTGAGCACGTCCACCTGCTCGTGGGGCAGGATGCCGGCCAGTTCCAGAAGATCGGCGTCGATGGAGATCGAGCCTTCATAGTGAAGATCGGCCTGGGTCACCGCGGCGCGGTGCAGCTTGGTCTTCATCATGGTCAGGTGCATGCCTGAGCTCCGAAAATCCTTGGCGAGCAGCATTCTTCAGCCGGTCGTCGGGCTGCGCTGCAGGCGCGAACACGTTTTCTGCGGCGCCGTATAACCCAAACTGCGCGCGCGCGCGACCCCATGTCGCGAAGCTGTCATGTCACATGGTTGTGCGGCGCGGTGATTTAAAGGGCGTCAGACCCGGTTCGACCCGGCGCGGGCCGCCATGAAGATGAGCCCGCCCAAGCCGGTCATGGCCGCGCCGGCCGCGACAAGCAGGTCGAGATCGCCATATCCGCCAAGCGCATAAAACTGAAAAAACGCCAAGCCGCTTATGAGTAAGCCCAATCCGCCGACGCTTGCGGCGTTGAGCAGCCATTGCTTGCCCATGACCTTCCCCCCGATTTTCCCCTCGCCGAAGAGATTAACAAAATCTTGACGTCGGGACCAGTTTTCGCCGTCTTGCCCGATCGCGTTTGAAGGAGGAGGGTGCGCCGCAGCCACACCCTGTCCAAGGAGACCGCCATGCCCCGCCTCGCCGTCTTGCAGCACGCCATGGCGCCGGAAATCGACGCCAACCTGGCCACCGCCGCCCGCCTGATGGCCAGCGCGGCGGCCGAGGACGCCGACATCGTGGTGTTCCCGGAGGTCCACCTGTCTCCCTTCTTTCCCAAGCACAGGGCGGAGGACGCGCCGGACGCCGCGGACCGGTATGTGATGGGCGAGGATCATCCCGCGCTTGCGAAGCTGTCCGCGCTGGCGGCCGAGCATCGTCTCGTCACCATCGCGAATATCTACCGTCAGGACGCGGGCGGCGAGCGCTATGACGCCAGCCCGGTCTTTGATGCGGACGGTCGCCGGCTGGGCGTGTCCGACATGGTCCATGTCGCCCAGTTCGACGGCTTTTGGGAGAAGGATTATTACGCCCACGGCGAGGCGTTCGACGTCTATGACACCGCCGTCGGCCGGGTCGGCGTGGTGATCTGTTACGACCGGCATTTCCCGGAAAGCTGGCGCGCCTGCGCCCTGGCGGGCGCTGAGATCATCGCCACGCCGGCGTGCAATCTCGCAAGCGAGAACACCGAGCTTTTCGCTCATGAGATCGCGGTGATGGCCTATCAGAACAGCGTCTTCGCCGCGATGGCGAACCGGTGCGGGAGCGAAGACGGCGTCGCCTATGCCGGCGCCTCGGTGATCGCCGGGCCGGACGGCGCGCTTCTGGCCAAGGCGGGCGCGGAGGAGACGGTGCTGATCGCCGATCTCGACCTGCATCACCGGCGCGAAATCGCCCGCAAGGCCGGCTGGCTGGCCGAGTTGCGCGACTGGCTGAAAATCAGATAGCCGGCCAAGGCCGCCTTGCCGGCCGGTGAACGTCCATGCGAAAACCGGTGCGCGCACGCAAAAGGACAACGCCCAATGGACACCAGCTTCCTGCGTCCGGACGCCTTGCCGCCCGTGACCGAACACATGGCGGAGGATTTCCAGACGGCGTCGCCCTTTCCCCACGCGGTCATTGATGATTTTTTGCCGCCGTCCTTCGCTGAGTTGGTGTCTGAGCGGTTTCCGAAGCCCGAAAGCGAGGTTTGGCTCGATTGGCGCAAACGGAGCGGCCATCAATATGGCAAGCAAGGTCCCGGCGGTGCGAGCCGCTTTGATCATTTGGACCCTGTTTTCGAAACCGCGCTGTTGCAGCTGAACAATTTTCGAATGCTGCGTTTTCTCGAAGCGCTGACCGGGATCGAAAAGCTTCTGCCGGACCCTCACTTTCGCGGAGGCGGCATCCATTCAATCGTGCCCAGCGGCTTTCTGGACGTCCATACCGACTTTAACAAATACACGCAGATGGACCTTTACCGGCGGCTCAACGTTTTGATTTATCTCAATAAAGATTGGGATGAGTCGGAGGGCGGCGCGTTGGAGCTGTGGGACAAAGCCCCGCCGGAGGGGCGCTGTCAGAAGGCCATCGCGCCCGAATTCAACCGCGCCGTCATATTCTGCACCAATAAGATCAGTTTTCATGGGCATCCCACGCCCTGGAACGGGCGCAACGGCCGCTCCCGGCGATCGATCGCGCTGTATTTCTACAGCGCCCAGCCGGGCTTGGACGAACGCTACAGCGACACCACCGAGTTTCAGGGCGTCGCCTTCAGAGAGCTGACCAGCTAACGCCGGGCTCACATCCCCGCGAGGCGCGGCCGTCGACGCTTTCCCTTCAACGCCGCCCGCGCTACACGCCCGCGCCATGAGCGCCGCCACCCTGTTCGCTTTCGCCGCCTCGTTGCTGGTGTTGTTTCTGACCCCCGGGCCGGGCGTGTTGGCCATGGTCGGGCGCACGCTCAACGGCGGCGTCTGGCAGGGCTCCAGCTATGGGTTCGGAATTTTGACCGGCGACATCATCTGGCTGACCGTGGCGATCACCGGGCTGGCGGCCGCATCCGAAGCGATCAACGCGGCCGGCGCCTGGGTCTGGGCGGTGAAGATCATCGGCGCGGCGATCCTGATCTGGTTCGCCTGGGGCGCATTTCAGGGGGTTTTTAAGCCGAAGGCCGGCGCCGGCCTGCCCACGGGCCGGCCCAGCAAGCGCGGGCTGGCCGCCACCTACGCCGCCGGCATCGCCATGCCCTTGTCCAATCCCAAGGCGATCGCCTTCTACCTGTCTTTCGTGCCGGCCTTCTTCGACCTTTCCCGCGTCGGCCCGGCGGAATACGCCCAGATGGTCGCCATCCTTTTCGCCATGGGCTTGGTCTTCATCGCCGTTTATGTCGGCGGGGCGCACAAGGCGCGCGACTGGCTCGCCGCGACCGGGCTGAAGCGCTGGGCGGACGGGGTGACGGCGGTGCTGCTGGCCGGCGTCGCAGTCGTGCTGCTGGTGCGGTGACGCTGCGCCCCGGTCCGGGGCGGGACGCCGTGACACGGAGTTGCCGCGCACAAACCGGCGATTGCATCAATTTCCCCCGCGCCATACTGTGGCCCTGATCAAGGCCGGGGGGCTGTTATGCGATTGAATGTTATTTCGTTATTGCTGGTTTTTGGCCTGGCGGCGTGCGGCACGGTCGTTGAGCCCGAAGCCGATTGGTCGGGCGCGCTGCGGCCGTTCGGCGAGTCGATGACGGCGGAACCGCCGGACGCCAGATGCCAGCCCATTCGCGCGTGGGACGACGGCGTCGAAAGCGAGCGTGTCTACAGTCTTCGGAATTATCGCGGCGTTCGAACGCGCTGCAATGTCGCGCCCTTCTCGATCGCGGTGAGGGGCGATGGCCTCGCCCGCGCCGTTTATGGCCGCGACGGCCTTGGCCCGTTTGCGGGCGGGGTGACCGCAAACACCAATATTCAGGTCCATCGCGAAGAGGCCTTCCAGCAGGCGGGCACGGTCTTGGAGCTGCTCCGCCGCCGCATCCGGGACGGCGATTTCGGCATGGCGCCGGCGATCGAATGCCGGCGCGGCTTTGATGGCGTGCGCCGGTGCCGGGAAGTTGAGGACTGCCGGCCGGGCGAAGCGGGCCGGGAGATCTGCACGCCCCGGCGGGTGCGCGTTCTGATATTCGCCCATGGCGGCATGGTGAGCCATCAAAGCGCGGTCACGGGCGCCGAGACGCTGGCCCAGGCCATGCTTGAAGATGAAATCTTCCCCGTCTTCCTGATCTGGAATTCGCACTTCTTCGACGCCTACACGAATTATCTTTGCTGCGTGAGCCAGCGGGCGGAGCCGGCGCGGCGCGCGCAGAATTTCACCATCGCGGCCCGCGTATTCGGAGATCTGGGATCAGGCCTCGCCCGCCTGCCGCAGAATTATCTGACCCAGGGCGGTCGCTTCCAGCGCAGCGTGCTGTCGGTCGACGATCCGCTCTACCATTTGCCGCATGTCCGCCCGGCGCCGGAGGCGTGTCTTCAGGCGGCGCCGGAGCTGATCGCGGGCTCCGAGCAAATCGGAATAGCCGATCTCTTCCCCAATCTGCCCTCTCAGGCGGACACCCAAGCCTGGCGCATGCGGGCGCGCCTGATGCAGTCCTGCCACAATGCCGGCGTGTCCGTGTCCCGCGCCGCGTTCGAAAACGGGCCAAAGCAGATCGACACGCCTTGGCGCGAAGCCAATGCTGCGACCGCCAGCCCGACGGTGGTTTTCCCGCCGGGACAGGATGCTGAAACGCTTAACGCTCTCAATGAGATTCCATTTCAGCGCCAGTCGCAATATGTGCTCCTGTGGCCGTTCCGGGTGGTGAGCACGCTAGGCGCGTCGGGCGGGCAAAGCGCGTGGAACAACATGGTCCGCCGATCGCGCATGGCCATGTTCCAGGGCAGCGAGTTTCTGGGGACCCAGTTCGATCTCGCGCCGGTGGCCGCGCCCGGACGCGCGGCGATGGATGCCGGCGATTTCGCAGGATTTGGCGGCCACGGCGTGTTCTTCGAGCGCTGGCGGCTTGCTTTGGCCGAGGCCGAGTTCGAGGAATCCGTCGTCGCCGGATTCCGCGAGAGCCTGGCTCAAGAGCCGTTGGCCCATACGCAGATCGAGATCACCTTCGTCGGCCATTCCATGGGCGCTTTCATCGCCAACGCGGTGCTTGAGCGGTACGCCCATGCCCTGCCGATCCGGCGGGTCGTCTATATGGGCGGCGCCGCGCCGATCCGCGAGTTCAACTTCGCGGCGCGCCAGGCGCTGGCGCGGCGGTCAGCAGACCAACCGATCAGCTTTTATAATCTGATGCTGCACCCGCTCGCCGAATCCAGGGAGCTCGCTCCGGACAACCGCTTTGCGGGGAGCTTGCCTCAAGGCAGCTTGTTGGAGTGGATCGACGAGTATTTCGAAGGGCCGCGCGTGGCGGGCGACCGCACCATGGGCAAGTGGTCGAATATCTGGCGCGCTTGGCCGGATCTGGACCCGGACGTCCGCAACAATACGCTGTTTCGAATCTTCCCGGCGCAGGACAGTCAGGTTCAAGAGCTTGGGTGTTTGAACCCGCAGCATCGCTGCCATCCCCGCAGCCATGGCGAATTCACCAATCACAGCTTCTGGCGCGAGGAGTTTTGGGTCGGGCCGCAAGCCGCGCGCACCCAGGCCGATCCCTAATGGCGGGGCGCGAACGCGGCCGTTTCGCGCGGCCGCGCCCCGGTCTCGCCCCCCTGCGCTCAAACATGGCGACATTGGCCCTGACGGGCTAAGTTATCGCCATGTCAGAGAACACGAATCAGGACTACGGCGCGGACTCCATCAAGGTCCTCAAAGGCCTTGATGCGGTGCGCAAGCGCCCGGGCATGTATATCGGCGATACCGATGACGGTTCGGGCCTGCATCACATGGTTTACGAGGTGGTGGACAACGCCATCGACGAGGCGCTGGCCGGCCATTGTTCGGAGGTGGGCGTGACGCTCCACGCCGACGGCTCCGCCAGCGTCACCGACGACGGCCGCGGCATCCCCACCCAGATGCACCCCGAAGAGGGCGTTTCGGCCGCCCAGGTCATCATGACCCAGCTGCATGCCGGCGGTAAATTCGACCAGAATTCCTACAAGGTGTCCGGCGGCCTGCACGGCGTCGGCGTGTCGGTGGTCAATGCGCTGTCGGACTGGCTGGATCTGAATATCTGGCGCGACGGCAAAGAGCATCATATGCGCTTCCGCCTGGGCGAGCCGGAGAACGGCGAAGACCTTACAGAGGTCGGCGACGCCGACGGCCGCAAAGGCACCCAGGTGCGCTTCATGCCGTCGGATCAGACCTTTTCCGACATCGTGTTCGATCGCAATCGCCTGCTCCATCGCCTGCGCGAGCTGGCCTTCTTGAATTCCGGCGTGCGCATCGTGCTGCGCGATGAACGCGAAGCCGAGCCGGTCGAAGAAGTGCTGGAATATGAGGGCGGGGTCGCCGCCTTCGTGGATCATCTCGACCGCACCCGCACGGCGCTGATCCCCGAACCGGTGCTGATCGCCGGCGAGCGCGAAGGCGTGGCCGTGGAAGCCGCCCTGCAATGGAATGACGGCTATCACGAGAATGTCCTCTGCTTCACCAACAACATCCCTCAGCGCGACGGCGGCACCCATCTGGCGGGTTTCCGCGGCGCGCTGACCCGGGTGATCAATAAATACGCGGCAAGCTCAGGCGCCGCGGCCAAAGCCAAGGTCGCGATTTCCGGGGACGACGCGCGCGAGGGATTGACCTGCGTCTTGTCGGTGAAGGTGCCCGACCCGAAATTCTCCAGCCAGACCAAGGATAAGCTGGTCTCCAGTGAAGTCCGCCCGGCGGTGGAGGGCGCGGTCTATGACGCGCTGTCGGAATGGTTTGAAGAACACCCGGCGGAAGCCAAAACCATCGTCACCAAAATCGTCGAAGCCGCCGCTGCGCGTGAAGCGGCGCGCAAGGCGCGCGAGCTGACCCGGCGCAAGTCCGCCCTGGACATCACCTCGCTGCCCGGCAAGCTCGCCGACTGTCAGGAAAAAGACCCGGCCAAGTCCGAGCTGTTCATCGTGGAGGGGGATTCAGCCGGCGGCTCCGCCAAGCAGGGCCGTCACCGCGAGAACCAGGCCGTTCTGCCGCTGCGCGGCAAAATCCTCAATGTCGAACGGGCGCGCTTTGACCGCATGCTGTCCTCAGACCAGGTCGGCACGCTGATCACGGCGCTGGGCACTGGGATCGGGCGCGACCAGATCGACTATGACAAGCTGCGCTATCACAAGGTCATCATCATGACCGACGCCGATGTGGACGGCGCCCATATCCGCACGCTTTTGCTGACCTTTTTCTACCGTCAGATGCCCGAGCTCATCGAGCGCGGCCATCTCTACATCGCCCAGCCGCCGCTTTACAAAGTCACGCGCGGCAAGTCGGAACGCTATCTCACCGACCAGGCGGAGATGGACGCCTTCCTCATCGAGGAAGGCAGCGCGGAAGCCGTGCTGGAGCTGGCCAATGGCGAGGTTGTCTCCGACGCCGATCTGGCCGACCGGGTGAAGGCCGCACGCGGCGTGGTGTTGTCGCTCGGCCGTTTGTCGGCGCGCGCGCCCGCCTTCGCGCTGGAGGCCGCCGCCCTGGCCGGCGCGCTGCACGCCGATCCCACCCAGGATCAGGCCGACGCCGCCGCCAAACGCCTGGCGCAGAGCGCGGATGAAGGCGAGGACGGCTGGGTCGGCGCGATCGCGCCGGAAGGCGCCCTGATCTTCAAGCGTGAAGTGCGCGGCGTGACCGAAACCGTCGTGCTGGACGACAAAGTCCTCGCCGGCCCGGACGCTAAACGCCTGTCCGAGCGCGCCGTCGCCATCGCAGGCGATTATGACGGCGCCGCCGTCTTCCGCCGCAAGGGTGAGGAAACCGTCATCCACACCCCGGCCGACCTCGTCGCCGCGGTCCAAAAGGCCGGCGCCAAAGGTTTGAAGATCTCACGCTATAAGGGGCTGGGCGAAATGAATCCGGATCAGCTATGGGAAACCACGCTGGACCCGGATGCGCGCGTCCTGCTGCAAGTGTCCGTCACCGAAGCGGACACGGCGGACGAGCTGTTCTCCAAGCTGATGGGCGATGTGGTCGAGCCGCGCCGCGACTTCATCCAGGAATTCGCGCTGGAAGCGGAGGTGGATGCTTAGGGCGCCTGCGCCCTGAGCGCCGCGCTTGAGCGGCCGGCCTTGGCCGCCAGGGGAGACCTTTGATGTCCGCCATCACGCTTTACGGCGACTCGGAGAGCGGCAATTGCTTAAAGACCCGCTGGGCGGCTGAGCATACGGGCCAGGACTTCGACTGGGTGGAGATCGACTCGGTCGGCGGGGAGACCCGGACCGAAGCGTTCCTCGCGATCAACCCGGCCGGCCAGGTGCCGGTCATGCGCCTCGCAGACGGCCGCGTGCTCGCCCAATCGAACGCCATCCTGCTGTATCTGGCGGAGGGCTCGGACCTCATCCCGTCAGACGGGTTTGAGCGCGCTCAGATGATGCAATGGCTCTTCTTCGAGCAGTATTCCCACGAGCCCTATATCGCCGTGCGGCGCGCGCAGAGGCGCTTCTTCAACATCGCCGAAGACGATCTGGATCCCGACCTCTTGGCCAAGGGACGGCGGGCCTTGGGTGTGATGGAGATGAAGCTCCTCACCTGTCCCTTCCTTCTCGGCGATCAGATGAGCTGCGCCGACATCGCCCTGGTCGCCTATACCCGCGTCGCCCACGAAGGCGGCTTCGATCTGGGCGAATTTCCCGCCGTGTCCGGCTGGGTCCGCCGGGTGGAGACCGCGCTGGGCCTGGAGCATGCGGGGTAGGGCTCACGGGTGTGCGTCCTTTAAGGCTTTTGCTGACGCATAAGCGCCTCAGGCTGAGAGAGAAATGAGTTCTCCATCACCCTCATCCTGAGGTGCGAGCCGTAGGCGAGCCTCGAAGGACCTGCAGACAGAGGCTCACCGTCTCGGCTTGCCGCCGCGACGCTTGGCCTTGAATTGAAGCCGTTCAAAGTCTCCAGCGATCAACGCTTCCTTCTTTGCGCGCGACCACCCTTTGATCTGGCGCTCAACGCTGATGGCGTCTGTAATCAGAGTGAACCATTCCGAATAGACCAGCGTCACGGGCAATCGCTTAGACGTATAGGCGCCGCCTTTTCCCGCCTGATGTTCGCCAATGCGAACGCCAAGGTCTTCGCCGCGGTGAGAGCCCACATAGTAGGAATCATCCGCGCATCTTAGAATGTAGACCCAGGCGGTCACCCAGCGGCTTCCTCGTGCGTCCTTCGAGGCATTTCTGCGAAATGCACCTCAGGATGAGGGAGGAGAGGTGAGGCTTCAAGGCTTGGTGATGGAGCGTCTATGAAACCCTCATCCTGACCTCAAATGACCCGCAGAAGGAGGCTCACCGCTTCGCCAATTCCTTCATCGCGCTGTCCACGCCGGACAGCGTCAGCGGGAACATGCGGTCCGGGCCGACGATTTCGCGGATCAACTGGACCGAATAGGTGTGGGGCCACCAGTTTTCCGGCGTGGGGTTGAGCCAGATGAGGTGGGGATAGGTCTCCACCACGCGGCGCAGCCAGACCCCGCCGGCCTCCTCATTCCAGCCTTCCACGCTGCCGCCGGCATGGGTGATCTCGGTGGGCGCCATGGCGGCGTCGCCGACGAAGACCACTTTATAGTCGGCNNNTAGGTGTGCAGCACGTCCATCAAGGACGTGGTCTCGGACTGCCGGCGCCGGTTGGACTTCCACACCGCCCCATAGGGGGAGTTGTGAAAGTAGAAATATTCCAGATTCTTAAACACCGAGGAGGCGGCGGAGAACAGCCGCTCGGTCAGTTCGATATAGGGGTCCATGGACCCGCCGACATCGAAAAACACCAGCACCTTGATGGCGTTGCGCCGCTCCGGGCGCATCTTGATGTCCAGATAACCCCGGTTGGCGGTGGCATGAATCGTGTCGTCGAGATCGAGCTCTTCCTCCGCCCCCTCGCGGGCGAAGCGGCGCAGGCGCCGAAGGGCCATTTTCAAGTTCCGCGTGCCCAGCTCGCGCTCATTGTCATAATCCTTAAAGCGCCGCGTCTCCCAGACCTTGGACGCTTTCTTATTCTTCGACTGACCGCCGATGCGCACGCCATTAGGGCTCCAGCCTGAATGGCCATAGGGGCTGGTCCCGCCCGTGCCGATCCATTTATTTCCGCCCTCGTGGCGCTTGGTCTGCTCGGCCAGGCGCTCGCGCAGGGTCTGCAGCAATTCGTCGAAATCCATCTCCTGCAGCGCCTCCATCTCCTCCTTGGTGAGATGGCGCTGCATTTCCGCGCGCAGCCAGTCTTCGGGAATCTCCTCGGTCTCGAACATTGAGCCGAGCGCTTCCACGCCTTCGAAGAAATGGGCGAAGACCTTGTCGAATTTGTCGAAATTACGCTCGTCCTTGACCAGCGCCGCCCGGCTGACCGCGTAGAAGCTGTCGATATCCTGATCCACCGCGCCCTTCTCCAGAGCCTCGAGCAGGGTGAGATATTCCCGGGTCGACACGGGAATTTTCGCGGCGCGCAAGCCGGTGAAAAAGCGATGGAAGAGCGGGATCATGGATTCACGTTAGCGCGCCGCGGCCGCGCTAGACAATCAGGGCGTCTGCAGGGACGCTTCAGCCGGGCCTGCGCAGCGCCTTCTCCATCCGTCCGGAATGCTGAATCTTGCCCAGCCCGTGGACGAGCCCGGCCAGGCCCAATCCCGAAATCGCGGCGCCAAAGAAGATGAAGCTCGAATTCAGCGCCGCGACCGTATCGGTGGAGGTGAGCCCCTCGATCAGCAAGGGGATGCCGGCCGCCAGGCCGCCGGTGGCCGCCGCAATATATCCAAGGCCGATCACTTTAACGCCCTCAGCCTTTTGAAGCTCGACGGCGTCGGCCTGAATTTTTTGCAGCGTGTCGATATCCTGAACCACGCCAAGCATGGCTTCGGTCAACTCGGTGGCCCGAAGCGTCGTCGCGCGCGCCTCGTAGCTTCTAAACGCCTCCTCGACCTCATCGAGCAGCGCTTTGATCGAATGAATGTAGGAGACGTGCGGCTCGATGGACCGGGTCACGAATTCACTATAGGGCCGCCAGCCTTCCACCCGCTCGATCCGAAGCGTCTCAAGATGGCGCTGGAGGTGGTCGACACAGGTTTGAGGCTGGATCAGCCGGTGAATGAGGCCGCCGTCAGGCACGCTCGATTTGATCTGTTGCAGCCGGTAACTCAGATCATTGATGAGGAAGGTGGCGGCGTCCGGCTCGCGGTCCTCCAAAAGGGAGTCGATATCGCTGAGATCCTCCAACAGGCTTTCCAGCGCGTGCGACGCCGTATTGATCGAAGTATAGCCGCGCAAGGCCAGCAACCGGTATTCGCCGACCGCGTGAAGCTGGCGCGTCAGGCGTCCCAATTGCTGCCTTGACGGTCCGCCATAGACAAGGAAGTGGCGTATTTCCTGATGAGGGTATTTCTCGGCGCCGGCGGTATGAAGGCCCAGCGTGCTGCCGTGGACCGCCAGCCCGTCGAGCATCAACGACAGGGCCGCATTTCCGCTTTGAAGGTCTTCGATCCAGCGGCTGTTCGCCCGGAAACCCAAAAGGCGGCCAAAGAACATTGATCGGTGATTGAGATGCTCCGTGACCCGCGCCCGGACCAGGCTGTGGGGATTGCTGGCCTGGTCGCGCGCGAAGCCGTCCAGAGCAAGCTGGGCCCGCTCGTTCACATGGCCTAGAACGCCATCCGGGACATGGCGCAACACCAGGGAGCGGTCGCCTTCCATATTGACCGCCCCGTCGTCGTCATCGTGTTCGCCCTGGTAAGCCGCCTGCGCGTTCGACGGCATGGTTCGAATGACCACATTGCGGAACACGCCGGCGAGATCGGCTGGAAACCAGGAGCGTTCCCGAAACCGCGCCGGATCAAAGCTTTTGGGAAGGTTCGGGTCCGTGGGCGGCTGGGCGGCGCCCAGCTGGTCGAAG
>LYSW01000055.1:11907-25995 GCA_001657295.1 Oceanicaulis sp. BBD 1991-10 | reverse complement strand
GACGCGCAGGAGCCCGCGCTGCGCGAAGGGGTCGCCAGGGCGCTCGTCAACAAGGGCGTCGCGCTCAGCCAGGCGGGCCACACAGCCGCAGCGATTACAGCCTATGACGACGTCGTGGCCCGCTTCGCCGACGCACAGGAGCCCGCGCTGCGCGAACAGGCCGCCAGGGCGCTCGTCAACAAGGGACGCACGCATATCGAATCGGGCGATGATGCCTCAGCCTTTGGCTCTTTAAAGATGGCGCTTGAAATGCTTGAGAGCGAACGATCCGTATCCAGTATGGCTCTGCGTGGTGAAGCGCATGTGCAACTCGCCCACCTTTTCCTCGATTGCAGGGGTGATACAAAGCTCGCGGAGTTCCACTACCTGGAAGGGGCTGAAGGGGCGCCCCAAATGGCTCAATGCAATCTGATTTGGGTATACCTCATGTCGGGTCGCCTCGACGAGGCGCGCAGTCTCGGCCAGATGATTGAGGAGATGCCGGAACACGGCGCGATCCTGACAAATGCCGCAATTGAGCTTGCTGCACAGAATTTCGGTTCAGCGACTGAACCCCTCGCAGATGTGATCCGGGGCGAACTGGAAACGGGCGGCTGGACCTTTGACGATGATCTCAATCGTTTCCTGCGCCTCGCAGACCAGGAGGGATTCGGAGAGCAGCTGATTTCCTGGTTCGAAAAGGCGAGCCTCTCCAATCAAGTTGCGCCGATCTACGTCGCCTTCAAAGCATATGTGCGTGGAGAGAAAACCTTGCTGGACGCCAACCCCGAAGTGCGGCGGCCCGCAAGAATAATCTTTGATCAACTTGAGGCGCCCAGGCGCTACCAGGCCATACATGGGAACCCGGAAACTGCGCCAGAGGGGAAGGTCAAGCGGCGTTAAGTGGCGATGTGCGGAGAATCCGCGTTTCCGAGATTTGGCGGGGCGATCGCGAGATGAGCCAACTCGCCTCGCCGCGCGCGGTCCCACTTAGCCCCCGTTTCGTTCCGGCACCATCCGGAGGCCATGTCCTGGATGCCGATGGACACTACCATCCCGTGGCCGGAATTTAGGGGGCTGGGTCACCCGGTCTGAATTGCTTTTCGCCGAAACCGCCGCAAGCAGGACCATACCCATCTGTAGAGCAACGATGCGGTACGGTGCAAAACCACGCACTCAGGATTACTATTAGATTACTTTTTAACCAAAACCGATCGAAGAGAGAGGTTAGCACCCCTGGTTTTCCTCAATTGTTTCGGTGGCTTAGATGGCGCGCCATGAAGGTAATGCTTCAAAAACGCAGCGCCGACATCCGAACACGCTTAGCGACGGTCTCGTGCGCTTGATGAAGGCTGAGGGGGCCGACGTCGCGCCCGAGCGAACGAAGGTGAGTAAGGATCAAGAAAGAATGGCGCGCCGGGGAGGATTCGAACCCCCGACCCCCAGATTCGTAGTCTGGTGCTCTATCCAGCTGAGCTACCGGCGCCTGCCTGCCGACCGGCGAGCCGGCGGCGAGAGGCGCGGAACCTAGCTTCGGCGGAGGCGCTTGGCAAGCCGGTCCGCGCGCTTGATTGCAGGCCGATCTGCAGCCGGTCTGCAGCCGATCTGGGGCGCGCGCTCAGCCGCCCTGCCCGGCCGCCGCATGCACGCCGCGCGCGACCGCGCGCGCCAAACAATCGGCCGCCAGCGAGCCCAGCCGGGTCAGCTGATAGGGGCGGATATCCGCATTGATCTCCCGGGCGCCGGTGGCCAGGCCGAACACCACGTCGCCGTCAAACGGCGAGTGAACCGGCCGGATGGCGCGCGCAAGGCCGTCCTGCCCCATCACGCAGAAACGCCGGGTTTCATCGCGCGACAAGGCCGCGTCGGTCGCCACAACGGCCAGCGTCGTCTGGGTGCGGGCGCCGGGATTGAGCTTGGCCTGGCCCCAGTCTTCCGGGCTCAGGGCGTAGTCCGCCGGCGGGCGCGCGCCGCCGAACTCGCCGTCAATCTCATAAGGCCAGGCCCAAAACGCTTCGGTGTTGGGCATGCGCACCGAGCCGAAGCAGTTCACCGCCACCAGGGCGGCGACGATGACGCCGTCTTCCGTCACCGCGCTGGCGGATCCGACCGCGCCCGCCAGGGTGCCCGCCATGGCGCCATAGCCGGCGCCGGCCCGGCCCTGCCGGAGACCATGTCCGGCCTTCGCCGCCTCGTACGCCGCCGCACCCAGGTCGCGATAGGGCGGCTCAGCGCCCCAAGCCTTGTCGCCCGCATTCGCGAGATCGTAAAGGCAGGCGGCCGGCACGATGGGCGAGTTGGGCACGCCCGGGCTGGGAAACAGGCCATAGCCGCGCCCGTCCGCGCCCAGGGCCGCGCACACGCCGTCCGCGGCCGCCAGGCCGTAGACCGACCCGCCGGACAGGACGAGGGCGTCCACCGCCTCCACCAGGCCGCCGGGATTCATCACATCGGTCTCACGCGTGCAGGCGCCGCCGCCGCGCACGTCCACCGCCGCCACCGCCGGCGCCTCGCATAGCACGACGGTCGCGCCGGTACGCCGGGCAGCGTCTTCAGCCTGGCCGACGCTCAGGCCGGCGATATCGGTGAGGTCGTTATTCGGACCGGGCCGGGCCATGGCGAAGCTCCCTTGTGCAGCGGCGCCAGACTGTAGCAAGCCTTCGGCGTCAAGAAAGCCTGGCCCTTGCATCTCGCCAAGGGATTGGGAAAGTGGATGAAAGTTCAGCCAACGCCAGGGTCCGCCATGCTCCGCCTCGTCACGCTCGCCTCGACCTGCCTGCTGCTTGCCGCCTGCGGGGCGCCGTCAGCGGACCCGGCGCCTGAAACGCCGGCGGCGACGCCGGGCGCCGCGGCGGCGCCCTCGCGCGCCCCCGGCATGGTCGCCGCCGCCCATCCTGATGCAGTCGAAGCCGGATTGGCCGTGCTGCGCCGGGGCGGCGACGCCGTGGACGCGGCGATCGCGGTGCAGGCGACCCTGAGCCTGGTCGAACCCCAAAGCTCAGGCATTGGCGGCGGCGCGTTCATGTTGCGTTTCGACGCCGGGACGGGCGAGGTCATCGTCTATGACGGCCGGGAGACCGCGCCGGCGAGCGCGACGGAGGACCGGTTTCTCGGCGAGGACGGCGAAGCGCTGGGCTTTGTCGAGGCTTGGCGGTCCGGCCTCTCCACGGGCGCGCCCGGCGTGATCGCCATGTTCGCCATGGCCCACGAGGAGCATGGCGCAAGGCCCTGGGCGGAAAACTTCCAGGACAGCATCGCTTTGGCTGAAACCGGCTTTGAAGTGGCGCCGCGGCTGAACAATATGGCCGGGCGCATGGCGCGGTTCACAGACATCGAGGAGACCGGCGCGGCGGCCGGGTATCTCTTCGACGACGCCGGCGAAGCCTTGGCCGTCGGCCATGTTCTGACCAATCCCGCCTATGCCGACAGCTTGCGCGCGATCGCGGCCGACTGGCGCAATTTCTACACCGGCGAGATGGCTGAAGCGATCGTCGCGGCCGTGAATGAGGCGCCGCGTCCAGGCGGCATGACGCTGGAGGATCTCGCCAATTACGAACCGGTCCGGCGCGAGGCGATCTGCGGACCCTATCGCGGCTATCAGATCTGCTCCGCCCCGCCGCCCGCCTCCGGCGCGGTCGCGCAGAACGCCATCCTGGGCATGCTCTCCAGTTTTGACATGGCCGAGGCCGGACCGGGCGTGCAGGGCTGGCATCTCTTTATTGAGGCGAGCCGTCTCGCCTACGCGGACCGTGACCGCTATGTCGGCGATCCGGCCTTCGCCGACGTGCCGACCGCCGGGCTGATCGACCCGGTTTATCTGCGGGAGCGCGCCGCGCTGATCGATCCGGACACGGCGGCGCCGACCGCGCGTCCCGGCACGCCGCCGGGCGCTGTCGCGCAACCGGCGGACGCAAGCCTGGACGCGCCGGGCACCAGCCATTTCGTCGTGGTGGATGGCGATGGCGACGTGGTCTCCATCACGACCACCGTGGAAAGCCCGTTTGGATCCGGGCGCATGGTCGGCGGGTTTTTCCTGAATAATCAGCTGACCGATTTCGCCTTCGTCGCCCGCGATGAGGCTGGAGCGCTGCGCCCCAACGCCGTGGCCCCGGGCAAACGCCCACGCTCCTCCATGTCGCCGACCATCGTGCTGGACGAGGCGGGCGCCTTCACATTCGCGACCGGGTCGCCGGGCGGCAATTCGATCATCGCTTATGTCGCCAAGACCCTGGTCGCCATGATCGATTGGGGCATGAGCCCGCAGCAGGCCGCCGCCCTGCCCAATGTCGTCGCTCGCGGCGATATCGTGAGGATCGAAACCGGCTTTGACGACGCCATGCTGGCCGAGCTGGAGGCGCGCGGCTTCACGATCGAAGGCGGCCGCGGCGAAAATTCCGGCATCCATATCGTGCGCGTGAACGCGGATGGGTCGCTCGAAGGCGGGGCGGATCCGAGGCGGGACGGCGTGGCGCGAACGCCCTAACCCGACAGCCGGGCGATTTGCCCCTCCAGAACGCCGCGCACCTGGTCGATCAAAAACGCCTGCAGCGCCTCCGGCTCGCGCGGCGCCAGCGTCTGCGTGGCGGCCAGCGAAATCATGCCGTAGGCGCTGGCGAGGCCCGCGAAGGCGAGCGTCTTGGCGGTGTCATCGTCCGCAGCGCCGCCGAGCGCCGCGCGCGCACCGTCCATGAGGCGCTCCAGCACCGCCGACACCGCTTCGTCCAGGCCGGCGTCCCCGTCCATCGCGTCGCGAGACCGGGTCAGCATCAGGCTGTGCAGATTGGGGCGCGCGAGGGCGAATTTCACATAGGCGGCGAACGCCGCGAATAATGGCGCGCCCTCACCGGCCTCAGCATCAAATGCGAGCAGCAATTGAGAATACCCGACCGCTGCGACCGCGGTGAGGATCGCGTCCCGGTCCGGGAAATGGCGATAAAGCGCCCGGTGATCCACGCCGACCTCGCCGGCCAATGCCCTGATGGTGAGCGCATCCGCGCCCTCCGCCTCAAGACGGGTCAGCGCCGCCGCCACGGCGGCGCCGCGCACGTCGCCATGGTGGTAGCGGCGCGCCGCTTTGGTCATGATCAGGCGGTCTTCTTCACATGCCAGGCGACGGTCATGGTCGCGACCTCGGCGTCGTCCGCATCGCGGATCGACACGCCGACGTCGAATTGAGCTTTGCCGTCGGCGTCCAGCGCCGCGAGCGCCTGTTCGGCCGGAATCGAGGCCTTGCCGTAGGCGATCAGGTCGGTCTTGGCCGTCTTGAGATATTGGATGGAGGCCTCCGCGGCGACCGGCCGCAATTCAAGGATTTTGTCGGCCAGCAAACCGCTCATCGCCGCGCCGGAGGCGGTTTCGCCCAGGGTGAAGATCGCGCCGGCGTGAATGGTGCCGATATGATTGCCGACCTTGCCGGTCTTGCTGAGCCGCGCCTCGGCGCCGTCTGCGCGGATATCCGTCACCTCCGCGCCGGTCTCGGCCGCATAGGGAATGGATTTGGACATATGGTCCTTGATCATGTCGAAGAGGGTCATGGCCGCAGCGCCTTTGAAATGGATATGTCACCAGTGGTGACATTAAGGCTGGATGCGAGCCGCGGCAAGGGGCGGTCCAGCTGGAAACGCCGGCTAGCGGTCGGGGCATGCCGAGACAAAATCGCCGGTATCGATCGCGCCGGGTCCCGGCTCGGCGCCGTCACGCGCCACGCAATCGAAGACGATGGGGATCGGGCGCGCGTCGAGGATGTCCGGCCCGTCCTGGAGCTGGACATGCAGATGCGGATAGGCGGTGTCGCCCGACATCCCGATCCGCCCCAATGGCTGACCGGCGCGGACCCGATCGCCGATATTCAGCTGCAGGCTGCCGGCTTCGAAATGCGACATGACCAGGAATCCGGCGTCGATCCTCAAGATGATGAAATTGCTCAAGCCGGCGTCCTCTCCATAGTCGGGAAAGCTTTCGGCGAAGACGCGCCGCCCGGTCTCGTCAAAGCTGTTGTCCGGCATATCCGCACGCAGCTGGACGACGACGCCGTCGGCCGGTGACACGACGGGTGCGCCATAAGCCAGCCAGTCCGCCGACCGCGAACCGTCCCCAGCCGCGAGGCCGCCTGTGTCCGGGTCCAGCACAGTGAAGTCCAGGGCATAGCGCTGGGCGATATGGCTCAGGCCAAGCGCGCGCGCCGGCGCGCTGGTGAGCGCCACGCGGCGATGATGGGCGAAAAGATCATTGCCGGCATAGATATAGCTCGCCGCCATGGGCGGACGATCGAGATTGGGCGGCGGCGCCGGCTGAAGCGGGATGTCCAGTTCCCGCGAGCCGCCAGTGTGAAACACCCGGACCAGCGCCCGCGCCGCAGCGCGCGGCAGCGCCATGTCGGGAAAGGGATTGAACACGTAAAGCGAGCCGCCGGCCGGAATTTCGCGGTCCGGCAACATCTCGATCGGCCCCGGCAATCCATTGCCGCCCATATAGCGCCGGGCGACGATCTGGCCGTCGGCGTCGAAGACGCGCAGCTCAAGATAGGTGAGCCGCCGCGCCTCGGCGCCCGGATTGGCGAGCTCCACATCGAAATTGAGCCGCGTGAGCGGCCCGCGCTGCTCGGCGTAGACGATGTCGGGCTTGAAGCGGGCGGTGATTTCGGCCGGTTGCGCCGCAGCGGCGGCGCCGCCCGCCGCAAGAACCATCCACGCCCAACCGATCCAGCACATCCGCGCGATCATGCCGCACTCCTTTCAAGGTCCGTCTTGAAGCAACCGCGCCGGCGTCAGGCGGCGCCATAAAATCGAGGTCATGTCGCGATGGGCATGCGGATCAGTCAGGTCCGGCGATCCCAAACGCCTCAAAGAACGCCTGCACCACAGGGGAGCGCTCGATCTCGGCGCGGTCGAGCCGATTGCCCCAGCCCAGCGCGTCGGTATTGGCCAGGGCGATCAAGGTGAGACCCCGGTCCGGCAGTTTCAGATAGATCGCAGAATAGGCGTCATCCTCGACGCCGGAATGCCAGATCAGACGCCCCTCCTGAAAGGGTTGCACATACCAGCCATGGGCGTAGACGGAAGGCGCGCCGTCCGCGTTGACGGGCGGGGTCCACAGCGCCGCGAGCGCCGCGTCATCCATGAGCGCCCCCTCGCCGAGCGCCTGGTCGAAACGGGCGAGCTCGCGCGCGCTCATGTAAAAACCGGCGGCGCCGCGAAAGTCGTCATCGGGAAAAGCCTGTTTGACCAGGCGGCCGTCGACGACGTCAAAGGGCGGCGCCAGACGGCTCAAGACATGGCCCCGGTCATGATCGCGCCAGCCCGCCGCGGTGTCGGCCATCCGCGCGGGATCCAGAACATAGCGATAGACCATCTCGCGAATGCTGGCGGGTCCGGCTTCGTCAACGAAACGGCCCAGGCGCGAAAAGACGATGGGATTGTAGAGAAAATGGCTGCCGGCCTCGCCATTGACGCGCATATTCACGGCGTTGCGCAGGGTCTGGCCCTGACAGGTGAAGTCCTCGATCCTGACCTCGCCCAGCTGCGCGCCGGCGAAGACGATGAGCGAATCCGGAAACCAGCCGCAGAAGTCCCGCCAGTCCTCGGCGTCCGCCAGGGCGCGATCAAGGTCGAGCGCCCCTTCCCGGTCCGCCAGGAAGAGCGATGTGCCGGTTATGGTCTTGGATACTGAAGCGACGGCGTAGCTGGTCTCAGCCGTCGTCGGCCAGTCGCCTTCATCGTCCGACCAGCCCAGATAAGCCTCGAAGGCCGTCTCGCCGTCCTGGAGCACCAGGACGGACAGGCTCGGGATTTGCTGCTCGGTGCGAAACTGCGTGAGGAAAGCTTCAAAGCCTTCCGTGTCGGGCTGCGCCGACGCCGCGTCCGCCCCCAGCACCGCGAGCATCCCCGCCAACGCGCCAAGCCGCATATCGTCACTCCACATAAAAAAGCCCGGCCATTGGGGCCGGGCTTTCAAAGTCGGTCAACTTAAGCTCTCGTCACCCCATGAACAGCGTCGCCGGGTTCTCCAGGCTCGCTTTCATCGCCTGGATCAGCTGAGCGGCTTCATTGCCGTCGACGATGCGGTGATCGAAGCTGGAAGAGAGATTCATGATCTTGCGCGGCACGAGGCGGCCTTCCCCATCATAGCGCGGCAGGGTCTGCAGCTTGTTCACGCCGATGATCGCGGTTTCGGGGTGATTGATCACCGGGGTGGTGACGACGCCGCCGATCGCGCCCAGCGAGGTGATGGTGATGGTCGAGCCGGTCAGCTCCTCCTTGCTCGCCTTGCCGGTGCGCGCGGCGTCGGCGAGGCGTTTGACCTCAGCGGCCGTCTCCCAGATGTCGAGGCTTTCGGCATGGCGGATCACCGGCACCATCAGGCCGTTGGGCGTCGCGGCGGCGATCCCGCAATGCACGCCCTCATGCTGGGTGAGCGTCGAGCTTTCGGTGTCGAAATGAGCGTTGGCCTGCGGGAAATCCGGCAGGGCCTTGACCAGCGCCTGAACCAGGAAGGGTATGATGGTCAGCTTCGCCTGGCCCTCATCCCGATTGTCATTGAGGTGCTTGCGCAGATCTTCAAGCGCCGTGAGGTCGATCTCATCCACATAGGTGATGTGCGGGATGGTGCGCTTGGACAGCGCCATATTCTCCGCGATCTTGCGGCGAAGACCGATGACTTTTTGGGTCTCAACGCCCGTGCGCGGCGCTCTGGACGGGCCGGACGCGCCGCCGACCTTGGCGACCAGACGGCCGCCGGCGGCGATGAAATCATCCAGATCATTGTGCGTGATGCGGCCGGCCGGACCGGTGCCCGGTACGGCGGACAGCTCGATGTCCGCGTCCAGCGCGCGTTGACGCACCGCCGGGCTCGCCAAGGGGCGTTCGCCGGAGGGGCGGGCAGCCACCTGGCGTCCTCCCCCGCTTGCGGGGGAGGTGGTCCCGGAGGCAGCGGAGGGGGCGGGCTTGTCTTCCTTCACCGGAGCAGCAGGCGCAGATGGGGAATCGCCCCCTCCGCTGGCTTCGCCAGCACCTCCCCCGCTCGCGGGGGAGGACACAGGAGCTTCTTCCTTCGCGGCCTTCGTCGGCTCTTCGGTCGGCGGGGTGCCGTCGATTTCGATGACCAGGATTTCGGTGCCCACGGCGATCACATCGCCCGGCTCGCCCAGCGTCATCTTCACCACGCCGTTGACCGCGCAGGGAATTTCCACGGTGGCCTTGTCGGTCATCACGTCCAGGACATGCTGGTCCTCGGTGACCTTGTCGCCGACTTTGACGTGCCATTCGACGATTTCCGCCTCAACGACGCCCTCGCCGACATCCGGCATTTTGTATTTGTATTCGCTCATTCTTTCGTCACCCCGTCTTGAGGTCCGGCGCGTCGCGACAGCGCAGTGAAGATCTCGATCAGAACTAAAACGATCACGATGCCCAGGCTTGCAAAACCAATTTGCCTGACCGCCTCAACCGCTGAGTCAGGCCAATAGTTCAACCAGGACACGGCCATCGCTGCGACCAAGGCGCAGGCGAAGATATAGGCGCGGCGCGCCCAGGGTCGCTCGTCCATCCATCCCGCCTTGGCCATTACGCCGCCTCCGTGACCGTCTTCAGCGCGCGCGCGAAGCGGTCGCGCGTGGGGAAGTAGGCCCATTCATGGGCGTGCGGATACGGGGTGTCCCAGCCGGTTAAACGGAAGATCGGCGCTTCCAGCGCATAAAAGCAGTCTTCCTGAATCTGGGCGGCCAGCTCGGCGACGAAGCCGGACGTGCGCGGCGCCTCATTGGCGACCACGACGCGGCCGGTCTTGTTCACCGAGGCGGCGATGGTCTCGATATCGTAGGGCGCCAGCGTTTTGAGATCGATAATCTCCGCATCGACGCCAGAGGCCTCGGCGGCGGCTTCAGCAACATGAACCAGCGTGCCGTAAGTGACCACGGTGCAGGCCTCGCCTTCGCGGATCACTTCGGCCTTGCCCAGCGGCACGGTGTAATGGCCTTCAGGCACCTCGCCCTTGGGATGCTTGGCCCAGCTCGACAACGGCTTATCCGGCACGCCGTCAAACGGGCCGTTATAGATGCGCTTGGGCTCAAAGAAGATCACCGGATCGCCGCTTTCCAGCGAGGCGATCAGCAAGCCTTTGGCGTCATAGGGGTTGGAGGGCACCACGACCTGCACGCCGGGGACGTGGGTGAAGAAGGCTTCCGGGCTCATGGAGTGGGTCTGGCCGCCGCGAATGCCGCCGCCCCACGGGGTGCGCACCACGCAGCCGGAGGTGAACTGGCCCGCCGAGCGGTAGCGGATGCGGCTCATCTCCGAGACGATCTGGTCGATCGCCGGGAAGATATAGTCCGCAAACTGAATTTCCGCGATCGGCTTAAGGCCGCGCGCCGCCATGCCGATCGCCAGGGCCGCGATGGCGGCTTCGTTGATCGGCGTATCAAACACCCGGTCCGCGCCGTATTTCTTCTGAAGCCCGTCGGTGGCCTTGAACACGCCGCCGAAATAGCCCGCATCCTCACCGAAGGCGACGACGTCTTCGTCGCGCTCGAGCAGCACGTCCATCGCGCTGCCCAGCGCCTGGATCATGTTCATCACCGCCATGGCTTAAACTCCCAGATCCTGGCGCTGACGCTTCAAGCGCCAGTCGGGCTCGGCGTAAACGTCTTCGAAGATGGTCTGCGTGGGCGCCAGCGGGCCTTCGTGCAGCGTGCCGTAGCTTTCCGCCTCCTTGTAGGATTTGACGACGAGCTTGGTCATCTCCTCCTCCAGCTTGGCGTGCCGGTCTTCATCCCACTCGCCCAGGCCGATCAGGTGCTGCTTCAGGCGCTCGACCGGATCGCCCAGCGGCCAGGCGTCGAACTCGGTCTTGGGCCGGTATTTAGACGGGTCGTCCGAGGTGGAGTGCGCGTCCGCGCGATAGGTGAACAGCTCCAGCAGCGTTGCGCCATGGCCGGCGCGGGCGCGCTCCGCGGCCCACTGAGTCGCAGCGTAGACCGCCAGGAAGTCGTTGCCGTCCACGCGGATGGAGGCGAGGCCATAGCCCAGCCCCTTCGCGGCGAAGGTCGGCGCGTCACCCAGCGCGATGCCCTGGTAAGACGAGATCGCCCACTGGTTATTGACCACGTTGAGCAGCACCGGCGCGCGATAGGTGGACGCGAGCGTCAGCGCGCCGTGGAAATCGCCCTCGGCCGTGGTGCCGTCGCCGATCCAGCTCGCCGCGATCCGGTCTTCGCCCTTATAGGCGCAGGCCATGGCGTAGCCGACGGCTTGCGGGAATTGAGTGCCCAGATTGCCGGAGATGGAGAAGAAATGACCGTCCGCCCAGGTGTAGTGCACCGGCAGCTGGCGGCCCTTGAGATTATCGCGGCTGTTGGAGATGCAGTGGCACATCATGTCCACGATATTGCGGCCGCGCGCGAACAGGATGCCCTGCTGGCGATAGCTGGGGAATATCATGTCGTCGTCACGAAGCGCCATGGCGGCGGCGACCGCGACCGCCTCTTCGCCGGTGGACTTCATATAGAAGCTCATCTTGCCCTGGCGCTGCAGCTTGAGCATGCGCTCGTCATAGATGCGGGTCAGCACCATGTGGGACAGACCCTCGCGCAGCAGGTCGGGCTTCACCTTGGGATCCCACTCGCCCACCGCCTGGTGGTTATGGTCCAGCACGCCGACCAGGCCCAGGGCGAGCGCCTGGGTCTCGGCCGCCGCGACGGTCGGCGCAGGCCGTTTGGCTTCGCCGGCCTTGGGCAGATTGAGGAATGTGAAGTCCGGATCGTCGCCGGGCCGGTAAGGCGGGGCCGGGACGTGGAAGCGAGTGTCGCCGTTTGACATGGATTTGTCCGTACCTGCTAACGCTGCAAGGCGAATTGGGCGCGGGAATACGGGGGGCGAAGGCGTTTGTCCAGCGGTGTGCGCGTTCACCCACAGCGACAGGATGATTTCACAGCCGCCTGCTGCGCCGCGTCATAAATTTCTGTTTTTGTTGAAGATGCGGGCGCCTCGGCGGCCCAAGGCTGCGTCACGCCCGCGTAGGCGGGGCCCAGAGCTCGTCGAACGCAGCGCCTAATAAGTCTGGTTTCCCGCCTTCGCGGGGATGACGAGGAAGAGAACGTCACCCCAACAAAAACCCCGCCGGCTCGCACCGGCGGGGTTCTTCATTTGGGCTGAAGCGCTAGCGCTTACTGCATGCGCTCCACGGCGACCGCGGTGGCTTCGCCGCCGCCGATGCACAGCGAGGCGACGCCTTTGTCGACGCCGTTCTTCTCCATGGCAGCGATCAGGGTGACCATGATGCGCGCGCCGGACGCGCCGATCGGGTGACCCAGGGCGCAGGCGCCGCCATGGACATTGATGGCGTCATGGCTGAGGCCCAGCTCTTTCATCGCGATCATCGGGACCACCGCGAAGGCTTCGTTGATCTCCCAGAGGTCGACGTCGCCGGTTTGCCAACCGGCTTTCTCGAGCACCTTGCGCATGGCGGGCACCGGCGCGGTGGTGAAATAGGCCGGCTCATGGGCGTGGGCCGCGGTGGCGGTGATTTTCGCCAGCGGGGTCAGGCCCCGGCGTTCCGCTTCCGACAGTCGCATCATCACCAGGGCGGCGGCGCCGTCGGAGATGGCCGAGGCGTTCGCGGCCGTGACCGTGCCGTCCTTGCCGAAGGCGGGACGCAGGGACGGGATTTTCTCCGGGCGGGCTTTGCGCGGCAGCTCGTCGCTGTCCACGGTGATGTCGCCCTTGCGGGTGGAAATCGTCACCGGCGTGATCTCACGCTTGAAGCTGCCGTCCTCAGCCGCCTTGGTGGCGCGGGCCAGCGTCTCCAGGGCGTAGGCGTCCTGGTCTTCGCGGGTGAACTGATTTTCCTGGGCGATCATGTCGGCGTAAACGCCCATCGCCTTTTTCTCATAGGCGTCTTCCAGACCATCCTGGGCCATATGGTCCTTGATGGTGTCGTGGCCGTATTTAAAGCCGGTGCGATGGTTGGGCATCAGGTGCGGCGCGTTGGTCATGGATTCCATGCCGCCCGCCACGATCACGCCGGCGTCGCCGGCGTAAAGCGCCGAACGCGCCATGATCGCCGCCTGCATGCCGGACCCGCACATCTTGTTGAGCGTGGTCGCCTCCACCGACTTGGGCAGGCCGCCGCGGATCGCCGCCTGGCGGGCCGGCGCCTGGCCCTGACCGGCGCCCAAGACATTGCCCATATAGATGCTGTCGACGTCTTCGCCCGGCACGCCGGCTTCGGCCAGGGCCGCCTTGACCGCTTCCGCGCCCAGCTCGTTGGCGGTCAGCGGGCTTAACTCGCCCAAAAGGCCGCCCATCGGGGTGCGCGCCATGCCGACGATGACAATCGGGTCTTCTGAACTCATGGGTCCGTCTCCTATTGTTCGGTTCCCTTGGCCGGCCCCGCCGGCTGTTATGCGACCCGGATCAAGCCCAGGCCGATTGCGCGCAAGATGAGACCGTCCTTTTGCACCGCGTCAAGCTGTCTCGCAGTCGCAGCACAGCGCCTGCGCCGGGTTCCGACAGCGCGCGACGGGGCGGAAGCCCTTGTCATGCTGGCGATCCTGAGCGCTCTTGCTCTTGTGATAGCGAATTGGTCGGAGGTGCGGGACTCATCCTTCCCAAACCCGCTCTTTCCCAGCGAAAGCAGGGATCCATGTGGGTCGAGCGCCAGCGCTCCGTGACCTATGGGCCCCAGCTTTCGCTGGGGAAGAGAGGGAGGAGGTCACCCTTAGAAGATCAATCGGCGTCACCACCAGCGCGGGAATGGCCAAGAAGGGTCGGGACCTCTCTTTCCCGGCGGAAGCCGGGATCCAGAGCCGCTGACCTCGGCCCTTGAAGCCCCTGGGTCCCGGCCTTCGCCGGGAAAGAGAAGCTTGGGGAATTGAACGCGCTAATCGCGATCGCCGCCACTGCGCCACAGCACCATCGCGGCGATGATGATTAAAACCCACCACTCAATTGAGATTTCCATCGAGCGCACCTCTTAGATACTTAATGAGAGGTTAACCGCAACTCGATTGAGGCCAGCTAAACATCGGTGTTTATTTTTTCTAGACCCAGCTGCACCGCCTCCGGACCTTCGCAATCAAGCGCGGCAACGGCTTAACGGTCTCACCAACCCGATGTC
>LYSW01000055.1:0-11834 GCA_001657295.1 Oceanicaulis sp. BBD 1991-10 | reverse complement strand
CCTCCGCCAGCTTCGCTGACACCTCCCCCGTGAACGGGGGAGGACATCGGGTTTTGCTACCCCACCCTCTCAGGATCCTCCCGATCCAGCGCGGCCGCCGCATCGATCACCGCGTCCACCGTCTCGTCGACATCCTCCAGCGTGTGCAGCTTCACATGGCGCAGCTGCTTGCCCGTGCCTTCGACGCGGTCGCTGACATGGGTCAGGCGGTTGCCGTTGAAGAGCTGGAGATTCACATGGGCCTTGCGCGGCACGATGGAGAGCACGCGTTCATTCCCCGAATAGCAGGGAAAGCCCCAGGCGAGCGCTTCGGTGAAATGCGGCGCGCGGGCTTTGAGCCGGGCGCGCAATTCGCGGGCGATGGCGGCGAGGGTCTCGTTTTCGAGACCGTCGAAATAGGCGTCGGGTGTTTTCGGTTTCATGCAGGAAGGTTAGCCGGTTCGCGCCGCACGCTCCATCCCGCCTCTCGTCACCCCCGCGCCGGCGGGGATGACGAAGGAGAGGGCGGCCGCGTCGGAGCTTCACCCCGATGGTCCTTCAAGACGGCCTTTCAGGCCTCCTCAGGATGAGGATGATGGAAGGCGGCTTCACCCCTCATCCTGAGGTGCTTTTCGCCAGAAAAGCCTCGAAGGACGCAGAGCCGTGCTCCAGCGCCCTACCCCGTCGCCTTGATCCAGCCGCCGCCCAGCACCCGGTCATGATCCGGCGTGGAGTAGAACACGCAGGCTTGGCCCGGGGCGACGCCCTCTTCGCCATCGTCGAGCAGCACGAAGACACTCTCGTCCGAGACCTCCAGCACCGCCGGAGCCGGCGGCCGGGTGGAGCGGACCTTCACGCCGATGGCGGCGCCGTCCGCGTCGGCGAGATCCCCATCGCCGATCCAGTTCGGTTCCGCCAATGCGATCCGGCGCACTTTGAGCGCCTCGCGCGGGCCGACGACGACCTGGGCGTTCTCCGCGTCCAGGCGGATCACGTAAAGCGGCTCACCCGCCGCGACGCCCAGGCCCCGGCGCTGTCCCACCGTATAGCGGATGACGCCTTCGTGCTGGCCCAGCACCCGGCCGTCCAGATGCACGATCTCGCCCGGCCGCGCGGCGCCGGGGCGCATCGTCTCCACCACCGAGGCGTAGTCACCGTCGGGCACGAAGCAGATATCCTGGCTGTCCGGCTTTGCGGCGACCACAAGCCCCATGGCGGCGGCCAGCGCGCGCACCTGGTCCTTCTCAAGATGGCCGAGCGGAAAGCGCAGATAATCCAGCTGTTCATCCGTGGTGGCGAACAGGAAGTAGGATTGGTCCTTGCCCGCATCCGCCGCCCGGCGCAGCTCGGCGCGATTGCCGGACTTCTCCCGGCGGATGTAGTGGCCGGTGGCCAGCGCATCGGCCCCCAACTGCTTGGACGTCGCCAGCAAGTCGGCGAATTTGACCGACTGGTTGCAGCGCACGCAGGGAATGGGCGTCGAGCCCGCCAGATAGCTGTCGGCGAAGTCTTCGATCACCGCTTCGCGAAACCGCGTTTCATAGTCCAGCACATAGTGCGCAAAGCCCATGGCTTCGGCCACGCGGCGCGCGTCGTGAATGTCCTGTCCGGCGCAGCACGCGCCTTTGCGGTGGATCGCTTCGCCATGGTCATAAAGCTGCAGCGTCATGCCCACGACCTGATAGCCGGCGCGGTGCAGCACGGCCGCCACGACGGAGGAATCCACTCCGCCGGACATGGCCGCCACCACCCGGTGGTCTTCCGGCTTGCCGCCCAGATCCAGAAAATCGCCGATCAGGCCGTACTCGGCCATCAGGGCGTCAACGCGGTTCGTGTCGAACGCATCGACGCCGGGCGCCGCCGGCGCAGGGGCCGGGGCGTTGGAAATCAAAGTCGCCATTTGTCCTCTCCCCCGCCGGTTCAAGGCCGGCGGCGAATGAATAAGGCGCGCTACATAAGGGATATGGGCGGGAATTTAAAGGTTAGGCGCATCTCAACCTGGCGCCGAGGGGGTGTCTCCCCCTGCTTGAGGGGGGAGTGTCCCGAGGGGACGAGGGGGGATCTGCAGCGGTGCAGGCCCCTCCGCCGGCTTCGCCGCCACCTCCCCCGCTGGCGGGGGAGGACGCCACTCGCTTGCGCTGGAGTTCCAGGAGGCTTCACAGGCGGTCCAGCAAGCCGCCCATCGCCGCCTGATAGGCCTTCAGCGCGCGCTGCGGCCATCGTCGGTGATCCGAAGGGTCGAGCGCGGGCGATTGTCGGCGAAGGCTTTCTCCATCTCCACCAGACCCGCCTCCGTCAGCTTGGTGAGGTGGGTGGAGAGATTGCCGCCGGTCACCGCCAACGTCTTTTGAACATAGACGAAGTCGGCCGAGTCCACGCTGGCGAGGATGGCGAGCACGCACAAGCGCACCGGCTCATGCACGCGGCGGTCGACCGCCATGACATCCTGCAGCGCTTTCATCGTTCGCCTCCGCGGGTCCTGTCCGACCCCCTCACGCTTCAGGTTCCTGACCTGAAGCGAAAAGGAAGCGGGTCAAGAGCACGGCGCCGATGACGATCGGTGCGATCGCCGCCAGGGCCAGGTCTGCGCCCGGACCGCTGGTCGCGGTCAAATGGACAGCGACGGCCGCCCCGATGAAGGCCGCCGCATACACCAAAAACCGGTTCAGTCGCACAAAGGCGTAGACCAGGATGGCCGCGACGCCGATCACCAGACCGGGCGCCATCAGATAAGCCGAGGCCGGAATGTCGCTGAGCGGGCCGAGCCAGCCCTCAAACGCGGCGAACGCGGCCAGGCCCGCCAAGGCGCTGATCGAGAACAGCACCGCAAGCGCGGACATGCCCTGGCGCGCCTTGCCGGTCTGGCGCGGCGTGAAGACGACTGCGCCCTGGCGCGGCGTGATCAGGAGCTTACGCAGCCCCGGCCACAGGCCGGCGACGATCACGGGTCCCACAGCCGCCAGGATCGGCGCGCCGAACATCCAGCCCAGCCCGACGCACAGCGCCGCGCCCCCGGCCAGCAAATCCAGCAGGCCGTCGTCGAATTGCCGGCGGAACAGGCCCGCCTCGAGGGTCGCCTCAGACATTGCGTCACTCTCCCTATCAGACCAATTTCATCTAAATGTTTGTATCACAAACTTATCTCCAACAGAGTTACATCTTCGAAACAAATGCGTGAGCGGCGCTCCCTCACCCCCTTGTGAGCCGGTGTGACTGGAGACGGCGCGCCGCCCTGCTAAATAAGGGACGCTGACAATGATGGAGCCTCGCCTTGCTGGACCGCCGATTTTTCCTGCTTTCCGGTCTGTCGCTCACCGCCTGCGGCGCTCAGAGCCAGGCGGATGAGGCGGCGGGCTCCGTCAGCGCGGAGATATTCGACGCGCCCGGCGTCGTTCCGTGGGGCGAAGAAACGGCCGATTACGCCAATCAAAGCGACGCCTGGTGGCGCGAGCGATTGACCCGCGAGCAATTCCGCATCCTGCGCCAGGACGGCACCGAACGCGCTGGAACCAGCCCGCTCAATGACGAACACCGGCAAGGTCTTTATGTCTGCGCCGGCTGCGGCCTGCCGCTTTTCACGTCGGCGACGAAGTATGAAAGCGGGACCGGCTGGCCGAGCTTCTGGGCGCCGATCGAAGGGGCGCTGGACACCAAGCCGGATTATCGCCTGTGGACGCCGCGCACCGAATATCACTGCATGCGCTGCAAGGGTCATCAGGGCCATGTCTTCAATGACGGGCCCCGCCCGACCGGCGAGCGCTGGTGCAATAACGGCGTCGCGCTGAATTTCGTGCCGGACCCGCGGGTCTAGGCGCTGTCGCTGACGTCCTGGGCGACCATGAAGCGGTGGCCGTCCGGCGTGCGCACCGCCATCTCGCGATAGCCCCACGGCTGGCTGCGCGGCGGGACCAGGATTTGAGCGCCCTTCGCCGCGATCTCCCGGTGCACAGCGTCGACATCTTCGACAAAGACGAAGGCGAAGAATTGGTGATCGCCTAGATCCTGAACCGGGATCGCGTCCGGGCATTCACCCAGGCGCAGGGCGAAACCGCCGCGCGACAGAAAACTCCATCCCTCCGCCTCGAAACTGAGCGTGAAACCCATCACCTCGCACCACCAGGCCGTACTTGCGGCCAGGTCCGGAACCGCGAGCACGTATTCGGGATTGGCGAAGCTCATCCATCGATCCTTCCGCGCAGGCGCAGGCGACCAACCGGCAGACCCGTGTGCGAGCCCCACGTTACATCCCCAGCAAATTTATGGGTATGCTGCGCGGAAGCACCGGGAGGCGCCCGCAATGGCCAAATCTGAAAACAAGACCAAGCCCACCGAGGTCACGCCGGACGCGTTCATCGCCGCCGTCGAGCCGGAGCGCAAGCGCGAAGAGGCGCAGGCGCTCGACCGGCTTTTCCGCAGGGTGACCGGCTGGACACCCGTGATGTGGGGCCCGTCCATCATCGGTTACGGGTCATATCATTATAAATACGCCACCGGCCGCGAGGGCGATTTCCTGGCCACCGGCTTTTCGCCGCGCAAGGCCAATCACTCGATCTACATCATGCCCGGCTATGCTGAATTCGGGCCGATCCTGGATCGGCTGGGCAAGCATTCCATGGGCAAGAGCTGCCTTTACATCAAGAAACTGGCGGATGTGGATCTGGACGTGCTGGCCGAACTGATCGAAGCAGGCTTGAAAGATCTGGGCGCGAAACACCCGGTCAAAGCCAGCTGAAGAGGCCGTCATGTCATCTCCGAAAGACACCGTCCGCGCCTGGGTGGCGGCCTTTAACGCCGGTGACGCGGACGCCGTGGCCGCGCACTATCATGAGGACGCGGTGAACCATCAGATCGCCTACGGCCCGATGGAGGGCCGCGCCGCCATCCGCGCCATGTTCAAAACCGAGTTCGACCGCGCGAAAATGGTCTGCGTGATCGAAAACCTGTTCGAGGACGGCGACTGGGCGATGCTGGAATGGAGCGATCCTTTAGGGCTTCGCGGCTGCGGCTTTTTTCATGTCATCGACGGCAAGATCAAATTCCAGCGCGGCTATTTCGACAAGCTGAGCTTTTTCAAAGCGCAGGGCCTGCCTCTTGAAGATGCGCTGAAGGACGGCGTTTAGACCTGATGGGCCTGGTCACGATTCACACCGACGGCGCCTGCTCCGGCAATCCGGGCCCGGGCGGCTGGGGCGCGATCCTGGAATATAACGGCCACGAAAAGGAATTGTCCGGCGCGGAAGCGGAGACCACGAATAACCGCATGGAGTTGATGGCCGCCATCGCGGCGCTGGAGGCGCTGAAGCGCCGTTCGCAAGTGCGTCTGGTGACCGACAGCGTCTATGTGCGCGACGGCGTGACCAAATGGATTCACGGCTGGAAGAAGAATGGCTGGAGAACCGCGGCGAAGAAGCCGGTGAAAAACGAGGACCTTTGGCGCCGCCTCGATGCGGCCGCCTCAAAGCACCAGGTGCGGTGGGAATGGGTCAAGGGCCATGCCGGCCATCCGGAAAACGAGCGGGCCGACCAGCTGGCGCGCGAGGCGATCTCGACGCTCTAATCTCCTGGCCTCCTGCGCCGCCGCTCACCTGGCCGCGGCGACGCCCCCCTGGCCCGGCGTCAATCGCTCAAGACCGTCGCCAAGCCGCTGCAACGCCGAGCCGGCTGGCGTCGGCGCCCCGAGCCCATGGGGCTCGCAAGGCGACCAGCCGCCCGCAGCGACGGCGCGCTTGTCTCACTGAATGCGAAGACCGACGGCGCGACGGTACGGGCGGACCGGAAAGACTCTCGTTTACAGATTCGCCAGCACATGCTCCGCGCTGGACACTTCAAAGCCGCCGGCTTCATCGACGAAAAGATGTTCGACCACGCCGTCATTGACGACCATGGCGTAGCGCTGGGAGCGCTTGCCCATGCCAAAGCCCGTGCCGTCCAGGACCAGATCGATCGCGGTGGCGAACTCGCCATTGCCGTCGGCCAGCATCAGCATGTCGCCGGCGTTCTGATCGGCCGCCCAGGCGCCCATGACGAAAACATCGTTCACCGAAGTGCAGGCGATGACGTCGACGCCTTTGGCCTTCAGCTCATCGGCCTTCTCCACAAAGCCCGGCAAATGCTTCGCCGAACAGGTCGGCGTGAAGGCGCCCGGCACGGCGAACAAGGCGACGCGCTTGCCGCCGAACGCTTCGGCCGTGGTGATCGGCGCGGGGCCGTCGGCCGTCATGGTCATGAAATTGGTCTCGGGCAGGCGGTCGCCGACTTTGATGGTCATTGCGAGGGCTCCTTGAGGGGCTGAAACATGTGCGCCCGTCAGTTAGCCATCCCGGCCCGGGGCGGCAAGCGCCGCAGCACGATAAATCGACCTAAGACCAAAACCGCTCTGGACAGGCCGCGGCGCGAGGCCGAAGCTTCAGCTTATGATCGAAGCGCAGACGCAAACCGGATTTCTGGGCGGTCGGCTGCTGATCGCCAGCCCGCTGATCGGCGATCCGCGCTTCGACCGCAGCGTGGTCTATATGTGCGCCCATGACGGCGAACAGGCCATGGGCCTGATCATCAACCGCCCGATGGAGGGATTGCGGCTGCCCGATCTGCTCGAACAGCTGGACATTCACCGCTGGGACCAGGCCGCCGACACGCCGGTCTTCGACGGCGGCCCGGTGGACCGGGACCGGGGCATGGTGCTGCACACCACCGATGCAGGCTGCGGCCCGGCGACGCTGGAGGTCGACGCCGGGATCGGCCTGACCGCCACCAAGGAGATTCTGGACTGCCTGGTCTCCGACACCCCGCCGCGCCACGCGATCATGGCGCTGGGCTATGCCGGATGGTCCTCCGGTCAGCTGGAGGACGAGATCGCGGCCAACGCCTGGCTGGTGTGCGAAGCCGATGAAGCGATCCTGTTCGACCGGGACTGTGAAGACAAATGGGCGGCGGCCCTGGCGCGTCTGGGCGTCACGCCGGAATTTCTCACCGCCGCGAGCGGGCACGCCTGAGCTCTTGCGCCCGGCAAAACCCGGCCTACTTGCACCGCCATGTTGTCCATCGTCTTTCATGACGCCTATGTCGCCCGGGACGTGCCGGCCGGTCACCGCTTTCCGATGGGAAAGTTCAGAGCGGTCGCTGAAGAGATCGTGTCCGCCGGGCTCGTGCCGGGTTTTGAAGCCTTTCATCGCCCCGCCCCGGCGCCGGCCAGCTGGCTGCAGCTGGCCCATGACGCCGCCTATGTCGACCAGGTCCTGACCCAAACCGTGCCGGCGCCGCTGGAGCGGCGGATCGGATTTAAGATGAGCGGGCCGGTGGCCATGCGCTCGCGCTGCGCGGTGGCGGGCACGGCGCTGGCCGCCCGTCTGGCGCTGGAGCAGGGCGTGGCCTGCAACACCGCCGGGGGCAGTCACCACGCCGCCTTTGAGACCGGTGCCGGTTTTTGCGTGTTCAACGATGTCGCCGTCGCCGCCCGCCTCTTGCTGGAGGAGGGTCTGATCGCCCGCGCGTTGGTCATCGACCTGGATGTGCATCAGGGCGATGGGACGGCGCGCATCTTCGAGAATGATCCGCGCGTCTTCACCTTGTCCGTGCATTGCGAGCAGAACTGGCCGCGCCGCAAGGCGGTCTCCGATCTGGATGTCGGCCTGGAGCAGGGCAGCGGCGACGAGACCTATCTCAGAGCGGCCCGCGAAGCGGTCGAGGACGCGCTGGAGGCCAGCCGGCCCGACCTGGTCTTCTTCAACGCCGGCGTCGACCCCCATCGCGAGGACCGGCTGGGCCTTCTGGATCTCACCGATGACGGCCTGGCTGCGCGCGAGGCGATGGTGTTGGACGCCGCGATGCGCCGGGGCGTTCCTGTGGCCGGCGTGCTCGGCGGGGGCTATGGGACCGACATCGCCGCGCTGGCGCGGCGCCATGCCATCCTGCATCGCGCAGCGGCGGCGGCGTTGCGGCGTTTGGCCTGAAAGCTGAAGAAAACCCGCCCCGCCTGCGCCCTGGGGGCGGAGCAAGCGGGGCGGTCGAGGGACACGGCTCGCGCACGGGGGCCGTCTGCCCGGCAAGAGGGACCCGGATTCCGTGTCTGGCCGGCGGCCCTGCCCGCCGCGCCATCGCGCCGATCTCGACAGCCAAACTGGCGCACCGGACCTAACGGCGGCTTTTCCGATCAATGAGGGATTGGACAGGCAATGGTCATGACCCTGTCATGAACCACCCTGGCCGGCGCACCGTTTGGAGCAGTATTTCACCTGCGCCCAGTCGCGCGCCCATTTCTTGCGCCAGGTGAAGGGCCGCCGGCAGACCGGGCAGGTCTTGCTGGGGTGATCGGCCTTGGCGCTGCGCCGCCCGCGATGGGTGTTTTTCGCCATCGCCGCGTCCTTAAAAGTCGAACCGGGTCTGGCGCGGGTCCGCCGGCGGCTTCGCTTTGCGCGCCCGGCTCTGGGCGCCGGCCGGTTTGAGGCCCGACTTGCGGCTGCCGTGTTTGTGCTGGATGGCGCGCGCGGCGGCGTGGTGGTCCTCACCCTTGCGCAGGGCGCCGATGCGCGCACGCGCTTCGCGCGCGGCCTGTTCATGATCGACCATGCGGACCGGATAGGTCTCGCCCAGCACCACGCCCGCTTGGTCCAGCACGACCGCCGGCGCGCGCCAGGGTTGATGGATGAAGGCGTTCGGCAAGGCCTGAAAGTTCCGGAATCCAGCGGCGCACGAAAATTCCGTCCGGGTCCTGATCGAGGCCCTGCTTGACGGGATTATAGATGCGCGGCGTGTTCACCCCGGTCGTCCCCGACTGCATCTGGAACTGGGGATAATGGATGCCCGGCTCGAAATCGACGAAGCGGCGCGCCAGCGCCTCGGCCGGGCGTTTCCAATCAACCCAGAGATGGTAGCTGGAGAACGCCGCGACCATCGCCCGCATTCGAAAATTCAGCCAGCCGGTGGCGTCCAGCGCGCGCATGCAGGCGTCCAGAAACGGAAAGCCGGTCCGCCCGTCAATCCAGCGCCGGACCAAAGCCGGCGCCGCTTTCGGCCTTGCGCCGCGATAGGCCGGGTGCAGGTCGCGATGCTCCATGGCGGTTTCGTCTTCGAATTTCTGCATGAAATGGCAGTGCCAATGCAGGCGCGAAACGAAGCTGTCGATGGAGCGCGCATGCCCGCCCTCGCCTGCGTCCCGCTTGTCAGCGCGCGCCGTCTGCGCGGCCTGATAGGCCTCCCGGATCGACAGCGAGCCCAGCGCCAGATGCGCGCTGATCCTGGAGCAGGCGTCATAGGCGGTCAGCGGCGAGGACATGGCCCGGCGGTAATCCGCCCCGCGATCCTCCAGAAAGCTGGCGAGATCCGTGATCGCCGCCTTACGCCCGCCGCGCTGGCGCTGCGGGCACGGATCAGGCGCCAGACCCAGCGCGCCGGGTTCGGGAATTGGATCGGACGCCAGCTCGGGCGAAGACAGCCGCGCCGGCGCGGCGATGACCGGGCGCGCCA
Organism: Oceanicaulis sp. BBD 1991-10; assembly: GCA_001657295.1. Taxonomy (GTDB): domain Bacteria; phylum Pseudomonadota; class Alphaproteobacteria; order Caulobacterales; family Maricaulaceae; genus Oceanicaulis. The sequence continues at coordinate 2,393 of LYSW01000055.1, read as the reverse complement.
TCATGGCGTCCCAGCGCCTGGCCCAGCCATCCCGCTGACTTCGGCCGCGTTCGACCCCGTGTTGCGGCGTTTCAATAAGGGCGACACCCTGATCGCGCGCCCAGGCCGCCACCGCCCGGTCGCGGGCCCAAGTCCAGATCAGACCGGTCTCCTCATGGCAATGGATCGCCGCGAGCGGCTCGACGCGCTGCAAGTCCGCCAGAATATCGACGATCTCTCCGACCCGGATCAGCAACCGGCCGCCGCGCTGCGCCAGCGCCGCGTCCAGGCCCGACAACGTCTCGCGCAGAAAGGCGTACTGGCGTGCGGCATATTCCGGCTGCGCCCACAGCCCGGGTTCGATGACGTAAAGGCAGATGACGCGATCGGCGCGGGCGCAGGCCCGGGCCAGCGGCGCATGGTCCTCGACCCGAAGATCGCGCTTGAACCAGACCAGCTCGACCGCCATCAGCTTGTCCGGCGTACAAGCCTTTGCAGGCTGGGCCTGACGACCAGGAAGAGGCGGTATAGACCCTCCCCGACCCAGACGGCGGGCGGCGCGGCCGCGACATGGCCCAGCCAGCGCCAGCCCGGCGTCGCTTTCCACAGCTCCGCGAACGCCGCCGCGCCCGACAGCAGCGCGCCGTCGCCGCGTCGCACATGGAAGCGTTTCAGCGCGGCCTCCCGGCCGACCTCCTCCGGCGCATCGCCGCCGGCGGCGATATTGGTGAAGCGCGCCCGCGACCCGCGCTTTTCATAGAAGCTGATTTCGGCGCGGCAGAGCGGGCACTCGCCGTCAAAGAACACCTCGCATGAGGGCGAGTTTTCTGCAGCTGATTCAGTCGTTTTTTGCGTTTTGGCGCTCATATCCGCACACTTAGTTTGCGGATGGCGCGAGAACAGGGCTGGGGCATGAGAGTTGCGGTCATCGGAGCAGGCCTGGCGGGCGCGGCCGCCGCACGCAGTCTCATGGCCGCCGGCGCATCCGTCACCGTGTTCGACAAAGGCCGGGGCCCGGGCGGGCGTTTGTCGACCCGGCGCGCCGAAACGCCCCTGGGCGAGATGTGTTTCGACCACGGCGCTCAATATGTCACCGCGACATCCAGCAGCTTCTCGGCCTTTCTCAGCGCCGCCGGCGACGCCGGCGTCGCGGCGCCCTGGCTTGCGCGCCTGGTCAGCATTGACCGGGCGGGCAATGTGGATGCGCTGCGCGGCGAAGCCCGCTGGGTCGGACTGCCCGGCATGAGCGCGCTGGTGAAATATGCGCTCAACGGCGTCGAGGTGCGCCAGACGCGACGGGCGAAGCGGCTGACCGGAGCGCCCGGCTCCTGGACGATCCGATTTGAAGACGGCTCGACGGAAGGCCCGTTCGAACGGATCGCTCTGACATTGCCGCCGGAGCAGCTGGTGGATCTGCTGGCCCGCAGCGACGGCGATTTCGCCCGTGTGATCTCGGGCGCCCGCCAGGTTGAGATCGCGCCCTGCTGGACCGTGATGGCGGCGACCGAGCCGGGGTTTGATCCGGGTTTTGACGGCGCCAAGCTCCTCGGCGGCGCGGTGCGCTGGATGGCGCTCACCGCCGCCCGTCCCGGCGGCGCCCCTGGCGGTGTGGTCTTGCAGGCCTCTCCGGACTGGTCGCAAGCCTTCCTTGAGCATGACGCCGAAGCCGTCGCGCGCATTCTGTGCGAAGAAGTCTTCGTCCGCTTCGGCATGCCGCAGCCGGTCTGGTCCAACGCCCACCGCTGGCGCTACGCCATGGTCACCACGCCCGCCGGCTCCGCCGCCGACATCAGCGACAGCCGCACCGTGGGCTGCGGCGGCGACTGGCGCCTGGGCGGCCGCGCCGAATGCGCGTGGGACTCGGGGGAGGCGCTGGGGGCGGCGTTGTTGGGCTAGATAACCACCATCACCACCCGGCGATTGCTGTCCTTCTAGCCCGTTCGCGCTTGCCGCCCGGCCTTGGCTCATGGCGGAAAGGCGCGTCGGCGCTAACGCGTATAGACCGCAGTGATGGACGCGGTCGCGAGGCTGTTTGCGTTGACCATATAGCCGGCGAGCGCATTGCTGACGCTGTCGTCAAGCTCCAACCTGGTTCCCAACGCATGGACCGTGAACTGATAGCGGTGCACGTCGCCGGGCGGCGGGCAGGCGCCCCCGAAGCCGACGGTTCCATAATCATTGGTCAGCTCCACGGCGCCGCCTGGAAGCGGCGCGCCGCCGGGCAATTCGCTGACCTCGGCGGGAATGTTGAAGGCGAACCAGTGCCACCAGCCCGAACCGGTCGGCGCGTCCGGATCATAGACGGTGACGGCGTAGCTCTGCGTACCTTCCGGGGCGCCGGACCAGGCCAGGTCGGGGGCGGTGTTTCCCCCCTCGCAGCCAAAGCCCTGGAAGACTTGGGCGGCGTCCAGGCT
>LYSW01000054.1 GCA_001657295.1 Oceanicaulis sp. BBD 1991-10 | reverse complement strand
ATTCCGTTCGCGCGACCATTCTGAGCGGTTATTGCGCTCGGCCGAAGCGATCTTCTTGCCCATGCAGGTGGGCGTGGAGGAGATTGAACGCGCCAAATACCAGACCCTGGAGGCCAATAACGCCTCCGACGCCTATGTCCGCGCCTTCGCTTATCTGGGTTCCAAGCGCATGGGTGTTGATCCGTCGCAGGCTGGCCCGGCCCATTTCGCCGTCGCCGTCTGGACAGACTGGGCGAGCTATGTTGCGCCGGAAAAGCGCGACCAGGGCGTCGACCTTGCGACCGTGCCGACCCGGCGTCCGCCGCCGGAATGCATGCGCGTGCAAGCCAAGGCGGCGGGCAATTACCAGATCAGCATCTGCGCCAAGTCGGAGGCCCAGGCCTTGGGCGCCTATGACGCCCTGATGCTGGATTGGGAAGGATATGTCGCTGAATCAAGCGGTGCGAATTTGTTCTTCGTCAAAGATGATGTCCTCATCACCCCGAATGCAGATCGTTTCCTGAACGGCCTGACGCGCCAGACGGTGATCGCGCTTTGCCGGGAGCATGGCCTGAGCGTGGATGATCAGCGCCGCATTCGCCCTGAGGACCTCTTTGCTGCGGACGAAGTCTTCCTGACCGGATCCGCCTTTGAGGTCACGCCGGTCTCGCGGATCACGCATGAGGGCGTTCACGACTTCCCGGCTCTCGAACGCAGCCTATGGGTGGCGGACCGATATGGCGCGAAGGTGCGCGGCGAGTAGCCCAGGGGCCGCAAGGCGCGGCGCTAAATCGCCAGCTTGAAGACCTGCTTTGCAATCCCGGACAAAAAGCGCTGACGCTCAGGCTCGTTGAGCGCCAGCTTATCCAGACCCTTCAGGCACCGGGCCGGGTCCAGCATCGGCCAGTTCGTCCCGAACATGACACGGTCCCTTCCAACGCCCTTCATATAGGCGAGGAAGTCGGGCGGCAGGCGGTGCAAGGCGTATGCGGACGTGTCCACATAAAGGTTTGGAAACTTGATCGTCAGGCTGGTGAGTTCGTCGATCCAGGGAAAGCCGACATGGCCGCCGACGACCACGAGGTCTGGAAAGTCGATCAGGACATCTTCCAGATACGGGATGAGCCGCCCCACCTCAGAGCGCCGCAGCGGTCCGGTGTGGCCGATCTGCGTGCAAAAGGGCGCGCCAACGTCGACGCAGGCGGCATAGACCGGGTAATACCACGCGTGGTTCGGGGGCAGATTCCACACCCAAGGCAGCACCCGCACCGCCACATAGCGATCCCCGTCAAACCGCTCACGGATGGTGCGTGCGGCCTCGACCGGCCTGGAGATGTCGACGCTGAGCATGCCCTTGAACCGGTCCGGCGCCGCCTCAATCTGGGCATCGAGTTCGTCATTGGAGATCAGCCAGCCGTCAGGCGCGCTCCAAGCGCTCAGGATCATCATGTCGACGCCGGCCGCATCCATGGCGCGAAGCGCGAGATCGGGGGTGACCTCGATCGCGGCGGGGTCCTGTCCGGTCCAGCGCAGAAGGGGCGCGAGCCAGGCGGCCTGCGCCATGCGCGGCGTGAGGATCTGTCCCCAGACATCAATGATCATTCCGGCCTCCTGACCGTGCTCGACTCATCAATCAAAGATGCGGATTCGCTCGATCACAATGCGCGCGTCCATGTATTGCGGATGCTGATAGTCTTCGGGTGCATTGGTCAGGCTGGTGGGCTGGCCCCAGATGGCTTCCACCACTTCCATGCCGTCCACGACCCGCCCGAAAACCGCATAGCCGGCTTCATCAGGATTGCGGGTGCCGGGCCCGGCGTCGAGACCGGGATAATCGTTGACCATGATGAAGAACTCGGTCGCCGCCGTGCCGACCTCGAACCGTCCCATGGAGATGGCGCCGCGTGAATGCGTCAGCCCGGTTTGCGTCGTCGGCTCATGGGCGATGCCGGCGGCGCCCTCCAGCGGCGCCAGCCCGTGTCCGCCCTGGATTAGATTCATCGGCTCGACATCCGGCCGTTCATTATCGTCGCGCACCGCCCTGTAGAAGGCGCCGCCGTCATAGACGCCGGCCTCGGCGTGCATGATGAAATTGGAGACCGTGATCGGCGCCGCGTCGGGGTTCATCTCGACCGTGATGTCGCCCAGCGCCGTCTCGATGACCGCACGCGGCGGTTCGGACGGGGCCGGCGCGCCTGGCGAGCAGGCGGCAAGACCCAGGGCGGCCAAAACGATGATTATTCGGATCATGGGCGAGCTCCAGTGAGGATTATTGGGCTTGGCGCGCATTCCGCAGCCTCATCATCATGTTTGCTGAGAATGCGAACTGCGGCGCGCAGGCCTCATCCATTTATGTCGGGCACGATCATGTCTCAGTCGGCGCCCTTTGACCATTCGCCGGCGATGAAGGGGCGCAGCGGGGGCAAGCATGACCTGATTAATCGCCTTGCGCGAATTGTTCTCGATTGCAGAATGGCGGTCGAATCTTCCGCAGGATCAAGAGAGGGCTGGTCGATGGTCAATCCCGGTTTCATCGGGGTGTCGGTTAAGGACGCCAAGAACAGGGGAAATGTGATCCACGCCCAGGCCGCGCGCCGGCTCCTTCCGAAAGGCGAAGAGCTGAAATATGTGAAGCCCTGGACCGATGAAGATTTAGAGATCGTCCGGTCCAAGAGCCATCTCGTGGTGGTCATGGCGAACGCGATCTCGCTCGGCGTCGAGGAGAGCCCGATGTCGGCGGTTCACGCCGTCATGGCTGACAATATCGAGCGCGCCAATATGCCGACTGTCGTACTGGGCCTGGGATCCCAAGCGGCTTTGGGCGCGTCGCCGAAACAGTCCATGCCCAAAGGCACGCTGCGATTGCTGAACGCCCTCAGCCATCACTCGCGCTCGATCGCCTGCAGGGGTCCGTTCACCGTTGATGTTCTGAAACATCACGGGATCGACAATGCTGAGGCGATCGGCTGCCAGAGTGTTTACTGGCACGGCGATCAAATCCCCTTTGACTTCGGCCGGCGGACGGATTCCGAAGCCTATGCGTTCAACTACAGCATCGTGCGCGCCGAAGCGGACATCATAGAATGGGGCGTTCAATCGAGTTTCGACCTGATCGGCCAGACCGAGTTCTGGGAAGAAATGGTGATTGATAAAAAGAACCCCGAAGTCACGAAAAAGCAAGAATACCTATTCGGCAATACATCCATTACAGAAGAAGAGTATCGGGCATATTGTATAAATCATTTTAAAAGATTTATAACCGCCGAACCCTGGATTGACTATATGGGCCGGTATGCCTTGTCCTTCGGGACGCGATTCCATGGCAATATGGCGGCGTGGATCGCTGGCGTGCCGTCGCTGTGGCTGGTGCATGATCAGAGAACTGCAGAATTGTGTGAGCTGCTGGGCCTGCCCAATGTCGCACTCGGCGAAGCCATTGATAATCTCAACATTGAATTTCTGTCGGAGCGCGCCGAGTATTCGACCTTATTCAAGAAGTACGATGAGAATTTGAATAGATTTAAGGAATATTTGAGCCGCGCAGGCTTGTCATTCGCTTTGAATTGACCGGCGCTGGCGGCGCCCTTGTCGCTTAAGCACCGCGCCCGGACGCTTCGGGGGCGGCCGTGTCAGCCCAGGTCTTCGCGCGTCGAGCGTCTTGAGTGATTGCAAAACAAAGTGTCTGAACGCATCAATTGGTGCAGACTGAAAACGTGCGTCATTCTCGGGCTGTAGCGGAAATCAGGGATGCCGGAATCGAATAGCGGAAAGCCGGAGGCGGGCAAGGCCGACCGCGCCGCGCTCAGGGCGGCGATTGATACGGCCGACCGAGAGGTCTTGCGTCTTCTCGCCGACCGTCGGCGGCTTGGCGAGGCGCTCGGCGCGCTCAAGGCCGGCGAGCAATCCCCGGTCCGCGATGTTGAGCGCGAGCAGGATGTGATCGCGCGCGCTGTGGAGGCGGGTGACGCGCTGGGTCTTGATGCGAATTTTGTGGAGCGGCTTTTCCAGCTGATTATCGACGACTCGCTGCGCCGGCAACGCGCGGGCCTCGACGCTCGAGCCCATGACCGGATGTTGTCGGAAGCCCGAGTGGCCTATCTGGGCGGACCGGGCAGCTATTCGCATTTCGCGGTCCACAGCCATTTCGCCGGGCGATATTCCGGCGTCGTACCCGACATCAAGCGCGATTACGCCGGCATTTTTCGAGCGGTCGCGGACGGCGAAGCCGATTACGGCTTCGTGCCCATCGAAAACACCGGCACGGGCGGGATTGTCGAGGTCTACGATCTCTTGCGCGACACCGCGCTGAAGATCGCGGGGGAGCACCACCAGCGGATCGAACACGCCGTACTGGGCAAGGCGAGCGATCTGGGTCCCATTCGCATCATTTACGGTCACGCCCAGGCGCTGCGTCAGGCGCAGCGCTGGCTGAATGCGCATCCTGAGGTCCGCCAGATTCCGGTGTCTTCAACAACCCGCGCCCTGGAGCGGGCGCTGGACGAGGGACCGTCAGCCGCTGCGATCGCCGGACCCGAGGCGGCGGGGCTTTTCGGCCTGAATGTCATTGAGCCGACGATTTCAGACGTGCCGGGCAATCAGACCCGGTTTGTCGCCCTGGCGCGCGCGCCGGAACCGGCCAGCGCGCTTCTGCCGTGCAAAACGTCGCTGGTCTTCATCACGTCTGATGAATCAGGCTCTCTGGTCGACGCGCTTGACGGCTTCCGCATGGAAGGCGTGAACCTGACCAAGCTGGAGAGCCGGCCCGTGGCGGACGCCCCGTGGGAGCAGCTTTTCTTCCTGGATTTGGAAGGTCATCAGGATGATCCGGCCGTGTCGCGGGCGCTCGAGCGCCTGGCCGAAAACGCCAAGTCGGTTCGTAATCTGGGCTGTTACGGCTCGGATCGCTTGAAGCCCGCCCAGCGTCCGGCGTAAAGGAGAAACGAGGGCGGTTAGCTCAGCTGGTAGAGCAACTGGTTTACACCCAGTAGGTCGGCGGTTCGACCCCGTCACCGCCCACCATCTCCATGCCTAATAGACGATGCCGACATCCAGCCGGCGCCCCGCCCGCTCGATGGCGGCGGCCACGTCTTCGCGCGCGAGCAATGCGTCTTCGTAAGCCTTCCTGACCGCCCGGCCCGGGCTCTGATATTCGGTGTCGATCTCCATGTAGATCTGCAGTTCGGCTAGAGCGTCGGCACGCTCGAGCGGGTCTTCGAGGCGGGAGATCAGCAGCGACGCGCCGCGGTCCAGATCGTCAAGGCAGGCGAAAGTGAACTGCCGCAGCCTTGCCGTGATGCGTCCTAGCGCCTCAAAGCGGTCCAGGTCGGATTCGATGCCTGCGGTTTCGCCCAAATAATGATTGGCGCAGATGCGCGCCGTGAGCACGACGCCCTCGCCATAATCAGACGTCTCGGCGATATCGATCTGGTCCAGCTCGGCCAGGGCGCGCTCCTCCTCGCCGGCGAGCGCCAGCATCATCGCCAGATTGGCGCGCTGGGAGATGTTGGCCGACTCAAATTCGCTGAGCTGGGCCGCTTCGGTCATAAGCGCGATCGCGCCGTCCAGGTCGCCAAGGCTATAGGCGTTGGTGGCCATGTCGTTGAGCAGCCATGCCATCTGCTCGGAGACATCATTGATCAGCACGCCGTCCAGGACTTGCTCGCGCGTCGCCGCCAAAAGCACGCGGACCTCTTCGGAACGACCCAATTGCGCCAGCGCCTGCGCCTTGTTGAGCACCGGTTCGATATAGCCGGGGTGATCATCCGCAAGGTCCTGGAAACGCTGCGAGCTCAGCCTTGCTCCAGCGCGAATATGATCGCGAACCTCGCTTGGGTCCTCGATCCAAAACGGCTCGAAATCACGTCCCACCTGCACGCGGACACGCAATTGCGGCAGCTCGATCTCGTCGACATGCCGGCTTGCGGTGATCAGATCACCGTTCTTTATGGCGATACGCGCGGCATGGAAGCTGAGGAGCTGGGTGTCGTCGAACGGATGCTCCGAATCCCAGCGCTTAATCAGATAATCGACGAAACGCGGGTAGACCGCTTGGGCTTGCGCGTCCTCAGACAGCGACAGCATCGTCACCAGAGGCGCGATCTCCGAAGAGCGCATCATATTGACCATGCCGCGCTCGAGCCGGCCGGCCCGCATGATGTCTTCGGCGCTGCTTGCGACGTCGTCATTCGCCATATGCGCCATGGACCGGATCATGAAGACGACCGGATTGGCCGAACCCAGGCGCTCGGCCTCATCCAGATAGCCCAGCGCCTCCTGGAGATTGTCGTCATCAAGAAAGAATGCGGCGGCGCCCGCCAGGCCGTATAGATCACCGCGCGCATAAGCGGGCAGGGAGTCGAACTCCTCGTGGGAAAGAATAATCCGCGCGGTCAGATAGGCGGTCTCATAATCCTCGACCTGCATCGCGCCTTGCGCGCGCTGGAACAGGCCCGGAAGATCGTCGGGCTCATCCGCGACGGCCCCGGCCGTCAGCAGCAGCGCGCAGGCCAGTCCCGCAAGAAGCATCGGACGCAAGAATTTCGGCATCATCGGCCAGTCTCCCTCGGGTTGAACACTGAGCTAGCCTGATCCTGGGTGCAAGTGCGACGGATATATCCGTCGTGCGGCGTAAGCAGGGCTAGCGCACGCCGCGCCTATCGCCCCTCTCGACTGGAGACATGCCTGATGATGATCCGTTTGTTCGCCGCCGCCGCCGTCGCCTGTCTTTCTGGCCCCGTGTTCGCACAGGCCGGCCCCGGCGCGCTGTTCGACCGCTTTGACGCCGACGGCGATGGCGCGGTCACCTATGAAGAAGTCCAGGCTTGGCGCACGCGCTTCTTCACGACGGCGGACGCTGACGAGAACGGTTTTCTCACATCAGAAGAGATGCAGGCGGTGCGCGATCAGGCGGCCGCCGCCGGCGCCGGCGGCCAGCGCCGCGGTCCGCGCCGGGGCGGGCGAGGCGGCGATCCGATCACGCGCCTTGACGCCGACGGAGACGGCCAGCTGTCTCGAGCCGAATTCGTCGATGCGCCTTTCCCGGCGCTGGAGCGTTTTGACCGCAATGAAGACGGGCGCCTGACCCGAGACGAGCTGCCGGGCCGTCCTCGCGGCTAGTCTGTGACCGGCGTATGGGCGTCGGCGAAGTCCAGGAAGGCGCGCCAGTCTGCGTCGGTGACCCCGTGGGTGCCGGTTCGCATATGCGCCGCCAGGCGGCCGGAAACGTCGAGCTCGGAAAGGCGCGCCTGGGTCAGGCCGGCTGCGCCATAGATCTCCCAGGCCGGGCTGGCGGCCTGGGCCGCTCGCCAGGCGCCCGCCGGGTCCGCCCAGGTGTCGCGCCAGGCGTTGCCCAGGAGGACGGCGCGCGGCGCCGCCAGGGCGATCAGCGCATGCTGGTCGATGGGCAGGCGGCTTTCATCATTCGCGTATCGCGCATACTCCGCCACAAACCAGTGCGGATAGCTCTGGGTGATCGCCGCGATCGGTTCGCCCACGCCATCGCCATGCAAGGCGCCGCCGCCCGTTCCGGCCTGATGCGCGATGGTCACCGACAGGCGCTCATCGCGCGCCGCCGCCAGAAGCACCGCCTTGCCCCGGCGTGAATGGCCCATGGTCAGCAATGGCTTGTCTGAAAAGCGCGGATCGGCGCGCAGGGCATCGGCCACACGCGATATCGTCCACGCCCATAAGGAGATCGTACCCGGGCGGTCCGCGGCGTCAGGATCAAAGCCAAGGCGCTCAAGGCTCTCGTCATGGAGGGCGGCGCTATCGGGCGCGATCTCGCTCTCATGCCAGGCGGCGATCGCATAGCCGCGCTCCAGCAGCCAGTCCACCGGGGGGCCGGCGATCCAGTCGCCGAACATGGGGCCGATCAGATCGGCCAGCAGGCCGTCCGCATTGCAGTAGCCGGGCGTGAAGCGGGCAGGGGCGGGCAAGCTTTCATCCTGCAATGCGGCGCGAAGGCCGCACTCATTGGGCAGCAGAAAGACGCCGCGCACCGGCTGACCGGCTTCAGGCGTCACCAGGGCCAATGTCAGCGAGAGGGCCGGCTGGCCCGGCGGGGTGATGGCGATCGGCTGCAGCATGCGAACGCCCCTGGCGCCCGCTTCGCCGAATTCCAGAGCCGGTCCGTCCAGCGCGACGTCGGCGTCGGGGGGCGAGGGCCCATAGAACACCTCATCAAGCTGGGCGAGCAATCGCGGACGTTCCGCTTCCCAGCCGGCGCGGCGAAGCTCTATCGATTCAGGCAAGGCCGTGAACAATTCCGGTGTCGGAGGCGGACCATTGGGTGTCGGGTCGGCCGTGACCAGCAGATGGCGCGCCGGCGTGCAGGCGGCGACGAATCCGGTCAGCAGGACGATCAGCAGCCCGAACAGGAGCAGCAGACGGCGTATCCAAATAATCCATGACATGGCGTCAATCTAGCGGCCCGGCGAAGCCCGGGCGAGCCTGCTCACGCGTCTTTGAACGGCCGGCGCGCCTCAGGCCTCCAGCATTGTCATACCGTGCGAGCCGGGGTGTCCGGCCGGGTCTTGATCCAGCGCTGCAGATTGCTGCAGCGAATGCTCAAAGCCGCTTGACCGGTCTGCGCGCCCCCTTTAGGAAAACGCCTCTCGACGCGCCCCGGCGCGTTTTGGATGATCTGGGCGGGTGTAGCTCAGTTGGTTAGAGCGCCGGCCTGTCACGCCGGAGGTCGCGGGTTCGAGTCCCGTCACTCGCGCCATCCCAGATCATCGCGAAACCTCCCGAATTCAATGAATGCCGACGATGATCGGATCACTCGTGCCGCAAGGCTTCGATGGGATCGAGGCGGCTGGCTCTCAGCGCCGGGTAGAAGCCGAACAACACTCCGACCGTGGCCGACGCGGCGATGGCGATGAGGGCGATGGTCGGCTCAACGGCGACCGAGAGATCGTCGGCGCCGACAGCCGGCCCGAATGTCTCCGCGGCCAGAGAAACGCCGACGCCGAGGGCAAGACCCACAACGCCGCCGACCGAGCACAGCACGACAGATTCGATCAGGAACTGATTGCGGATGTCCGCACGCCGCGCGCCGACCGCCAACCGCAAACCGATTTCCCGCGTGCGCTCGGTCACGGAAACCAGCATCACGTTCATGATGCCGATTCCGCCGACGAGAAGCGTGATGAGGCCAGCCGCCGCCAACAGTAGTCCGAGCACGTTTTCGGTCTCGTTGAAGGCCCGAATGAACTCGGCGAAGTTTCGCACCGAAAAGTCGTCCTGCGCGCCAGGCTCGATGCCGCGGCGGATTCGCAGGAATTCTTCGATCTCGAGCTCCGCGTTCTCCATGTCTTCACCCGCCGTCACCTCCACCCAGATCGTCTGGACCGGGTCGCGCACGCCGGCGCGGCGAAAGCCGGTGACGCGTTCCCGGACTGTGGAGATGGGCGCCATGATGAAATCATCCTGGTCCTGGCCGAAGCCGCCCTGGCCGCGCTCCGCCATCAACCCGATGATCTCGAACGGCTGACCGGACAGGCGGACTGTCTGACCAACCGCCCCGCCTGATGGGAAGAGCTCCTCGGCCACGGTCTGGCCGATCAGCGCGACGCGCGCGCTGCGTTGGTTTTCCTGCGGCGTGTAAAGCCTGCCGTCTTCAATGACCCAGTCGCGCACTTCGACATAGTCGGGATGGGCGCCGATGATTTGGGTCGGCCAGTTCACGCCGTCGACGACAGCCGTCACGCTGCCCTGAACCGTGCCGGAGGCGGCGACGATGACAGGGACATCCCGGCGCAGGGCGTCGACATCGTCAGAGGAGAAGGGCGTGGCGCTGCCCGCGCCGCCGCGCCGTCCGCCGCGTTGGTCGGATCCAGGGCGGATGTTGAGCGTATTCGCGCCAAGGCTGGCGATTTGTTCCTCCACCGCATCCGCAGCGCCCTGCGCCAGCGATACGGTCGCGATCACGGCGGCGACGCCGATGATGACGCCGAGGATCGCCAAAAAGCTGCGCAGGGCGTTGACGCGCAGCGCGGTGAGCGCGACGGCGATGGCGGCCAGGAAATTCATCGCTGGTCCTCCACGATCAAACCATCGCGAAACAGGAGCCGCCGCTTGGCGTGTGCGCCGACATCATCCTCGTGGGTGACCAGAATGATGGTGATGCCGTCCCGATTGAGCTGATCAAAGATCGCCATGACGTCTTCCGAAGTCTGAGTGTCCAGCGCACCGGTGGGTTCGTCCGCCAGCAAGATCGAAGGTTCTCCAGCCAATGCGCGGGCGATGGCCACCCGTTGCTGCTGGCCGCCGGAAAGCTGGGAGGGGTGGTGGTCCATGCGGTCACCCAGGCCGACCATGTGGAGGCATTCTTCGGCCCTGCGCTTGCGCTTCGCGCTGCTCCAGCCGCGATAAATCAGGGGCAGGGAGACATTGTCCAGCGCCGTGGTTCTGGCCAGCAAATTGAATTGCTGGAAGACGAAGCCGACCGATTCATTGCGGAAAGCCGCCAATTGGTCCGGCGTGCGTTCGCCCAGCGAAGCGCCGTCGACCACCAGCGTGCCGGAGGTCGGCCGGTCCAGCGCCCCCAGCAAATTCATGAAGGTGGATTTGCCCGAGCCCGATGCGCCCATCACAGCGACATATTCGCCGTGATCGATATCCACATCGACCCCGGCCAGCGCATGCACGTCGCCGCCGCCGAGCTGGTAGACGCGCGTCAATTTGCGGGCCCGAATAAGCGGGGCGCTCATCAGCCGGCCTCGCGGATGCGGGTGACCACCTCATCGCCTTCCTCAAGGCCCTGACCGATGATCTGGGTGAATTGTCCATCAGACAGACCCAAGCGGACCGGGCGGGCCTGAAGGCGGCCGTCTTCGGTTTCGACCCAGAGCTGGCCGGTCCGAACCTCTTCGCGCATCTGCGAGCGCTGGGCCACCAGTTCATCATAGCGGCGCATCTGGTCCGCGGTCAGAACGCCCGCCAGCGCGCGGCGTGTGATCGCCTGGAAATCCGGGCGTCCGCCGCCGCCGGCCTGACCGGCCTGCATTTGCCGGCGCATGGCGGCGAAGGCCTCGCGAAGGGCGGATTGAGCCGCCTCGCGCTGCTCCTCGGTCATTTCAAGCTGTTCGGCGAGCCGGTCGATCATGGCGCCCATTTGACCGCCGCCGCCTCGGCGCTGACCGCGGCCCTGGCCGGGCTGGTCTTCAGCGGCGACCACCAGAGCTTGAGCGCTGCCGCGCGGCGCGAAACGCAACGCGGCGTTCGGCGCGGCGAGCACGCCTTCAACTTCGCCGGTGACGATTGTGACATTCGCGGTCATGCCGGGAAGCAGGCGGCCGGTCGGATTGTCCGCTTCGATCACCACGGTGTAGGTGACGACATTCTGCGCATCATTGGCGGCGAGACGCACCTGAACAACTTCGCCTGGAAAGTCCTGACCCGGATAGGCGTCGACATCAAAGGTGACAGTCTGGCCTTCGCTGATCTGGCCGATATCGGCCTCGTCGATCGACGCTTCGATCTGCACGCGGGCGAGATCCTGGGCGATGAGGAATAGCACCGGCGCGTTGAACGACGCCGCGACGGTCTGACCTTCGTCGATCTGCCGATCAATCACGACGCCGTCGATGGGGGAGCGAATGAAGGTGCGCTCCAGATCCACGCGCGCGCTTTCCAGATTGGCGGTGCGTTGCTGCAGCGAGGCCTGCGCGTTGCGCAGATTGGCGCGTGACACGGAGAGGCCGGCCCGCGCGCTTTCGAAGGCGGTTTGCGCCGTATCATACTGGGCTTCGGAAAACGTACCGCGTTCGCGGAGCGATTCGGCGCGTTGAAAGGCGCGCTCCGCGGCGTTCAATTCCGCCTGTGAGCGTTGAACATTGGCGCGGGCGACTTCGACCTGGGCGCGGGCGACCTCAAGGGACGCCTCCGCTTCTTCAACCCGAGTCTGGAAGGTCTGGGGATCGATCCGCGCCAATAGCGCCCCGGCTTCGACCCGATCATTGAAGTCCGCTTCGATCGCCTCGATCTGGCCGGACAGCTGGGAGCCGACTTCAACGGTGACGAGCGGAGCGATCCGGCCCGATGATGCAACGACCCGCGACAGGTCCCGGCGCTCAATCGCACTGGTTTCGATCTGCAGCGCGCCAGCGGCTTGCGACCCGTCGCCTCTAAATCCGAACCACCACACGCCGGCGCCGACGGTCGCTACGACGAGCGCCGCGATTATGATACGTCTCACTTCGATTAACCTCTGCGCGCTGAGCGACGATGCCTGCCTGAAATTACGCGGTAACATGGTGTCACCTGTCGGCGAAGTGAAGAAAAAGACAGCATTTCCCGTGATCGTACCGCCTGGCGCCTCAACTTCGGCCAGGGCCTGAACACGCTCCTGCAAGTCATTCTCAAATAAAGCGGTCGGTTCCGGCCGTGCGGGCTGTTTTGGCGCGGCGGAATCAGCTTGCGGGCGCGAGCGCACCGCTCTAGCTTCCGCGCCAAGTCGCGGGCAGGGGCGTTCGCCCTTCCAATTGGCGTTGCAGACAAGGGCGAATAGCCCTGTCACGCCGGTATGGATTTCCGCGACGCCTGTGATGCCTTGCGGTCATATGGTGCGAGATGGACGCGCTCTTACTGGAATACCTGCCGATCGTGATCTTTCTTGGGATCGCCTTCGTTATTGGCATGGCCTTTATCCTGGCCGCTTTCGTGCTGGCGCCGGGCAATCCGGATCCGGAAAAAGTGTCGACCTATGAATGCGGCTTCAATGCGTTCGACGATGCGCGCATGAAGTTCGATGTGCGCTTCTATCTGGTCGCCATCCTCTTCATCATTTTCGACCTGGAAGTGGCCTTCCTGTTTCCGTGGATTTTCCCGATCTTCGACGGGAATATCTTCGCCTTCTGGTCGATGACGGTGTTCTTGGCGGTTTTGACCGTCGGCTTTCTTTATGAATGGCGCAAAGGCGCCCTGGACTGGGAATAGACCATGGCTGACGCGACGCTTCCTGCGGGCGGGCCGGCGACGGCCAAGACCCCGCTCTACGACCCTAAAAAGCATGATCCCTTTTTCGACGGCGTCTCCGACGCGCTTGCGGACAAGGGCTTCCTGGTCGCACGTGCGGACGATCTGATCACATGGGCCCGCACCGGCTCGCTGATGTGGATGACCTTCGGTCTGGCGTGCTGCGCGGTTGAGATGATGCAGGCGTCCATGCCGCGCTATGACGTCGAACGCCTGGGCGCCGCGCCGCGCGGCTCGCCCCGCCAGTCCGATGTGATGATCGTCGCAGGCACGCTCACCAACAAGATGGCGCCGGCGCTACGCAAGGTTTACGATCAGATGCCGGAGCCGCGCTACGTCATCTCCATGGGCAGCTGCGCCAATGGCGGCGGCTATTATCACTACTCATACTCGGTCGTGCGGGGCTGTGACCGGATCGTTCCGGTGGACATCTATGTGCCGGGCTGTCCGCCGACCGCCGAGGCGCTGGTTTACGGCATTCTCCAGCTCCAAAAGAAGATCCGCCGCGAAGGCTCGATCGAGCGCTAGGGCGAGGGTTCAAACGTGACGGATACGCAAGGGCTTCAGGATCTCGGCGCGCACATCTCGTCCGCGCTGGATGAACATGTGACAGGTCTGGAGATCGCCCATGGCGAGCTCACCTTGACCATCCACCGCGACCGCATAGTCACGGTCTTGCGCTTTCTGCGCGATGATCCGATTTGCCGCTTCACCACATTGATCGATATCTGCGCCGTGGACTGGCCGAGCCGGGCGGACCGCTTCGACGTGGTCTATCACCTCCTGTCCATGCACCATAACCAGCGCATCCGCGTCATTCTCGACACCAATGAGGACGCGCCGGTGGACTCGGTCGTCGACCTTTATCCGGCGGCGAACTGGTTCGAGCGCGAAGCCTTCGACATGTATGGCGTCTTGTTCGACAACCACCCGGATTTGCGCCGAATCCTGACGGATTACGGCTTCCACGGCCATCCGTTGCGCAAGGACTTCCCGCTCTCCGGCTTCACTCAGGTCGTCTATGACGAGGAGGCCAAGCGCGTGGTCTATGAGCCGGTCGAGCTGGTCCAGGAATACCGCGACTTCGATTTCCTCTCTCCGTGGGAAGGCGCGAAATATGTCATTCCTGGCGACGAGAAAGCGGAAGGGAAGGCCTAAAGATCATGGCTGAAACAGACATCCGCAATTTCACGATCAATTTCGGCCCGGTGCACCCGGCCGCTCACGGCGTCTTGCGCATGGTGCTGGAGCTGAACGGCGAGGTGGTCGAGCGGGTCGATCCGCATATCGGCCTGCTGCACCGGGGCACCGAAAAGCTCCTGGAGCACAAGACCTATCTTCAGGGCATCGGTTATTTCGACCGGCTCGATTATGTCGCGCCGATGAATCAGGAGCACGCTTTCTGCCTGGCGGCCGAGCGCCTGGCCGGCATCCCAGTGCCCAGGCGCGGCTCCTATGTGCGCGTTTTGTATTGTGAAATCGGCCGGATCCTCAATCACCTGCTCAACATCACCACCCAGGCGATGGATGTGGGGGCGCTCACGCCGCCGCTCTGGGGCTTTGAAGAGCGCGAAAAGCTGATGGGGTTTTACGAGCGCGCATCCGGCGCGCGTCTTCATGCCCATTATTTCCGCCCGGGCGGAGTCCATCAGGATCTTCCGCAGGAATTGGTCGACGACATCGCGGCCTGGTGCGAGCAGTTCGGCCAGCATATCGACGATCTTGAAACCCTGCTGACCGAGAACCGCATCTTCAAGGCGCGCAATGTCGATATCGGCGTGGTGTCGAAAGAAGACGCGCTCGCCTGGGGCTTTTCCGGCGTGATGGTGCGCGGCTCGGGCATGGCATGGGACCTGCGCAAGGCGCAGCCCTATGAGGTCTATGACGAGTTGGAGTTCAAAATCCCGCTCGGCAAGAACGGCGATAATTATGACCGCTATCTCTGCCGCGTCGAAGAGATGCGCGAGAGCGTGAAGATCATGCAGCAATGCTGCGAATGGCTGTCCCTGGACGCCAATCAGGGCGAGGTGCTGCCCACCGACACCAAGTTCGCGCCGCCGCGCCGGGCCGAGATGAAGCGCTCCATGGAAGCGCTGATCCACCATTTCAAGCTCTATACCGAGGGCGTTCATGTAGACGAAGGCCAAGCCTACGCCGCCGTGGAGGCGCCCAAGGGCGAGTTTGGCGTCTACATGATCGCCGACGGCTCCAACAAGCCCTATCGCGTGAAGATCCGCGCGCCTGGCTTTCCTCACTTGGCCGCGATGGATCACCTCAATAAGGGCCATATGCTGGCCGACGTCTCCGCGATTCTGGGTTCGCTCGACATCGTGTTCGGGGAGATCGATCGCTGATGCTCGCCGCCGCTTCAGCCGCCCGCGAGGCGTTGAGCCCGGCCATCGCGGCCGAACGCCAGCTCGCCGCCTACAACGCGCGGGATCTCGACGCGTTCGCGGCCTGTTTCGCTGAAGATGTGGAAGTCTATGATTTCCCCGGCGTGTTGAGCCTCAAGGGGCGCGAAGCCTTTCGCGCGCGTTATGTCGAGCGTTTCAAATCCGAGGGTCTGCACGCCCTTGCGGTGCACCGCGCCGTGATCGGAGACCGTGTCATCGACCATGAGCGCGTCTGGCTGGACGGACCGGCCAAAAGCGATCCGATCGATCTCGTCGTCATCTATACCGTGCGCGACGGATTGATCGCGCGCGTTGATTTTATCAGGGAAGGGTCCGCTTAGATGAGCGTCCGCCGCCTTGCCGAGGAGCAGCCGGAAAGCTTCGCTTTTTCAAAGGATAGCGAAGCGAAGGTGAAGTTCTGGTTGAATAAGTATCCGGGCGACCGGAAGGCGTCCGCGGTGATCCCGCTTTTGTGGATCGCGCAAAAGCAGGAGAACTGGGTGTCCGAGCCGGCGATGCGGGAAATCGCGGCGCGTTGCGAGATGCCCTATATCCGCGTCTACGAGGTCGCGACCTTCTACACCATGTTCAATCTGGCCCCCACGGGTCAGCACCTGATTCAGGTGTGCGGAACGACGCCGTGCTGGCTGCGCGGCGCAGACGCGCTTAAGGCCGTGTGCGAGAAAAAGATCGGTCCTAAAGGGCGCGCTCATGTCTCCGCCGACGGCAAGCTCGCCTGGGAGGAGGTGGAGTGTCTAGGCGCATGCGCGAATGCGCCGATGGTCCAAGTCTCCAATACTGAGGGCGATCTTTACTATGAAGACCTGACGCCCGAGGCGCTTGAGGGGATGCTCGACGATCTGGTCGCCGGCAAGGCGATCAAGGACGGGCCGATCTCCGGCCGAAAGGCGTCGGAACCCACCGGCGCGAAGCACCCGGTGCTGAAAGACGAAGCCTTGTTTGACGGCTCGCGCGCGGCGCCGGCGGCGCTGCCCAACACCGAAACGGCGGAGGGCTAGATGCCGTCGCTTCGCACGCTTTTGCTGATCGCGGTTTTCCTGTTCGGCGCCGCCTGGATCATCACCTTCATCGCGGCCGGTCAGCCCAATCTGATCCTGGCGATCGCGACCTTGGCCTCCGGGCTTGGCTTGGCGGTCCTGTCGATGATCGAATCCAACAAGAAGAAGAGTGGAGGTGAGGGCGAATGACCCAGCTTCTCACGGATAAAGACCGCATCTTCACCAATTTATACGGCCACCATCCGGTGACGCTGGAAGGCGCGAAACAACGCGGCTCCTGGAACGGCACCAAGGAAATCCTGGAGCAGGGCCGCGATTGGATCATTAATCAGGTCAAAGCCTCCGGCCTGCGCGGCCGCGGCGGCGCGGGTTTCCCGACCGGACTTAAGTGGTCCTTCATGCCCAAGGAGGTCGGCGCGCGCCCGCACTATCTGGTCGTGAACGCGGACGAATCCGAACCGGGCACCTGCAAGGACCGGGAGATGATGCGCCATGATCCCCATCATCTGATCGAAGGCTGCCTGATCGCCTCTTTCGCGATGCAGGCGCATGCTTGCTACATCTATATCCGCGGCGAGTATCAGTATGAGCTCGCCGTCATGGAGCGTGCGATCAAAGAGGCCTATGACGCCAGGCTGATCGGCAAGGACAATGTCCATGGTTGGGATTTCGATCTCTACATCCATCACGGCGCTGGCGCTTATATTTGCGGTGAAGAAACGGCGCTGCTGGAAAGCCTGGAAGGCAAGAAGGGCCAGCCGCGCTTAAAGCCGCCGTTTCCGGCCAATGCCGGCCTGTACGGCTGCCCGACCACCGTCAACAATGTGGAGTCCATCGCTGTGGTGCCGACCATTCTGCGCCGCGGCGCGGACTGGTTCGCCGGCTTTGGCCGCGAGGGCAATACCGGCACCAAGGTCTTCTCCATCTCCGGTCACGTGAACAATCCGTGCAATGTCGAAGAGGCCATGAGCATTCCGCTGCGCACGCTGATCGACGAGTATTGCGGCGGCGTGACGGGCGGCTGGGACAATCTGAAAGCCGTCATCCCGGGCGGGTCGTCCGTGCCGCTCCTGCCCAAAGACATCTGCGACGACGTGCTGATGGATTTCGATGCGCTTAAGGAGCACAAATCCGGCCTGGGCACTGCGGCGGTGATCGTGATGGACAAGTCCACCGATATCGTCAAAGCGATCGCGCGCATCTCGTATTTCTACAAGCATGAAAGCTGCGGCCAGTGCACGCCGTGCCGGGAAGGCACCGGCTGGATGTGGCGCGTGCTCGAACGCATGGCGCGCGGCGAAGCGGAAACCTCCGAGATCGACGATCTCCTCGACGTCGCCAGCCAGGTGGAAGGCCACACCATCTGCGCGCTCGGCGATGCGGCGGCGTGGCCGGTTCAGGGCCTGATCCGCCATTTCCGCCACGAGATCGAAGAGCGCATCGAGAATTATCGCGCGGGCAAGCCGGTCTTCGTGCCGGTTGCGGCGGAGTAGGGGCGAGCCATGTCGGACAACATGCGCACCATCATCATCGACGGCGAAGAAGTCACCGTTCCGAATGATTACAACCTGCTTCAGGCGTCTGAAGCAGCCGGCCGAGAGATTCCGCGCTTTTGCTATCACGAGCGCCTGTCGGTCGCCGGCAATTGCCGCATGTGCCTGGTCGAGCTGGTCGGCGCGCCCAAGCCGGTGGCGTCCTGCGCCTTTCTGGTGCGCGACATGCGCGGCGGGCCCAATGGCGAGCCGCCGCAAATGCGCACGCTTTCACCGCTTGTGAAGAAGGCGCGCGAAGGAGTGATGGAGTTTCTCCTGATCAACCACCCGCTCGACTGCCCGATCTGCGACCAGGGCGGGGAATGCGATCTTCAGGATCAGTCCATGGCCTATGGCCGTTCGGGCTCGCGTTTTGCGGAAAACAAGCGCGCGGTCGAAGACAAGAATATGGGCCCGCTGATCAAGACGATCATGACCCGCTGTATCCAGTGCACCCGCTGCGTGCGCTTCGCCACCGAGATCGCCGGCGTGCCCGAGCTGGGCGCCATCGGCCGCGGCGAGGACATGGAGATCACCACCTATCTGGAACAGTCCATGACGTCGGAGCTGTCCGGCAATGTCATCGATCTGTGCCCGGTCGGCGCGCTGACGTCGAAGCCGTACGCGTTTAACGCACGGCCCTGGGAGCTCAACAAGACCGAGAGCATCGACGTGATGGACGCGCTGGGCGCCAATATTCGCGTCGACGCCCGCATGGGCGGCGTGCTGCGCATCATGCCGCGCATCCATGACGACGTGAATGAAGAGTGGATTTCCGACAAGACCCGCTTTGTCTGGGATGGTCTCAACCGCCAGCGCCTGGACCAGCCCTATGCGCGCGAAGACGGCAAGCTGACCCCGATCGGCTGGGATGACGCCTTGACGATCGCTGCGGACCAGCTGTCCGGCGACGCGTCCAGGATCGGCGTCATCGCCGGCGACATTAATGATGTCGAGGGTTTGAAAGCCGCCAAAGACCTTTTTGATGCGATGGGCGTGACCTCCATCGATTGCCGTCAGGACGGCGCCAAGATCGGCGGCGGGCCCCGCGAAGGTTATCTCTTCAATTCGACCATCGCCGGCATTGATGACGCTGACGCCATCCTGATCATCGGCTCGAACCCGCGGCTGGAAGCGCCGGTCTTGAACGCCCGGATCCGCCAGCGTTGGCTGAGCGGCCAGTGCGAAATCGGGGTGATCGGTGAAGCGGCGGACCTGACTTACCCCTTCGATCATGTCGGAACCGGTCCGGCGGACTTGGCGGGGCTCGCGAAGAAGCGGTCCGGCTTCATCAAGGCGCTCAAAGACGCTCAGAGGCCGATGATCATTTTGGGCCAGGGCGCGCTGGCGCGCGAAGACGGCGCTCAGGTGCTGCGCGCGGCCGGTGAGCTGGCCGCCAAGATCGGCGCCGTGAAGGATGGCTGGAACGGCTTTAACGTGCTGCATGCGGCGGCGGGCCGGGTGGGCGCTCTGGATCTGGGCTTCCTCCCGGGCGAGGGCGGCCGCGACACCGCCGGCATCCTGGCCGGCGCGGCGTCGGGCGAAGTGGAAACCGTCGTGCTGCTCGGCGCCGACGAAATCGACATGGCCGCGCTCGGCGACGCCTTTGTGATTTATGTCGGCCATCACGGAGACGCCGGCGCACAGCGCGCGGATCTGATCCTTCCATCAGCGGCCTACACCGAAAAGAACGGGCTTTACGTAAACACCGAGGGCCGGGTCCAAATGGGTCAGCGGGCGGTCTTCCCGAAAGGCGAAGCGAAAGAGGATTGGGCCATCTTCCGCGCGCTTTCCGCGCGCTTGGACAAGACGTTGCCGTATAATGATCTCAACGCCCTGCGTGCTCAGCTGATCGGCGAAGTGGAAAGCTTCGGTCAGATCGATCACGCGCCGGGCGCAGCCACGGCGGCGGACTTCGATCCGGCGCAGCTGGGAGCCGGCGGCGAGGTTTCGGACGCGCCGTTCGAAAGCCCGATCAAGGATTTCTATCTGACCAACCCGGTCGCCCGGGCGTCCAAGACGATGGCGGAATGCTCCGCCCTGGTCGCCGGCGCTCGCGCTGAACTGCAGGCCGCGGAGTAGGGGCTGATGTACGATTTCGTCACCAATTGGGGGCCTGTGCTCGGGACGCTGGCGGCGGTGGGGCAGATTCTCGGCTTCATTATCGCCCTGCTGCTCTCGCTGGCCTTCCTGCTCTTAATGGACCGCAAGGTCTGGGCGGCGGTTCAGATGCGCAAAGGGCCGAACACGGTCGGCGCCTTCGGCCTGCTTCAGTCCTTCGCCGACTTCATCAAATTCGTTCTGAAGGAAATCATCGTGCCGGCCGGCGCGGATCGGCCGCTTTTCCTTTTGGCGCCGCTTTTGACCTTCATCTTCGCCTTCATCACATGGGCGGTGATCCCGGTGGCGCCGGGCTGGGTGATCGCCGATCTAAATGTCGGCGTCCTCTATGTCTTGGCGATCTCCTCGCTGGGTGTGTACGGCATCATCATCGGCGGCTGGGCGTCGAATTCGAAATATCCCTTCCTGGGATCGCTGCGGTCCGCCGCGCAAATGGTCTCTTATGAAGTTTCCATCGGCCTGGTGATCGTCACCGTGCTCTTGATGGCGGGAACTATGAATTTGTCCGCGCTCGTCGAGGCGCAGGCGGGCGGCTTCTGGAACTGGCACGTGCTGTCTTTCGACATGCTGCCTTATCCGGCCTTCCTGGTGACGATCCCGATGTTCGTGATCTTCTTCATCTCGGCCCTGGCGGAGACGAACCGGCCGCCGTTCGACCTGCCGGAAGCGGAATCCGAACTCGTGGCGGGCTATCAGGTGGAGTATTCCTCCACGCCCTATCTGCTCTTCATGATCGGCGAGTATCTCAGCATCGTTCTGATGTGTGCGCTGATGACCCTGCTTTTCCTGGGCGGCTGGCATCCGCCGCTCGACGTGGCGCCCTTCACCTGGATCCCGCCGGTCTTCTGGTTCGCGATCAAGGTGGTCTTTTTCTTCTTCATGTTCGCCATGGTGAAGGCCCTCGTGCCGCGCTATCGCTACGACCAGCTGATGCGTCTGGGCTGGAAGATCTTTCTGCCCACCTCGCTGGCCGCCGTCTTCTTCATGGGCGCGATGGTTGTCTACAGCCGCGCCGCCGAATTGGCTGTTGGAGCTTAAGAAACCGATGAACCGGATCGCACAAACCCTTCGCGGCGCGGCCCTTCTGGACTTCTGGGGCGCCTTCGGTCTTGGCATGCGCTACTTCTTCAAGAAGAAGCCGACGATCAATTATCCCTTCGAGAAAGGCCGCCTGAGCCCGCGCTTCCGCGGACAGCACGCGCTGCGCCGCTACCCCAACGGGGAAGAGCGCTGCATCGCCTGCAAGCTGTGCGAAGCGGTGTGCCCGGCCCAGGCGATCACAATCGAAGCGGAACCGCGCGAAGACGGCTCTCGCCGCACCACGCGCTACGATATCGACATGGTCAAATGCATCTATTGCGGCTTCTGCGCGGAGGCCTGCCCGGTGGATGCGATCGTGGAAGGCCCGAATTTCGAGTTCGCCACCGAGACTCGCGAAGAGCTGTATTACGACAAGGACAAGCTCCTTGATAACGGTGATCGGTGGGAGCGTGAAATTGCACGGAATCTCGAGCTCGACGCGCGCTATCGCTAGCGCTATGACGGCGCACAAATCCAGCCCGGCTGCAGGGATTCTCCCCGCGCCGATTTGACTTTCTCAAGGCGAGGCGTCCGTCTCGCCGCCCGGCATGACAAGGGGGCGAACGTGCTGCAAGCGGCGGCCTTCTACATATTGTCCGCGACTGCGATCCTGTCCGCCCTGATGGTGGTGGTGTCAGGCAATCCGGTGCGCGCCGTATTATTCCTCATCCTCGCCTTTTTCTCCGGCGCCGGCCTTTTTGTGATCCTGGGCGCGGAGTTTCTCGCGATGATCCTGGTGATCGTCTATGTCGGCGCCGTCGCCGTGCTTTTCCTTTTCGTGGTGATGATGCTGGACATTGACTTCGCCACGCTGCGCGCGGGCTTTGCAGAGAACGCCGGCCTCGGCGCGGCCGTCGGGGTCGCGTTGGCGGGTATTCTGGGCATCACCGGCTTCACCTGGGTTGAAGGCCAGTCGGTCGCGGCGAATCTTCAGGCGCCGACGCCTGAAGGGGTGAC
>LYSW01000053.1 GCA_001657295.1 Oceanicaulis sp. BBD 1991-10 | reverse complement strand
AGTTGAGGGCGCCAGCGGAGTGACCCGCAGCGCCGCCAAGGACTGGGATCACTATTACCGGGCCTCGAAACGCCGCGCCGACATGATCGAGGCCGAACTCGTCAAAGCCTTCGATGCGCCGTATGACAATCTTCGGATTCTCGACTGGGGCGCGGCGCTGGGCGGGGTGGCGATCCTGCTCAAGGAGCGCACCGGCATGGACGTTCACGCATCGGATGTCGACAAGCACTCGATGGATTGGTTGCGGAGCCAGGACGCCGGCGTCACCGGGTGGGATTTGGAGCCCCTGCAGCCGTTTCCGTTCGAGGACCAGGCCTTCGACGTCGTATACGGCATCTCCGTGTTCACCCATTTGCCGCCGGAACAGGTGGACTTCTATCTTGATCAGCTCAAGCGCATCACCAAGCCGGGCGGCCGCGTCTTCGTAACGATCAACAGCTATCACAACATCAAAAATCATCCGCCTGCGCCGCGGGTCGCCCACATGTGGCCGACATCAGTTGAAGAATTGCGCGAAGCGGGAATCTTCTACCGGTCCTATTCCGCCGAAACGCAGGCCACCATGGATTTCGCGAAGAAAGCCGAATATGGCCTGACATCGCATTCTCCGGAATATATCCGAGAGGTCTTTGGCAAGTTTTTCAAAGTCTTGTCGATTGGCGAAGGCAGGCTGGGGTCACAGGACCTCGTCACTCTCGCCCACCTTGATTGAGATCGTGGATGGCGGCGCAGGGTGAAGGGTCCGCGCCACCTTTTTCCGCTGCATTTAATCGCGCGCCGGCCGGCTGAGACGAGCCGGTGTCGTCGAGATGTCGCCGTGAGGCTACGGCCGACCGCTGCTTCGGCCGCCGGGGGCCGCGTCAGTGCGCGCGAAACACGCGCGTCCCGATTGCGGCGCACCTTGGGGTGGCCGGCCGGCCGGTTGAATTGCAGCGATTTGAGTTCTGAATAGCCTGCTTCTTGCAGCTTAACCGCGATAGCGATGCCATTCTTCAAGATTGATCCGGCCGCCGGTGAAGTCTCTCGGTCTAAACTTCTTCTCCTGCTGCCTAATCTCTTTGTTTATCATTACCAAATCAACTTGCCAGAGTTGGTTTCGGTAGTATGCCGGATCCACTATATCGAATAGCTCAAAGCCCAGAGATTCAACTAAGCCGCCTCGTCTGAATACATGCCTCATTGGCGCTTCGATGATCACGAACGAAGCGTCCTTGATGACGTTCTGGCCTCCGCGAACAATTTTTTCTTCAAGCCCGTCAACGTCGATTTTGACGACGTATTTGTGCTTCTCGAGCGGAATGTTTGCGAAAAATCGATCCAGCGTAGAGACTTCAATCTCATCAATGACGACATTGGGGTCTTCTGATTTTGACTCAGTGCTCAAATTTGAATGGGTTACGGACAGACTTTTGTTAATTGATCTTTGATGCAAATAAAGCTTACCCGGTTCATCTGACAGAGCGATACCTTGAAGGTCGAATTCAATACCTTTATCGGAATAATTTCTTTTAATGATGTCGTGTACCGAAAGCACTGGCTCAAATAAATAATGAAACCCTTTCGGGAAGTAATCCATCAAAAATTTGGTGCAGCGCATGACGCCAACATCAATAACAACCTCTCCACAAGAGGGCGCAATTGAAAGTATTTGTTCCAGTGACTGTTCTACTATGGGTTTGCGCACGATTCTTCTCAACAATTAGGAGTCATGACTGCAGGCGCTATAACGCACTAACGATAGGGTGACAATGAAGCCCGAACCGGGCGTTCAGGGAAGGCTGAAAAACGGATTCAATCTCAATCTCGAAGCTCGATCCAGCACTAAGGTTACTACTGCGCAAATTTCGTTCCCCGCCTCGCCCATTGCGTTCGCGACGGCGCGCTTCTAGAACCCAGGAGCTGCGCCATCTCGGCCGTATTTACTCACGCATTCTGCGACCATGACCGGCCCATCCTTCGCATTCTCGATTCCCATCGGCGCCTGGCACCCGCTGCTGCCCGCCGCGCTTCGCAGCCTCGCGCTTCAAGAGGTCGAACTGCACGTTGCGGTGATGGATGCGTCAGGCGACTCGCGGGTCCGGCGCGCGCTCGACACCTGCGGGCTCGACTTCGCCTACCGCCGCGAGGGAGCGGACCAGGGACAGGCCGCGGCGATCGCGGAAGGCTGGCGTGCGGTGGACGGCGATATTCTGGGTTGGTTGAACGCTGATGACGTGCTCATGCCCGGCGCGCTGGCTTCGGTGCGATCGCGTTTTCTCACCGACCCCGAGGTCGAGGCGGTGTACGGGAATTCCGCCATCATTGATGCAGGCGGCACGGTCAGAGGCCTCCATGGCCAGCTCGCCGATGTCAGCGAGGCGCTGCTGCGGTCCAACTGCATTTCTCAGCCCTCCTGCTTCGTGCGCAGGCATGCCGTTGAGCGCGTCGGCGGGCTGAACGAAGAGCTCGTCTATACGATGGACTGGGATCTCTGGGTTCGATTGTTCCTCAACGGCGCGCGATTTGTGCGGACGCCGGAGGTGTTTTCCGCAGTCTTTTGGGGCGCTGGCACAAAAACGGCGCAGTTTTCCGCACGGCGGGTCTGGGAACTCACCCGTCTGAGCCTGAAATATGCCGGCGCTCGCAGCGCGGCGCGCACCTTGCTCGGGCTCGCGACCGAGGCCAGCGGCGAGCGCTCGGCGCTGCGCGCGCTGGCGCAGCGTTCGGCGCGGGCGCGAGGGGCGCAGGCCGGCGCCGTCGGCGGCGTGTTTCTCGCCGCCGACAAACATCCCTTTGAGAATGGGGCGCCGAGTTTCGATCTGCCGATCTTGAACGTCACGCGAGATGCGCAATCGGCGGCCGAAATCGCGTTCGATACGCCGAACGGGCGGGTGCGCGCAGAGCCGCCGGCGCAGGTCCATCGCATCGGCCCGTCCACCTGGCGGGTCGATTTCGGCGCCGAAATCGGCTTTGGAGCCGCCGGGCTCTTGCGCTTGAGCGCCGAGGGTGGTCCTGTCCGGCTCGAGCATGCCAAATGGTGCTGACTCGCTTTTCCGCCGCCGGCGCGCCGGGCCTGCAGAGCGCTCGCACCGGTTCGGCGATATGCTTTTGGAGTAATTCTTTATTTATGGGCGGACGCAATGGGGAATGACGCATTAGCGGCTCGCATCGCCCTTGGCGGAATGAGCGGGTCTGGCTGGAGACGTCTTCGAAGCATGATCCAGCGCGATTCATCGCGCGCGGAGGGGCTCGAAATCTCACCCACGGCGGATTCGCCCGCCGTTTTTCTGTCGAACGCCGGCAGGACGCCGGGACAAGTCTTCCTGTTGGGGTATTTATCGCCCGCGGAGGCGATCGCCGGCGCGCTGAGCGATCGGGGCGATCCCTTCAAAGCGTTGGCGGTCTGGAAGCGTGAGGCTGAGAGCCTGCGTGCGGCTCTGAACCGTAATCCGGAGGCTTGCACCCTGGTCCATGTCGGCGCGGCGATCAGCGATCCAGACCGCTTCCGGTCTCTTATTGCGTTGCGGACCGGCGTAGAAGTCGGCGCGCCGGATCCCGAACCTGACCTGGCTCCGCGCCTGCTGCCCTTCCTGGAACTGGCGGAAGCGTTCGCCTCCGAAAGCGCCGAGGCGGCGGAGTTGCACGAAGTGCTTGATCGTTCCGCTCTGATAAGCGCCGAGGAGGTTCAGCGCGCGCCCGCCCTGGAGCGCGTCCGCGGCGCTCAGCTGTTCGCGCGCAGCGGGGCCGTTCATCAAGACGCCTGGCGCGCGCTGTCTGATCTGCTGTCCGCGCTCGGTCGCGGGTTTGACACTAAGGAGAGTGAGACCGCGGTCGCGCGACTCCAATCGGCGGCGGAGTCCTTTAGCCAGGCGCCCGATCACGCTGACGCCGGCGAGTCGTTGAGCGCCGCCGCCAGCTCCATCGCGGCGCATATTGCAGGCATTAAGAAATCGATCGCCGCCGAGCGCTCCCAGGCGTCGTCACGGGCGCGCTTCAGCGAACGTTTCGTGGAGACGATGCGTCGCGATCTCGCACAATGCTCCGCAGCTCTGGTTGAGGCGAACCAGGCGCGTCTCGACGCGGAAGACGGGGCGCGCCGGGCGAGGGATGAGTTGACGGCCAAGACCGAGGCGGTTGCGCTGCTGCACGCGGAGCTTCAAGCGGAGCGGCGCAGAATTCTACGCCTGCCTTCAGCAAAGCAGATGCTTCTCCGGCTTCCGGTGGTCGGCGCGATGATCAGGAAAATCGCCTTGCGACGAAATCTCGGATTGCTGCGGGGCTCTGATCTGTTCGACGCAGACTGGTATCGCGAAAAAAATGCCGATGTCGCGGCGTCCGGTGTTGATCCTGCGCAGCACTATTTGCTGTACGGCGGCGTGGAAGGGCGGGCGGCGGGCCCGAAATTTTGCTCAAAGGCCTATCTCACCGCGTATCCGGACGTGGCGGAATCAAATCAGAATCCCTTGATACACTATCTAAAACGGGGCCAAGCTGAGGGGCGTGCGATCACCGCAGCGCAAGCGCCGGTCATCAGTCTTGATCAGGAGCAGGGGTGATGGGGACTGCGCCGAAAGCGGACTTGCTCATTCATATCGGGGCCGGCGGCTGCCGCGAACTGAACGCCCATATGAATGAGGCGCGGCGCGTGGTCCTGGTCGAGCCGGTCGAACGCAGCGCGGCGGCCCTTGAAATGCGCGCGCGCGAGCGATCAGGCGTAAGTGTTCTCAGAGCGGTCGTTGCCGGAGAGCCGCGGACCGCGACATTCACAGAATACAATATGTTGGACGCCAGCAGTTTGAGCCGGCCGGCCGGCATCCGCAAACTGTTTCCCGGCCTCGCGTCGACAGGTTCTCACGAGGTCGAATGCAAACCCCTGTCGGAGCTGCTGCAAGAGCAGATCCTTGAATCCGACAAGTCGCTCGTGCTTGTGCTCGATGTGAACGGCTGGGAGAACGATCTTCTGATCGCCCTGGAGCGCGCCGATCCCGCCGCGCCCATAATGGAGCTGCGGGTGCACTGTGGTCCGGCCCAGCTTTTCAAGGATTCCCTGACCGACAAGGAAACCGTGGACCGGCTTGAAGGCCTTGGCTTCGGCGACGTGCAATCAACCGGCGCCGGCGCGTTTCGAGTGGTCAAGGCTGTGCGGAGCCCGGAGACCGGCGCGGGGGTCAGATCCAGTCAACTCAATGAGAGCCTCAGACGAGAGCTCGAAGAAGCATTGAAGGCGTGCGATGACGCGGCAAGTCAATGCGAGGATTTGCGCGTCGAGCTGGCGGCGGCGCGTTCGGCGGCCGAGACGGCGGATGCGGCGCGCGTGTCGGCGTTGAAGGCGCGCGACGAGGCGGAAGGCGAGAACGAGACATTGCGCGCCGCCCTGGCGGCCGCGCAGGCGGCGGCCGAGACGGCGAGCGAGGAACGCGAAACGGCGTGGGAAGCGCGCGCGGAGGCCGTCAAGGAATGCGACGCTTTGCAGGCCGCGCTGTCTTCGGCGCGTGCGGAGGCTGAGACTGCGGGCGAGCAGCGTGCCGCCGCATTGAAAGCGCGCGACGAAGCGGTCAGTCAGTGCGAAGCGGTGCGCGCCGAGCTGTCCGCTGCGCAGGCGGCGGCCGAGCATGCGGCCGGGGAGCACGCGGCGGCGTTAAAGGCGCGCGACGAGGCGGCCGGTCAATGCGAGGTGTTGCGTGCGGAGCTGTCCGCCGCGCAGGCGGCGGCCGAGACCGCGGGCGCGCAAGCCGAGGCGGCATTGAAATCGCGCGATGAAGCGGTCAGCCAATGCGAAAGCTTGCGTGCGTCCGCCGCCGGTGTTGACCGGTTGAAGACTGTGAATGAGCGGCAGCGCCGGGAGCTCGAGCAGGCTCGCAAGCGGGCTGAAATCGCACAGGATGATCTCGCTTTGGCGCTGCGGATGCAGACGATGGCCCAACAGGACCTGAAGTCTTTGCAGAATGATTATCGCGATGTCGTTTCAGTGAAGAAGCAGCAGGACGACTTGCTGGCGAAGCTTGCAAGCCGCCTTAGCGATGCGTCGGTTTACCTTCAGACCATGCCGGACGCGGCGGCGCCGACCGTCGCAGAGCTGCAGGTCTCGGACACTGAGCTGGATCCCGAACGCCACCCGCAGAATTTGGAGAGCGGCGGAGACTTTGATAGGACGCCGTCCAAACGCACGAAATCGGGCAAGACGAAGCCGAAA
The DNA here is from genome assembly GCA_001657295.1 of Oceanicaulis sp. BBD 1991-10. GTDB lineage: Bacteria > Pseudomonadota > Alphaproteobacteria > Caulobacterales > Maricaulaceae > Oceanicaulis. The sequence goes on along the minus strand of LYSW01000053.1, from coordinate 9,968 downwards.
AAGTCCAAGAAGCGAAAGTCGTAATGGATCGAGATGAATCTGGTGAAGCGGCTGCCCTGTTGTCGGTTGTCGATCAGTGCCTCGACATTTTGCAGGACCATAACCGGTCGCGGTCGCAGGATTTAGCGGCCGGTCCTTTGCCCAGCCTGCTGGGTCAATGCCTTGCCTTGGTGGCCGATCATGGGGCGGTCGGCTCCAGGCCGATCCGCAGCATTCATCATTTCGCCTGCACCGGCGGCACCTTGTTCAGCCGATGCGTCGCTGCGATGCCCAATGTCTGCATGTTCAGCGAACTGGATCCCCTGTCGACCAGAGAGCTTGATCCGCGCAAGCCCAGCTTCGCGCCGACGGATGTCATCCGGCACCTTTACTATCAGTCGCGCCCGCTGCCTGAGGCGATCTATGCCGATACCTATAAGCGCGCGATGAGCGAGGTCCACGGCCAGCTTGCGGATGTCGGCCTGCAATTGGTGATCCGAGACCATCCCCATTCGCATTACTGCATCGGGGATGTTGTGCCTGAACGCGCGTCCCATTTGTCCATCCTTCGCGAAATCGCCGATGTGCAGTCCGTCGTGACGGTCCGCAATCCGGTTGAGAGCTATCTGTCCCTGCTGTCCCACAAATGGGTGAGTTTCGAGCCAACGAATTTCGACGAGTATTGCCGCCGATATCTGTTGTTTCTGGATCAGCACGCCGGCCTTGAAATCTTTAAGTATGAGGACCTTGTCACCGAAACCGATCGCACTCTGGAACGGCTTTGTTCGGCGCTGTCGCTCGAATTCGTTCCGGGCGCCGGTCAGTTGATTTCGGCGATCAGGCTTACAGGCGACAGCGGACGAGGCGGACACCGCATTTCACCCTTGAGCACAAGACCCCGGCCGGATGCGGTCAAGCAGGAGATCGCCGCCAGCGCCCATTATTCGGACCTGAAGGTCCGGTTGGATTACTGAGCGGTCTGGTGAGGGGTGATGTCCCGGATAGAAGCGATATGGACAAGGACATAGCCGGGGGCGCCCCGCTTTGGTTCGACAATGAATGAAGACAAATCCGATTTCTGGGCTCATCTGGAGAGCGCAAGCGATTTTGGTGAGCAAGGCGACCGTCATGGATTGCAAGGCGCCCTCAGGACCGCTGCGGCGTCAGCCTTGCGGTCCAATGACGATTTAACGCCGCGCCGCATCGCCCTGGTGAAAGAGTTGGCGCGTATTCACGATGCGCCGAGCCCCTTCAATGGCGCGGGCTTCACCCCGTCGCCTGCTGAACCGGGCGTCAGCGTGGTCACGTGCTGCCGCGATCGAAATCAGAATCTGAAACGCGCGCTGTCTTCCTGGCTCTATCACGATGAGATCGATGAAATCGTCGTTGTGGACTGGGCGTCGGCGAGTCCGGTCCACGATGACTTGCTGCAATCCGGGTTCGACGACGCGCGCATCCAGGTGGTGCGGGTTGAGGATGAACCGCGCTGGGTGTTGTCCTTCGCCTTCAATCTCGGGTTCAATCGCGCCGCTCGGCAGAAAGTGCTGAAAGCGGACGCCGACATCCTGCTCAGCGAAGACTTCTTCCATCAAAATAATCTAACGCGCGGGCGCTTTCTTGCTGGGGACTGGCGGCACGCCGGCTCCGGCCAGGAATATGTGAACGGCTTCTTTTACGCTTGGCGCGATGATCTGCTCGCTGTCGGCGGGTTCAGCGAATGGATCACGACATACGGCTGGGATGATGATGAGCTCTACGCGCGCCTCGGCGCTCAGGGGGTGCGCAGGACCGCGGTTGCTCCCGGGACGGTGAGCCATCTTGATCATGATGACGCGCAGCGCGTCAGCGACGCGCCCAAGCTCGCCGTTGACGCGCCCGCGGCTCAGACGCTGGCTCACGACCTGCGCTACTCCATCCAGGTCAATCGCCAGATCACGCATATCATGCCGGAATGGACGCCCTCTCGGCGCATGGCCTCGTATGAGACGGTGGCCCGCCAGGACCGGTTGGAGCGGGTCAAGCGTCGTCCTGATTCGGCTGCGGCGGTGCCGGACCCTGTCCGCCGCGAGGCGCAGCTGGCCGCGGCGCGGGAGATGATGAGCTGGCGGTTAGGCGATCAATGCTACAATCTCACGCTGGATCAAATGGCGCAGCTGCTGGAAACGCGGCCCTGGGAAGAGATGTCTCAGGCGGACCTGAAAAAACTCGGAGCCCCGGCGGTGCAGACCCGGAAGCGCAAGGTGTTTGTGGACGCCCAGCACGGTCTCGGAAATCGGCTGAGGGCGATAGGATCAGCGGCTGCGATCGCCGATGCGAGCGACCGCGAGCTGGTGATCGTCTGGGCCCCCGATGTCCATTGTGAGGCGCGCTTTTCCGATCTTTTCGAGTATGGCGGTTCCGTCATTGAGGAATCCCGGCTCGAGACGGCGCGCGAGGAAGGCGCGCGCGTTTTCAATTATATGGAGATCGAAGCCGAAGCGCAGAAGAATGAAGCGATCGCCTTCGGGCCGGATGACGACGTCTATCTGCGCTCGGCCTACGTGCTCAATCACCCGTCCTCGACCTGGGAGCGGGAGAATGAATTCCTGCGACGGCTGAGGCCGGTGGGGCGCGTTCTGGACCTGGTCGGATCGATCCGCAGCCCGAACGATCTCAGCGTGCACGTGCGCATGGCCGGCGGACCGGCGTTTGAGCATCTGCCCTATGAGTCATCGGAGAACTGGACGCGCGAAGGTCACGAACAAGTCGCCACGTGGCGCAAGAAGAGCCACTATGAGCGGTTTCTTAAACGGGTGGACGCCCTGTTGAAGGCGAAGACCGTCGAGACGCTGTTCCTGGCGGCGGACCTGCCGGAGACATACGAGATGTTCGAAGCGCGATACGGCGATACCGTCGCCTGGCTGCACCGGCCCAGCAATGATCGCTCCACGGAACAGCTGGTTTACGCCCTGGCCGACGCCATCTTGCTGAGCCGGGCGCCGCGTCTTCTGGGCAGTACATGGAGTTCATTCTCCGAGTTGGCGACACGGCTCTCGAGCGCACCGATGCAGGTGGAGATGAGCGGCCGTGACTTCTGACCTGCGCACGCCAGGTCGAATAGGAGGGCTGCTTGCGCTTTGAGGTCCTGACCCCGGTGCTTAACGGCGCACGCTTTCTTGATGCGGCGATCGCCTCCGTGCGTGCGCAAACCTGGAGCGATTGGCGGCTGACTGTGCTGGACGCCGGCAGCACGGACGGCTCTGTGGAGATCGTTGAGCGTCACGCCGCGCAAGACGATCGGATCAGGCTCCAATCCGAACCTGACGAGGGAATGTATGACGCCTTGAGGCGCGGTTTCGACCAGCGCGCCGGAGACGTGTTGTGTTGGCTGAACAGCGACGACCTTTATACGCCTTGGGCGCTTGACTGCGCCGCGCAGGCGCTGGCGAAGCCGGGCTGCGCCTGGGTTTCAGGTTTCCCCGCCCATTGGGACTGCGAGGGCCGTCTCGCCGCAATCCTCCCGGCGGGATGGAGCAGCCGATGGCTGATCAATCAGGGGTGGCGCCATGACGGCTTGCTCGGCGCGGTTCAGCAGGAGAGCGTGTTCTTCAAGCAATCGCTCTGGGACGCGCTCAGCGAACCGGAGAAGGCGCGCTTCGCCTCTTTGAAGCTGGCCGGCGATTTCTTCTTATGGAAGCGGTTCGCCCGCAGCGCTGAGCTGACGATGATTCCAAGCGTGCTGGGCGGGTTTCGGGTGCACGACAGTAATGCCTCGCGTCTGAAAGCGGACGCTTATGCCAGGGAGGTGCGCGACTGCGGCGGCGTGCAGCTTCCCGGAGCCGTCGCCGGAATTTTGCGCAGAATCTATGACGCCGCTTCATCCTATATCGCGTTGCGCGCCTTCCGCCGGGCCGCCGCAGGTCTGCATGCCGATCTTCGGGAGCGATCTTGATGGAGCCGGCGTGTAGTGTCGTCATATGCACTTACAATCCCGACCGCGCGCTCCTCGCCGAGGTCCTGGACGCCCTGGCGCGCCAGGACGCCCCGCCGCCATTCGAGCTGGTGCTGGTGGACAACAATTCCGAGCCCGCCGTGGAGGCCTCTTTGCTGTCAGGCTTCGGCGATCGAGCGCGCGTCATTCGTGAACCCCGACAGGGTCTGGCGAATGCTCGGGCGTGCGGCATCGCCGAAACCCGGTCGGAGCTCCTTGTCTTCGTCGATGACGATAACATTCTGGCCTCAGACTATCTTCGCCATTGCGCGCGCATCGCCGAAGAGGAGCCAGGGCTCGGCGTTTTCGCAGGCCGCTCCGTCGGCCGCTTCGCGCGTCCGCCGGGTTGGCTCCATAGGCGCAATATCGCCCGCTTCGCCGTGCGCGATCTCGGCGACGAGCCCTTAACGGGGTCGGGCGCGAAATGGGGCATCTGGGAGCCGTTCGGCGCAGGCATGGCCGTCCGCCGCGATATCGCAGAAGCGTTCGCCGACATGAATGAGATCGCCGGCGGCGCGCTGCCGCTCGGACGCAGCGGCGCCGCGCCCGCGACAGGTGAAGACAGCCTGTTCTCCAGGATCGCCGACAGATTGGGCTATCAGGTCGGATATCGCCCTCAGCTGCGGCTGGAGCATGCGATCGCCGAAGATCGTTTGTCTTTGAAATATCTGCTCAAACTTATCGAGGGCCAGGGGCGCAGCCACGCCATCCTGGAGGCGATGTGCGGCCGCATGGAGGCGCAGCCTGCGCCGAAGCGCTTCGGCCTGTTGTTGGCGCGGCGCTTTCTCCACCGGTTGCGCAATCCGGGACCGCATGAAGCCTTCACCCATCTGTGGTGGGATTACGGCTTTTACACGGAACGAGCAGACGTCGGCGCGTCGCTCCATCAGGCGCTGCGCCGCCACCTCGACCGACTTGCCGGCGGCGACGCCTCCAGCGGCGGAAAGGGCGCTTGAGCGCGCGCGGCGTCAGGCTTTGCGATTAAAGGCCTGGAACTCGTCAAGGACGGCGTCCGCCGGTCCGAATGCCCGCACCACACCTTTGTCGAGCCAGAGGCAGTGTGAACAGACCTGCCGGATCAGACCGTCCCGATGGCTCGCAATGACGGTGATGCCGGCGCGGTCGACCAGTTCGAACATGCGCTTCTTGGCCTTCTTCTGGAACGGCTGGTCGCCGGCGCCGATCCATTCATCCAGCAGCAGAATCTCCGGTGAAAACGCCGTCGCGGTGGCGAAGGTCAGCCGCATCGCCATGCCGGTCGAATACGTGCGGACCGGCATGTCGATGAATTCGCCCAATTCGCTGAACTCGATGATCTCGTCAATCTTCGCTTCCGCTTCTTTGCGGGTCAGCCCGCGCATCAAGCCGCGCAGCACGATGTTGCGGCGGCCGGTCGCTTCCCGGCGCATGCCCAGGCCGACATTGAATAGCGGCGCCACATGACCGTCGACGGAGATCCGGCCTGCGGTCGGTTCATAGACGCCGCCGAGGACGCGAAGCAGAGTCGATTTTCCTGATCCATTCCTGCCGATCAGGCCCAGCCGTTCGCCCGGATTGACCTCAAAACTCACATTCTGGAGCGCCTGCACTTCCAGGCGCGCGGGCCCCTTGATGGGCATGGGCGCATTGGCCTGGCCGGCGGGCGGCGCGCCGTCGGCTTTCGGCTTAGGCGGGCGCTGGCCGAAAATCGGGTAATGAAGCGAGACGTTGTCAGCGATGATGTGAGGCATGCTAGAGCCAGAAAACGACGCGGCGGCGGAATAGTGCGAATACGATAAAGGCGCTCGACCACCCAAGGACTGTGATGACGCCGACAAAGATCCAGCTTTCGGTCGCAAGCATTCCATCCAGAAGAGGCGTTCGAAGAATCCAGATGAAGTGAGCGAACGGATTCCACCACAGATACTGCATGATCTGCTCGCCCAGCTGCTCCGGCAGCCAGAGGATCGGCGTCAGGAAGAGCATGACGCGCATGATGGTGTTGATCAGATGGGTCAAATCGCGAAATCGCGCGCAGATTATGCCCAATAGCAGCATCACCCAGATCGCATTGAGAATGTAAAGCGCCAGCGCGGGGATCACGAGCAATGCGGTCCAATCCGCCCCTTGGCCGAAATACAAGTAGAATCCCGCCGCGGTGATCCCGGTGAACGCCAGATCAAACATCGATCGCACGACGCCCTGATAGGCGAAGACCGACAATTCGATCGGATCGTTGCGAATCCAGCTTTCCGCCGTGACGAACACGCTCGGCGCCCCGGTCACGATTTGCGTGAAGAATACCCAGCAGAAGAAGCCGAGCATCAAATAGGCGCCGAAATACTCGATCTCGCGGCCCTGGACGAAGGACCCGAAGATCAGCACTTTCACGGCGACGAACACCGCGAAGGACAGGCTGATCCAGAGCACGCCGATCACGGACCGGCGATAGGTCGCTTTCAAATCCTCCCACGCCAGCGCCGTCCACAATCGCCAGCGACCCAGGCCCCCGACCAGGTCGTTGATCGCGGCGGCGAAAAGCGGGTCCCGTCGCGCCGGTTCGAGCGCCGCCGCGCTGTCGCTGTGGGGGGAAGCAGTCATTGAGCCATCAAATGAAATCGGTTGTCCGCAATGATGAACGGACCCAGTGCGAATTGAGCGCTCCGATATTCCATCCCGAATGCTCGATGGCAACACCGGATTGCGCAAGGATCAGCCGACCGCCGAGCCGGAATTCACCGCGCCCTGGCGCCTGGAGCAGGCTTCGCCGGTCGACGCCGTCTCGTTCCGGTCCTCCGCGCTCAGGCGTCGCGACGGGTGCGCCGGCCGGTCTCAGCGCGTTCGACGCGCCTTGGCGTTGGGAAGGGCTGATTGACTCATCGCCTCCTGCTTGGCCCTCCACAGGCTGGTCAGGGCCGATGCGACGGCGTCATAGTCTTTGACATGTCCGGGATGGGGCCGCTCCGCCGCCTTGGAATAGGGTGTAAATAATTGATTTCGCTCTGGAAAATAGGTTTGATGAATGAACGCGTTTGAGTCTGCGAAGGTTTCTTCATAAGCCGCGACTATCTTGGCGGGCGCTGCGATGGGCGACCCATCGGAGAAATGCTTCTCGAAGAATTCGATAAGCCCCTCTCTTAGCGGATTGGGCTCGGCGTCGACAAAGCGAGGAATGTCCTTGTTGACCCGGCGAAGGAGCTCCACGCCGAGCGCGTCCAGCGACGGGTTGCTCCGAAGGGGCATGGCGTAATTCAACTGAGGAAGCTTTGCGGTCTCGATGAAGTCGGAGATGGCTTCGCCGCCCAGCAATGCGTCAGGCTCAAACAACCTGACGCGCAGCGCGTCATCGCCGAACACGCCGGACCACCGGCGCGTCGTGCGTGCGTGATTGACCAGGTTGAAGAAATACGGCCTGTCCGGGGGCGGAATATTGGCCCCGATCGCGCCGTACTTCACCGCCGTGGAGTAAGCCGAAACCGCCGTGGCGATCGGTTCGCGCAGATAGACCACGACCGTGATCGATTCAAAAAGCGGCGACAAAAGTTCATGAAGCCGCTCAATCTCGCCATCGCGCGAAAGCCGGCTGTGCAGATGCTCTGAGGAAATCAGCACCATGTCGGCGCCGTCGGCCTTGGCGTCCAGCTCGCGTCGGAATTGACTGAACCAATCCGCCTTCGCCGTGTGCCTGGCTTCATCGTCGGTCAATCCGGCGGACTGAAACAGATCGTCCACATGATCGTCATTCATGGCGATGCCGGCGAGCAGCCGTTGATTCGTCCCCCCCAGCGACCGGGGCACGATGACGCCGTTCTCGCCGAGCAATGCACGGTTGATGGACAAGAAGTTCTGAATACTGGTCGTGCCGGTCTTCTCTGTCCCGATATGAAGCGTTAAATGCATAAGGGTCCGGTCATCGTGTGTCGGCGGATCGAAGTGATGTTCGCTCGGGTCTTATAGGACCCTAGAAACTCAAGGTGAACGCGCGCCTGACGCGCTCCGGGCGGTCGCCTGGACGAGGAGATCCGACCGGGCAAGGATTCAGCGGCGTTAAAGACTGAAGGGCGACGACCTGGGTCATTGTCCTGATCGGACGAGCTTGCCGTCCGCATCGAAATGAATGCCGCATTCGGTCTTTTCCTGGCCCGCCCATCGCCCGGCGCGCGGGTCTTCGCCGGCTTCGACCGGCTGGGTGCACGGCAGGCAGCCCAGGGAGGGGTAGCCTTGCGCGACCAGCGGATGGCGCGGAAGGTCATGCTCGTCGAAATAGGCTTCGATCCGATCCGGCGGCCAGTCAAACAGCGGATTGAGCTTCAACTTGCCGTCTTGGACCTCCACACGAGGCAATGCCGCGCGGGTCCCGCCATGATGCCGTTTGCGCCCTGAAATCCAGACTTTGAAGGGTCTGAGGGCGCGGATCAGAGGCAGGGTTTTCCGAATGTGGCAGCACAGGTCCGGATTGCGCAAATGCAAGTCGCCGTCCGGGTCGTCCGCCTCGAGATGAGCCGGCTCCGGGGTGATCGTCCGGACATCGTTGAGACCGAGGCGGGCGACGAGCGCGTCACGATAGGCCAGAGTTTCGTCAAACAGCTTATAGGTGTCGAGGAAGAGAATCGGCGTGTCCGGAGCCGTTTTCGCGATCATGTGCAAGATGACCGCGCTTTCGGCGCCGAACGAGCTGACCGCGCACAACTCGCCGGCATAGATTTCGGCGGCGCGGGCGAGCACGCCTTCCGTATCGAGGCCCGACAGCGCGGCCTCCAGCGCCTGAGCGCCGGCCTCGAGCACAAGGCGATATTCCGACTTCAGCGCGGTCATGGCCGAGATCTTCTCCGAGTTGGACGCAATCTAACCAGCGGCGGCGGCGTCTGCGGCTTGGCGGTCTTTATTCCAGAAGGAGACGGACTTGACCTTTGAGCGGTCGCATCGATCGGCGTATTTTTTGGCGATCTCGGTGACCTCCTCCATCAGGCCTTCGGCCAGGGTGATGGGTTTGAGCCCCATCGCCAGGAAGGTGTCGTTCTCCACATGCAGCTCGTTCTCGTCGGCCTCATTGCGCGGATTGGGCAGGTTGGCGATCTTGGCGCCGGACATCTCCGCGATCATCTGCGCGAGCTCGCGCACCCGGTGGGTTTCGGTCATCTGGTTCATGATCCGCACCCGCTCGCCGGTCTGGGGCGGGTTCTCCACCGCCAGCTGGATGCAGCGCACCGTGTCCTGGATGTGGATGAAGGCGCGGGTCTGACCGCCGGTGCCGTGCACCGTCATCGGAAAATCGATCGCCGCCTGCATCAGGAAGCGGTTTAACACCGTGCCGTAATCGCCGTCATAATCAAACCGGTTGATCAGACGCTCGTCCTTCTTGGTCTCTTCCGTCTGGGTGCCCCACACGATGCCCTGGTGAAGATCGGTCACCTTCACCGCGTCATTGCGGTTGTAGAACTGGAAGAAGAGCTGATCCTGGGTCTTGGTCATGTGATAGATCGAGCCCGGATTGGCCGGGTAGAGGATCTCCTGATCCTTCGCTCCCTCGTCGGTCTCGATCTTCACCTTCAAATAGCCCTCGGGGATCTTCATCCCCGCCGTGCCGTAGCCGTAAACCCCCATCGTGCCCAGATGGACCAGATGAATGTCCAGCCCGGTCTCCACGATCGCCGCCAGCACGTCATTGGTGGCGTTCAAATTATTGTCCACCGTATAACGCTTGTGGCGCGCGCTCTTCATCGAATAGGGCGCCGCGCGCTGCTCGGCGAAGTGCACGATCGCTTCCGGCCGCTCCGCCAAAATCAGATCCACCAGCTCCTGATAGTCCTTGCCGACATTCAGGTTCACAAAGGAAATATCCTTGCCAGACACCGCCTTCCAAGCCGCCAAACGCTCGCCCATCGGACGGATCGGGGTCAGGCTGTCGACCTCAAGCTCAATATCAATATTGCGGCGCGACAGATTGTCGACAATCACAACATCATGACCGCGCGCCGAAAGATGCAGCGCAGACGGCCAGCCGCAAAAACCATCGCCGCCAAGCACAAGTACTTTCATC
>LYSW01000052.1 GCA_001657295.1 Oceanicaulis sp. BBD 1991-10 | reverse complement strand
GCCTCAAAGGTGAAAAAGCGCGCGTCGACCGCATCGTCTCCGGCGACCGGTTCGCCGGCGATCCAGCGCGCGGCGTAATCGATCATCACATAATGCGCTTGGGCGTGCAGGCTTTCATAGACATTGATCAGGCCTGCGATTTCGGCCTCGACCGCGGTTTCCTCCTTCAATTCCCGAAGCGCGGCCTGGTGCAAGGTCTCGCCGAATTCCAGCGTTCCCCCGGGGATCGACCACTGCCCCTTGAAGGGCGCTTTGCCGCGCCGGATCAGCAAGACTTCATCGCCGCGCCAGACGACGACGCCGACCCCGGTATGGGGACGCTTGACGGCGGAGGCGCGGTTGGGCAGGGCTTTGTCCATGTGCGGACGCTACGTCATTTCCCTGACCCTCGACCAGCTCGCCGAGCTGTTCGAGACACAGGATCGGCCCAATTTCGCGCCCAGCTGGAACGCGGCGCCGACCCAGTCCTTGCCGGTGGTCCGGCGCGGCAAGGACGGCGAGGCGCGCCTGTCCCTGATCCGCTGGGGGCTGGTCCCGTCCTGGTCCAAAACCGGCCCGGCCGGCGCGAAGCCGTTGATCAACGCCCGCTCCGAGACGGCGGCGGAGAAGCCGACCTTCCGCGCGGCGTTGAAACGCCGCCGCGCCCTGGCGCCTGCGGACGGGTTTTATGAATGGTCCACGCGCGAGGATGGTTCCAAACAGCCCTGGTACATCACCCGGACCGACGGCGCCCCCTTGGTGATGGCGAGTATATGGGAGCGCTGGGGGGAGGGGGATAACACGCTCGACAGCTTCGCCATCCTCACCCATGAAGCGGGCCCCGACATCGCCCATCTCCATCATCGCTCGCCGGTCTTGGTGGAGCCGGAGGACTTCGCCCGTTGGCTGGACCCGGACAGTGATCCGTCCAGCTTTTTCGGCGCCGACGCCAAGGGCAGGCTGACCGCCCGCGCGGTCGGCGACCGGGTCAACAAGGTGCGGGAGAATGACCAAGCCTTGCTGAACGAGCCGGGCGCGGATCGGCTGATCTAGCGGCGCAGCCCGGCTTTTCGTCAAGCCGGACCTGATCCGCCGCGCTGCAACGCCCGGGTCTTCAGCAGGCCGTGAATGAGATGCGTGAAGGCCGCGGCGTCTACCGGAACCGCACCAGGAAACGCTTCGCCTTGCCCACGGACACGATCACCGCGCCTGCGCCGGCCTGGTGGTCGCGCAGGTCAGCCGCTTCGTCCTGGATCTTCACACCGTTGAGCGAGACCGCATTCTGCTTGAGCAGCCGACGCGCCTCGCCCTTTGACGCGGCTGCGCCAAGGGCGTCGTGGGTCAAGGCCTCAACCAGGGTCATTGAGGCGCCCGGCGCCACATCGAGCGTGGGAACGGCCGAGGCGATCATGGCGACCAGCTCAGGCGACAGGGTTTCCGCCTTGCCCTTGAAGATCACGCCGCTGGCTTCAATCGACAGCCGCGCGGCGTCGGCGCCGTGAACGCGGGCCGTCAAAAGCTCGGCGAGCGCCTTTTGCAGGCGGCGCTCATGGGCCGGCGCCGCCTCAAGCGCCTTGAGATGCTCAAGATCGATATCGGTCAGCCAGCTCAAGAAGCGCGGCGCGTCCGCGTCGGCGCTGTTGAGCCAGAACTGGTAGAATTCATAGGGGCTGGTCTCGTCCGGGTTCAGCCAGATGGCGCCCTTTTCAGACTTGCCGTATTTCTTGCCTTCCGAATTGGTCAGCAAAGGATAGGTGAGGGCATGGCCCTGCACGCCGTCCATGCGGCGCAGCAGATCGACCCCGCCGACGATATTGCCCCACTGATCCGAGCCGCCCATCTGGATGGCGCAGCCATGGGCGCGGTGAAGGTGCACGAAATCATAGCCCTGCAAGAGCTGGTAGGAGAATTCGGTGAAGCTGATGCCTTGCTCGCGATTCTCGATCCGGTTTTTCACCGAATCCTTGGTCAGCATGGCGTTGACGGAGAAATGCTTGCCGACATCGCGCAGGAAGTCGATCACCGTCATGTCCCGATACCAGTCGGCGTTGTTCACGATGATCGGGGCCGGCCCATCCGTGCGCGAGAAGAAATCCTCCACCTGAATTCGCATGCTGGCGATATTGGCTTCGACCGCTTCGGCCGCCTGCAGCGCGCGCTCGCTATCCTTGCCGGAGGGGTCGCCGATCATGCCGGTGGCGCCGCCCAGCAGCATGATGATCTGACCGCCGCGGCGGCGGTAATGATCCATGCCCAGCATGGGGATCATATTGCCCGCATGCAGGCTCGACGCGCTGGGGTCAAACCCGACATAAAGCGGCGGCCGCTCCGTCTCGATCAACGCGTCGGTCAGCTCCGGCGTCTTCTGATTGAGAAGCCCGCGCGCCTCCAGGTCGGCGATGAAGGGCGTGGCGTTGGGATCGGCGAGGACGAGGCTCATGGCGGGGCTCGGCGGCGGGCGTTGAAGTCGAGCGCGAGGGATTAGCGGCGGGGCCTTCGATTGGCAATGGCGGGCGTGGCGAGGCTTGCTAGGCTGGCGGGCGCAAAGGGGAGGCGAATCGATGCGCGAACCGGTGAGCATCACGGCGGTGTCGGCGATGACGGAGGCGGACCCCGCCTTTGTGGAAGCCAGCTGGTTCCTGCCGGGCTCGGAGACTTCGCCCCGGGATGTCTTCCAGGCGCGACGCATTCCCGGCGCGGTCTTGTTTGATATCGACGCGGTCAGCGATCCCACCTCCGGCCTGCCGCATATGGCGCCCGGCGCGGCGGTCTTCGCGAGATGGCTTGCGGACAATGGCCTGACCGGATCGGAACGCTTCATCGTTTATGACCAGAACGGCTATCTCGCCTCGGCCCGCGTCTGGTGGACCCTGCGCCGCATGGGATGCGACGCGCGCATTCTCGATGGCGGGCTGGAGGCCTGGCGCAAGGCGGGCGGTGAAGTGCAAAGCGGCCGCATACCCGCCCGCGCACGCGCCTTCGAGCGCGGCTTGCGCCTGGTGCGCGACGATGCGGTGAGCTGGGCCGACGTGCTGCACCACGTCAATGCGAGGGACGCGCTGATCGTTGACGCGCGGCCGCCCGGCCGTTTTGCGGGACGCGAGCCGGAATTGCGTCCGGGCCTGGCCTCCGGCCACATCCCGGAGTCGATCAATCTGCCCTTCCAACAGGTGATCGGCGCGGACGGCAAGCTCCTGAAAGAAGACGCTCTCGACCAGGTGCTGCCCAAGGTGGACCGGGACCGGCGGGTCATCACCACCTGCGGCTCGGGCGTGACCGCCGCCATTTTGTACGCCGCCTTCATCAGCGGCGGTTTCCGCGATGTCCGCCTTTATGACGGCAGCTGGACCGAGTGGGGATCGCGCGAGGCGTTGCCGGTGGCGACCGGTGAAGCGTGAAATGCGATGCCTTAAGGCTCCGCCTGTCATAGTCTGCCGGCCATGACCGGTCCTTTGCACCAACCCTGCGCGAAAACCGCGACACCGCCGCTGAGCGACGACACGCCCTGTCCAAAGGGCAAGCGGGCCTTCGTGCTGGCGGCCTCGGTGCTCGGCTCGGCCCTGGTCTTCATCGACGCCACGGGGCTCACGGTCGCGCTGCCGGATTTGCGGGACCGGCTGGGCGCGGGTCCCGAAGCGCTCAACTGGATCGTCAACGCCTATGTGCTGGTGCTGGCCGCGGGCACGCTGGCGGGCGGCGCGGCGGCGGACCGTTTCGGGCGCAAGCGCCTCTTCGTGCTGTCCGCCGCGGGCTTCGCCCTCGCCTCCGCGCTGTGCGCGCTCGCTCAGGACCCGGCCCAGCTGATTGCGGGCCGCGTCTTGCAGGGCGTGTTCGGCGCGGCCCTCGCGCCCGCCAGCCTGGCGATGCTGGCCGCCGCCTATCCCGGGCAAGACCGTGCGGCCGCGATCGGGACTTGGGCGGGCGCTTCGGCGCTGACCACCGCGGCCGGCCCCGTGATCGCCGGCGCCCTGGTGGACAGTTTCGGCTGGCCCTCCATCTTCCTGATCAATCTGCCGGTCGCCGTCGGGGCCGTGACGCTGGCGGTCTGGTTCTCCCCGGAGACCCGGGAAGAGGGCGCGACAGGGAGTTTTGACATTCCCGGCGCCGTCCTCGCTGCGCTCGCCCTGGCGCTGATCGCCTGGGGCCTGGTCGCGCTCGGCCAATCCGCCGGCGCCGGCGCGGACGGCCTGGCGGCCCTCGCCGTGGGCGCGGTGGTCTTCGCCGGCTTCCTGCTTCGCGAGCATCAAGCCCGCTCGCCGATGGTGCCGCTTCAGCTCTTCGCCCGGCCCGCCTTCGCCAGCGCCAACGGCTTCACCCTGCTGGCATATGCCGGGCTGGCGGCGATGATGTTCGTCCTGCCGCTGTCGCTGGCCGATGAGCGCGGCTGGAGCGCGGCGCAGATCGGGCTTTCCTTTCTGCCCTTCACCCTGGCGGTGGGCCTGCTGTCGCGCACCTTCGGCGGCCTTGGCGAGAAGCTGGGGGAGGGGCGCACCCTGATGCTCGGCGGCGCGATCGCTGCAGGCGGATTTCTCATGCTCGGCGCGCTGCACGCCGGCGAGAACGCCATTATCGGCGTCTGGATCCCGATGGGGTTGCTGGGCCTGGGCTTCGCCGCCTTCATTCCGACCCTGACCACCGTGGCGGTCTCCAGCGCCGGCGCGGCGATGGAGGGGGTGGCCTCCGGCGTCAACAACGCCGTCTCGCGCGTCGCCAGCATGATCGGCACGGCGGCCGCCGCGGCATTGATCGCCGCCTCGCTGGGCTCGCTCGCCTTCTTTGCAGCGGCCGCCCTGGCGGTGGCGGGCGGTCTGGCGGGCTGGGTCGGCGCCGGGCGCCGATAAGGGCTTTTCCTTGGCGCATTTGGCGCTAGCCTGCCGGCGAACAGTGTTCACTAAACAATTTCGGGGAGGGCCGCATGGCGGGTTTGGACATTCTTGAAGGCCGGTTGAGCGTGCCGGTGATCGCAGCGCCGCTTTTCATCATCTCCAACCCCAAATCGGTCATCGCCCAGTGCAAGGCGGGCGTGGTGGGCTCCTTTCCTTCGCTCAACGCCCGGCCGGTCAGCCAGCTGGACGAATGGCTCGACGAGATCACGTCAGAGCTTGAGAGCTATAACGCCGCCAATCCGGACAAGCCCGCTGCGCCGTTCGCCGTGAACCAGATCGTGCACCGCTCCAATGACCGGCTCGAACAGGATCTGGCGCTGTGCGAGAAATACAAAGTCCCGCTGGTCATCACCTCGCTGGGCGCCCGGGTGGAGCTCAATGACGCCGTCCACAGCTGGGGCGGCAAGACGCTGCACGACATCATCAATATCAAATTCGCCCATAAGGCGCTGGAAAAGGGCGCGGACGGCCTGATCCCGGTCTGCGCGGGCGCGGGCGGCCATGCCGGCACGCTGTCTCCCTTCGCGTTGGTCGCCGAAATCCGCCAATTCTTCGATGGCCCGATCGCCCTGTCGGGCTCGATCTCGACCGGTGGCGGCGTCTTGGCCGCCCAGGCCATGGGCGCGGACTACGCCTATATCGGGTCCGCCTTCATCGCGACCGAAGAAGCGCGCGCCAGCGAGGACTACAAGCAAGGCATCGTCAAAGGCGTTGCTGAAGACATCGTCTATTCCAGCCTGTTCACCGGCGTGCACGGCAATTATCTGCGCGAAAGCATCGAAAACGCAGGCCTTGATCCCGACAACCTGCCCGAAAGCGATCCCTCCGCGATGAATTTCGGCTCGGGCGGCAATACCGACGCCAAAGCCTGGAAAGACATCTGGGGCTGCGGCCAGGGCATCGGCTCGATCGACAAGCTGCAAAGCGCCGGCGCCTATGTGCACCAGCTGGCCGCCGAATATGAAGCGGCGAAGCAGCGGGTGTTGGGGGGCTGATCCTCGCCGCGCCTCGTTTCCGCCGCACGCCGGGCTCCCGGCGTCTCAAGCGCGGACGCGGGATGCGACGGGACTGAGAGAGCGGCACGCCGAACGCCGCCTCAGCGCGAAGCGCTGGGCGGTTGGGAAAGTGGGAGGGGCGCGGGAGACGTCCGGGCCGTTATGGGTCGTGTGTCGGTTATTGAAGCCCGTGAAGGCTCCCGCGCCTGGGATGATTTACCGACGGGGCGGGCGTAAGGCGGCGCCTCTTGGACGCTCTTTCCTATCCGTGCCGTAGGGCCAGGACCTCGACCGCCGCGGGTCGCCGCTTCGCGCTTACGGGGCGTTAGTCCGCTCGCGCTCGGGACATCCCGCCGCCCGCCCGGTCAGGACGCTCCGGACCGACCTCCCGTGCGAGCAAGCGAGAGGGAGTATGAGGCTCAAGGAGGGGGAGGGGGATAAGTTTTACGTCCTTCGAGGCTTTTGCGTGCGCAAAAGCACCTCAGGATGAGGGAAGACGGCCTTCCTCATCACCCTCATCCTGAGGTGCTTGCGATCAGCGAGCCTTGAAGGACCTTGAGGATTAGACGCAGAGCATCTCCATTCCATCGTTCCGGACTCGCCTGCCCCGGCGGAGGCCGGGTTCCTGGACCCAGACCCGCAGCTCCGGCACAGGTGTCGTGGGCCAGGTTCAGGATGACGAAGCCGGACCGCGCCGCCATGATGGACAATCGTCCAATCCGAGAGCTCGCCCATGCGCTCCATCGACCTCGCCCGCGCACTCTTCGTTCTCAGCGGCGCCGTCGCCCAAGTGGTGATGGGCGCGCTGCCTTTTATTCAAGGCTGGGAGAACACGGTCGCGGATCGGTCCGCTGAGGCGGAAGTATTGCTCACCCCGGCCAGCTTCGCCTTTTCGATCTGGAGCGTGTTATTCGTCGGCTGCGGGATTTATGCGCTCATCCATCTGATCCGCCTGACTCACCCCGCCATGCGGGCGACCGGCTGGCTGGCGGGCGCGGCGTTCTGGCTGAACACCGCCTGGGAAAGCTGGGTTCCAGTCTTCGGCATCGAGATTGTTTCGCTTGGCTTGATCATGGCGAGCTGGATGTCCTGCGTCGCCTTCATGCTGATCGCGTCCGCCGATAAGGATGTGCGCCTGTTCGGCCGCGCTGCGCGCTTGCCGATGTATGCGCTGGGCGGCTGGTTGAACGCCGCGGCGACGGTCAACCTCCTCATCGTGATGGAAGTCTATGGCGTGCCGTTTTTCAGCTCGGGCGAGGATCCCGCCGCGCTGGCAGTGCTGGCGATTGGACTAATCGCCGCCGCCGCGGTCATCCTGCGGACCGGGTCATTGTCGTATGCGCTCGCCGTGCAATGGGGGCTGGCCGGCATCGCGGATGGATTGACCTATACGCCCGTCGACACGCTGGTGGACGTCGCAGCGACCTATGCGGCTGTGGTGCTGGTTCCGCTGTTGCTGGCTATCGGCTGGGCCGGACGCGCCTTCCGGGCGAGCAGCACGGCCTTTCGGCCGCGCTGACCGGCGTTCGCCCGCTGCCCGCTCCCAACCGGCTAGCGCGCGGGGTGCGGGTCTTGTAGAATAACCCCACTTCTGGTGGGGGAACTTCTATCGGGAGGCGCTCATGAGCCTGTTACTCCGAGGCATTGTATCGGTGATCATCGCCCTGGCCGCAGCGTTTTTGACCGCGGCGGCCGCGCACGCCCAGCCCACTTGCGGCAATGGCCGGATTGACGGCGCCGAAGAATGCGACAATGGAGCAAACAATTCCGACGCCACTCCAAACGCCTGCCGCACCAGCTGCATGCTGCCGCGCTGCGGCGACGCGGTCATCGATTCTGGCGAACAGTGCGATGATGGCGAATATTCCGGCGGCGCTTACCGATATGGGAGCTATAACGCCGATGAAATCCCCGGCGCCTGCCGGTTGAACTGCCGGGCGGCGCGCTGCGGCGACGGCATCGTCGATTTTCCAAACGGCGAGGAATGCGACAACGGCGTGAATGACGGCCGCCGCGGTTGTTTCCAATGCCGCCGGTGTTTCGGAGTTTTCGACGGTCAACAGATCGCCGAATGGAACGGGTATGCGCGGTTATGCCCCGGCGAGTACACGTTGTCTGATCCCGGGCGCGACGGCGTCATCCAAGTGGCCGGGGACAACTCCGTGCTCGATTGCAACGGCGCGATGATCCGCGGCCAGTCGCCGACCACGATAGAGCAGATCCGCCGGCCGGCCCGCACCCCAGCGACCCGCCCGGGCGCGCGGCCCGCGGCCGAGCCGCGGTCGCAGCCTGGCCAGCCGGCGCAAACATCACGCCGTCCGGTGCAGCTGGGCCAGGCCGCTTACGCTGCCGGCGCGGGGATCGTCGTGAACGGCGCGAATATCACCCTGGTGAATTGCCGTATTGAAGGTTTCGCCACCGGCATTGATCTGCGCGGGACCGGCAATGTCGTCGCCGGCGCCTATCTGTGCGGCGTCGGGCAAGCGATCTCAGCCGCGCCGGGCAATTACGGCGCGCGCAACACCTGTTCCGGCGCAGTCGCCAATTGGAGCGAAAATGGCAACGCCTGTTCCAGCCCCTGCCCGTAACACGCGCACCCTTGGAAAAGCGTCGCTCCGCCCGGATTGCGCTGGGTGTAAAGGCCCCGGCGCCGAAGCGCGCGCCAGGCCTGTTGCAAGCCTTACAGCACCGTCAGCCAGTCGGGCTTTTTGAACGGCGCGCCCAGATCGTCGGCGACTTCCTGATAGGTGATCTCGCCTTCGGCGACGTTCAGGCCGCGGGCCAGGTGGATGTCGTCATTGAGCGCGCGCTGGGCGCCCTTGTCGGCCAGAGCCAGGGTGAAGGGCAATGTGGCGTTGGTCAGCGCCAGGGTCGAGGTGCGGGCCACGGCGCCGGGCATATTGGCCACGCAATAATGCACCACGCCGTCGACGATGAAGGTCGGATCCTGGTGCGTGGTGGCCTTGGAGGTTTCAAAACAGCCGCCCTGGTCGATGGCGATATCCACCAGCACCGCGCCCTCTTTCATGGTTGAGAGCATCGCCCGGCTCACCAGCTTGGGCGCGGCGGCGCCCGGCACCAGCACCGCGCCGATGACCAGATCGGCCTCGGCGATTTCTTCGGCGATGGCGCCCTTGGTGGAGTAGCGCGTTTTCACGGCGCCGCGGAAAAACTGGTCGGTCTCGGCCAGCTTGGGCAAAGACAAGTCCATGACCGTGACGTCGGCGCGCAGGCCCAGCGCCATCTCGGCGGCATGGCTGCCCGACACGCCGGCGCCCAGGATCACCACCTTGCCCGGCGTCACCCCCGGCACGCCGCCCAAGAGCACGCCGCGGCCGCCCGCGGCCTTGTGCAGCGCCGTCGCGCCGACCTGAACGCTCATCCGGCCGGCCACTTCCGACATCGGACGCAGCAAGGGCAGGCGGCCGTCGCGGTCGGTGACCGTCTCATAGGCGATCGCCGTGCAGCCGGATTTGCGCAAGCCCTCGGCCTGCACGGGATCGGGCGCCAGGTGCAGATAGGTGAAGAGCACATGGTCCGCCGTCAGCATCGCGGTTTCCGAGGGCTGGGGCTCCTTAACCTTCACGATCATGTCGGCGGCGCCGAACACCGCCGGGGCGTCGGGCAGGATGCCGGCGCCCGCCGCGACATATTCCGCGTCGGTGAAGCCGGCGCCGACGCCGGCGTCCTTTTGCACCACCACCTCATGGCCATGGGCGACCAGCTCGCGTGCGCCGTTCGGCGTCAAGCCGACCCGGTATTCATGGACTTTGATCTCGGTAGGAACCCCGACGCGCATGACGCTCTCCCTGACTGGCGGATTATGGCGAACCGCTCGTAGAAAATTTCGCGGAACCTGTCGCAAGCGGAGAAATAGTGCAAGTCACAAATAAGAGTTCGAATTTTCTTGCGCGATCAGTTGATTTTCCGCATGCTTGCGCAATGAATTTCCATTGGTGAAGGCGCCGACGGCGCCGGCTTCGAATCCGGACGCGGCCCCATGCAGCTCGACGCCACCGACACCGCCATTCTCACCCACCTGCAGGCCGACGGGCGCATGGCCAACGCCGAGCTCGCCGAGCGGGTCGGGCTGTCGGCCTCGGCCTGTCACAGGCGGGTGCGGGCGCTGGAATCCGCCGGCGTGATCGCCGGCTATGCCGCGCTCGTCGATCCGGACGCGGTGCGCCGCGGCTTGACGGTGATCGTGCTGGCCACGCTGGAGAACCAGCGCCGGGAGACGTTGGAGCGCTTCGAAGCCGCCGTTGCGGAGATTGAAGACGTCATGGAATGCCGGCTCACCACCGGGGCGGAGGATTATATTCTGCGTCTGCAGGTGCGCGATGCGCGCGATTATGAGCGGCTTCACCGCGAGCGTCTGTCCGGCCTTCCCGGCGTCGCGCGGCTGATCTCCAATATCGCCATGCGTACGGTCTTCGCCCGCACCGCATTACCGGTGGAACAGGCCTAAGCCGCCGCATTCATGCCCGGCAGGCGTTCCGGTTCATAGGCTTCATTGACCTCGCGAATCCATCCCGCGATCTGATCTTCCGCGATATGGGAGAAGCGCAGAAGCGCGATGGCGAAGTCGAGGCCGTCCGGTTTGGCGCGATTGATCACGCCGATCATGTTCAACGCGGCATGGCGTTCCTGGTCCGCCTCGTCGTCCACAACGACGATCCGCGCCATGTCGGGATAGGTCTCGTGGACATAGGGCGTGACCTCTTTGGAGACCTCATAACGGGTTTCCGCCAGGGCGAGCGCGCGCGCCTTGACGACGCCGACCGCCTTCATCAAGCGCACATCGCTGGGATCGCCGAAGGTGACGTCATAGCCGTCCGACACCGCCGCCATGAAGCGATCCGCGTCTGAATCGATCGCCACATAGGGAATGTTGAAGCGGCGAAGGCCGTCCAGCGCCAGGCGGCCGGAGGCGTTCATGGCGAAGACCAGGATCGGGCGGTCGCCTTCGCCGATGGGCTTGAGCGCGGACGGCTTGGCTCTGGACGCCGCCAGCTTGCGCGCCAGCTTCATGCCCAGCGCCGTCCAATACGGCGTGACCGCCAAAGAAACCGCGCTGGCCGCGACCAGGATCGCGGCGGTTTGCGCGCCCAGGGCGCCGCTCACGGCCGGCAAGGCGAGCAGGACAAGACCGAATTCAGATCCCTGCGCCGTCAGGAAGGCCAGCTGCGTCGCGCCGGGTCGGCTCCAGCCGGAGACCAGAGCGGCGACGCCCGTCAGGACGGTCTTGCCCACGACCAGGGCTGCGAGCGCCGCGAGAATAAGCGGCGCCTCCGCCAGCATGATCCGCCAGTCCAGCGCCATGCCCACGGCGATGAAGAAGAAGCCCAAAAGCAGAGCGCCGAAGGGCTTGGCTTCGGTCTTCACCACCGTCTTGAAGGGGGTTTCAGCAACGATGACGCCCGCCAAAAAGGCGCCCAGCGTCAGGGACAGGCCCAGCGCCCCGGTCGCAGCGGCGGTGGCGAGGACCAGAAACAGCGCGGCGGCGGTGAAGACTTCCGGGCTGTTGGTCCGGGCGAGCAGGCGCAGGGCGGGCCGGGCCGCGAAGCGTCCGATGATCACCGCGGCGATGGCGGCGGCGGCGGCTTTCGCGCCTGCAAGCCCGAGGGCGGCGGCGAGCGAGCCTTCACCGGTGTCCAGCGACACCGCGAAGACCAGAAGAAAAATGCCGGCGATGTCCTGAAACACCAGCAGGGCGGTCGAGGATTTGCCCAAGGGGCAGGTGACGATGCCGCGCTCGGTCATGGTGGCGCTCACCACGGCGGTGGCGGAAATGCCCGCGCCCAGCCCCACGAGGATCGCCAGCGGCCAGTCGAGCCCGAACACGCGCGCCGCCATCGCGAAGCCGGCGCCGCAGATCAGCATCTGGAGCGGGCCGAGCACCACAAGATCGCGGCCGCTCTCGCGCAAGGTCTTGGAGGAAAAACCCAGCCCGATCTCAAACAGCAGGAACACCACGCCGAGCTGGGCCAGGAGCTCGGTCGTGCGGCTTTGTTCGACGATCCCGAAACCATAGGGCCCGATGATCAGGCCGGCGGCGATGAAGGCCACGATGGGCGAGGTTTTCACCGCCCTGGCGGCCAGAATGCAGAGCAGACCCACGCCCAGAAGAGTCACGGCGGGCAAAATGGCGATGACGTCGGACATGGAGATTCCCGTCTAGAGCGGTTTCAAGATAGGCGGTGAGTCTTCGCTGCGCCAACAGGTCACCTTCCGGATCGGGCGGCGGCGTGATTGAACATGGGCCTAGAGGGGGTCGCGTGCGCCCTGACGGCCTGGGAAGGGTGAATTGACCGACCTGTCCGGCGTATCGCAGTTGAGCCTTTATGCCCTGCTTGCTCTTCTGGGCGGGCTGAACACGCTTCTCGTCTTCTGGCAGATCGCCGTCTTGTCCGGCCGTTCCATGCAGAATGTGGACGGCTCATTCGACGACTGGCGCCGGCAGCACACCCATTTTGGCATCGCGCTCGCCGATGTGTTGATCGCCTGCCCGCTGGGTTTTGCGGCGATCGCGCTCGTCTTCGTGGAACCCGCCTATGGCCATTGGCTGCTGGCCATGTACGCGTTTTATCATGTCTGGGCGAATACGGTGACGACGGCCACAAGCCTGAAGTTCTACGCGCCCAAAATCACGCTGGCTTGGTTTATCGTGTTTCCGTTCGGCGCATTGGTCGGCTTGGCGTATCTGGTGTGGGCGGCGCTGCATTTCACCCTGTTGTGGGACGCCTGAGCGCGCGCCGCGCCATTGCCGCGGCGCGCCGCCGGCGCTACATGCGCGCCCATGAGTGATGATCGCTATTCCAAGCTGGACCAGCTGGGCTCAGACTCCTTCGCGGCCGCGACGCCCGAAGACGCGCGCCTGGAGCGGGTGGAGAACCCCGCGACCGACGCGGACTATCTGATCCGGTTCACCTGTCCGGAATTCACCTCGATCTGCCCGGTCACCGGTCAGCCCGATTTCGCGCATATCGTGATCGATTATGCGCCGCAGCGCTGGATCGTGGAGAGCAAGTCCTTGAAGCTCTACCTTCAGAGCTTCCGCAATCACGGCGCATTTCACGAAGCCTGCACCATGATGATCGGTCAGCGCCTCGTCGACGAGCTCGCACCGAAATGGCTGAGGATCGGCGGTTACTGGTATCCGCGCGGCGGGATTCCCATCGACATCTTCGGCCAGTGGGGCGAGGCGCCCGCCGGGCTCTGGATTCCCGATCAGGGCGTGCAGCCCTATCGCGGCCGCGGCTGAAGCGGCCGGCGTGCGCGCGCGGCTTTGCAGGCCGGCGTTCCGCCTGCCCCGCGCGCCGGTTCAAGACTTGCGTCATTGCAGTGGCGGGATCCAGGCCTGCCCTCTGGGGGCGCCGGACCGGCTTGGCGCCGCACGAGCCTGGGGCGGGCGCACGCGCGCATGCCTGAAAGGCGAAAGTCTCTAAATTGAAATGCATGCATGACAAAAAGTCAGGTCTTCTTGACGCGCATCCGGATGTAAGGTAGGCCTGACTTTAAGTCAGCTTTACCTGAAAGGAGCATTTCATGTGCAAGGCCTTCAAGTTACGGCCGGGAGCGTGGTTCGCCATCGCGGTCGGCATCGCGATAGCGGTATTCGCCGCCTTCGACGCGCTTGGACAGGATCGGCTCGCCGCAGAGCGACTGGGCGAGCCGACAGGACAAACCGTGGTGTTCCTGCCCGGCCTGGCGACCGGCGGAGATGTCTTTGAAACGGCCGCGATCGAGCTCGGCGACATCGACGCCCACCTGCTCACGCTCGCCGGATTCGGCGGCGTTGCGGCGCCGGACAGCGTCGATCCCTTTGTCGAGCCGGCCGCCGCGGCGGTATCCGATTATCTGGAACGTGCGGATTTGAACGATGTGGTTCTCGTCGGCCACAGCCTGGGCGGACAGGTCGCCCTGATCGCCGCCGGTGCGGCGCCGGATCGAATCGCCCGCGTCGTACTGGTGGATTCAGCGCCTTTCTTCGCCGGCCTGATGCAGCCGGGGGCGAATCCGCAGCTTGTCACCGCGCGCCGCGAGATGATGATCGAACAAATGGCCGGGATGCCGCGTGAGGCCTTCCTGGCGATGATGCGCCAGGGGCTGCCGGCGCAGGCCGTTGACGGCGCGGCGCAGGAGCAGGTCTTCCACTGGGTCTCCGCTTCCGATCAGCGGGCCGTCGCTGTCGGAGCGGCCGAGATCATGGCGGGTGATCTGCGCCACCATCTTGATGCGGTGGCGGCGCCCGTCACGCTGATCTATCCGACCTCGGCCATCCTCAGCGGCGAGGAGATCGCGCGGCGCTATGCGGAGCAATATGACCGGCTTGAGCGATTTGAGATGCGCCCGGTCGCCGATTCACGCCATTTTGTGATGCTGGACCAGCCCGAGCGCTTCGTTGAAGAACTCAGGCGCGCCCTGGGAGATGATCGATGACCCCTGCTGCAAAACGCTATACGCGTCATTTCCTCTTCTGGATGGCGGTTTATTCGGTCACGGTGATCGCGACCTCGGTGCTCCAGGATCAATTGAGTCTGCCGGCCGCCGCCCGTGTGGCGCTGGCGGTGACGCCGGTGCTGCCCACGCTCATGGCGCTGCGTGAATTCATCATATTTTTCCGGGCTATGGACGAGGTTCAGGCGCGCATTGAAGCGGAGGCGATCTTGATCGCAGCCGGCGTGGTGGGATTTGGCTCCTTCGCCTGGGGCTGGGTGGAGTTGTGGATGGAGCTGCCTTTCATTCCGATGATCTGGGTNCGCTGATCGCCTGCTGGGGCGTGGCCCGCTTCTTCGTGTCACGGCGCTTTAAATGAAGAACGTCATCCGCGTTCTGCGCGCCGAGCGCCGATGGAGCCAGGCCGAGCTGGGCGAGCGGGTCGGGGTCTCGCGACAGGCCATTAACGCCGTGGAGACTGAAAAGCACGATCCGTCGCTGTCCCTCGCCTTCAAGATCGCGGACGCGTTCGATCTCACCATCGAAGACGTCTTCGACCCGAAGGGTTAGGCGGCTTCAAGCCCTTTCACCAACGCGTCCACGGCGGCTTTCGGATCGTCGTGGAAGCTGGTGGCCTCAACCACGCACGGATCGGCGAAGCCGCTGTCGACCACATGGCGCATCAGCGATTCAATCGGGGCCCAGAAGGCGGTGTCGATGAAACAGGCCGGTTTGGTGTGACGGCCCAGCTGGCGCAAAATGATCATATCGAAGATTTCTTCCAGCGTCCCGAACCCGCCGGGCAGCACCAGGAATGCGTCGGCTTCTTCGACCATGATCGCTTTGCGCGACGCCATGGTGGCGGTCACGCGGATATCGGCGCCCTCTTGGACGCCTTCCACTGGAATCAAGAATTCCGGGATCACGCCGAAGACTTCTCCACCGGCCTTCAAGGCGGCGCGGGCGGTCCGCCCCATCAATCCGGCTTCGGCGCCGCCATAGACCATGCGAACGCCGGCATGCGCCAGAGCGGAGCCCGTGGCTTCGGCCAGATCGGAAAAATAACTGTCATCTCCGGGTTTTGACCCACAGAAGACGCAGATGCTCCGCATTTTCGCCCCACCTTTCAGCCAGCCTGCGCAGCAATGCGCGTTGATCCTTCTTGGCTTCGCGGTCAGCATAGGCGACAGATACACAGCGGCGCGAGCCTTGCATGCTGCGCGCACTGTCTGAGCCTGGAGACAGGAGTGCCCTATGGCCGCCACGCGGTCCTTTTTGATCGCCACCGTCTTATTGGTTGTCGCCGTCGCCGCGGCGGCGGCCTTCATCATCATGCGCCCGGCGCCCGAACCGCTCGACGCCGGTGCGGATTCGGTTGATGCGGTGGCGGCGGCGGACGACGCCGAGCCCAGCGGCGAGGTCAGCGCGCTGGCCGCCCCGACCTTCGACATCGTAAGAGTTGATCCGCGGGGAACCGCGGTGGTCGCCGGGCGCGGTGCGCCGGGCAGCACGGTCGCCTTGATGATTGGTGATCGGGAACTCTCCAGCGTCGTCATCGACGACGCCGGCGAATGGGTGATGATCATCGACGATCCTCTGCCGACAGGATCAGCCGAGCTGTCGCTGCTGATGACGACGCCGGCGGGCCAGGAGATTCGCTCCGAGCAAGTCGTGGTGGTGTCCGTACCGGAGGGCCTTGATGCGACCCCGCTTGTGGTGATGGGCCGGCCGGGCGAAGCCAGCCGCATCTTCCAGAGCCCGTTCGACGGGGTGGAATCCGGCCCGCTCGCGCTGGAGACCGTCGATTATGATGAAAGCGGCTCGGTGATCTTCTCCGGCCGGGCCGAGCCGGGCAGCCGGGTGCGCGTGCTGGCCGACGGCCAACCCGTCGGCGAGACGGTCGCGACCGACACCGGTCGCTGGGTCCTGGAGGCGGGCGCCAGTTTTCCGCCGGGCGTTTATGATCTTCAGATCGATCAGATTGATCCGGAGACCGGCCGGGTCACCGCCGTCATCGCTTTGCCGTTCGAACGGGCCACGCCCGAAGATGCGGCGAGCGCCCGGGAGGCCGGACGCGTGGTCGTTCAGCCCGGCAATTCGCTCTGGCGGATCGCCCGTCGGCTTTATGGCGAAGGCTTTCAATACACGGTCATCTATGAGGCCAATCGCGACCAGATCCGCGACCCGGACCTGATTTATCCCGGCCAGGTATTTGAGACCCCGCCTTCGGAGGAAGGCCGGTAGCCGAACTGGCGCTGGCCGCGTCAGCGACCTAAATAGGCGCTGATGAGCGACGCAAACTATCAAAAAGTCCTGGACGGTCCCGCGCCCGAGGGCCGTCTGTCCGAAGCGGTCGGCCGGCTGCTGAAAGTCCTCGCGTCGCCGGACATGGCCAAATGGCGTGTGCGCATGGCGATCGCCTTCGCCATCACGCTGGTGGCGAAACTCTTCGCCGTTTTTTCACCGGTCGCGTTCGGCGAGGCGATCAACTCCATCACCCGAACGCTGACGGAAAACCCCGAGGGCGTGGCTGCGGCCGGCTTTGCGGCCGCCGGCGGCTTCATCGCGCTTTACGGGCTCCTGCGCTTCGCTGCGGCGGGGACGCCTCAATTGCGCGATGCGATCTTCGCCCCGGTCAGTCAGGACGCCCAACGTCTCGTCGCCGTTCAGGGCTTCGCCCACGTCCAGTCCCTGTCGCTCGGCTATCATCAGACCAAGCGCACGGGCGCGATAAACCGGGTGATCGACCGCGGCGCCAACGCGGTGGATTTCCTGCTGCGCTTTTTGGTCTTCAACATCCTGCCCGCGCTTGTGGAATTGATTCTGGCCGCGGCGTTGGCCGCGGCGCTCTATGGCTGGGTGTTCTCCGTCATCATCGTCGTGGCGGTGGTGTCCTACGGCCTTTTGACCTGGGCCATGACCGAGTGGCGCGTGCGTCTCAGGCGGATCATGAACGAGGCGGACACCGAGGTGAACGCGCGCTCCGTCGACGTCATGACCAATTTCGAGACCGTGAAGGCCTTCGCTGCCGAAGAGCGCGAGGTCGGTCGTTTCAACGAGGCCAAGCAGCGCTATGCGGCGGCCGCCACGGATTCCCAGCAAAGTCTGGCCGCGCTCAACGCCGCCCAGGCCGCGATCATGAATGGCGGCCTGCTGGGCGTCGCTCTGATCGGCGCCTGGATGGCGCTCAACGGCGAGCTTGAAGTCGGGGATATCGCGGCGCTGACCCTGCTGCTGATGCAGGTCTACCAACCCTTGAACATCCTCGGCTGGGCGTATCGGGAGATCAAGCAGGCGAGCGTGGATCTGGAGCGTCTCTTCCAGACCCTGAAGCTGCGCCCGGAGATCGAGGACAAGCCCGGCGCCCCGGCGCTGGACGTGAAGGGCGGCGCGGTGCGCTTTGACGCCGTCAGCTTCGCCCATGACGGACGGGAGCGTTCGGTCGATGAAGTCAGCTTTGACATTCCGGCCGGCGCGTTCGTCGGGCTGGCCGGGCCCTCCGGCGCCGGCAAGTCGACGCTGCTGCGCCTGTTGTTCCGCTTCTATGACCCCGATGGCGGCCGGGTGCTGATCGACGGTCAGGACATCGCCGGGATCACCCAGTCCTCGCTGCGCCGGAATCTGGGTCTGGTGCCCCAGGAAGTCGTGCTGTTCAACGACACGCTCAGGCAGAACATCCTTTATGGCCGTCCCGAGGCGGATGAAGCGGCGTTGCAGGACGCCGTCGAGCGCGCGCGTCTGAAGGACTTCGTCGACCAGTTGCCGGCGGGGCTCGACACGCGGGTGGGCGAGCGCGGCCTGAAATTGTCGGGCGGTGAAAAGCAGCGCGTCGGCGTTGCGCGGGCGATCCTCAAGGACCCGCCCATCTTGATCCTGGATGAAGCCACGTCGGCGCTGGATTCACAGACTGAAAGCGAGGTCCAGGCGGCCTTGGCGGAAGCGGCCCGCGGCCGCACGACCATCGCCGTGGCCCATCGTCTGTCCACCATTGCGCGTGCGGATCTGATCCTGGTCATGGAAGACGGCAAGCTGGTGGAGGCCGGGCCCCATGCGCAACTTGTCGATGACGGCGGCCGTTACGCCGCCATGTGGACCAAGCAGGCCGAGGCGGGCGCCGCGGCCTAGGCTTGCGGTTGACGGGTCGTCACGCCATACCGCCGCTTGCATGAAGATCAGCATCGACGCCTTCAACGCCGACCGCGCGGCATTCGACACGATCATCGACGTGCGCTCGCCGGCCGAGTTCGCGGACGATCATCTGCCCGGCGCCGTCAATCTGCCGGTGCTCTCCGATGAGGAGCGCGCCGAGGTCGGCGCGATCTATGTGCGCGAGGACCCGTTTAAAGCGCGCAAGATCGGCGCGGCGCTGGTGGCGCGAAACACGGCCGGGCACCTTCAGGGCGCGCTGCAGGACAAGCCGGGCGCCTGGCGGCCGCTGGTCTATTGCTGGCGCGGCGGGCAGCGCTCCGGCTCTTTCGCCACCATATTGTCTGAGATCGGCTGGCGGGTCGGTGTGCTGGACGGCGGGTATAAGAGCTATCGCCGCGCGGTGCAGGCGCAGCTGTATGGCGGCGCGCCTCCGCGGCTCATCGTTCTGGACGGGGATACCGGCACGGGCAAAACCGAACTGCTCCATCGCCTCGCCGACCGCGGGGCGCAGACGCTGGATCTGGAAGGCCTCGCGAACCATCGCGGCTCGATTTTCGGCCGCCAGCCCGGCGGACAACCCAGTCAGAAGGCGTTTGAAAGCGCCATCGCCGAAGCCTTGCGCGGATTCGACATGCAGCGTCCGATTCTGGTGGAGGCGGAGAGCGCCAAGGTCGGTCGGCTGAATATTCCCCCGGTGATCTGGGGCGCCATGGAGACCGCGCCGCGTCTGGTCCTCGACATCTGCGCCAAAGCCCGCGCGGCCTATCTGGCGGACGCCTATTCCGATCTGGTCCAGGACAATGCCCGCCTGTGCGAGCGGATTGAAGCGCTCAGGCAATATCATCCGGCTGGAACGATCACACGATGGCTCGAGCTGGCGGAGGATGGTGCGCATGAAGCCTTGGCGCGCACTCTGATCGAAGATCACTATGATCCGCGCTATCGGCGGGAACGCAACCGCCATGGGCGGCGGGTCCTTGCAGAATTCAACGCCGCCGCGCTGGACGAAAACGGGCTCCGCACGCTTGCTGACGCGATCGGGAATTATCTGAAAACGCTCGACTAGCGCGCCGTGATCACGGCGTCTTCCGGCCTGCGCAAGGCGACCTCGCCAATTCGCCAGATCGGCTCGCCGATATCTGCGAATGCGCTGAAGACCGCCTCGCATTCCGCAGCCGGGATCGCCGCCAGCAGGCCGCCGGCGGTTTGCGGGTCGATCAGGAGGTCGCGGCGTGGTCCAGCTGGCGCGTCCAGGATATCGGGGGGCGGCTGATTGGCTTTGAACAGCGATGAACGCACGCCGCCGCCGGCCAATGCGAGCGCGCCGTTCAGCAGCGGGACATCGTCCAGACTGAGGTGTGCGCTCAGATTCGGCGCCATCAAGGCGCGCAGATGCCCGGCGAGCCCGAAGCCGGTGACGTCGGTCATGGCATGCGCGACCGGTCCCAGGATCGCGGCGGCGCGATGCTGGTCGCGGGCCATGCTCGCCCAGCATCTCGCCACGTCGCGGCCGCCGGCCTTCAACGCCATGTCTCCGGCGAGCATGACGCCGGTTCCGATCGGCTTGGTGAGCGCGAGCACGTCGCCGGGCCGGGCTCCGGCCTGGGTGACCGCGGCGTCCGCGAGCCCGGTGACCGTGAAACCCAGGCTTAATTCCGCGCCGGTGGTGGTGTGGCCGCCGACAATGTCCGCGCCGGCCTCGCCGAACACGGCGCCGGCCGCGTCCATGATTTCGGCGATCGTCGCCGCCTGCAACGCGTCCGACATCGGCGGCAGGATCAGTGTCGCGAGGGCGGCCTGGGGGCGGGCGCCGCAAGCCCAGACATCGCCCAGGCAGTGCACGGCGGTGATCGAGGCGAAGCGGCGGACATCAGAGGTGAAGGCGCGCAAATGGTCGGTGGTGATGACCTGGACGCCGTCTCCCGACGTCAAGACCGCCGCGTCGTCTCCGGCGCCGGTCAGCACGTCCTCGCGACGGATCGCAGCTAGCCCGGACAGCCCCGCCGACAGCGCCTCTCGCCCGGTCTTGGATCCGCAACCGCCGCAAAGCGGCTGGCCGTCGCCGAGGAGCGAGCCGACCTCCGCTGCGACGGGGCCTTTGGGCGGGTCGCTGGTCATCGGCTTGAGGTCCGACAGCGAGCGCATGAAGCGCCGGTCGATCCAGTCCTTCATCCGCCAGAGCCAAGGCGCCCCGTGGGCGAGGCCGAATTTCTCCGCGAGGGCGGATTTCGATCCGGTGCTGATGAGTTTCAGGTAATCGCGCTGCGGTCTGAAGCTCGCCGATGCGATCGCGCCCTGCAGCGCTGCGCGCAGATTGGCTTCAAGTATCGGTGCGGCGCGGACCGCGAAAACGCCCGCCTTCGGGCGCGGGGACGCCGACAGATGGGCGCAATCGCCCGCCGCATGGATGTGCGGGTGGCTCAGGCTGCGCAGCTGCCGGTCGACGCAGATGAAGCCGTCCTGCGTCTCCAGCGGCGTCTGGTTCAGCCAGGGCCAGGCCATCACGCCGGTCGCACCGATGATGAAGTCCGCTTCGATGAACTCGCCGCCGGACAACGCCACGCCGGACTCGGTGACCGCTTCAATCTCGGCGTTGAGCCAAATCTGCACGCCGGCCTTCGCCAGAGCGGTTCTAAGCTGAGCGCGCGCCAGCGCGCCGAGCTCGGGTGCGACGGTGTCGCGCGCCTCGATCAGAGCGACGCGCGGCGTCGCGCCTTCCGCCTCAAGCCGGTGACGCGCCGCCAGCGCCAGCTCGACGCCCGCGGCGCCGGCGCCGATGACCGCCACGCGGCGCGCGCC
Organism: Oceanicaulis sp. BBD 1991-10; assembly: GCA_001657295.1. Taxonomy (GTDB): domain Bacteria; phylum Pseudomonadota; class Alphaproteobacteria; order Caulobacterales; family Maricaulaceae; genus Oceanicaulis. Next base: position 10,603 of record LYSW01000052.1, on the reverse strand, counting down.
CGTCGCCCGACCGTTCAGAAAGCCCGCCCAGGCGTCCGCGAAACGCGCCAGCGGCTTGGCCGGAACAACATGATCGGCGAACCCTGTGATGTCCGGCGCCTTGCCGGTCGCGCCAATATCCAGGCTTGCAATGTCGAACCGGACCGGGGCCTGGCCCTTCAGGCGGACGGTTCTCGCATCCGGATCAATGCTGACGGCCTCGTCCAGAAGAATTCGCGCGCCTGCAAAGCGCGCCAGGCGGACCAGATCAATCTCCAGCGCGTCATGCGGATAATGGCCCGCGACAAAGCCTGGCAGCATGCCCGTATAGGCGGTGGTCGGATTGGGATCGATCACCGTCACCCGAACGCCGGGCAATGGCCGCATGCCCCAGCGTTTCAGCACCAGCGCATGCGCATGCCCGCCGCCGACAAGCACGAGATCACGGGTCAGGGGCAAAGGGGCGTGCATGGCCGGGGTCAGTCCGACAGCCGGCGCAGCAGGTTGGAGAACAGCTTCGCTGCGATCAGGCGCTCCGCCGAATCCGGCTCGAAGTGATCGGCCAAGCCGGCCTTGAGATTTTCCAGATCAAACAGGATTTCCCGGTCGCAGGCCTGGCGCACGAGGCTTTCTATCCAGCCCACGCACGCCAGTCGCTCGCCCGCGGTCACCGGCTGGACCGCGTGCAGATAGGTCGCCGGGTAGAGCACCAGATCTCCCGCTTTCAGCTTCACCGACTGGCTTTCGCCTGGCCGGTCGATGACAAGTTCGCCGCCCTCATACTCGTCCGGCGCGCTGAGAAAGAGCGTGAAGGCCAGATCCGTGCGCAGGCGATTCTGGCCGGCGCCCATGAAAGCGTTGTCGATATGGGCGCCATAGCCGCCGCCCGCGGGCGTGCGGCTGATCAGGACGGGTGAGAAACACTTGGGCCGCGCCGCGCTGTTCAGCACCGGATGGGATTGAAGAATCGAATCGAGCCGCCGCCGCACCGCCGCGCCGGCGCGCGAGGACAGGTCGGCCTGCAGATTCTGCTTCACCGCGCGCGCCTGACGGCCGGCCGTCTCCGCGCCGTTGCGCCAGCTCAGCAGGGCCAGGTCTTCGCGCACCTGCGTCAGTTGGTCCGGACTTAAGACCTCGCCGATGGTCAGCAGCATGATAATGTCTTTGCGACTGAGTTGCAGAACGCTCCCGGCATACCCGCCCGGAGACCCGGCTGAAAGGTAGACTGATGAATTCACGTTTGAAACGTGTCACCAGCCTGGGCCTCGGCCTGGTCATCAGCGGCGGGCTCCTGACCGCTTGTGACGCCGCCGACGCCCCGGCGCCGGATGGGCCGGTCGCCGACGCCCCGACGCCCGCCGAATCCCAAGCGCCGGCTGGCTCGCACGCGCCGATGGGCCAGATGGGCGAAGGCGGAGAAGGCGAGGGGGGCGTTTCGATTGGAGACGCCTATACCAGCGCGGTGGTCTTCAACTCGTCGCTGGCCATCGCGGCCGCCCATGTGATCGCCGCGCGCGACGCCCATGCGGCCGGGCGGGTCGAGGCCGCCGCCGAGATGTTCGCGCATCCTGTCAGCGAAGTGCTTCTGGATATGGAGCCGGTCTTTTTGGCGCGCGGCGTCGCGCCGTTCGACGCCCTGTTCACCGAAGCCTCCCTGGCTGTGCTTGAGGGCGAATCCTCGGAACAGATCGCCGAGCGGGCGGGCGAGATTCTCGCAATGATCGGTGCGGCCCAGGCATTCGCGCCGGACGACGAATCAACCCCGGCCGATATCGCGGCGGGCGTCGCGGTCGATCAGATCGACCGTGCGGCTGACATGTATCGAATCGCACAACGGGCGGGGGCCTATGGCCCGTATCTGGATGGGTATGGATTCTTTCGCGCCGCTGAAATGGCCTACCGGGATCAGGCGGACGCGGTGAGCGCGGCGGATTCGGAGGCGGCGGAGCGGATTGAAGCGGCGCTCGCGCTTCTGGGCGAGGCTTATCCGTCGGCGGCGATGCCCGAGGCCTTGGACGCCGACCGGGCGGCGCTCTCCTCGGCGTCCGCGCAGGCGATGCTGGCGGTGCTGAACTGACCTGCAATACCCTGTCCCACGCCAGGGCGCGCGGTGGTCGCAACCAGCCGATCAAATTGTATTGAAGACCTTCGCGGGATGGCTCCCCGGGACGGGCTCGAACCGCCGACCCGGTGATTAACAGTCACCTGCTCTACCAACTGAGCTACCGGGGAATATGCTCCCGCGATGGAGGCGAGGTCTTTAGCAATGCTGTTCGCGCCGCGCAAGCGCGCAGGGTCCGCCTTTCGCACCCGGCCGCAGCATCAAGGCGCGCAAAAAAAATCGGGAGCCCGAGAGCTCCCGAAAAGGCATTGGGTGGATGGTGGGGTGTCTTCGAGGGAAGACACGTAAATGAATACTGAGTCGGCGGTTAACAGAGCGCTAACGTTAATAAAGATTTCCAGCCTTCGCGTCGCATCGCGCCCGCCAGCGTGCTACACCACGTGCCGTCAGACGATGTCAGGGAGGAGCATCATGGCCGAGCGCAGTGCGACCTATGCGGAATTCTGGCCCTATTATCTGCGCGAGCACGCCGAATCCGGCACGCGCTATATGCATTATGCGGGCACGGTGCTGGCCACCGCCATCCTGGCGGGCGCGCTGATCACTCAGACCTGGTGGGCGCTGCTGCTCTATCCGCTCGCGGGATATGGCTTCGCCTGGGTCAGCCACGCCTTCATCGAGCGCAACAAGCCGGCGACCTTCATCCACCCGGTCTGGTCGCTGATCAGCGATTACCGCATGACCTTCCTGGCCTTTATCGGCCGGTTGAAGCCGCATCTGGAAAAGGCGGGCGTGATCGATCACCCGCATGCGAGCGCGGCGGAGTAGACCATCGCCTCCGATCGGTCGGGTCCGACGACCTTCCCGCGTTCAAGCGTCACCGACTGGAGACCTTGGCTCTGCGCGTTTGTCGCGCTTTCGCACCGTCATCCCGGCTGGTCCGGGGGAGCTGTGCGAAGAGGCTGCAATCCAACAGGCATGGGGGGCGGATGACCTGAATCATGACCGCTGAGCGCCGTGCTCCCGGAGCCCGCCAAGGCGCGCAAGGCCGATAGCCGTCCGCAGCGCAGGCGAGGATCGACCGCACGGTCGGGCCGAAGGACGGAACACGAAGGAGAGCACTTCTGGAGGCGCCACCCGGAATCGAACCGGGGTACACGGATTTGCAGTCCGCTGCGTCACCACTCCGCCATGGCGCCAAGCAGAAGCGAGCGCAAAGCTTTAGCCAATCGGACCAAGGCCTGCAACGCGCTTGAACAAGTTCGGTGCAGCACGCGCCGTGTGAGGCGGTTTAGCGCCTTGCCCCGCCGCCGGGCCCGGCGATATAAGCCCGCCTTACAGCCGCGCGCACGGGCGCGCGAGCCAGCAAAGAGCGAACCGATCGCCATGACCGACTACGCCGCCGCCCGCCTCGCCATGGTCAATAGCCAGATCCGTCCCTCCGACGTCACGGACCATCGTATCCAGGACGCGATGGCGGAGATTCCGCGCGAGAATTTCGTGCCGAAATCCAAGCTCGCCAAAGCCTATTCCGATGCTGAGATCGAGCTGGCGGACGGGCGGGTGATGCTCACGCCGGTCGATCTGGCCAAGCTGATCCAGGCGGCCGACGTGCACGCCGGCGATATCGTCCTCGATGTCGCCTTCGGGCGCGGCTATTCCACCGCCGTGCTGGCGCGCCTGGCGGAGACGGTCGTGGGCCTGGAGCAAGACGGGGCGGGCTTTGCGACGAAAGCCGGCGAGCGCCTTGCCGAGATCGGCGCGGACAACGCCGTGACCGTGGAGGGCGACCTTAAGGACGGCGTTCCGGGGCAGGGCCCGTTCGACGTGATATTTGTCAATGGCGCGGTGGCGAAAACCCCGCAAAGCTGGCTGGACCAGCTCGCCGAAGGCGGCCGCCTGGCGGTGATCGAACGCGACGGCTCTGTCGGGCGGGCGCGTATCTACACCAAAGCGCGCGGCCATGTCGGCGAGCGCGCTGTCTTCGACACGGCGCCGCCCTATCTTGGCGGTTTCGAGCCTGAAGACGGCTTCGTGTTCTAATCGACGCTGCGGCGATTTTTCTGCGCGTCGGAGAAAAGTGAACACTGTTCACTTTTTGGGATTGCGCTATATATGCTCCGCTAAGGCGCGGATGCGTCGATAAAAAGCCGGCGACGGCGAAAGAGGTTGGCGATGAAACTCCCTGTGCGCTCCGCGCTTTTGTCCCTGAGCGTCGCTGCGGCCGCGCTTCTGCCGTCGGCGATGGCGCAATCGCTCGAAGACACGCTGGTCTCCGCCTATCAGAGCAACCCGACCCTGGCCGCGCAGCGGGCCCGCCTGCGCCAGACCGAAGAAGGCTTCTTCCAGGCGCGCTCGGCGCAGCTGCCGACCTTGTCGGCGAGCGCCGACGTCTCCGAGACCGAACGCTGGGGCGGAACCTTCGCATTCAGCCCTGACGGATCGATCGGCTATGGCGTCAATCTCAGCCAGTCGCTCTATCGCGGCGGCCGGACCGATGGCGGGATCAACGCCGCGCTGGCGCGGATTCAAGCGGGCCGCGCCCAGCTCCGCTCGGTGGAGCAGTCCGTTCTGATCGACGCCGTCGCCGCCCACGCCGAGGTCGTGCGCGACCAGCAGGTCGTGGCGATCCGATCCAATAATGTCGAGGTGCTGGCCGAGCAGCTGCGCGCCGCGCGCGACCGTTTCGAAGTCGGGGAGATCACGCGCACCGACGTGGCGCAGGCCGAGGCGCGCCTGTCCGGCGCCCGCGCCCAGCTCTCCGCCGCCCAGGCGCAGCTCGCCGCCGCGCGCGCGCGCTATGCGCGGGTGACCGGGGTGGAGGCGAGCGAGCCGGATGCGGCTGAGGCCGCGCCGAACCTGCCTCAAGGCCTGGCGGACGCGCTGGAGACCGCGCTCGCGGTCAACCCGGATCTTCAGGCGTCTGAGTTTTCCGTTCAGGCGGCCGAGCTGGGCGTTGACGTCGCCCGCGGCGCCCTGCGCCCGGAAGTCAGCCTGTCCGCCTCCGCCAGCGAGGGCCGTCAATCCGATTTCACCGGACAGGCTCAGGGCAGCGCCACGGTGACGGCGCGCGTATCCGTGCCGATCTTCACCGGGGGTCTGAACCGCTCGCGCGTGCGCGAAGCGTTGGCCGGCGCCGACGAAGCGCGTCTCACCAACGTCAATGTCCGCCGGCAGGTGATCGAAGGCGTGACGAACGCCTGGAATAATTATCTCTCCGCGCTCGCCGTGATTGAGTCGAGCCGCGAAGCGGTGCGGGCGAACGAGATCGCATTTGAGGGCGTGGAGCAGGAAGCGTTTGTCGGTCTTCGCACCACGCTGGACGTGCTTAATGCGGAGCAGGAATTGCTCAATTCCCGGCTGGAGCTGGTCCGGGCCGAGCGCGACCTGACCGTGGCGAGCTACGGCGTGCTGCAATCCATGGGGCTTCTGGGCGCCCAGGCGCTCGCGCTTCCGGTCGAGGCCGACGATCCGGAAGCCCGATTCGAGGCTGCGCGCGGTTACAATATCGACCTGACGCCCTGGAATTAGGCGCTTGCCCCCAGGAAAAGCGGTAAAACCGTGCGCAGCGCTGGACAGGGCTTGTCGGGCGCGCCTAACTTCGATTCCTGTTCGTTACCCCCTCGACGGATAAGGAAAATCCCATGGCTCAGGAAAACGCCGAACAAGAACCGACCATGGAGGAGATCCTCGCCTCCATCCGGCGCATCATCAATGAGGATGACGAAGACAAGCCGGCCGAAGCCGCGGCCGAACCGGACGCTGAGCCGGAGCCTGTTGCTGAAGTCGCGCCTGAGCCTGAGCCCGAGCCGGTCGCCGAAGTCGAGCCTGAGCCGGAACCCGAGCCCGAACCGGAGCCTGTTGTCGAGGACGACGCGCTCGAACTGACCGACCGCGTCGAAGAGGAGGCTGAGCCGGTCGAAGAACCGATCAGCGTCGCTGAAGACATCGTGATCGTCGACCGCGAGGACGAGGCTGAGCCCGAACCTGAGCCGGTGTTCGAGGCCGAGCCTGAGCCCGTCGCTGCGGAAGCGGAAGAGGAAGACGCGCTGGTGGACGCGGCTCCGGCGAGCGCCGCGGCCGGCATGTTCGCGGCGCTGTCTGAAAATCTTCGCGTATCCTCTGAACAGGGCCAGACGCTGGAGGGCATCGTCCGCGAGATGATGCGTCCGATGCTCAAGCAATGGCTGGACGACAATCTTCCCAGCATCGTGGAGGAGAAGGTCCAGGCCGAGGTTGAGCGAATCGCCCGCCGGCGCCGCTGACCGGGCCCGTAGGGGACCGGCATTGCTGAATAAGGGGCGCTGGCGTTCCAGCGCCCTTTTTTTGTGGGTGAGGGGAGGCGGCATGCAGAATCTCGACGAAGCCTGGAATGATCTGCAGCCCTGGCTGGAGACGCTGGAGGCTCAGCGTCAGGAGGCGCTGCGCCGTTTCTGGGTCAGCCTGCCGATCGGCGTCGGCGCGGCGGTCATCGTGGGCGGCGCGAGCGCTTTGTTTCAGGCGCCCGGTCCGCTCAGCGCCGTCTTGGGCGTCGTCGCCGCCGCGCTGGCGATCGGCTGGGGCTTCGCACCGCTCGGCAGCCTGAAGGAAAAACTGAAGATCGGGCTCAATCAGCGCCTCGCGGAAGGCTTCGGGCTGCGCTATCGCGAGAAGCCGGGATCGCCGGCGCAGTTCGATAGTTTTCGCGCCCATGGCCTGGTGCCCTCCCATGACCGGCGCAGCTTTGAAGATCACTTCTCCGGTCAGGCCCATGGCGCCGATTTCGAGCTTTATGAGGCGGAGCTCAAGCAGCGCCGCCGGTCCAAGAACCGGACCTATTACGTCACAGTCTTCCATGGCGCGCTGATCCGGATCCGCTTTCCCCGCACCATTGAAGGCGTGACCCTGGTGACGCGCGACAAAGGCCTGTTCAACGCCTTGGACGGCTGGGCCAAGAAGACCTTCGGCCGGGCGGGCCGGAAGCTGGAGCGCATCGGCCTTGTCGATCCGACCTTTGAAAAGCTGTTCGAAGTCTACGGCACCGACCAGGTCATGGCGCGCTATCTGCTCACGCCCAGCTTCATGGAACGGCTCCTTGAGCTGGAGACCTTGCTGAAGGGCAAGAATGTGCGCTGCGTCTTCGACGAGACCCTGGCCGACGGCGACGGTGAGGGCGAACTGCTCATCGCGGCGGAGACCGGCGATCTGTTTGAGGCCGGATCCATCTTCACGCCCGCCGATCAGCGCGAGCGCGTCGAGATCCTGTTTAAGGAAATCAAGCTGATCGACCGGACGATCGAAACCGTGCTGGAGCCGGCGGCGGAGCGGTGAAGCGCGCCAAGCGGTTGACACGCTTCGGTCTCGAACGAAAGCTGAGATGAAGAGCGATGTGCGTCCGGCGGCGCCTTCGCCCAGGCTCCGACCTTCTCAAGCGTCGTTTTGCACCACCCGATTGGCCCAGGATCAATCCGGGGCCCAACGCTCTGAGCAATTGCGCTCCTGCCTCCCACTCATCGTGGCGTACATCCGCCGCATAGCGGTTGATGCGCCAGGGGAGGCGCCGACCCGCGCTGCTCTAGCTTGGCATATTCGCCGTCAACCAATCCTCGAGCGTCGTGAGCGGTTCGGTCGCGATAGAATGCGCCAGCGCGATCTTCCTGTCGGCCTCCGGTCCAAAATAAGTATGGCTCTCCATATATTGTTGCGATTCACGGACGCTTTTTGCTCCGGGGAATAGTCCATCGAAAATGGTGTCCTCGACTTGGTTGAAGACAACATCATGCCCAAGGGCGCGAAAAATCCGCACGACATCGGCCCAGCTGTAGGCGCCGGCGCTTAGTGACAAATGCTGGCCCTGGCCGACGGCCTCCGGATTAAGGAAAGCCCCAAGAACGATCGATCCGATTTGATCGATATCGGCCATGTGCATGACCCTTGAATCGGGCCGCATCGGCAAACTCCACGCGAAGCTTCCATCGCTTTGGGGCGCCGGGGCGACCTCCTTCAGGAAGTTTTGGTAGTAAAACGGCGCTTCAACAAAGCTGAAGTATTCAAACCCTGCCTTTGCGACGACCTCGTCAAGCCTGGCCTTGCCCGTCCAGAAGGGCAGGTTGTACTGCCCGTTTGAAATCTGTGACGTGTCGGGGAGCGTTGACCAGATGAAATGCTTAACGCCATGTCTCAAGGCGGCTTCAACAGCCGCTTTTCCCTGCGCGAACTCGTCGACCGGATCGGACCACTCGCCAACGGGCGTTTGCGCCCAGTCCTCAGGCGTCGATTGCGACCAGTAATTTGTGACGAGGAAGACGCCGTAGGCGCCCGCCAACGCTTCATCGAGGGTTTCGGGCTTGGTGAGGTCGCCGTAGACGACTTCGTCGGCAAAGTCCTGCGACGCTGCAGGATTGCGCGTGATGACCCGTACATTGAAGGAGCCGTGCTCGCTCAAATAGCGCGCAACGCTGCCGCCTTGGCGGCCGGTGCCGCCGAAGACGGCGATGGTGCGCTGTTCTGACTTATCCATTAGAGGCCCCCATGTCTTGAGCTTCAATCCACTCGCCGAGAGGGGTGAACGCTTCAGTGGCGATCTCTCTTGCGAGCTCAATGCGCGCGTCGGACCCTGGGCCCATATACGTGTATTCTTCAAAGTACCCGAAGGATTCAGTGATGATTTCGGCCCCCTCAAAAAGGGTTTTGAAGACATCCTTTGGAACTTCGGTGAAGGTGTATTTGTGGCCGTTCCACCTAAATTCATCGAGGACATCGTTGAAGCTGAACAGCCCGGCGGCGACCGAAAGGTGTTGCCCGTCGCCCACGCGATCTGCGTTGAGAAAGGCGCCGGCCACCACCTTTCCCAAATCCTTTATGTCGGCCATGTGGATGACTTGTTTTGACGGATCGATCGGCAGCGCCCACCCCACAGACCCACCGGGTTGTTCTTGTGGGGACATGATCCCGGTGAAATTTTGAAAATAAAACGGCGGCTGAACAAAGGTTGAGTGGGGGAAGTCTGCCGCCCTGACGATCTCGTCCACTTTGGCTTTGTTGGAGAAATTTGGCGCTTGGAACTTGCCGTTACTGATCGTCTCGATATCCGGCAAGGTTGACCAAACGAAATGGTCAACGTCGGCGGCCTTGGCGGCGTCGACTGCTAACCGGCCTTGGGCGATTTCGTCCGCGCCTTCCATGAAATTCGTCACCACGAAGACCCCATGGGCGCCTGTAAAGGCCGCTTTCAGGGCGTTCAAATCTGACAAATCACCTTTTGCGACTTCATGGGCGCCGCCTGCGTAGCGGGCGGGGTCTCTTGTGATGGCTCTTACAGTAAAGCTTCCATCTTTGAGCAACGCCTCCACAACGCCCCCCCCTTGTGACCCCGTCGCCCCGATGACTGCGATTGTTTTCTTGTGCATTTTCAACTCCTTTCGGTTTGGATTGACCTTAAATGTCACAATAAAAGTAACATTTAAGGTCAAATTTTTTAGCCGACCGATTCCAGAATCCTGGCGATCGTGACCTCGTCCATGCCGGCCATTAAAGTTTCTTCAAGTTCACTGTAAACATTGGTCAGAACGCCTCCAATATTGCGGCTCACTTTGCATCCGCTGTAGGGGTCTTTGTCAAAAGAGCCAAAAATAGGTCCTTCTCTGACAGCCATATACACGTCTCTCAAGGATATCTCGTCTGCGGGTTTCGCAAGGCAACTGCCGCCGCCCGGGCCTTTGGTCGATACAACCAAACCACTCTCGGAGAGCTTTGTGAGGACCCGCCGGACGAGCGCTGGGTTCGTTCGTAAGCCCAGCGAGATGGATTGGCTGCTGACAAGATCCGGGGCTCCGAACGCCAAGACGGTCAGGATGTGAATAGCGGTCGAAAACCGTCTGTCCTTACTCATCCTGACCATACCTCTGAGACATTTTTAATGTAACAATACGAGTAACAAATGGAGTTCTCGGCGTCAAGCCCCGGGGGCGCGAGCAGGGGCGAAGGATTGACCGCCGTTAAGGCCGGGGACCGGGCAAAGCGCGGTCCGGCGCGATCCTGTAAGCCATGCCGGCGCCGTCAGCCGGGCCGAGCGGGTGCTCTAGGCAGCAGGCTCCAGCAGATCCCAGCGATTGCCATAAAGGTCTCGAAACACCGCGACTTTGCCATAGGGCTCATGGCGCGTGGCTTCTTCAAAGCGCACGCCTGCCGCTTCCATCGCCACGCGCTTCCTCTCTAGGTCCGAGGCGTGCAGGAAGAAGGCGACCCGGTCGCCGGCCGCTTCGCCGATCGCGGCGATCTGCGCGGGCGTCGTGGCTTTGGCGAGCAAGAGACGCACGCCGCCGGGCTCCGCCGCAACCTCGACCCAGCGCTTGGTCTCGCTCAACGCTTGATCGCTGACCAGGGTGAAACCGAGCTTGCCGGTGAACCAGCCGATGGCGTCATCATAGTCGGCGACGAGATAGGTGACGGCGGCAAGGCTTTGGGCGTGAGGCTCGGGCATGACGCTTATAACTCCGTGTCAGAGCGATGAGCATTCTTCGCTCCCCTTGATGGGGAGGGCCAGGGTGGGGTGGAGATCACGGAGCGCCGCGGGAGCGGTTG
>LYSW01000051.1 GCA_001657295.1 Oceanicaulis sp. BBD 1991-10 | reverse complement strand
TTCTGCAAGGCAGCATGAAAAGTGGGTCTTCGAGCCCAGCCATCAGGCCGTTCGACAAATCACCCTTATGGCGCGGGAGCCTTCACGGGCTTCAATAAAACCATACTCGACCATAACGGCCCGGACGTCTCCCGCGCCCCTCCCACTTTCACAACCGCCCAGCGCTTCGCGCTGAGGCGGCGTTCGGCGTGCTCGCCTCCCTTTCCCAGCAAAAGCTGGGATCCACAGAGCCATAAGCATAGCGCAACGAGCCTATGGGCCCGAGCTTTCGCTGGGGAAGACAAAAATGGATGGGTCACGCGGCTTGAGCGCCGCCGACCAAAGAAAACGCCGGGATTCATGGACGGCGTCTCTGGGATGAAATCTCGGCGCAGTCGGTCGGTCCTGGGCTTTGGCCGGAACGAAGGCGGGCCCGCCTCGCGCATTTCGTTCGCTGCTCTCACGCGCTAAGCTCGGCGCGCTGCATCAGCTGAGGGGGCGCGATATGCAGGCGGATATGCGCGGCGTTTTCACAGGCTTTGTCATCGCACCGGCTTTCGGGGCGGTGGTGTGCGTCTTGGCCATGATGATCCATTTCGTCATGACTGATGCGGAAGGCGCGGCGCTGCCGGTCGCCGAACTGGCGCCGCTGGCGGCCTCAATCTGGTTTTCCGCCTTATTGTTCGCCTATCCGGCCGCGCTCGCTTTCGTTCTGATCTGGCTGGTCTTGCGGGCTGTCGGGCTTGGGCCGGTCGCCGTCTGGCTGGGCGGCGCCGGGGCGGGATTTGCGGCCATGGGCGCCTATCTGCATCGGGTCCATGGCGGCACGGTCGCCTCCGCACTGGCCGGCGGCCGCGATCTGGCGATGCTCACGGTTCCCGAATTGCCCGGCGTGTTCGCCCTGCCCTTGATCGGCGCCGGATCAGGCGTGATCGCGGCGCTCGTATTCGCGGCCTTCACCCGGAGATGACGGCTGCGCCGGCTGGGCAAATCAGATAAGCTCATAACTGCGCCGAACTTCGGAGAGCCGCCCATGCGCCTTGTGCTGATTAGCCTGCTTGGCCTCGCCCTGACCGCCTGCGCCGGCGCGCCGCCGGTCTATGGCCCGGCCGCCGCTCATCCCGGCGGCGTCGGGTTCAGCCAGATCCGAATCGAGGATGACCGCTGGCGGGTGAGCTATATGGCCCAGGGCGATGACGCCCGGCTTGAAGCCGAACGCCTGGTGCTGCGCCGTGCGGCGGAACTGACGTTGCAAAACGGGTTTGAATGGTTCGAGGTGATCGACCGGGTGACCGAAACCGAGGGCGATCGGCGCTCGCCCGTCCGTGTCGGAGGATCGGTCTCGCGCGGCTGGGGTTCGCGCGGCTGGTCCGGCACCGGCGTCGGCGTCGGCGTCGCGTTGAGCCCGAACCAGAGACGCAGCGCCCTGGCGACCATCGAAATCATCGCCGGACGCGGCGAAAGCCCGGACCGCGCCTATGACGCCGCCGCGATGCTGCGCCCCGGCGGGCTCTAAGCCCCTCATAATGACCGCCTGTCTTGCCCCTGCGCGCAAAGCGCTGTGAAGTCCGGCCATGTCCGACGCCGCTCATTCCAACGCCGTCCAATCCTTGGCCGAGCGCCTCCTCGCCGGCGATCGCGCGGCTCTGGCGCGCGCCATCACGCGGGTGGAGTCCACACGCGCCGACCATCAGGTTGAAGCCCGCGCGCTTTTGACCGCCGTGATGGATCGGACCGGCGAGGCCTGGCGCATCGGCTTGACCGGCGTGCCGGGGGTCGGCAAATCCACCCTCATCGAAGCGCTGGGCGGCTATCTGACCGCCCAGGGCCGCCGGGTCGCGGTGCTGGCGGTGGATCCCTCCTCTTCGCGCACCAAGGGCTCGATCCTGGGCGACAAGACGCGCATGGGCGCCCTGGCGACTGATCCAAACGCCTTCATCCGGCCCTCTCCCAGCGCCGGGACGCTGGGCGGAGTGGCCCGCAAGACTCGTGAATCCATGCTGCTGTGCGAAGCGGCCGGCTATGACGTGGTGATCGTGGAGACGGTGGGCGTCGGACAGTCCGAGACCGTGGTCGCGGACATGGTCGACGTCTTCATCGCCTTGATGCTGCCCGGCGCCGGGGATGAATTGCAGGGCATCAAGAAGGGCTTGCTGGAGCTGGCGGAGATTCTCTTCGTCAACAAGGCGGACGGCGACAATGAAATCCGCGCCCGGCGCGCGGCGCGGGATCTGACCGCCGCGCTGCACCTGTTCGCGCCGGTCTCGCCACATTGGACGCCGGCGGTGCTGACCGGCTCGGCGCTCAATGCGGACGGCATGGACCGGCTCTGGGACGCCGTCTGCGCGCACCGTGGGGCGCTGGAGAAGGCCGGCGCGCTCGCCGGCAAGCGCAGCGGTCAGCAGGTGCGCTGGCTGTGGTCCATGGTCGAGGAGCAGGTCCTGGCCGACTTCAAGGCCGATCCTGGCGTGACCGCCGCCGCTCCGACGCTGGAGCAGGCGGTCGCCGAGGGCCGCCTGCCGGCCAGCGAGGCGGCGCAACGCCTGTTGAATGCGCGCCGGTGACGCCGCCCCCAAAGAGCGAAGCGCGCGCGCAGGCGCGTCACCCCTTCGCGAGCGCTTTCGCCTGAGCAACCCATCCATCACGGGCGATACGGCCGCGACCATTGATCAGGGCGTCGAAGCGCTCGATATCGGCCTTTGTCCAGGCTGCAATCTGATCAAGGCGCGTGACGCCTTCAGCCTTGAGCTTTTCGGCCGCCTTGGGGCCCAGACCCTTGATCGCGGTCAGATCATCCTCTGGGACGGCTTCGCTGGATTGACCTATCGCCGCATCGGCGACCGGTTCGGATTCGGCCTCGACCGCGGCCTCCGCCGGGGCGTCCGCGTCAGCCTCCGGCGCGCCGCCGGGCTCGGATTGGTCTTCAGGCCTGGTTTCCGATCGAGGCTCAGCCGGCGCCGGCTCGGCGACCTCGCTGGCGGGCACGACCGCCGTCGCCTCGATCGTCTCCAGCAAAGGCCGTTCGGGCGCCTCGTCGGAGCGGGCGCGGATCACCCAGCCGGCGATGACGCCGCCGAAAAAGGCCAGCGCGATCAGTATCCACATATGCCAGATCAGCCAAAGCATGCGCTCATCCTTGTGTCGGCTCGGGGTCAGGTTGCGGGTCGGCGGGCGGCGGAGCGGCCAGCTCAAAGCGCAGGGCGCGTTCAGCCTCCGGCGGCGCGCTTTCGGCCAGGAAGCGCTCCCGCGCGGCGCCGGCCGCGGCCATGGCTTCAATCACCGCTTCAGAGCGCGCCAGGGCGAGCGCCTCATCGGCCGCACGCGGGCCTTCCGCACGCACGGCGATCACCAGCGGCGAGGCGGTGCAGGCCGCGAAGACGGCGCCGGCGCGCCGCAGGCCCGCGCTTGAGCTTTCGCTCAGGCTGTCGCCGCCGGGCGCGAAGGCGATCGGATCGCCTCCGAGCGCGGAATCGATCAAGAGGCGGCAATGGATCGGATCTAGGATTTCGGTATTGAAGCGCCCGCCATCGGTGCGCACCAGGGCTGCGCCGTCAAATCCGGCGACGCCGCGTTCAATGGACAGGCGGGCCTGGGTCGCGGTCGCCGTGCTGGAGGCGAGCCCGGTCAGCACCATGCGATCGCTGGTGATGCGTCCGCCGCCGACATCCAGACGCGACAACTCGGCGAGCAGCAGGCGAACGGCGACTTCAAAACCCTCCGGCGCGGAACCCGGCGCCAGGGTCAGGTCGACATCGGCGCCGGCTGTGAACAGGCGCCGCGCCTCGGCCTCGATCTGATCGACCATGGCCGCGTCCGGCGCCAGGCCGCGTATGACGACGCGGCCGCCGGACAAGTCGGCGTTGAACTGCACCTTCGCCCCGTCGCGCGCCAGCCGGGACTGGTCGATGACTTCGGTCACGCCGCCGGCGACGACGCCGCCGGCCCAATTGGCGCGCGCCACGGCGTCCAGGGCCGCGCTCTGCGCCCGGCGATTGGGCGCCAGACCGGTCAGCGTGGCCACCTGACCGTTCAGCTCCACGCTGGCCCAGTCATCAGCGCGAATGGCGCGCAGCGACGCCTCCGCCCGCTCCTGGAGCCGCGCCTCAAGCGCGCCGGCCGACACCGGGCTGGCGTGAATCGCCAGCGCGCCCAGCCCCACGAAGAGCGCAAGCGAAATCAAGGCGGTCTGGCGTCGGGGCGAGAGCATGGCAGGCATCAATCAAGGAATCGCCGAACGGATCGATCGACCATAGCGCGCCGCCGCGCCGCCGCGAAGAGACTTGGTTCAAAATGCAAAGGGCGCCGGTCCGCGGGCGTGGGGATCGATCTTCAACTCCCGCTGCAGGGGCGGGAAGGCGCGCTCGGCGCAGTCGCCGCGTTCGCACAGCCGGCAGGACAGTCCCGCAGGCGTGAAGTCACCGCCGAGCGTGTAGGCGATTCGGTCCGCATTCTCCGCGGCGCAGCCCAATGTCACCGCATGCAGCGCCGCGCCGCCGCTGGGCAGCTGGCGGGCGACCGCCTTGGTGATGGAGATATAGCGGGCGCCGTCGGGCAGCTCGAAGCCCTGGACATGAACCCTTTCCGGCGCGCGGAAGGCTTCGTGAAGCCGCCAGCGCACGCAGCCGCCGCCGGACCGCGCGAAGGCCAGCACCCCGCCGCCGAAACGCTTGGTGATGTTTCCAGCCTGATCGACCCGCAGCATGAAAAACGGCACGCCGCTCGCGGTCGGCCGGTTGAGCGTGGTGAGCCGGTGGCAGACCTGTTCGAAGCTGGCGGAGAATCTCCGCGCCAGCGCCTCGATATCGTATTGCACCGCCTCCGCCGCCTTGAAGAAGACGTCATAGGGCATCAGCAAGGCCGCCGCGGCATAGCTGGCCAGGCTCGCCCGCAGCACCGAACGCGCCGGCGCGCTCAAACCGCCCGGCGCCGCCGCCTCCGTGTCCAGCAGGTCGCCCAGCTCCAGGGTCACCAACGTCACCGCGGTGTGGAACATCCGGCCGTCAGGCTCCAACAAGTCCGAGAGCAAGAGCTTGCGGGCGTGAAAATCAAAGCGCCGCAGCGCCCCGCCCATCACCTCATCATCATAGATGCGCACCACCGCGCCGTGATTGCGCTTCAAATGCTCGCGCAGGCGGACATGCATATTTTCGCCGTCCGGCAATGCTTCGCTCAGGGTTTCGGCCGCCGCCTCCAGGCGGGGGAAGTGATTCTGGGCGCCGTCCAGCGCATCCCGGACCTCCTCCAGCGGGGACAGCCCGGCGCCGGGGGCGTCGCCGCGCTCCGCCCGCGCCGCCAGGTCGGCCGCCGCGTTCTGGGTGTCGCGATAGGCGCGGAAGATGCGCGCCAGCGCTTCGGCGCCGCGCGGATGCACATCGGCCAGGTCATGAATATCACGCATATCCAGATCCGCGCCCTCCAGCGCCGGATCGGCGATCGCCTCTTTAAGGTCGGCCAGCATCTGCCGGTCATGCTCGGCGCCGAAGCTGCGCACATCGATGTCGAACGCATTCGCGAGCGCCAGCAACACGCGCGCAGTGACCGGACGCTGATTGCGCTCCATCAAATTGAGATAGCTCGGCGACAGCCCCAGAGCGTCCGCCAGCTGGGCTTGAGTCATGCCGAGCGCCTTGCGCTCACGGCGCAATCGGGGCCCGGCGAAAATCTTGTCCGCGCGCTCCATCACCTCGCCTTTTGTAAACTAATTTACATTCACACACGGCTTTACCACACATTCTGTAACGCCGCATCTCCTTTAATCTGAAAGTCGTATCGACCTTTTGAAGGAGCCGTGTCTACCTATAGACAACTTGCTGACAAGGCCGACGACGACATGACCAGCTTCAACGACATCATCCCCTCCGCAACGCCGGACCGCTTCGACGGCATTGAGCGGAACTACACGCCCGAAGACGTGTTGAAGCTGCGCGGGTCGGTCGACATTCAGCACACCCTCGCCGAGCGCGGCGCGGTCAAGCTGTGGTCGCTTCTTAAGCACGAGCCCTATATCAACGCCCTGGGCGCCCTGTCGGGCAATCAAGCCATGCAAATGGTGCGCGCCGGGTTGAAAGCGATCTATCTGTCAGGCTGGCAGGTCGCGGCGGACGCCAATGTCGCCGGCGCCATGTATCCCGATCAGTCGCTTTATCCGGCCAATTCGGCGCCGGAGCTGGCGAAAAAGATCAACCGCACCCTCCAGCGCGCCGATCAGATCGAAGTCGCCGAGACCGGCGCCGCGAGCCGCGACTGGTTCGCCCCGATCGTGGCGGACGCGGAGGCCGGTTTCGGCGGCTCGCTGAACTGCTATGAGATCATGAAGGCCTTCATCGAAGCCGGCGCGTCCGGCGTCCATTTCGAAGACCAGGTCGCGGCGGAGAAGAAGTGCGGCCATCTCGGCGGCAAGGTTCTGATCCCGACCGCCCAGCATGAGCGCAATCTGCACGCCGCCCGCCTGGCGGCCGACGTGATGGGCGTGTCGACGATCACCGTCGCCCGCACCGATGCGGAAAGCGCCACGCTGATCAATTCCGACATTGATGAGCGCGATCATGAATTCATCGATTTCGACGCCGGCCGCACGGCCGAGGGCTTCTTCCGCCTGAAAAAGGGCGTCGGCGTCGAACACTGCATCAAGCGGGGCCTCGCCTACGCCAAGGTCGCCGACCTTCTGTGGTGGGAGACCTCCAAGCCGAACCTGGACGAGGCGCGCCGCTTCGCCGAGGCGGTTCAGAAAGCGCATCCAGGCAAGATGATGGCGTATAACTGCTCGCCATCCTTCAACTGGGAAGCCAATCTGGACAAGGCCACCATCGAGACCTTCCAGCGTGAGCTGGGCGCGATGGGCTATAAATTCCAATTCGTCACCCTGGCCGGCTTCCACCAGCTCAATCACGGCATGTTCCAGCTGGCGTCCGGCTATCGCGACCGCGGCATGGGCGCGTATTCCGAGCTGCAGCAGGCCGAATTCGCCGCCGAAACGGACGGCTACACGGCCACGCGCCACCAGCGCGAAGTCGGCACCGGCTATTTCGATCTTGTGAACCTGACCTTGTCGGGCGGCAAAGCCTCCACCACCGCAATGGGGGAAAGCACGGAGACCGCCCAGTTCAAATCCGCCGCCGCCGAATAGGCGCGGCCGACCGTTTCGCCCGGACCGCTGGACGTCCGGGCCCCGGAAGCGGACTGCACCGCTGGATGTGCAGATCCCGCTTCCTCTTCTGCCCTGGTCTGTCCCGCTGGATGGTCAGATCAGATCGGGCGCCGAGATGGACCGCTGGATGTCCGTGTCGGCGCCCGACTACTTTCCAAGGTTCGCCTTCGCCATGACGCCGGTTTGTGATCTCTGCGACGCGTTCCCCGAACAGGTTTCGGTGCTGGCGCCGGTGTTCACCAGCTTCGGCGGCCGCGACGCGTTCGCAGGCCCGGCGGAAACCCTGCTCACCCATGAAGACAATTCGCGCGTCAAGGAGGCCGTGGCCGAACCGGGCGGCGGCCGCGTCCTGGTGATCGATGGCGGCGGCTCGCTGAAACGGGCGCTGATGGGCGGCGATCTGGCCGCCAAGGCGGCCAAGAATGGATGGGCGGGCGTCATCGTCAACGGCGCGGTGCGCGATATCGGCGAGCTTCGAGCGGAACCCTTGGGCCTTCTGGCGCTGGCGCTCTGCCCGATGAAGACGGAAAAACGCGGCCAGGGCGTGCGCGGCGAACCGGTCTCGGTCGCCGGCGTCGTGATCCGCCGCGGCGACTGGATTTACGCAGACCCCGACGGCGTCATCACGGCGCGCGATGCGCTGACGCCGCCGGCCAGATGAGGGACAGGACATGCGCGATATGATCGAGGGGCTGGCCGTCCGCGGCCCGATGAAGCCTGGATTCGACGAGATTCTCACCCCGCAGGCGCTGGGCCTGATTGCGGACCTCCACCGAAATTACGATGGCGAGCGCCGCCGCCTCCTGGCCGAGCGCGACGCGCGCCAGGCGCGATTGGACGCCGGTGAAGAGATATTGGATTTTCCCGCCGAAACCGCCGCGATCCGCGCGGGCGAGTGGACCGTGCCGCCCGCCCCGGCCGACCTGGCCGATCGGCGCGTCGAGATCACCGGGCCTGTCGACCGCAAGATGGTGATCAATGCGCTGAATTCCGGCGCCAAATGCTTCATGGCCGATTTCGAGGACGCCTCCACGCCCAGCTGGAGCAATCTCATCGACGGCCAGATCAATCTGCGCGACGCCAATGCCCGCACGATCAGCTTCACCGACCCCAAGTCCGGCAAATCCTATGCGCTCAAGGAGGACCCCGCGGTCCTGATCGCCCGCGTGCGCGGGCTGCATCTGGATGAAGCCCATATCGAAGTGGACGGCGCGCCGGTCGCGGGCGGCTTCGTCGATTTCGCGCTTTACCTGCTGCATAATCACGCCTCGACCGCGGCGAACGGCTCCGGGCCGTATTTCTACCTGCCCAAGCTGGAGACCCGGTTTGAGGCGCGATTGTGGGCGCTGGTCATCCGCCATTGCGAGACGGCGCTGGGGCTTGCGCCCGGCACGGTGCGCGTGACAGTGCTGATCGAAACCCTGCCGGCGGCGTTCGAGCTCGATGAAATTCTCTATGAGCTGCGCGAGAACATCACCGGATTCAACGCCGGGCGCTGGGACTATATCTTCAGCTATATCAAGCGCCAGCGCACTGACGGTTCGAAGGTGCTGCCCGACCGCTCGGCGGTGACGATGACCACGCCCTTCATGGCCGCTTACGCCGAACGGGTCATCGCGGTCTGCCACCGGCGCGGTGCTCACGCCATGGGCGGGATGAGCGCCTTCATCCCGGTCAAGAACGACGAAGCGGCCAACGCCGCCGCGGTCGACAAGGTCAGAGCCGACAAGACCCGCGAGGCTTCGATCGGCCATGACGGCGCCTGGGTGGCCCACCCCGCGCTCGTCGACGTGGCCCTGGACGCCTTCAATGCGGTCATGCCGCAGGCCAATCAGCTGGAGAAGCGCCCGGAGGTGGTCGAAGACCGCGACGCGCTCGTGGCGCCGGCCGATGGAGCGATCACGGAAGCGGGCCTGTTCGGCAACGCGGATGTGGCCATCCGCTATATCGCCAGCTGGCTGCAGGGCCGCGGGGCGGCGCCGATCCACAATTTGATGGAGGACGCCGCGACCGCGGAGATCTCCCGCGCCCAGCTCTGGCAGTGGCGGGTCCATGGCGCGAAGACCGAGGATGGAGTCGCCATCGACGCGGCGCGCGTCGAGGCGCTGATCGCCAAGGCGGGCGAGGCCATCCGGGCCGAGATCGGCGAGAACGCCTGGTCGGCCGGGCGGTTTGGCGAGGCGCAGGAAATCCTGACCGCGCTGGCGCTGTCCGACCAGTTCGAAGAATTCCTCACACTGCCCGCCTATAAGCGCATCAGCGAAGTTTAACGGCCCGCCGCGGCCGGCTCGCCTGCGGTCAGGCCGGGCCTTGGCGCAGCGTCACGCCCTGACCCTGAAATGCAAGAGGCCGGGTCTGTCTCCAGACCCGGCCTCCGCTCCTCCCTGACCGGCTCTACACGGCGCGGTTCATGGGCTGTCGCGGACCTTAGTTCCGCAGGCGGACTTCGAAGCCGAAGATGCGCCCTTTGTCCAGCGGCGAGAAGGTGCCGCCCAGCGGCACCGGCCCGATCGCCGACGGCAGCTGGGTGTCGTTGCCGAAGGTCACCTCGTCGGTGATGTTGCGGCCATAAAACGCCAGATCGGTCCGGCCTTCATTGAACGAGAAGGTGAAGTCGATGTCCAACAGGCCCACTTCTTCAAAGAAGCCGAGATTATTGTCGGTGTAGGCGTTCTCATCACGATAGCCGTAGCGGATCGCGCTGGTGAGCGTGCGGCCTTCGCCGAGCTCGGCGTCGTGAATGAGCGCTGCGGTGTAGGTCAGCGGCGCCAGGCGCGGAATATCCAGCGCCAGATCCGCGCCGTCCACATTGCCGTCGCCGGAAATGTCGAACAGGACGCTGTCATAGGAGCCGTCCACCAGGCCCAACGAGCCGACGAAGAGCAGATTGTCGGTGATCGACAACTGGCCTTCGATCTCGAGACCCTGAATGGTCGCGTCAGCGGTGTTGCGGATGATCTGGACGACGCCCGCGAACGGATCGGCCAGGTTCACCTCACGCTGCATGTCCTCGACTTCATTATGGAAGGCCGCAATGTTCAGGCGGGCGCGGCCGTCAAGCAGATCGGCCTTATAACCCAGCTCGAACGAGCTGACCGACTCTTCATCGAACGGCCCCGGCGCTGCGGTCGGCGACGTGTTGCGCAGATTATAGCCGCCGGACCGGTAACCCTGGGTCCAGAAGCCGTACACCTGCGAGGTCTCGTTGAGCGCATACTGGAAGCCCAGCTTCGGCGCGAACGAGGACCAGCTGTCGTCATCGTCGAAATCAGCAGAGTTGCAGCCGACGCCGACCGTGCAGTTCGAGATGGTCGGCGGGAGCAAGGTCTGAATGCGGGCGTCCTTCTCCTCGTTGGAGTAACGACCGCCTGCGGTCAGGGTGAGGCGCTCATTCATCCGCCAGTCGAACTGGGTGAAGAAGCCCCAGGTCTCGGTGTTGACCTGTCCGCCGCCGATGATGTTGACCGCGCCGCCCAGGATCAGGCGCTGCTCGACATAGCCCAGATCCTGCCGGAAGTAGAACAGGCCGGTGGTCACGTCGATATCTCCGAACGTGCCCGCGTAGCGCAGTTCGTTCGACCACTGGGTCTGATCGACCGAGGCCGGCGCATGGAACAGGAAGGCCGGGGTGGCGTCGATATCGCCCAGGCTCTCAGCCTGATAGTCGCGGAAGCCGACGATATTGGTGATCGTGCCGCTGCCGAAATCGACATTGATATTGGTCTCGTTGGAGACCTGGTGCCAGGACGCGTCGAAGAAGCCCGGCTCGTCGATCGCGAAATCAAAGGTGTCCCGGTCGAACAAGCCGCCGACGCCCGCGCCATTGACATGGTTCTGCGCGACCGGGCCGTCGCCGTCGGTCCGGCCATATTCATAGCGGAACAGCATTTCGAAATTGTCGGTCGGGCGGAACGCCGCCGCCGGGCGGAAGACATAGGTCAGCGCATCGCCGATGTCCTCATTGGTCGCCGTGTTGCGGAAATAGCCCGCGTCATTGTTGTACAGGAAGGCCAGCTTGCCGCTCCACGACTCCGACAGCGGCCCGGACACGCGGCCCGAGACGATCAGATTGCCGGAGGCGTCGTTGAAGCCGTGCTCGTAACCGGCGCGGACATTCATATTGTACTCGTCCGTCGGCGTGGTGGTTCGAACCAGCACCGCGCCGCCGGTCACATTGCGTCCGAAAAGGATGCCCTGCGGGCCCCGCAGCACTTCGACGCCTTCAAGGTCAAAAGTGTCGAGCACGACGCCGGTGTTGATGCCGAGATAAACGCCGTCGACGAAGAGACCGACCGTCGGGTCGATGGAGGGGATCGAGCTGTTCACCCCAAGACCGCGAATTGAGAAGTTGGCGGTGGCCCGCGTGGTGCCGATATCCTCGAGCTGCACGTTCGGCACCGAATAGCTCAGCGACGTCAGGTCGCGGACGTTCAACGCCTCGAGCTGAGCTTCGCCATAAGCGGTCACCGCGATCGCAGCGTCCTGAACGTCGACGCCGCCCGGCCGCTTGGTGCCGGTCACGGTGATCACGTCACGCAGAGTATCCGCGGTCGATTCCTGCGCCAGCGCGGCCGGTGCGGCCCAAGCCATCGCGATCGCGCCCAATGAAACGGCGCCGGCGAGCCCAGCGCGGAATGAACGGCTCTTCATAAGTGTCACTCTCCCAAATATGGTCTTGTAGCCACGCATGTTTTTTGACGCTTGCCATGCTGCGGCGCAACACAAGCTTGCCCCTTAGACTGGCTGATTTGCCGCATCTCTTGAAGCCGCAGACACAGACAACACCCGCCCGAAAAGCCGCATTCGGCGGCCCTAAGCCGCTTTTCATAAAAGTGTTGCACCAGAATCACGCCTTGCCCCCGTTAAGGCATTGCTGCACCTGCGAAAAATATCGGCGTCGATCGCTTACCCGATCAAAAGACTTTCGTCCGATGATCCACGACGCGGAGCGTTGATTGCGCACAGGTGGCCCCATGCAAGACGCCGTCATGGAAGAATTGAGGCGCCGGCTCGCGGAAGTCGATCGCATCGATGTGAGCCGGTACCAATTCATCAATATGGAGCGCCTGCGCGACGCCGCCGGCGCCGATTGGCCGGCCATGAGGTCAAGAGTTTTCCTCGCGACCCGCTCGATGATCGAACGACGGGTGGCGGAAGACGATCTGATCATCCCCTGCGCCACAGGATATCTGGTGATCTTCAAGGCGCTGTCGCACGAGTTGGCGGAACGCACGACGGAACGCATCCGCAAGGAGATGGAGCAGTTTTTCCTCGGCGACGGCGAACTGGCGGACTTAAAGGTGGAGGCCGTGGCCGAGCAGCAAAGCATCGCTGAATTTGAAGCCGCCCTCGCCGCCACGGATCTCGATTTTGTCGACGACACCGGAAGCGCCTCCGCGCCGGCGTCGGAGGCCGACGACACCCCAGCCTTGTTTGACGGGCTGGACTATTATCCGGCCTGGGACGCGCGCCAGGAAGCGGCGGCGAGCTATTTCGCCACGCCGCGCGCGTTCGCCTCGCCGGACGGAGTGCGCGCGCCGGCGGTTTTGAAGCCGCGCAAGCCCGACCCCCGCCTGACATACGATCTGGAGGTGCTGGAGACCGCGCTTGCGGCGCTGGAGCGTCTGATCGCGAGCGGCTCGCGTTGCGCGCTGATCGTGCCGGCGGGCTACGCCAGCCTGGCCCTGCCGCGCACGCGCTCAAGCTATGTCACCGCCCTGTCGAACGCGCCGAAGGCTTTAAAACCGCTCATCTGGGTCCGGCTGGAGGACGCGCCTGCGGGACCGCCGCGCGCGGTGATGGCCGAAACCGGCCGAATCCTGAAAGCGCAATCCGCCCAGCTCTTCCTCGACGCGTCCATCAACACGCTCGACATGTCGCCTCACGCCGAGACCGGCGCGGGCTGGGTGGGCGCGGTCCCGGCCGGACTTAGGGGCGCGTCCGGCGCGGACCTTGAACGTTTCGCGGCGGTGGCCCGGCGCCGGAATCTCGCCGCCTATTTCGCTGAAGCGGACCGGCCGGCTCAACTCAGAGCCGCCATCGACGCTCAGATCAGACTGATCGCCGGGCGATCCATCGGCGTCTATGACGCGCCGCGCGCGCCCTTCCGATTGAGCCGGTCCTCTTTGGTGAAGCGCGCCGCCTGACCTCCCTTGCGCGCTGGACGGCGCCCGCCCTACTCTGCCTCGCGAACTGACCATCAAGCGTCAGAATGACGGGGAGAAACCATGATCGTCCGCGCCAGCTTCAGCGCCGCCCTGCTCGCCGCCGCCTCCAGCGCCATGGCGCAGGAGGAGGCCGGCGGCCCGCTTCAATTCGTCGACGTGTTCAGCCTGGAGATGGCGGCCGATCCCCAGATCAGCCCCGATGGCGGACAGATCGCCTATGTGCGGCGCTCCAACGACATCATGACCGACCGCACCCGCAGCGCAGTCTGGGTGATCGGCTATGACGGCGCAGGCCATCGCCCGGTCGCCAGCGGATCGGCGGAGTATTCCAGCCCGCGTTGGTCGCCGGATTCCGAACAGATCGTGGCGGTCGCCAGCGAGGACGGCGACACCAGCCTGGTCACGTTCTGGCCGTCGAACGGCCGGCAGGCGCGCCTGGCCGAACTGCCTTTCGGGGCCAGCAATCTGACCTGGTCGCCGGACGGCGCCTGGATCGCCTTCACCATGTTCACCCCCGCGCCGGCGGCCAGCGTGGATATCGGCATGCCGCCCGCCCCGCCCGGTGCGGAATGGGCCGCGCCCTCCATCGTGGATGAGACCATCCAGTATGAATTCGACGGCATCGGCGAACTGCCCGACGGCCGGTCGCAAATCTACATCATCTCTGCGGAAGGCGGCGCGCCGACGCGCCTGACCGAAGCGGAGGACGGCTCCATCTCCGGCCTGTCGTGGAGCCCGGATTCCTCTGAATTATTCTATAGTTGGGGCACACGGGCGCAGGACCGGTTTGATTTTCGCTCATCGGATATCTGGGCGGTATCCGTCACCGGCGAGGCCCGCCAAGTCACCGATTTTCCGGGGCCGGAAGGCAGCCCGCGCCTGTCGCCGAACGGACGCATGCTCGCCTTTCTGGGTGAAGAGGCGCGCACGGAATCAAGCATCGACGCCAATCTTTATGTGATGCCGGCCGACGGCGGCGAACCGCGCCAGCTCCTGGCCGATCTTGATCGCGGCGTCGACCAGATCGCCTGGGACGGCGACAACGCGCTATGGGTGCGCTTTGACGATGTCGGCAAGACCGTGCTGGCGCGCGCGACGCTCAATGGCGGGCTCGACCGGGTGACTGACGCGATCGGCGGCACGACTTTTGGCCGCCCCTACACCTCCGGCGCCTTCACCGCCTCGAATAACGGCCGCTGGGCGGCGACGCTGGCCAGCGCCTACGATCTCGCCGACGCCGGCGCCGGCAATCGCCGCGGCGGGCGTGAATTGACCGATCTCAACGCCGATGTGCTGGGCCGTCGCGAGCTGGCGCAGGTTGAACGCATCACCTGGGAAAGCTCGGCCGACGGGCGCGAGATCGAAGGCTGGATCGCCTATCCGCCCGGCTTTGACCCGGCGCAGCAATATCCGCTGATCCTGGAGATTCATGGCGGCCCGCACACCGCTTACGGGCCGCAATTCTCCGGCGAGGTGCAGCTCTTCGCGGCGGCGGGATATGTGGTCCTCTACACCAATCCGCGCGGCTCGACCTCCTATGGCGAAGCCTTCGCCAATTTGATCGACAAGAATTATCCCGGCGAGGATGTCGACGACCTCCTCTCCGGCGTCGATGCGGTGATCGCGCGCGGCTATGTGGATGAAGATCGACTCTTCGTCACCGGCGGCTCGGGCGGCGGCGTGCTCACCGCCCAGCTGATCGGCGTGTCCGACCGCTTTGCCGCCGCCGCGGTGGGCAAGCCGGTGATCAACTGGACCAGCTTCGTGCTGGCCGCCGATATCGGCCCGACGATCTATCCTTACTGGTTCGGCGAAACGCCCTGGGACGCGCCGGAGGAGTATTGGCGCCGCTCGCCGCTCTCGCTGGTGGGCGATGTGACCACGCCCAGCCTGGTCTTCGTCGGCGCGGAAGACCGCCGCACGCCGGTTTTTGAAAGCGAGCAATATTACAACGCCTTGCAGATTCTGGGCGTTGAAAGCCGCCTAGTGCGCATCCCCGGCACGTATCACGGCATCGCCGACAGCCGGCCCTCGCGCCTGTTGCAAAAGGTCGGCCATATCCTGGCCTGGTTCGAGGATTATGATCCGGCCAATGAAGACGAGGCGGAAGAGTAGGCGCTGAGCGCCGTCCCCGCCGCTCCCGTCGTCATCCCCGCGAAGGCGGGCTGACGCGGTGGCGTGAGGTCAGACCCGCCCGCTCGGCCGCGCCGCGCAGGCGTCGCGCCAGCTCGCCAGCGCCTCGAGCTCCTCGCCCGGGACCAGCTTCACCCATTGGGCGAACTCCACAAAGACGAAGGCGGTGATGTCGGCGAAGCTGAACCCGTCCCCGGCCAGCCAGGGCGCATGCTTGAGCCGATCGTCGAGCGCCGTGAAGAAGCGTTGCGCCCGCGCCCGGCCGCGCTCGGCCAGCTCGGGGATTTGCGGCACGGGATCGGGGCCCGGCAGGGCGCGGTCTTTCATCGCCCTGGACGTGTTGCGCAGCACTTCAGCCACGCTCATCAGACCGTCAAACTCGGCCCGCCAGGTCCATTCCGCCACCCGCGCCTGCTCGATTGAGGACCGCCCCATCAGCGGCGGGTCGGGGAACTCCGCTTCCAGATAGCGCGCGATCGAGGCGTTGTCGCACAGCGCTTCTCCCGCCTCGGTGACCAGCACGGGCACCGTGCAGCGCGGATTGATCGCCATGAATTCCGGCGCGAACTGGCCGCCATTGCGCAAGTCGACGTCGACGGTCGTCACCGCAACGCGCTTTTCCGCAATCACCATGCGCGCCCGGCGCGGGCTCGGCGCGGTGGCGCAATCGTAAAAGGTCATCATCGCAGCCGTCTCCCTAAGCAAAGTCGGCCGGGCGCTGCGCCGCCACGTCCAGACGTTGCTCGATCGCGGCGCCCAGGGCGACGATGACGCCCTCTTCAAACAAGGGCGCCCAGAGGCTGCTGGCGTGGGGCACGCGGAAGGTCGCACCGCTTTCGTCGGCGGCGGCCCCGAAAATCGTGCGGGTCGGCTGATCGGTGAAGCCGGACCGGAAGGCGAGCTGGGGATGGCCGGTATAATTGGTGATCAGCAACATGCTTCCGGCGAAATTCGGACCGATGATCGCATCGAGATCGTCAAAGCGCGCCGCCATCATCTCCATGGCCTTGCGCCGCAGCCGGTCGGCGTTGACCATATCAACCGCGCTCGCAAAGCGCGCCCGGCGCCAGATATTCGGCCAGGCGGCGTCCTCCTGCCAGCGCAGTCGGTCATCAAGGTCTTCGAGCGTGAGATGCTCGAAAGCCGCAGCCGCCTCGGCTTCCAGCTGAATGAGCATGGCGGCCCAGGGCTCGGCGTCGACGTCGAACTCGACAAGCTCCACGCCCAGCGAGCGCGCCGCCTCCAGCGCCGCGCGGTCGGGCTCCGCGGCCTGTTCAAACCAGGCCGGGTTATATCCAAGCTTCAGCCCGGACAGATCGCGCGACAGGTCGGCGCCGAATGGCATGTCCAGGCTGGAGGCGTCGCCATGATCGCCGCCGTTGATCGCGGCCAGAACCAGCGCGGTGTCCGCCGCCGCACGCGTGATCGGTCCGATTTTGTCCAGCGACCAGCATAGCGCCATGGCGCCGGTGCGCGGCACCCGCCCGAAAGTGGGGCGCAATCCTGTGGTTCCGCACCGATGGGAAGGCGAGACGATGGAGCCGAGCGTTTCGGTTCCGATGGAGAAGGCGCAAAGCGCCGCCGCGGTCGCCGAGGCCGGACCGGCCGAGGACCCCGAGCTGCCTTCATTGGGGTTGAACGGATTCCGGGTCACGCCGTCATGCCAGATATCCCCGTATGCGATGGCGCCGGTGGAGACCTTGCCCAGGAGCACGGCGCCGGCCGCTTCGAGCCGGGCGGCGACCGTGGCGGTCTCGCTCGCGACGCGGTCGGCGTACACGCTCGCCCCCCAACTGGCGGGCAGGCCGGCGACGTCGATAATGTCTTTAAGGGTGTAAGGCACGCCGTGAAGCGGGCCGCGCACCTGACCGCTCGCGCGCTCGGCGTCGCGGGCGCGCGCCTCGGCGCGGGCGCGGTCGGCGGTGATCGTGACGAAGCATTCAAGCCGGCGCGAATAGGCGGCGATCCGCGCCAGATAAATCTCGGTGAGGTCCGCGGAACTGATCAACCCGGCCTGAAGCCACTGGCTTTGCCGCCAGACCGGCGCATAGGCGATATCGGCGGGCGCGGACGGCAATGCGCCGGCGGCCGGGATGCCCGTCACTCCGCCCGCCGCCGGTTGATAGGCATGGCTGGGCAAGCGCGGATCGAATGTC
>LYSW01000050.1 GCA_001657295.1 Oceanicaulis sp. BBD 1991-10 | reverse complement strand
GATTTGCGGCAGCGGGGATTGTGCCAGAATTCCATGTTTATTCCTTTTGAGCATGCGCCGCGGCGAGCACCGCGCGCGCGGCCTTGAGATGCATGGCCTCCACCATGCGCCCATCCAGAGGCACAGCGCCTTTGCCCGCGTTTGCGGGGTCTTCAAACGCCGCCAGGACGCGGCTGGCCCATCTTCGTTCGGCCTCGGTCGGCCCGTACGCGGCGTTCGCCGGGGCGACCTGGCTGGGGTGGATCAACGTCTTGCCGTCAAACCCCATCCACCGGCCCTGGGCGGCCTCCTCAGCGAAGCCGTCTGCATCGCGATACGCGTTATAAACCCCGTCCAGCGCCGCCATGCCGCCCGCCCGCGCAGTCAGCACCAGGCGGGCCAGGTGCGGGCTCAATGCCGGGCGTCGGCCCGGCCCTTCGGGCAGGCGCAGCTGCTCGGCGAGATCATTCGTTCCCGCCACCAGAGCCGTCAGCTGCAGGCCGGCCGCAGCCCCGGCGAAGCGATCCAGCGCCAAAACGGCGCGCGGCGTCTCGATCATCGCCCAGAGCGGCCCGGACCAGCCTTCCATATCCAATCCCGCGCGGACCGCCTCAAGCGCCTCGGGCGCTTCGACCTTGGCGACCAGCACGGCGTCCGGCTGCGCTGCGGCGGCGGTTTTGATGTCAGCCTGTAACTCGCTGGATCCCGGTTCGGCGATTCGCAGCACGGCGTAAGCGCCACCTGCCTTGAACGCGGCGATGGCCTCCGGCGCGGCGGCGCGCGCGCCCGGCTTGGCTTCAGGGGCGACGGCGTCTTCCAGGTCCAGCATCAGGGCGTCCGCGCCCAGACCAGGCGCCTTTTCGACGGCGCGCGGCTTGTCGCCCGGCACGAAAAGGGCGGAGCGCAGCAGCAGGGGGCTCTTATCAGACATGACGCAAAGCTTTACTGAAGCCCCATGAGCAAGACCAGCGCTGAGCCGATATCGGTGATCGCGATCACCTCTCTCGTCGCCGGAAGCGCGGTGGGCGGCATGGTCACCTCGGCGGTCATGCAGGCCCGCGGCGTCAAGCTGGCGCTGGCGCCGACCGTTCTGATGGGCCGCCATCCCGGCAAGGGCGACCCCGGCGGCGGACCGGTCGCGGCGGCGCAACTCAGCGGCGTTTTGACCGGCTTGCGCGAGGATGGGTGGGCGGACCGCGCCTCGGCGATACTGCTCGGCTACGTCTCAACACCCGATCAGGTGGACGTCGCCGCGCGTTTTGTCGCTGAAGCGCGCGCCGTGAATCCTGAACTCTTCGTTCTTCTCGATCCGATCCTGGGCGACGGCCCGGGCGAGCCGGACGAAGCCAGGCTTTATGTGCGCCCTAAGACCGCGGACGCGGTCCGCGCACAGCTCCTGCCGCTGGCGGACGCGACCACGCCCAATCTTTTCGAGCTGGCCTGGTTGTCGGATCGTCGCTTGGAGACGGAAGCGGAGATCGTCGAGGCGGCGCGCGCGCTGGGCCCTGATGTCATCGTGACCTCCGCTCCGGCGCCTCCGGGCTTGATCGGCGTGATGACGATCGACGCGCTGACCGCCAGCCATCTGGCCACGCCGCGGCGTGAGGGCGCTCCGAACGGGGCCGGCGATTTATTCGCCGCCGAAGCGCTTGCGGCGATTTTGAACGGCGAGACGCCTGGGCAGGCCGCGGCCGAAGCGGCGGCGCGAGTCGGCGCCGTGTTCGCCGCCAGCGATCCGGCCGCCGGCGAATTGTCCGTGACGCAGGCGGCGCTCGCGCAACCGGTCCACCGGCCGTCGGCGCGCCGGGTCGGCGCGACCCGGCCGGCCTTCGCCATGGGCGTCGATGGCTGTCCGGCGGGCTGGTGCGCGGTTTCGGTGGACATGAACGGGATTGAAGACCCGCGTGTCGAAATCTACGCCGACTTCACATCCCTGCTGGGCGCCGGCGCGCAGGTGATCGCCGTGGACATGCCCATCGGGTTTGCAGAGCGACCGGGCCCTGCCGGGATGCGCCAGTGCGAGCGCGAGGCGCGCGCGATTCTGGGTCCGCGGCGGTCCAGCATCTTCCCCTCGCCGCTGCGCCCCGCCTTGGCGGCTGACGATTATCGGCAAGCTCTGGCGCTGAACCGCGCGGCCGGCGGCAAAGGCCTGTCCAAACAGGCCTATAATCTTTTTCCAAAGTTGCGCGAGATTGATGCGGTGATGACGCCGGAAAAGGAGAGCTTCCTCTTCGAGACCCATCCGGAAACAAGCTTCACCCTGATCAGCGGCGCGCCGGCGGCGCACAGCAAGAAGACCGCCGCGGGCCGGGCGGAGCGCCTCGCCGTTCTGGAGCGGCACGGCTTGCCGACGGGCCTGTTTGAACCTCACCCGTTCAAGCGCGCCGCAGCGGCGCCGGATGACATCGTCGACGCGGGGCTGTGCGCGCTGACGGCGCTGCGCATCGCTGCGGGAAATGCCGCCAGCCTGCCGGCGGATCCGCCACGGGACGGGCGCGGCCTGCGCATGGCGATCTTTGCTTGAACGCGGGCGCACTCAGCGCTAACCCCGCGCCATGACGATATCTGTTCACGGACATGTGGCCGCCGGATTCGAGCCGGTGCGCGACGCCTTCGCCCGCAATTTCGCCGACGCCGATGAAATCGGCGCCGCCTTCACCCTGGTGCGCGACGGCGACGTCCTGGTCGACGTGTTCGGCGGCCACGCTGATCGCAAGCGCGCGCGCGCCTGGTCGGCGGACACGATCGTGCCGGTCTTCTCCACCGGCAAGGCGGTCACCGCGCTGGTCATCGCCTGGCTCGTGGATCAGGGGCGGCTGGATTATGATCAGCCGGTCGCCGAGATATGGCCGGAATTTGCGCAGGCCGGAAAAGGCGCGGTCACGCTGGCGCAGGCGCTGTCGCACCAGGCGGGCCTGCCCGGCTATCCGGACAAGATGGACGCGTCGGACTGGTTCGACCGCGAATTGATGGAAGCGCGTCTGGCCGCCATGGCGCCGATGTGGCCGCTGGGAGAGGGTAGCGGCTATCACCCGATCAGCTTCGGCGTCATCGCCGACGCCGTGGTGCGCCGGGCGGATGTCGGCGGCCGCACCATCGGCGCGATCCTGCGCGCGGAGATCTGCGGGCCGCGCGGCATCGATTTCCATATCGGCGTCTCTGATGCAGACCAGACGCGCGCGGCGGAGCATGTCCTGCCGCCGCGCCCGCCCTTTCTCGGCAAAATGAATCCGGCAAAGGAGGCCGCCTTTCTCAAACCCTGGTCTTCGCCGGGGCGGCGCGGCGCCGCGGCCTGGCGGTCTGCGGAGCTGCCGGCTGCGAACGGCCATGGCGGCGCCAACGCCATCGCCCGCCTGATGGCGCCGTTCGCGAGCCAGGGCCGGCTGGACGGCGAGGCCTTCCTCTCCGCCGAAACCATCGGCGACGCGATGAGGGAGCGCGTCAGCGGCCCGGACCGGGTATTGCCCTTCGACCTCGCCTTCGGGGCGGGCGTCATGATCAACCGGGACAGCGGCGTTTACGGCCCGTCGCCGCGTGCCGTCGGCCATTATGGATTTGGCGGATCCTGCGGCTTCGCCGATCCTGAACGCGGCGTGTCCGGCAGCTATGTCATGAACCGGCAGATGGACGTCCTGGTCGGCGACAGGCGCGCCATGGCGCTGATCGATGCGGCCTATGGGTGTTTGTAGGGTTTGAAGCCCCGGCCAAGGCGCAGCCGCAGAGCCGGGGCCTTCATCCAGGTTAAGCGCTTAGATTTGAACGAGGTCCCGGGTCTACGCTTCGCTCGCCCGGGATTTCAATGACCTAACCCCACCCTTCAAGCACCTCACGCCAGCGCTGCGGCAGCGGTTTCGGTCGCCGCGACTGGCGATCCACGTAGACATGGGTGAAATGGCCTTCGGCCAGCGCCTCATTCTCGCCTTCGCGGAAGATGGCGATCTCATACCGCACTGAGCTGGTCCCGATTCGCGCCACTCTCACCCCGGCCTCAAGCCGGTCGGGGAAAGCCGCGGGGGCATGATACCGGCAGCCCGTCTCCACCACCAGCCCGATCATGTCGCCGGCCTCGATATCGAGCAGGCCGCTTCCGGCGAGGCGCCGGTTCACGGCCGTGTCGAAATAGGCGTAATAGGTCACATTATTGATGTGTCCGTATACGTCATTATCAGCCCAGCGCGTCTCAATCGGCTCGAAGATGGAGAATTCGGACCGGGCTGAAGGGGCGGGCCGGCTCACAGGATTTCCTCATACATCGCCACGATGGCGTCATAGCTCATCTCGCGGGGATTATTCGGCAGCAAGCGGTCATTGGCCGCCACCTCCTCCGCCATGGCCGGAACGTCATTATGACTGATCCCCAGCTGCGACAGGCGCCGCTCGATTCCGACCGCGTCCGCAATGCGGTCCATCTCATCGATCAAGCCGGCCGAAGACGCCGGCAATCCGAGATGAGATGCAATTTCAGTATACAGAGCTTCGGCCGTAACCGCGTTGTATCGAAGCACGGGCGGAAGGACGAGCGCGTTGGAGAGACCGTGCGGCACGTGAAACGTCCCGCCCAGCGGATAGGCCATGGCGTGCACGCCGGCGCAGGGCGAATTGGAGAAGGCCTGACCCGCCAGCATCGCGCCGAGCAGCATGTCGCCCCGCGCATCGAGGTCGGCGCCGTCCTCACATGCTCTCAGGATCGATCCGTGCAGCTTTTTCAGCGCCGTCAGCGCCAGCGCGTCGGAGACGGGATTTTTCGAGCGGCGATTGGTGAAGGCTTCGATCGCGTGCACCATGGCGTCGATGCCGGTATAGGCGGTGGGATGCCTGGGAAGGCCTGACGTGAGAGCCGGATCGAGAATCGCCATGTCCGCATACAGAGGATCGGCGGCGATGCCTTTCTTCGTCGTCGCGCCCGTGGTTAAAACGGCGACATTGGTCACCTCAGAACCTGTGCCGGCCGTGGTCGGCAACAGGATGAGCGGCGGCCGCGCAGCGGTGACTTGCTGAACCCCATACATGGTCTCGAGCGGCTGTTCGCCGGACAACAAGACCGCGACGACTTTCGCCGTGTCCATGGGGCTGCCGCCGCCAAAACCGATGACCGCCTGCGCGCCGAACTCCCGTCCCGCCCTAACGGCGTCGAGAACCGTGCTGTCCGGCGGATCGGCGACCACCTGGTCATAGACCCGGACCGCCAGGCCCGCCTCGTCCAGCCCGGCCAGGGCCGCATCGGCGAGCCCGGCCTGGCGCACGCCCGTATCGGTGACGAATAAAATGCGCTCAGCGTCCTTCAACACCGGCGCGGCGGTCCGGACCAGCGCGGTGCTGGCGCCGGGCTGAAACAGGATGTGAGGCACGGTGGTGAAGCTGAAGGCGGCGGTCATGTTGTCCTCTTCGGTCGGGCGCGCGGACTGGCCGCAGTGCGCCGCCTTTATGCGGCGCGCCATTCGCGGCATGTTAGAGGCGATCTTCTATCAAACGCCAGCGCGCGGTGTTCGCGCCCGGAGGCCGTTATGCTTGACCAGGCAGCCAGCCCCATCCCCGATATGGGAAACGCCTATTTCGACCCGCTTAAACAGGAAGAAGGCCACGGCCTGACCGGTCCTGGCGGCGCGCTTCATCGCTACGCCGTCCGACCCGAAGGCTATCGGCTCAGCGACGAGGATTTCGAACGCGAGGGCTGGCTGCTGCGACGCCTGCCCAGATACACCGAGGCGGAGCATGCGCGCTGGCGGTTATTGTTTGAAAGCCAGCGCAAAATGCTGCCCGGCCGGGCCTGCAAGGATTTCATGAGAGGGTTCGAAGCGCTGGAGCCGGTCTTGAAAGACGGCATTCCCGATTTCGACGAGATCAACAAAATCCTGGCGCCCGCCACCGGCTGGACCGTCGTGCCGGTGCCCGAGCTGATCCCGGACAATGTCTTCTTCTGGCATCTGGAGAATCGTCGCTTTCCCGCCGGCGCCTTTATCCGCGGCGGCAAGCCGCAGACCCAGAAGGTGATCGAGGCCAATGAGGGCCGCGCGCCGGAGCATGTGGAATACACGGCGGTGGAGGACGATCTTTTCTATCTTCAGGAACCGGACATCTTCCATGATGTCTTCGGCCATGTGCCGATGCTGATGGATCCCTTCTTCGCCGATTATATCCAGGCCTACGGCGTCGGCGGCCGGCGGGCGATCGAATATAACCGCCTGAAGAATTTCGGGGCGATCTACTGGTATACGGTGGAGTTCGGGCTGATCCTGGAAGAGGGCGAATTACGGGTCTATGGGGCCGGTATTCTGTCTTCGCCGGACGAGACGCTGTTTTCGCTCTACTCCGACAGTCCGCACCGCATCAAGATGGTGCCGGAACGGGTGATGCGCACCGATTATGTGATCAGTGATTTCCAGGACACCTATTTCGTCGTGGATTCCATCAAGCAGCTCTATGAGAGCACGGCCGGCCGAGACTTCACGCCGATCTATGAAAAGCTGCCCAAGGGCTTCACCTACGCCACGACGGCCTGCCTGGACACCGACACGGTCGTGACCGAAGGCCGGCAGGTCTACAAATTCTGCGGCGGCAAGGGCAAGCCGCGCGCCCAGGCGCACATGGAGAAAATCCGCGCCGAGCATGGGTGATCCATACCTTGTCATGGCTTGGTTTATCCGGGCAATCCATTCCGGTTGTTGGCGGCAAGCCGCAAATTCGCGGAACGCCTCGCGCATGAAGCGGGCATGGGAGTAGGCTGACCCACCCTTGTCATCCCGGACGCCGCAGGCGATCCGGGACCCGCTGAGACACGACACATCCATTTTGGGGATGACCTGCAGGTCCCGGCTCGGCGCTTCGCTTGGCCGGGATGACAGCATTGGGGCTCGCAGACCGCGCCAGCGTGAAGAATCCCTTGTTTGGGGATTTTATTGCTATCTATAAGCGGAGATTGTATTTAATATAGCGAGTAAATTCGGGAGGGTTCCGTGACTGAGATCAATGCTGTCTTAAAAGTCAATACCTACTGGCTAAATGAGCTTGGCTCGAAAATGCACTTCAATCTCGCCGGTCCTAACGGGGAGATCACAGGCTGGTATGAAACTGCCGTCGGGGTGAAGAATCCGAAAAAGAGATACCCGCTCGTCGGCTGGGGGAAGGGCGATATCATCAGCTTCACCGTGAATTTCGAGGATGATGGCGGTCTGACGGTATGGGCCGGCCACCTTCAGTCTGTAGACCAGTCCCAAGCTGAGATCAAAACCTTGTGGTACCTGGCCGAGGAGGGAAAAAATCCAGAAGATCCCTCACAGGATTGGAGCCAGACCCTCGCCGGTGCTGACACGTTCAAACTCATCATAGAAACCTGATCGTTTGTTGCGCGCGCGCGTCTTACGGAAGGGCGTTAATTATGCGGACAAGCGCGCCCGGAGCTTCGCCAAGAACGCGTCGCACGCCTCCAGCTGGCTGATCGCGACGAATTCGTCGGGCTGGTGGGCCTGGTCGATCGAGCCGGGGCCGCACACCACGGTGGAGAAGCCCGCCTCCTGAAATTGCCCGCCCTCGGTGCCGTAGGCGACGACCCGCCGGGCGTTGTCGCCGGTCAAAGCCCGCGCGAGGGTCTCCGCTTCGCCCATCGCTTCCGGGCGCAGGGGCGGCACGTCGGAGATCAGCTCGACGCTGACGCGCGCTTCCGGCGCGGCGCGGCGCATCTCCGCCTCGATCTCCGCGGCCCTGTCGCGCAGCCGCTCGCCGATGCCGGGGCCGTCATCCCAGGGCGCCGGGCGCATCAGCGATTCAAACCAGGCGTCCTTGGCGAGGATGTTCATCGCCGTGCCGCCGCCCATCCGCCCGATGGTCAACGTGCCGTAGGGCGGATCGAACGGGCTGTCTTCGGGCGCGGCGGCCTTGAGCGCGTCGGCTTCTTGAACCAGGTGATGCATCAGCCTGGCGGCGTAGGTGACCGCGCAGGCGCCGTCTTCGACCAGGCTGGAATGGGCCTCCTTGCCGGTCAATGTCACGCGCACGGAATAAAGCCCCTTATGCCCGGTGATCACCTGCATGTCGGTGGGCTCGCCGACGATCACGCAGGACGGGCGCGGCCGGCCGTTCGCCATGCGCGCGATCATCGACGGCGCGCCCTGGCAGCCCACCTCCTCGTCATAGGACAGGGCGAAATGCACCGGGCGCTTCAACGGCGCGGCGGCGAATCCGGGCGCGGCGGCGAGCGCGCAGGCGAGAAACCCCTTCATGTCGCAGGCGCCGCGCCCGAAAAGCTTGCCGTCCTTTTCAGTTAAGACCCAGGGGTCGGTCGACCAATCCTGACCGTCGACCGGAACCACGTCCGTATGGCCGGACAGAACGACGCCGCCATCAACCTCCGGCCCGAGCACGGCATGCAGATTGGCTTTTCCGCCATCCGCGCTGGCCGTCCGCTCGCAACGGGCGCCGAGGCCTTTGAGAAAAGCCTCGACATCATCGATCAGCGCCAGATTGGAATTGCGCGAGGTGGTGTCGAACGCCACCAGGCGCTCAAGCCAGTCGCGCGAACGTCTACCCATCAGACGGTTCGTCCAGCTCGCTCGGCGCGGGCGCGCGCATGGGCAGGTCCAACAGCTCGACTTTGAAGCGCAGGACCGCGTTCGGGCCGATATCCGCGCCCGCGCCCTGCTCGGCATAGGCCAGGTCGGAGGGGATGAAGAGCGTCCAGGTCTCGCCGGTCTTCATGTGCGACAGCGCTTCCACCCAGCCGCGGATCAGACGGTCGGAGGGGAAGACCGCCGGCTCGCCGCGCTCGTACGAGGAGTCGAACACGCGTCCATCCGGCAGCGTGCCTTCATAATGCACCAGAACGGATTCCCCGCCTTCCGGGCTCTGTCCGTCCGAATTGGCGACGTCGACGCGCAGGCGCAGCCCGGACTCGAGCCGGTAAACGCACGCGCTGGCGTCCGCGACGGACAGGAAGGCGGCGCCGACGATCTCGTTGCTCGCCGCCGCGCTCAAGGCTTCATCGGTCTGCGGCGCCGTGAAGGCGGGACCGTCCGGATCGCCGCCTTCGCAGGCGCGCGCCTCTTCAATCACCGGAGCGGCGGCTTGGAAGGCGATGGCCTGAAGTTCCGTTTCCGCGGCTTCAACCGCGGCGATCACCTGCTGCAGCTCGGCCTGGAGCGGGGCGATACGGTTCGTGAAGCGCGCCTGCATGGCCGCCTGCAGCGCGTCGCCGCGTTCGGCCAGCACCTCGATGCGCTCGGCCGGATCTTCAACCGCCAGCGCCTCCTCAAGCGAGACCGCGTCCACCGCTTCGCCCTCCATCAGATCAGAGGCCGGCGCCGCGGCGACGGCGTCGGTCTCTGCCGCTTCCTCGGGAGCGTCGGCGGGCTGGGAGCAGGCGGCGAGCGCCAGGGCGGATGCAGAGGCGGCGAAGAGAAGGCGGGTCATGGGCGGGGTCCTGGCGACAAGAAAAACGGGGCCCTCGCGTGAGAGCTTCGCGACCTTAACAGGCAGGCTTCACACGTCGAGCCCGCCCGGCGCCGAAACGCCGGGCGGGCGCCTGGATATGCGCCCCGGCCTAGTCCTCGCTTTCGCCGAGCAGCTCGTCGAAGGGCAGCGCGGGCGCCGGAGGTTCGCCCCCTTCACCCTGCAGATAATGAGTCATCCAGCGCAAGACGCGGTGCGAATAGTCGAACTGCGCGGCAGCACGGCGATTGCCGTGCCCCTCGCCGGGATAGGTCACCAGCCGGACCGGCGCGTCGCTGGACATCTTCAAGAAGCGATAGAGCGTGTAGGACTGGCGCGGATCCACACGCAAATCGGCCTCGCCGTGAAGGATCAAGGTCGGGGTGGTGGAGC
Source organism: Oceanicaulis sp. BBD 1991-10 (assembly GCA_001657295.1). GTDB lineage: Bacteria > Pseudomonadota > Alphaproteobacteria > Caulobacterales > Maricaulaceae > Oceanicaulis. Next base: position 9,409 of record LYSW01000050.1, on the reverse strand, counting down.
CCTGGGTGTTCCAGGTCGGGCTGTATCGGGAATAGATTTCCCAGTTTTCCCACGGATAATCCATGAAGTGCACGTCGACCATTTCGATCGGGATTTCGGTGGTGCCCCAGAAGGAAACCAGGTCGGTCAGGGCGACGAAGGGTGCGGACGCGGCGAAATGCTCGCTGGCGATGGTCGCGCCCCAGGCGGAGGCGAAGCCGCCATAGGAGCCACCGGTGATGCCGACCCGCTCAGCGTCCACCAGGCCTTCTCCTGCAAGAAAGGTGATGGCGTCGACCAGGTCCCGGAACTCCTCGCCCGGCGGGTCGAGATGGTCCAGTTTCGCGAAGCGTTCGCCCCGGCCCGTTGAACCGCGATAATTCGGATAGAAAACCGCAAACCCGTCGCCCGCGCCGATATGGCCGAAGCGGCTATAGCCATTGAGCCAGCCGTCGGAATCGTGCGCTTCCGGCCCGCCGTGGACGGTCATGATCATCGGCCAGCCGCCTTCGGGCGCATCGCCTTGCGGCGTGATGAGCACGCCCTCGATCCGTTCGCCGTCACGCGCTTCATATTCCACGGCGCGCTGGTGTCCAAAAGCGATGTCCGCAAGCTGCGGATTGTGGTCGGTCCAGCGATTGAAGCCGCCCCATCGTGAGGACACGAAGAGCTCCCTTGGATGGGTGGCCGCGTCGGCGACCGCCGCGATGCGGCCCGAGCGCCGGTGCAGATCGAAGCTGCGCTTGACCTGATCGGTGAACGGCGTGCGCCGCTCCACCCGGCCATCGACATTATAGCGCACCAGGGCGCTCTCGGTCCCGACGCCGGCGAGCGCCAGGACGGTGTTGTTGTCGATCCAATCAATGTCGCTGACATGCTGTTCGGCCTCGCGGGCGATGGCTTCGAACGCCCCCGTGTCCGGATCGCCGATCATCAGCGTGCCGGCGGTCGGGTCGGCCCGGTCCGCGCCGGCGATGAAGGCGACGCGCTCGCCGTCGGGCGAAAACAAGGCGGCGCCGATTTTCGCCTCGGTTTCAAATGCGGCGACGACCCCGCCGGACACGGCGTCGACCACGGTCCAGTCCCGCTCCATCAGCGCGTCGTCCACCAACGGGGTCGGCGCAAGGGCGACCAGCAGGCGGTCGCCGGTCTCGCTGATTGCGAGCGCGCTGGGATGGCCGTCCAAATCCAGGGGCTGCGCCTTGAAGGCGGCGGACAGGGAGGCGCGCCACACCTGAGCGAAGCGATGGCGTTCTTCAAAGACATTCGCCCTGAAGCCGCGCGCCCTCAGGCCTTCAATCTCCGGATCGGCGGCCGGCGCGGCGATGAAGAAGACCGTGTCATTGTCCGACGCGATGACATAGCTGCGCATCGCCGTGTCGTGGCTGAGAATGCGCCGCGCTTCGCCGCCGTCGGCCGGCAGAGCGTACAGCGCGGCGGCGTCGTCGCCGTCACGGCGTGCGATGAAGGTCAGCGCCGACCCGTCAGGCATCCAGTCGAGCCCGCCGAATCCGCCCGCGGCGTCGCTATAGGTGCGGGTCTCGCCTTCACCCGTTGCGAGATGAAGCGAGGCTGCCGACGGTCCGTCCTCCTCGCCATTGATCACGTCTCGAGGCGTGAACAGGGTGTAGGCGACCGCATCGCCATCCGGAGAAATCACCGCCCCGCCGACCGTTCGGATCTGGAAGAGATCCTCGATCTCCATCGGGCGCGGCTCCTGGGAAAGTGCGGGCGCGGCGATCAGCGCGGCTGAAGTCAGCGCGCTGAAGAAGCTGAATCGGGGTCTCATGGGACGCATTCCTCTCTGGCTTCCGGCTTGAGGCCGGTTCTGCCGGAGAGTCTACAATCCTTAGCGGCGCTGTCGCCGCGATCAGAAGACGCGGCCTAATCGCGCGCCGGCGCCTTGGAGAACTCGGCGTATTTATTCCTGCGTTCGCGCGCCTGCTTCACGCCGTCAATGACCAGCACGGCTTCGCCCCGGGGCGGCTCGGACAGGCGAGCGCGCAGGGCCGACAAGGGTTCGCGCCAGACCCTTTCAAAGGCCTTGGTCAATTCCAGCGCCAGCGCCGCGTCCCGATCGCCGAACACGGTGATGGCGTCGTCCAGCGTCTCGGCGAGGCGCTGCGGGCTCTCCATCAAAATGAGGGTGGCGGGCAAGCCGGCATAGGGTTCGAGAAATGCTCGTCTTCTGCCCGATTTGCGCGGCGGAAACCCCAGGAAGACGAATCGGTCGGTGGGCAGGCCGGAGATCGTCAGGGCTGCGAGCGCTGAGCTGGGACCGGGCACGGCGGTGACCGGCAGGCCGGCCTCGATCACGGCGCGCACCACCCGGTAGCCCGGATCGGAAATCGCCGGCGTGCCGGCGTCGGAGACCAGGGCGACGGCGGCGCCCTCTTCGATCAGCTTGACGATCCCGGCCGCGCTTTGCGCTTCATTATGGTCATGGCAGGCGATCAGCCGCTTTGCGCTGACGCCGACCTTGTCCAGCAGCGCGCGGGTCGTGCGGGTGTCTTCGCAGGCGATCGCGTCGGCCTGGGCCAGCGTCTCGCGGGCGCGGTCGGACAAGTCGGCGAGATTGCCGATGGGCGTGGCGACGAGGATCAGGCGCGGGCCGTCCGCTGCGCGGTCGGCGGCCGTCAGATCGGCCGTGCTCACCGGGTCACCGGCGGGGCGAGCGTGGTCACCTCCACCTCCACCTCAAGGCCGAGCGCATCCTCAACGTCGCCCATATAAGAACCAGCCACCGGAGCGACATGGGCAGGCATGCGGCCGACCCCGGTGCGGATCAGACGGCCATTGGCCACGTCGCCATTGGTGGGATCGAACTCGATCCAGCCGGCGCCGGGGATGAAGACCTGCACCCAGGCGTGCGTGGCGCCTGCGCCGACCACCTGGCCGGTCTCCGCGGTCCGTGAATCCAGAGCCGGATCATAAAGATAGCCCGTAACGAAGCGAACGGCGAAGCCGAGCCGGCGCAGGGCTTCGGACATCAATTCCGCAAAATCCCGGCACGAGCCCGCGCCGGTCTCCAGCGTGAAGGCGGGTTCTTGAACCCCAGGCTCCTCCCGGCGCTGATAGACGAGGTCGCGCTTGATCGCGGCGGTCATGCCGGTCAATAGCGCCCAGGTGTCCCCGCCGCTCTGCGTCACAAAGCGCTGCGCGAAGGCCGTCACCGCGCCGTTCGCGTCGTCAAAATGCGGCTCCCGGCACGGCGCCAGATCGGGCAGCTGCGCGTCGCCATACTCAAAGGGATAGCGCCGGGCGTGCTCGGCGATCGGGAAGTCCGCATCCTTGAAGCTGGTGCGGATCAGATCGAATTCGGCGGTGATCTCAAGATGATCGGCGGCGTCGGCGAATTCCAGCACGGTCACCGAATTAGAGAAGACGTCGTGAATCCAGTGAATGGTCGCGGCGGGCGACGCGGTGACATTCATGGTCAGAAGGCGAAGATCCTGGGTCTCATGCGGCCGGAACATCGCGCGGTGCCGTCCGAAGCTGACCGGCTTGCGGTAGCGATAGCGGGTGACATGGCGCACGCGCAACAGGTCGGTTCTGACCTGGGAAGTCTGACCCATCATCGTCGTCCCTTCGCGCCCAGTTTCGCCAGCCTCTGCGTGCCGCGATTCGCCCGATCTTGGGGATGGGGCGCCGGTCATCTGCTACTCCGCGCCGAAATATCGGTCGCCAAGCGCGTTCGCAAAGGCGATCAGGTGTAATTGCACGCGATCCAGATAGGCGTGGAGCGGCCGGCCGGGCGTGATGGCGTCGCTTTCCGCCAGTAAGGACACCAGGGCGTCGCGCGCCCCGATCAGCGCGTCATCGGGCGTCGCGCCGTAATCGTGCTCCAGCTCGGCCAGGCGGTCGGAGGCGGCGTTGACGGACAGGCGGACCGCGCGCGGGCAGTCCTGATCAAACAGGAGGAAGGCGGCCGCGTCCGCCGGGCCGGCGCTGATGGCGTGGCGGCGGCGGAAGGCGTGATAGGAAGAGGCCGAGCGCAGCAGCGAATTCCACCAGGCGATGTCGGGCGGCGCCACGTCTAGCGCGCCGTCCGGCCCCGGAATCTCGATCTGGTAGTATTTCACGTCCACCAGGCGCGTGGTCTGGTCGGCTCGCTCCACATCGCAGCCCATGCGGTGGAAAATCCAGGCCTCGTCGCGATACCAGCCGCCGTCCACCCCGCCCTGATGGGCCTGGCAGCCGAGCCGCACCGCCTCGCACAAATCCGCAAGCCGCGGCAGCTTCACCTGGCGCGCTTTCAGGCCCGACACGCTGGCGTGCAGCATATTGATCTGCTTCCAGGTTTCCGTCGGCGTGATATGCCGCAGCGCCCGCGCGTTCTCGCGCGCGGCGGCGAGCGCGCTGGCGATGGAGTTGGGGTTGGCGCGGTCGATGAAATACCAGCGCGCCACATTCAGCCCGCTCACTCGCTTGCCGGTTCTTTCAAACGCGGGGCCGTCCGCGAAGGTGTCGAGCACCCCGCGCCAGGCCGCACTGTCGTCATGGCCGGCGCCGAAGCTTTCCGCGACCGCCAGGAGGCGGGCGAGATTCTCCGCCCGCTCGACATAGCGGCCCAGCCAGAAGGCGTGCTCCGCATAGCGCGCGAGCAGTTTATGAGAGGACCCAGGTATCTTTTGATCCTCCGCCCTGGCTGGAGTTTACGATGATGGAGCCCTTCTTCATCGCCACGCGGGTCAATCCGCCGGGCAGCACGAAGGTGTCCTTCCCGGTGACTGCGAAGGGCCGCAAATCCACATGGCGCGGCGCCACGCCCTCCCGCGTCAGCGTCGGCGCGGTGGACAGGCTGATCATCGGCTGCGCGATATAATTGGCCGGATTTCTCTTCACCGCCTTGCCGATCGCCTCGCGCTCCGCCCGGGTCGCCTTGGGGCCGACCACGATGCCGTAGCCGCCGGATTCTCCGACCGGCTTCACGACCAGCTCGTCGAGATGGTCGAGCACATAGGCGCATTCCTCCGGGCGGCGGCAGACATAGGTCTTCACATTCGAAACCACCGGTTCTTCGCTGAGATAATAGCGGATGATGTCCGGCATATAGGCGTAGACCGCCTTGTCGTCCGCCACGCCTGTGCCCGGCGCATTGGCGATTGCGAGCTTGCCCGCCTTCATGGCGCGCATCAGACCGGCCACGCCCAGCGCGGAATCTTCGCGAAACACCTCCGGATCAAGGAAGGCGTCGTCGATGCGCCGATAAATCACATGCACCGGTTCGGGTCCGCAGACCGTGCGCATGAAGACCTCGTCATTCTCGTCGACGAAAAGATCGCGGCCCTCCACCAGCGGCACGCCCATCTCGCGCGCCAGAAAGACATGTTCGAAATAGGCCGAATTGAAGACCCCGGGCGTCAATAGGACGATGGACGGGTCCTGCACCTGCGCCGGGGCGCACTCGGCCAGCTTTTCGCGCAGGCGCAGGCCATAATCGGAGACCGGCCGAACCCGCGCGTTCTCCATCAAGTCCGGGAAGGAGCGCATCATCAGATGCCGGTTCTCGATGACGTAGGAGACGCCGGACGGCGTGCGGCAATTATCCTCCAGGACCAGGAAAGAGCCGTCCGCATCGCGGATCATGTCGGTGCCGCAGATATGGGTGTAGACGCCGCCGGGCGGCGTCACGCCGACCATCTCTTCGAGATAGTACGGGTTCTCCAGAATCAGATCGGCGGGCACGACGCCGTCCTTGAGAATGTTTCGATCGTGATAAATGTCGTGCAGGAAGGCGTTGAGGGCGGTGATCCGCTGGACCACGCCGCGTTCCAGGGCGGACCAGTCCCTGGCCGTGATCGGGCGCGGGATGACGTCGAAGGGTAGGACCCGGTCCACCGTCTCTTCGCCGAAATACAGGGTGAAAGTGATGCCCAGATTATACATCTCCTCTTCCGTGCGCGCTTTGCGGCGGTCGAGAACGGTGCGGCTCTGACGGGCGAGGCGGCGCAGAAACAGCCGCTGGACCTCAGGGTCGGACCTGCGCCCGGCCACCTCGCAAAAAGTGTCGGGCAGGCTGCAATCGTCAAACAGGCCCGGACCGGCCATGGCGCCCCCTTACGGCTTTGCTGCGGCGCACGGTAGCACGGGCCGCCGGGTTGCATTCAACCCGGTGATGGAATTGATCAGGATGCGGATGACGGCATGCGCACCTGAACGCGCGTCCGGACGCTGCGCCCGGCCTCATCCACCACCGCAAGCTCGTAAAAGCCGGGACCGTCCGGCGTGAACACCGGCGCGCCGCCCGCGTCGTGACCGACCGGACGTCCGTCGGCATACCAGCGCAGGGCGCCTTCGCCGCGCGCGGACAAAACGAAGCTTCGCCCTGCGCCTTCAGCCCATAATTCGGCGTCCTCCGGCGGGAAGAGAATGGTGGGCGGCTCGCCGGAGCGGGAAAAGCGCGCCAGCGTCGTCGGCGTTGAAGCAGCGTCCGGCTCAGGGCGGCGCGGCTCAAAATCCGGATCGCTTCGCGCGATGGCGTCGACCAGGTCAAACAAGGCCGGCAGCGCCGCGCTGCGGCCGGTCACCCCGGCGCGCGGCGCTGCGTCGGGGCGGCCCGTCCAGACGATGACGGCGTAACCGCCGCTCACCCCGGCGGCCCAAGCGTCGCGAAAGCCGTAGCTGGTGCCGGTTTTATAGGCAATATCGGGCGCCGATTGCGACAGGCTGGACGGCATGCGTCCCGGCGGCGCCGGCGAGCCATGGAGCACGTCCAGGATCTCGGCGGCGCTCTCGGCGCTGACCAGGCGCGCCGGCGCCGCCGCACCGGAATCGACGTCCGCCTCCATCCAGACCAGCGGCCTTGCGCGGCCTTCATCGCCCAAGGCGGCGTAGATCACCGCCAAATCCTGCGCCGAAAGGCCGAGCCCGCCCAGCGCCACCGCCAGGCCCGCCGCGCCGTCCAGCGCGCCGGGTATGTCCGGCCTCGCCCCTGCGCGATCCAGCACGGAGGCGAAACGCGCCGCCCCGACCTGGTCGAGGACGCGGACCGCGGGAATGTTCAACGAGTGTTGCAGCGCATCGGCGACGGTCACCTCTCCGCGAAAGCTGCGATCGAAATTCTCCGGGCGATAATTGGCGAAGCGGGCGGGCAGATCGCGGATCCGCGTGTCCGGTGTGGCCAGGCCGTCATCAAAGGCGAGCGCATAGACCAGGGGTTTCAGGGTCGATCCCGGCGAGCGTCGAGCGGCGGTGAGATCGAGCCAGCCGCCGGCGCGGGCGCGGCCGGCCGATCCAACCGCGGCGCGCACCGCGCGGGTCTCGATCTCCACGATCAGGGCGGAGGCCTGAACGCCCTCGCCGCCGTGCGCGGCGAGGGCGCGCACGATGCGGGCCGCCTCCTGTTGCAAGCTCAGATCCAGGGTCGAGCGGGCGAAAGGCGCGCCGCCGGCTTGACGCCGTAGGGTCTCAGCGGCGTGCCAGGCCTCATTCGGAAACACGTTGCGCCGCCGCGGCAGGCCCTCTTGAGACGCGTCAGACGCGCGCGCGGCGCTAATCCATCCGTTTACGGATAAACGCTCCAGTATCGCCGCACGGGCGGCGCGGGCTTGGGTGGGGCGCAGATCGGGACGCCGCACTTCAGGGCTTTGCGGAAGGGCGATCAGGAGCGCGATCTGATCGGGCGTGAGCACGTCGGGTTCACGTCCGAACCAGGCCCAGCTCGCGGCCCGCACGCCCTGCAGATTGCCGCCATAGGGAGTGAGCGTCAGATACAGCTCGAGAATTTCATCCTTGGACAGGCGCGTCTCCAGCTGCACCGCCCGGACGGCCTCGATCAGCTTGGAGCCCAGATGGCGCGGTCGGGGTTCCAGCAAACGTGCAGTCTGCATACTGATGGTCGACGCGCCGGACACGATGCGGCCGCGCCGCACCGCCTGGCCCGTTGCGCGGATCACCGCGATCGGGTCGACGCCCGCATGGTCGTAGAAGCGCTGGTCTTCGATCATGAGCAAGGCTTCGATGAAGTGCGGATCGATGCGGTCAAGATCGGCCGCCAGACGCCAGCGTCCGTCCTCCACCGGAAAGGCGCGCAAGGGCCGGCCGGCCCGGTCCTCGGCCACGAAGGACACCACTCGCCCGCGCTCGATCGGCGGCGGAAAGATGCGGTCGAGCAGCAATGCGCTCAGCGCCAGCGCGAAAAGGCCGCCGGCCAGTCGAAGCGTCCACCGCTTCATGCGTATGCGGCGCGCCGGGCTCATCCTCCGGCCTGCGCGAAGCGCGGAGCCGACATCCGCCCCCGGCCGCGGCGGCGGGGGTGTTGCGCGCGCCGCAACACCCGCCGCGAGCCTTCGAGCCGCCCTCCGGTTAAACGCGGGCTGGCGTCCACCGCGCGTTCGGCGATTATCCTCATGGCGCGATCCGGACCCGGCCCGCGCTTGAACGCGCGAAGACGCTGGGCGCATACATATCTTCGGCCACGACGCCCGGAAGGGCGTAATCGCCGGGCGTGACCGCGCGCACGATATAGGCCATGCGATAGCTTCGGCTTTCGAAGGCCGAGGCGTTGAGCGCCGCAACAAAGCGGTCATCGCGCGCTTCGGCCACCTGGGTGAACGCCATCGGACCGAGGAAGGCATAGGGTCCGGCGTCGCGCGTGTCCGATGCGGTCAGCACCGCTTCGATCTCAAAGCCCGCCGGCAAAAGATCGGCGACGACATAGCTCGCCATGGCGCGGCGCTGGGGACGCAGGGTCAGAGAGATGATCATCCGGTCGCCCTGGCGTACCGCGGACAGAGCCGCCGGTCGTCCGTCCAGGGTCAGGATCGCCTTGTCGACCTCCAGCTCTTCGGCCGCCGGCGGGGGCGCGCTTGAAGGCGCGCCGACCGCCAGCATCGAAATGAAGACCGGCCTCGGCCCGGTATTGGAGAAGGCGCCGGCCTCGGCCAGGGATTGCGCGTCGAATTGCACGGCCGCCGGATCATCGGCTGCTCCGTCGTAGGCGATGGCGACCTGGTCCTGGCCGCCGCTGAGCGCGGCGGCGGCGAGGATCAGCCAGGCCTTTTCCTGCGTGTGCAGCCGGCGGGGTTCCGGCACGTCGCGGCTGAGCGGGCCGACCAAGTCTTCGACCACGCCGCTCAAGCCAGCTTCGGAAGCCAGCGCCAGAACGGCCGCGCGGTCGCGCAGCGGGGTCTGGTACCAGTCGCCCCGATTGCGATAGCCCAGCGCCTCAACAGCTGCGTCAAATGCGCTGACCGCCCGGGCGCGATCGCCGATCGCGGCGAGGGCCGCACCGATATGCGCGCGGGCGAGCGGGCTCTCGATCTGGCCTAGCCGCTCATCATGCATGTAGCGCAGCCGTGACCGGTCGACCTCGCCGGCGCGGGCCAGCACATAGAGCGCATAGGCGGAGCTGCGGTCCTGAATGCGCTCCATCGTGTCCTCGCTCCAGCGCGGGTTCGGCGTGCGGTCGTCATAGCCCGCCGCCCGC
>LYSW01000049.1:19277-39017 GCA_001657295.1 Oceanicaulis sp. BBD 1991-10 | reverse complement strand
TTTGAGATATGTCAAATAACCAAGCGAATTGTTGGCCTAGAAGCGCAAATCTTTTCAACAACCAATCAAGCGCTTCACCAAGTTGCACGAAGAATCGATGATGAAAAGGTGATATATTTTCAAAAAAATAATGGAACTGAGTGGCAAATTGATCTTTTAAAGCATTTGATAGGATACCAAGTTCAAGAGTCTTCGCAGAAACCTAATGAGTAAAGACTTACCGCTCGGCAAACATGCGCAGCCCGACCAGCGCCTCGCTCCGCCGCCACAGCTCGGCGGCCACGTCTTCCTTGAGCGCGCGGCCCGCGATCTGCGCGTCGCCCACAGGACCGCCGGCGTCCATCCAACCCGTCGGGCCGTAATAGCCGCCCGGCCGGGCTTCATCGCCCGCCGCGGCCAGCACGGTCGGGATGGCGCCCTTCTCGGCGGGCTGCGCCACCAGCGCGTTGGTGAATTTGTAGACGAAACTCCATAGCCCGGTCGGACCGGTCGATTGCAGCGCCGTGTCCGTGTAGCCAGGATGGCAGGCCATGGACTGAGCGGGCGATCCCTTCGCGCTCAGGCGGCGCTGCAGCTCCAGCGCGAACATCAGATTGGCCAGCTTGCTCTGCCCATAGGCTTTGGTCGGCGTGTAGCCGTTCTCCAGCATTAGATCATCCAGATAGATCTGTCCGAATTTGTGCGCGATGCTGGAGACCGTCACCACCCGGCCGGACGCGGCCTCGACGCGATCAAGCAGCAGGCCGGTCCACAGGAAATGGCCCAGATGATTGCTGCCGAACTGCAGCTCGAACCCGTCCTCGGTCTTCATCTGCGGGGTCTGCATGATGCCGGCATTGTTGATCAGACCGTCGATCTTTTCGTGGCGCGTCCTCACGTCGTCGGCCGCCCGTTTGATCGAGGCCATGCTGGCCAGGTCGAGGATGACGATGCCGGGCTCATGCCCGGTCTCTGACGCAACGCGCGCAGCCGCCGTCGCGGCCTTTTCCGCATTCCGGCAGGCCAGCGTGACCGAGCCGCCGGCATGAGCGAGCATGATCGCGGCTTCTAACCCGATGCCGGAATTGCCGCCGGTGATGATGTAGGCCCGCCCTTCCAGGGACGGGAGGCGGTCGGGGGTCCAGTTCGATACAGTCTGGGCTTGATTAGCCATGGCGGCGCTCCGTAGCGTGGGGAGAAGATGTCGTCTTGTCGAAATTGACAATATAGACCTTTTTTGTCAACTTGGTTTGCGAACATGGATCAAAGCGCCACTGCAATCATCGCGGTTTTCGCCCAGTATGGCTTTCGAAAGACGGCCATGGAGGACGTCGCCAAGGCGGCCGGAAAGTCCCGCCAGGCGCTGTATAATCGTTTTGGCTCCAAGGAAGCCGTGTTCAGTTGGGCGGTTGAGGAGCTCGGCACGGCTTCGGTCGAAGCGGCCCATGCCGCCCTTTCCGATCCCGTTATGCCTGTGGAGGAATGCCTCCTAAACGCCTTCGACGCCTGGGCGGGCCAGCATGTGGACCTGCTCCGCGCCTCGCCTCACGGCGATGAAGTGATAGCAGCCGTCCAAGCCGAAACCGCCGATCGTGCGGCGGAGGCGGAAGCTCAACTCAGTGAAAAAGTTACAGAGCTGCTGCTGGAACGTGGCGATATGCCTAATCCTGAGCTGGCGGAGGACGCCGCCCTGGCGCTCGCCTCAGCCTCCAAAGGCTTGCTCTACACCGCCGCCTCACGGGCGGATTATCAGGCGACGCTGAAACGGGTGATCCGGGCGGTCTTGGGCTGATCTACGCCATGTCCTGTCGGAACGCGAACCATGTCCATGTCACACAGGCCGCACGGTTCGCCGCCTGGGCGGAGCCCCGCGCTTCGATAAGTCGGCATTCCAACCCAATCCGCCTGGCATGCCGAAGCGTGCTTTTGGCCGAGACGGGATGCATCACCCGTCCTTGAGGCGTCGGCCCATGGCGCAGCGAGAGTAGGATATGACCGCCCGGGGCCCGTCAGCGCGGCCATGTTGACCAGCGCGACGCGTTGCTCATCGGGGTCTAGATGCATCAGCACCGCCAGGCCGAGCACAAGATCAAACCGGTCGACACCGGCGCGCAGCGAAGGCAGAGCGGGCAGCGCATCGTCCAGCCAGCGGATCTTGAAACCGGCGTGACGCCGCATCGCGCCGGCCCGGAGCGCGTCGGTTGGTTCGGTCGACGTGACCTCCCAGCCGCGCAACGCCAAATAGGCCGATGTGTTCCCCGCACCCACGCCAATGTCGAGCGCTCGCCCAGGCGGCGCATGAAGATAGCGGGCGATTGGCGCGCAGCTCGCCTCCACATCCAGCGCAGCCCACTGCGTCAGCAGCTCGCTTGCATGCTCGGCATACCCTTGTGTTCCAGGATGGGCGTCACTCATGCTTGATCGTCCTGCAAACCGGCCGGAAGCATGACCCTAAGGGACGCAGATCATCGCTGCACCGCTTGCCTCACAGCCCCCTTTCGCCTATACGCCAGCGCTTCACCGGCTGCGGTCCCCTGATCGCGGCCCGTTCTTCAGTGTTTTGAAGGACGGGGTTCAGGGGAACCGACGGGATGGAACGGCCCTTCGCTCCAGCCTGCCGCAGCCCTTTAGAAGGGACGTTAAGTCTGATGAATAAGTACGAACATGTTTTCATCACGCGCCCGGACGTGTCTCCGGCGCAGATGGAATCCTCGATCGAGGAGCTCAAAGCTCTGATCGAGGAAAAGGGCGGCAAGGTCCACAAGACCGAGTATTGGGGTCTGCGCACCCTCGCCTACCGGGTCAACAAGAACCGCAAGGGTCATTACGGCTATCTGGACATGGAAGCCGATAATTCGGTCCTGGACGCGATCGACTTCAAACAGAAATACGCCGACGACGTCATGCGCCACATGACGGTGAAGGTCGAAGATCTGACCGAAGAGCCCAGCGCCATCCTGCGCAAGGGCGATGATCGCAAGCGCCGCGAGCGCCGCTAGGAGCCTGAAAGATGTCTGACCTTTCTATCTCGAACATCCCTGCGCGCCGCGCTTTCCAGCGCCGCCGCAAGGTTTGCCCCTTCTCCGGCGAGAACGCGCCGAAGATCGACTATAAGGACATCAAGCTGCTTCAGCGCTACATGTCCGAGCGCGGCAAGATCGTGCCTTCGCGCATCACCGCCGTGTCCGCCAAGAAGCAGCGTGAGCTGTCCCGCGCCATCAAGCGCGCGCGCGTGCTCGCGCTTCTGCCCTACGCCGTCGATTAAGGAGAGAGACCATGCAAGTCGTTCTTCTTGAGAAAGTCGAAAAGCTCGGCGCCATCGGCGACGTCGTCGACGTGAAGCCGGGCTATGCCCGCAATTTCCTGCTGCCGCAGGAAAAAGCGCTGCGCGCCACCAAGGCCAATCTGGAACGCTTCGAGCGTGAGCGCGAAGCCCTGGAGAAGCTCAACGCCGAGCGCGCCGAAAAGGCCCGCGGCGAAGGCGCCCATCTGGACGGCGCCAGCTTCGTGCTGATCCGCCAGGCGTCTGAAACCGGACAGCTTTACGGATCGGTGTCCACCCGCGACATCGCCGACGCCGCCTCGTCGGACAGCTTCCACGTCACCCGCGGCATGGTCGATCTCAATGACCCGATCAAGACGCTGGGTCTGCACGACGTACGCCTGAAGCTGCACGCCGAAGTCGACGTGACCGTCACCATCAATGTGGCGCGCACCGAAGACGAAGCCGAACGCCAGGCCGCCGGCGAGGACGTCATCCAGTCCGCCGCCGACGAAGATCGCGCCCTGGCCGAAGCCCAGGCCGCCGAACTCTTCGAAGCCGGCGCGGAGCCCGACGAACTCGCTGAAGGCGAGACGGAGGCGGAAGCCGAGGCCGTTGAAGGCGAAACCGAAACCGAAGCCTGAGGCGTCGGGTTCATCGACACGATTGCGGGCGGCTCCGGTTGGAGCCGCCCGTTTTCGTTTCAGAGCCTAGACCGCCGCATCGCCTTGCGCGCTGCGCAGCCGCTCGATGCGCAATTCCAGCCGCTTGATCTCCATGAGCAGGCGATTGGTCTCCATTTGCGGCTGAAGGCTCGTTTTGAAAATCGCCGAGAACACCAGAAGCACCACGCTCGGCAGGCCCCATTTCAGCGCCTCAAGAAGGTCGGTCGCATTGAAGAATTGGGCGGCCATCCAGACGCCGGCGACGAACATGATCAGCTGCGCGATCATGGTCACCCAATGCACCCAGGCCAGCCGCCCGGTGAACAGGCTGAGCGCCTGCCTGAAATAGCCCGGCTCGGAATTGAGCTCGGGCGCGTCTTTGTCGCCCTCGCGCAGGCTTGCACTAATCAGTCGGTCGAGATCACTCATCGACGCCTCCATTTAACATCGCCGCCAGCTTGCGGCGGCCGTGCATCAAGCGGGTCTTCACCGTGCCCGCAGGAACGTCGAGCACGACTGCGATTTCAGCCACGCTCATCTCTTCAAGGTGAAACAGCCAGAGCGCCGCCTGCTGGTCCGGCGGCAGGTCCGCCATCGCCCGCCTGACCCCGCCCGCATCAGCGGCGCGGTCCAGATCGGCCGCTTCGGGCGCAGGCTCCGCGGCAAGCGCGCTCCGGGTGCGGCGCTCTCCCTGGCGTTGGCGGATCACGCGCGCGCACCGGCGCTGCACGATCCGGAACGCATAAGCGGGAAAGGCTTCGCTCGCTTTCAAACGCGGAAGGCCCTTCAAAATGTCGAGCCAGGCGTCCTGAACGGCGTCCTCCGTCAGCTGCCGGTCCCCCAGGAACCGCCAGGCGAGCGCGGAGAGCTTCGGATTGTAACGCCGGACCAGTATTTCGCGGGCTTCGCGGTCCCCGGCGCGCGCCGCGGCGGCCAGATAGCTGTCCAAAGCACGTTCAAGCGGCCGGCTCATCTTCGTCTCCCGTTTCAAGGAGTAAGTGCGGCTCGCAAGCCGAACGGTTCAATGCCAGTTTGAAAAACAGCAGCAAACGTGCGCCGCCAGCATGGGACGCCAGACCATGACAGATCGTATACGCGCCATGACGCCGGCGGACGCTGAAGGGCTCGCCGGGCTGATGCATGTCGCGATCCATGAAGGCGCGGCCGGCGCCTATACGCCGAGCCAGCTCGCCGCCTGGTCGCCGGAACCGCGCCGGGCCGGGGAATTTCTCGAGCGGGTTGCCGATCAAACCGTTCTGGTCGCCGAAGACGGCTGCGGCCTCGCCGGTTTCTTCACGCTCACCAGCACAGGCGTGCTCGATCTCGCCTTTGTGCGCCCGGACCGCAAAGGCGGCGGGCTCGCGGCCCGGCTTCACGACGCCATTCTGGCGGCGGCCAGGGATCAGGGCCTGAGCGCGCTGACGGTGGACGCCAGCCATCTCGCCAGGCGGTTTCTGGAAAAGCGGGGCTGGCGCCTGGTGGAGACCCGGACCGTGGAGCGGCGCGGCGTCACGCTGAAAAACCATCGCATGCGCCGGAATTTATGAGCTTTTCCACAGCTGTGATTCGCTGGCTGTATTCAGTGACTTATATGACGGTCGGCTTGATGGCGGCGCGCAAACGCGGTTTCAGATTTTTCCACAGATCGCTGTGGAAGCCCGGCGGCCGACTCAGGCGAAAATCAATCCTGCCACTGCAGATCATGATCGGATAACACAAGCGCCATGACCGCAGAACTGACCACCGCCGAGGCGCCGTTCGCCGACGCCGCAGCCGCCCACGCGCCGCCGCATAATATTGAGGCGGAGCAGGCGCTGTTGGGCGCGCTTTTATACGACAATGACGTGTATCAGCGCGTCGGGGATTTCCTCAAACCCGATCATTTCTATGACCCGCTGCATGCCCGCATTTATGAAAGCGCCAGCCAGCTGATCATCGCCGGCTCCCTGGCCGACGCGGTGGTGCTGCGCAGCCGGTTTGAACGCGATCCGGGCATGGCGGAGATCGGCGGTCCGGTCTATCTCGCCGACCTGATGCGCGAAGCGCCCGACGGCGCCAGCGCGGTCGAATACGGCAAGCTGATCTATGATCTGGCCCTGCGCCGCGAGCTGATCCGCTTTGGCCAGGACGTCGCGCATACCGCCGAAGACAGCGTCGACGACATCCCCGCCACCAGCGTGCTGGAGGACGCGGAACGCGGCCTGTTCGCGCTGGCCGAGACCGGCGGCACGCAGAAATCCCTGCGCCCCTTCCACGAAGCGCTTGAAGAATCCATGAAAATGGCCAGCGCCGCCTACCAGCGCGGCGGCGGTCTGTCGGGCATCTCCACGGGCTTGAAAAGCCTCGACGCCAAGCTGGGCGGCATGCACCGCTCCGACCTGATCATCCTGGCGGGCCGGCCGTCCATGGGCAAAACTTCGCTGGCGACCAATATCGCCTTCTCCATGGCGCGGGCCTATCAGGCGGAAGAAACCGCCGACGGTCAGCGTAAGACCACCGAGGGCGGCGTCGTCGCCTTCTTCTCCCTTGAGATGTCTTCAGAACAGCTGGCGACCCGCCTGATCGCGGATTATTCCGGCATCTCCAGCTATCATATCCGCCAGGGCAAGATCGACGCGGCGCAATTTGAAGACATTCGCGACGCGGTTCACGAAATCAACCAGATCCCGCTCTATATCGACGATACCGGCGGCCTCTCCATCGGCGCCCTGACCGCCCGCGCGCGGAGATTGAAGCGACGCTTCGGGCTCGATTGCATCGTGGTGGACTATCTCCAGCTGGTCACCGGCTCGTCGCGCACGGATAACCGCGTGCAGGAAATCTCCGAAGTGACTCAGGCGCTCAAAGCGCTGGCGAAAGAGTTGAACGTGCCGGTGATCGCGCTGTCCCAGCTGTCCCGCCAGGTGGAGAATCGCGACGATAAAAAACCGCAACTCTCCGACCTGCGGGAGTCCGGCTCGATCGAGCAGGACGCCGACGTGGTGATGTTCGTTTATCGGGAGGCTTATTATCATGAGCGTCTCGAGCCCAAGGAAGGCACCGAACAGCATCTTCAATGGGAAGATGAGATGCGCGAGATCCGCAATCAAGCCGACGTCATAATCGGCAAGCAGCGCCACGGCCCGATCGGATCGGTGAAGGTGGCCTTCGATCCAGAACGCACGAAATTCTCAGATCTCGATACGATGGATCGCGGCGGCTTCGACTGACGCACCTCAGCGGCAGGGGCAGACGCGGGCGTCTTCGCTTGCGATAACCACGCCATGAGTGCTTCGCCCCTCGCCAACCGCGCCGCCCGCCTGATCGTCGATCTGGACGCGGTCGCCGCCAATTACAATCGCCTGAAATCGCTCGCGCCTTCCAGTGGGATGGCCGCCGTGGTCAAGGCCGACGCCTACGGGCTGGGCGCGGAGGCGATCGCGACGCGTCTGATACGCGAAGGCTGCCGTGAGTTTTTCGTCGCCACAGCACCGGAAGGCGCAGCTCTGCGCCAAACGCTCAACGATCCGGCGGTCAGGATATGGGTGCTCAACGGGTTTGAAGCGGCCGCCGCCTCACGTTTCACCAAGGCTCAGCTCGCCCCGGTGCTCAGCACGCCGCAGCAAGCCGCCGACTATCGCGCCTCCGGTCTCACCGCCCCCTTCGCGCTTCATGTCGACAGCGGCATGCACCGGCTCGGCGTCAGCCCCAAGGATGCGGCCGCCCTGGCCGCCGGCGGTCTGGCGCCCACGCTGGTGATGAGCCATCTCGCCTGTTCAGAAGAGCCCGCCGATCCGATGAACCCCGCCCAGCGCGCGCGCTTCTTGGACGTCGCCAGCCTTTTCCCTGACGCCCGGCGCAGCCTCGCCAACACCGGCGGCGTCTATCTCGGCGACGCCTATCATTTCAACCTGTGCCGGCCGGGCATCGGCCTCGCCGGCGCCACCGCCCTGCCCGGCCAAGCCCACGGCCTGACCCCCGCCGCCCGCCTCGAAGCCCCGATCCTGCAGCTGCACGATCTCAAGCCCGGCGACACCGTCGGCTATGGCGCAAGCTTCACCGCCGACAAAGCAATGCTCGCCGCCACGGTCGCCGCGGGCTATGCCGACGGCCTGCCGCGATCCCTGTCCAACACCGGCTGGGCTCGCGTCGGCGGCGTGAAGGCGCCGATACTGGGCCGCGTCTCCATGGACCTCACCGTGCTGGACGTGACGGATGCCGAGAACGCGGCGCGCGCCGGCGAAGCGGCGGTGTTATTCGGCGAGGATCTGGACGCAATGGCGACGGCGGCGGGCACATTGCCCTATGAGCTGCTGACGGGGATAGGCGGGCGCGTGGAGCGGGTGGCGGGCTAGAGAGGTGCGGCTCGGCTTCGCAACACGGCGCGCGGCGCCGCTGACCCGACGCCCCGCTTTCCAGCACTCCCCATCGTCGCTAACCGGCCCCAGCCGCACTTTCACGCGGGCTTGAAGCGCCGCCCGTCAGAAACGAGTGAACGCTCACTCACATTGACCGCGACGGCCGCCGCCAAAGCACAAAGCCATTGCTACGTGAGTGAGCGTTCACTCATTCTGGTGAGGCGCGCCTAAGCTGGGTGGGGTTCGGCGCGACGCCCCGGGGGCTGGCGGGCAGGGATTGGCGCGCTTTGTCGGTGAGTGGCGGAATTGCGTGAAAAACGAGTGAGCGTTCACTCCTTCCTGCGCCAAACCGAGTTCACAAAGGCGGTGAGCCGATCCATCGCTGGCAGGTAACGCGCCAGCAAAGGCAGGCCCGTGACAAGCGCCATGACGGGTTGCGATCCCGCCAACAAGATCAGCGTCGGCGCGCCCAGCACGGTGATGTTCAATATGTCCCCCGTGCTCGCCTCAACCCAGTCCTGCCCGCGCCGGGTGATCTTCGCGCCCAGTTCGACCAGCGTGATCGGTTCGTCATCCGGCGAAGCTTCAACGCCATGACCCTGACGTTCTATATGAGCGTTCGACGCATCAATGAGTTCATAGATCAAATCGCCCACGGTGAGGGCATGGGCGACGCTGGCGTCAATCGCGAGCCGTTCCGCCTCGGCTTGCCGGACGGCGTCGGTCAGCTGGTTCGCCAGCTCACGCGCAGCCTCAATGCGCTCGCGCCCCTCTTTGAGCGCGTCGACCGTGGTATCGCCCACCAAGGCGTCGAGATCGCCAAGACGCGCCTCCAGATCCGCCGCCTGTTCGACGAAAAGAGCAGCTGCTCCCGGCGTCATCCGGTGACGTGCGATCGAGGCGCGAATGTCACGCACATCGGGGTAGAGCCCGAGGAGCGCCTCCAGGGACAAAGATAGAGCCTCCATCTTGGAGACCGTGTCTTCGGCCAGCACGCTGCGCCCATAATCGCTGTCGTAGGCCGACCGGTCGCCGGACAGGTCCAGCTCAGCTTGCCACAACGCGACCGCGTGAGGCGCCTCGCTCCAATTGCGTAGCAGATCGACCAGGGCTTGCGCGTGCACCTCCAAATCCTTGTCGATATTGTTGCCGGCGACCCGGGCGGCGTAGGCTTCGGCTTTCTTCAGCGCTGCGGCTGCGAGTTGATCCGCCAGCTCCGGATTTTCTGCAGCGGTGACAAGCGGCGCGGCGTAAAGCGTGCCGTTCTCAACATAGAAGCGCCAAGGCGCGGCGCCGCGAGGGAGTGGTACGTCTTCGGAAGCGTCGCCATCGCTTAGCCTGCCGTCGCCCAGTGCTTCATCAATCCCCGCAAACCGATGCTCGATTTCAAGTAATCGACGGTTCGCAAGCGCTGTTTCGGCCCATTCCTCCTCAGTCAGCTCTAATGCTCGAGCCAACTCAAGTTCACAATTGACAGGCCGCCCCTCAAGGCGTCGGAGGTACCAGCTCGTCCAGGCTTGCCAGTGATGTCCCTCCTGGTGGTCGAGCCAGTTCAAGAAGCGTTGGATTGAATGTTCGAACAAGTCGGGGATTGGACCAAGCCAGAGCCTTGCGCTTGCAAAATCGCTCGAGCTCGCCCAACGCACCATTTCGTTGGCGTCAACTTCGAATGCGCGATAAGCCGCACCAGGTACGTCAATGGAGTACGCGGCCTCAACGCAGGCACGATGAGCGGGCCTCCAAGTCTCGTCTGGCATCAGTAATACTTCCAATGCGGCCCTAGCTGCGATTACGGCCGTGCCATCAGCGTCGCCTGAATTGCCAATTACGTCGCTTGCCTTTCGCCGGGCAGGAAAAAAAAGGCTTTCAATCTTCGGCAGACTAGAAGGGCATGCCGCTGCGACCCATGACAGAGACGCGGCCCTTAGCGCTGGTCCTACCTTTTGCGTCTCTTCGCCGCTTCTTGGTGCGCGCTTGCCTGTTAATAGAGCCGGAAGCGCACGAAGTGCAGCGCGGGCCACAAATGTGCGCGTGGCTGATTGCGACAAACCACGCAGCCATATTTCAAGGTCATCGGAAGATCTGAACTCGACAGACAAGCCCGTCACCGTAAAGAAGAAACACGGGGTCCAGAAGACCTTGGATTAAACTCTTCATTGCAGCGGAATACTGAGATTGCAACTGGTGTCTGTCCGAAACGCAGAACTCGTTCAACCCGAATCCTTCTACGGTGCGTTTTAAAAAGTGAGCTCATACCCCATGCCCAAACCCTCCTCCGTTTATGTCTGCCAGTCCTGCGGGTCCGTGCACGCCAAGTGGGCGGGGCGGTGTGATGACTGCGGGTCGTGGAACACGCTGGTGGAGGAGGCCGCCGCGTCTGCGCCGCTGGGCGGCGGCGGCAAGGCGGCGCCGGTGCGCACTGGCCGGCGCTCCAAGCTGGAGCTGGTCGATCTGGGCAGCGAGACCGATGATCCGGCGCGTTTCGAGACCGGATTGGCGGAGCTCGACCGGGTCGCCGGCGGCGGTCTGGTGCCGGGCTCGGCGGTGCTGGTCGGCGGCGATCCGGGGATCGGCAAGTCGACCTTGCTCCTGCAGGCGGTGGCGCGCCTGGCGCTGAACGGGGCGAAGGCGGTCTATGTCTCAGGCGAGGAAGCGGCCGATCAGGTCCGGCGGCGCGCGCGTCGCTTGGGCTTGGCGGATGCGCCGGTGGCCCTGGCGGCGGAAACCTCGCTGGAGGTCATTCTCGACGGCCTGAAAACGGAGACGCCGGACATCGCGGTGATCGACTCGGTCCAGACGCTGTGGTCGGACCAGCTGGCCGCGGCGCCAGGCACGGTGGCGCAGGTGCGCGCTTGCGCCCAGGAATTGGTGCGCTTTGCGAAAAAGCGGAACACGGCGGTGATCCTGGTCGGCCATGTCACCAAGGACGGCCAGATCGCAGGGCCGCGCGTGGTCGAGCACATGGTCGACGCGGTTTTGTATTTTGAGGGCGAGCGCTCCCATCAGTTCCGCATCTTGCGGGCGGTGAAGAACCGTTTCGGGCCCACGGATGAAATCGGCGTGTTTGAAATGGCCGATGCGGGTTTGCAGGAAGTCGCCAATCCGTCCGCGCTGTTTCTCGACGGCCGGGGCGAAGACGCCTCCGGCGCGGCGGTGTTCGCCGGCATGGAGGGCACGCGGCCGGTATTGACGGAAATTCAGGCTCTGGTCGCCCCGGCGGCCTTCGGCACGCCGCGCCGCGCGGTTGTGGGCTGGGATAATGGTCGCCTGGCCATGGTGCTGGCTGTTCTGGAGGCTCGATGCGGCCTTGGCTTTGGCGGGCGCGACGTCTATTTGAACGTCGCGGGCGGCCTGAAGATCAATGAGCCCGCAGCGGATCTGGCGGTGGCGGCGGCGTTGATCTCTTCTTACCTGGATACGGCCCTTCCCGGCGACGCGGTGGCGTTCGGCGAAATCGCGCTGTCCGGCGACGTACGCCCGGTCGGCCGCGCCGACACCCGGTTGAAGGAAGCGAAAAAACTGGGCTTCAAGCGCGCGCTGGCGCCGGCGGGCGCGGAACTGACGGGCATGGATGTGACCGGCGTCGACACCATCCAGGCGCTGGTGCGCCGATTAGGTCAGGACGCCGCCTGACGCCGGGCGCTTGAGGGGATCGGAGCATGGACCAGAGCTTGATCGGTTTCGACCTCTTCGCCCTCGCGGTGCTGTTCATCTCCGGCGTGATGGCTCTGATGCGCGGCTTCGTGCGCGAAGCGCTGACCGTGACCGCCTTTGTCGCCGCGGCGCTCGCCGCGCTCTGGACGCGCCCGGTCTTCGCCGGGCTTTTAATGGACATGGTCGGATCGGGCTTCATCGCCAATCTGATCGCCATGGCGGCGGTCTTCATTCTCGTCTATCTGGCGGTCAGCTTCGTGACCAGCTCATTGCAGAAGAATGTGAAGAAGGGCGAAGACGTCACCGTGATCGACCGCACGCTGGGCTTCGTATTCGGCCTGGTGCGCGGCCTGGTCCTGCTCGGGCTTTTCGTGCTGGTCGTCCAGAACACCTTGCAAGGGGGCAATCCGACCTGGATGACCGGAGCGCGCATCTATCCGCTGGCGAACGCCTCCGCCCAGCTGCTTCAAACCCTGGCGCCGGAAGGCAGCTGGGTCGCGGAAACCGAACGCGCCGCCGAGGATGACCCGCTGGGTCAGTTGATCGAGCGCACAAATGAGGATGACGGGCGATGAGCTTGCCGAGTCTGACCTATGATCCCCGCACCGACCGGCCGCAGGAAGAATGCGGCGTATTCGGCGTGCGCGGCGCGGCTGACGCATCGGTGCTGTGCGCCTTCGGCCTGCATGCGCTTCAGCATCGCGGCCAGGAGGCCTGCGGCATCACCAGCTATTCGCAAGGCCGCTTCCATTCCGAACGTCATCTCGGCCTGGTGGGCGAACATTTCACCGATCCGGACCGGATGAAGACGCTGGCGGGCGCCATGGCGATCGGCCATGTGCGCTATTCCACATCCGGCGCGCCGGTGCTGCGCAATGTCCAGCCGCTCTACGCCGATGTGCGCGGCGGCGGGGTCGCGCTGGCCCATAACGGCAATCTGACCAACGCCCGCGCGCTGCGCGAAGACCTCACCCAGGGCGGCGCCATCTTCCAGTCGACCTCGGACACTGAGGTCATCCTCCAGCTCGCAGCGCGGTCGAAGAAGGCCAAGGCGGTCAATCGCCTTATCGCGGCCCTGTCCCAGGTGGAGGGCGCCTTCGCCCTGGTCGCCATGACCAATGACAAGCTGATCGGCGCCCGCGACCCGCTCGGCATCCGACCGCTGGTCATGGGCCGGCTGGATGAGGCGGTCATCTTCGCCTCGGAAACCTGCGCGCTGGACATGATCGGCGCGGAATTCGTACGCGAGGTCGAACCGGGCGAAGTGGTGATCGTGTCCGATGACGGCGTCAGCACCAAGCGCTTCGCGCCGGAGACTCCGGCCCGCCCCTGCGCCTTTGAATACATCTATTTCGCCCGCCCGGACTCGGTCATCGACGGCATCTCCGTTTACGAGGCGCGCAAACGCATGGGCGTGCGCCTGGCGCAGGAAACCCCCGCGGATATCGATGTCGTGGTCCCGGTCCCCGATTCCGGCATGGCCGCCGCCCTGGGCTTCGCTGAAGAGATCGGCAAACCATTCGATCTGGGCATCATCCGCTCTCACTTCGTCGGCCGCACCTTCATTCAGCCCACCCAGGCCAAGCGCGATCTGGGCGTGCGCCGCAAGCACGCCGCCAATCCGGCGGCGCTTAGGGGCAAGAAAGTGCTGCTGGTCGACGACAGCGTGGTGCGCGGCACGACCTCGAAGAAAATCGTCAAGATGGTGCGCGAGGCCGGCGCCAAGGAAGTGCATTTTCGCTCCGCCTGCCCGCCGATCACTCATCCGGACTTTTACGGCATCGACATGCCCATGCGCGAAGAATTGATGGCGGCGAGCCACAAGCCCGAGCGCATGGCGGAAATGCTGGAGGCCGACAGCCTGGGCTTTCTCAGCGTCGACGGCCTTTACTGGGCGGTGCGCCAGGAAGCGCGCAATCCCGGCCAGCCCCAACTCGCCGATCACTATTTCACCGGCGAATATCCCACCCGCCTTGTTGACCGCGACCAAGCGGCCTCCAACAAAGATAAACAGCTCTCACTTCTGGTAGACGCATGACAGACACAAAGCCGCTGGACGGCCGCGTCGCGCTGGTCACCGGCGCGTCGCGCGGTATCGGCTACGCCATCGCCAAACTGCTCGCCGCTCAAGGCGCCCACGTGATCGCCACCGCCCGCACCCAAGGCGGGCTGGAAGAGCTGGACGATGAAATCCAGGCCGCGGGCGGCGCCTGCACGCTTGTGCCGCTCGACCTGCAAAGCCCGGACGGCATCGAAAAGCTGGCCGACATCATCGCGGACCGCTGGGGCAAGCTGGACGCGCTTGTGGTCAACGCCGGCGTGCTTGGCCTGATCACTCCGACCGCGCAGCTTTCCTCCAAGGTCTGGAACGAAGTGCTGGCGGTCAATCTGATCGCCCCGGCCCGCTTCATCCGCGCCTTCGAACCGCTGCTGAAGCAATCCGACGCCGGCCGCGCCGTGTTCACCACCTCAGGCGTGGGCAGTCGGCGAGCGAAGGCTTTCTGGGGCGCCTATGGCGCGTCGAAGGCCGGGCTCGACATCCTGGTGCAGTCCTGGGCCAACGAGCTGGCCGACAGCAGCGTGCGCGCCAATCTGGTCAATCCCGGCACCGTCCGGACCCGCATGCGCGCCACCGCAGCGCCGGGCGAAGACCCGCTGTCTCTGCCCCACCCCGATGAGATCGCGCCCGTCTTCGCCAGCCTTTGCCTGCCCGGCGAAACCCGAAATGGCGAGATCATCGACGCCCAGGGCTGAGGCCGGAATATCCAGCTTTTGATTGTGGAGAAAGCCCCGCCGCGTTAGCTTTTCAGACTTGGGGATAGGATGAAAAGGGTCCAGGCGATGGCCGGGACGGCGTCGAGGATCACAATCAAGGCCTTGGCCGGGATCGCCGGTCTGGCGAGCCTCACGCTCTCTGCGTCCTTAGCGCAGCAGGCCCCCGCCCTGATCGACCCGGAAGCGCTCCAGCGCGCTCAACAGCAAATCCAGCGCGTCGACCCGTCCCGACTCCAGTTGCGCGACAATATCCTTCAGCAGCAGCAAACTGACGCGCAGCAATTTCCAGGAACCGCCGGCTATGCCCAGCGGGCCGATAACGGACCGTGGTTCGGCTGGGTGAATTTCAACCGCGGCGGCGAACCGCCAACCGCCGACGGCATGGATATCTCGCGCATTTATGAAGACGCAGCCGGCGGGGTGCGTTTCGGCTTCGGCGCGCGCCAGGCCCCCGCCTTGATGCTCTGCCGGGACGGCACGGCCATGTGCGGGCCGGGCGGAGCGCCCAGCGGCGGGCATGTGATGCGGGTCGCGGAAAACACGCTGCGCATCGATTTCGCACGGCCGGCGGTGGCGGTGACGATGCTCGCCGCGCCGGACTGGACCCGCGATATCCGCGCAAACGTCTTTGTCATTGAGGGCTGGGCTGATGGCGACGGCCTTTTGGTCGAGCAGGTCAACGCCCCGCTGCGTCCGGTCACCGGCGAAAGCTGGGTGCGTCTCACCCTGTCCGGCCAGCAACGCCAGACAACGGCTGTCGCCGCGGCGCCGGCCGCCGCCGCGCCGACCGAGTTCGATTTCGTGATCGTGCGGGCGCTCAACGCCAATGGCGGCCCCGTCAACGCGCCCTTCCTGATCGACGACCTGCGCTTCGCCGATCAAATCGGACCGACGGCGCTGGACGATTTAGGACCGCGGGCGGGCGGTCTCGACCCCATGCTCGACGACACCCAGCGCCTCGCCGAGGCGCTGCAAAGCCAAGCTGAGACCATCCGCGAGGGCGGGCCGAGGCAGAACGCGCTTTATCCGGCGGCGCGGCGCATCCGCATGGCCATCGACTATGACGCCGCATTGCAGGGCGCGCAGGCGCAACGCCAATTCGTCAATGCGCAGGTGAGCCTTCCCACGGCTTTGGGGCGCGCGGAGGACGTGTCCGTTCCCATTCTCGCGCCGCTGGGCGTCTTCGCGGAAGAGAACCCGCGCGGTGATCTGGCGGCGGATGTCGGCTTCATGGGACGGCCTGACTTCTATCATTTGATCATTCCAACCGAGCTGGGCGAAGCGGTGATCACCGGCACGCGGCTCGCCACGCCGACGCGCCAAGGCGCACGGGATATGGGCACGCTGGCGATCGGCCGCGGCTATGCCGGCGCCCACGCCCGCTTCAATCTCTACGGCGCCTCCTACGCCGTGCGCCTGTCGTGTGAAGGCAGCGATCTGATCGAGCCGTGCAATGACCCCGAGGAGTTGGAGGCGCTGCTCGAGCGGCTCTTCCTCTTCATACCGCCTGAGGAGGATCAGCGATGAATTTCGCCGCCCGCCTCGGCGCCGCGATACCCGGCGCGACCGCCGCCGCCATGCTGGCTCTGCTCGCCGCGGACTTCGCGGGCCTGAAAGAAGGCGAAGCGCCGCCTCCGCCGGCGCCGCCGGTTGAAGCGCCTGACGAACCCGAGCCGGCAGACGCGGTCGAGCCCGATGAGCCTGTTGTGCCCGTTGAGCCCATTGAACCCGATGAGCCCGATGAGCCAGGCGACCCCGCCGAACCGGACCCGCCCGTCGAGCCGGAGGACCCGGAACCGGTTGAACCGCCGCCGCCTCCCCCTCCGGAACCGCTGGATTTCGACCATGACGCGCCTGGTCAATTGATCGACGGCACAGTCCACGTTCAGGCCGATGAGGGCGTGACCTCCCCGGTGGTCATTTCCCCGGACATGCGCTTTCCCATGCTCACCGGACCGGCCTACGCCAATTCCCAGCTCTTCATGCCGAACTGGAGCTGGGAGTATTATCCCCATCAGGGCACGATTGACGGCGTGCGCTATCCGCGCCCGCAGGGCCCGCAATATTCGGCCGAGAATTTCGCCTATCCCTGGCTGGATAATTTCTGCGAAATTCGAACCCATACGAATACGCGATGCGGCGCCAGCATCGGTCATCAGGGCCAGGACATCCGCCCGGGCGCCTGCTGGCACAATCAGGCCGCCGTCGCGGTCACCAGCGGTCAGCTGCGCACGCTGTCGAATTTCTCTGTCGATCTGTTTGGCGATGACGGGATGGTCTACCGCTATTTTCACCTGGACCGGCCGCTGCTTGTTGATTTGTCGCCGGGCGAATGGGTCGATGTCGAGGCGGGCGATCTGATCGGCTTTGTCTCCAATGTGAACCGCTCCGGAGCGCCGATCGTCCGGGACACCTCAATCCATCTTCATTTCGAAATCTGGGAGGGCGATTTAAGCGGCTCGGACCCGCGCTCGCCCTATACCAGCCTGGTGGAGGCCTATCGCTGGCTGGGGGCGGAGGACGCCGGCAATCATGACGCCTTCGCGGATATCGGCGACTGTTCCTATCCCGATGGCGGGCTCACGCCGACGCGTGCTGAGGTGCAGGCCGTCCTTGAAGCGGCGCAGGCGGCGCAAGACGCGCAAGAGGCCGAGGACGCCGAATAGGCGCGCAGCCATTGCCCAGATGGGCCAAAGCGCTCCAAAATCAGCGCCATGAGCGAGCGCGCCCACCATGTCCTGGTCGTTGATGACGATGATCGCATCCGCGATCTGCTGTCCCAATTCCTGCGCGAGCGCGATCTGCGGGTCAGCGCGGCGCCGGACGGAGAAACCGCGCTCAAGCTGGCCGATCAGATGCAATTCGACCTGGTGATCCTTGATGTGATGATGCCGGGGCTGGACGGTTTCGCCGTCACCGAAAGGCTGCGCGCCAAGGGCCAGACCCCGATCCTGCTGCTGACCGCCCGCGGCGAACCGGCCGACCGCATCAAGGGCTTGTCGCTGGGCGCTGACGATTATCTGCCCAAACCGTTTGAGCCGGAGGAGCTGATCCTGCGCGTTCAGGCGATTTTGCGCCGCAGCCTGCCTCAAATCCGCGGCCCGCAGGCGGTCGTGTTCGGCGCCTGGCGCTTCGACTTGGACGCCAGCCGCCTGGAGCAGGACGGCGAGCCGGTGCGACTAACCGGCGGTGAAGCCGCCTTGCTCGCAACGCTGGCTGCCCAGCCGGGCGAGACCGTCTCGCGCGCCGCCCTGGCCGAACGCGCGGGCGGAGAGGCCGGCGAGCGCGCGGTGGATGTCCAGATCACGCGCTTGCGGCGCAAAATCGAGACCGATCCCAAGGCGCCGCTGCATATCCAGACCGTGCGCGGGGAAGGCTATAAGCTGATCGCTC
This sequence comes from Oceanicaulis sp. BBD 1991-10, assembly GCA_001657295.1. Taxonomy (GTDB): domain Bacteria; phylum Pseudomonadota; class Alphaproteobacteria; order Caulobacterales; family Maricaulaceae; genus Oceanicaulis. The sequence goes on along the minus strand of LYSW01000049.1, from coordinate 20,952 downwards.
AGCCCGATTATTCCCGCTCGGATCCATAAGCCATGCGACTGGGCATTAAACGCTATCTTCCGACCGGATTGTTTCAGCGCTCGCTGCTGATCATTGTCTTGCCCGTCGCCCTGATGCAGGCGGCGGTCACCTGGGCGTTTTTCGAGCAGCATTGGCAAACCACCACGGCGCGCCTGTCCGAAAGCGTCGCGGGCGACATCGCGATGGTGGTCGAGCTCCATGATCGGAGCGACGCGTCCGGCTTTGACGCGACCGCGCAATCGGTCTTCGACACGATCGGCCTCAGCGTGGATTTCCGCGAAGGCGACGTCCTGCCGACATCGCGGCGCACGGCCTTTTTCCGGGTATTGGATCGCACGCTGCGCCGATCGCTGTCTGCGCGTCTGGACAACGCGTTCTGGTTCGACACCACGCGCTATCCTGAATATGTCGACATCCGCGTCGAGGTGGACGGCGGCGTGCTGCGATTCATTGCGGTGCGCGACAGGGTGTTCGCCACCACGGGGCATATCTTCGTGCTTTGGCTGTTCGGCGCCAGCGCGCTTCTGACCGCCGTCGCGGTGATCTTCATCCGCAACCAGGTCAAACCCATCCGCCAGCTGGCCGAGGCGGCCGAAGCCTTCGGGCGCGGCCAGGACGCCGAGCGCTTCAAACCCGCGGGCGCACGGGAGGTGCGCCGGGCGGCCCACGCCTTTCTGGACATGCGCGCGCGGCTGAAACGTCAGCTGGAACAACGCACCCAGCTTTTGGCCGGCGTCAGCCATGACCTTCGTACGCCATTGACCCGCCTGCGCCTCCAGCTCGCCTTGATGCCCGACAGCGACGAGCGCCGCGCCGCCCAGAGCGATCTGGCCGATATGGAGAACGCGCTGGAGGAATATCTCGCCTTCGCCCGCGGCCAGGCCGGCGAGGAGCCCGGTCCCATCGAGCTGGCGCTCTTGTGCGAGGCCCTCGCTGACGACGCCGCGCGTCAAGGCGTCGACCTGGAGCTGGATTTCGATGAAAGCCTGGTGATTGACGGCCGCGAAGGCGCCTTGAAACGCGCTCTATCCAATCTGGTCTCCAACGCCGCAGCCCATGCCGGCCAAGTCAGGCTGACGACGCGCCGCGCCGGGCAGCGCGCAGAGATCCTGATCGACGATGACGGTCCGGGGATCGCGCAGGAAGACCGGGAGGAGGCCTTCAAGCCCTTCTCCCGCCTGGATGAGGCGCGCAACGCCAACCGCACCGGGGTGGGTCTGGGCCTCGCCATCGCACGCGACACCGTGCGCGGGCATGGCGGCGAATTGCGGCTGGAAGACTCGCCGCTCGGCGGCTTGAGGGCGCGGATTAGCTTGCCGCTGTAGCCTTGGCGCCATTGTTCGCCGCTCAGGCGCGCGATAGCTTGACGACACGTTGATCGCGGGCTTGAGGGGGAGCGGGCGATGGATGATCGCACGATCATTGCGGACACGGACGCCGATCCCGGCGCCTTGTTCGCCGACTATGAAGGCGAAGAGCAATCGCGCCTGTTTCGGCGCTATAGCAGCGCGCAGCGCCCGCTGAGGCTGTCGGACCTGGAACTCGCTCCGGCCACCGGCCGATCCGGCGCCTCGAACGGGCCGGGACGGATGGCGGTCGTCGGCCTCCTCGTGCTCGCCGCCCTCTCCGCGCTCGCCGGCGCGTTTCCAGGCCC
>LYSW01000049.1:0-19243 GCA_001657295.1 Oceanicaulis sp. BBD 1991-10 | reverse complement strand
TCCTGGCCGTCGCCGGTCCGCTGTTCGCCGCCATTCTCGTGCTCGCCGCCGCCAGCCTGACCGCGGTGAGCGGTGCACGCGCGCCCGATCCGGACGCAGCCGGGGCAGGTTTCGCCAGCCGGCGGGTGGTGTTTGCCGGCAGCGGTCCGATGACGATTGAGTTCGGCGACACCGGCATCCAGCTTAGATTTCCCAATCGATTCCTGAGGATCCACTGGTCCGCCTTTGACGCCGCCGCCCTGATGGCGCGCGACCTGAACGGCGGCGATTTGCCGATCATCAGCAAGGCCCAGGCGGGCGAGACGCCCCTGACGCAACTGCTTGGAACCGAACCGGGCGATCCGGCGCTGACGGACTTGATTGAGCGCAGCTCCGCCTGGGCGCAATCCCACACTCAGCTGCGCCTTCCGCTGAAGATCGACGCCGGGTTTGCGGTCCGGCGCGGCAAGAAAGGCGACGAGCCGCTGGCGCCGATCGGGCTGCAGCGCGAATTCATACTGATCGACAAGCGCTTTTTCGAAACGCCCCATGAGCGCGGCCTGCCCTGGCCGCGTGTGGTCGCCGCCTGCGCCTATATGATCCAGCTCAAGGACCCGGACTGGGTCGACGCGATCGAAACCGGGCCGCCGGCGAGCTCCGCCGACGATTAATCCCTCGTAAACGCCTGGCCCGCTTCTTGCGGTCTTCCCCCTCAGACCGTCCTGAAGGGGAAGTGAACCATGGCGCGCGTCCTAGCCGGCTTTGGTGTCTTGATCATTCTAGCCCTGTTGAGCGCCCTTGGCGGCGAAGCGGCCGCCCAGGCGCTTGGGCCGGAAAACCGCGCCTATGCGGTGGACACTGCGGATGGCCGTTATACCGCCCAATTTCGCAGCAATGGTCGATATGAAGACAGCCGCGGCGCGCAAGGCAGCTGGAGCTTTGACGGACGCTCGCTCTGCATGCTGGTGCGCAAGCGGTTCGAAGAGGAGTACGAGGTGTGCGCACCCTGGGTCGATCTTAGAATCGGACAGGGCATGCTGACCCGGGACTGGACACCGGATCGAAGCCTGGCGCGTGTGACCCGTATCGAATAACCGGCGAAACTGATAGGTTGTCGCCAAATGCAGTCGGGGGCTGCGCAAATGCGTTTAAGGGGATGAGATATGGGCCGGATTCTGGCGCGCACGACCAACGCGACCTTCACGATATTCCTCGCTTTCCTGTTGTCCTACGCCATGCTGATCGGCCTTGCGCTGGTTTCGCCGACCTCGCTGAACTGGCTGCTGGACGGCGCCGAGCTGCTCGAAGACGCGATCACGCACACCGCCCTGCCCGATCAGTACAACAACTGGCTGCGCATCTTCGTCGGCGAGGAGCAAATCCTCTTCCTATTCTTTGCCATGCTGGCGCGTATCCTGATCGCCATCATCGCGAGCTCCTTCACCGCCGCGATCAAATCGGGCCGCTAGACCTGCCGTCGAAGCATTGACCGGGGGCGGGCGCGCCGCTGTTATGCGCGCCCAAGACAAGACCATCCGGGGAGATCACGATGTTTCGCACACTCATCGCCGCGCTTGGCGCGGCGGGCCTTCTGGCGTCCGGCGCCTTCGCCGCCCAGGACAGTGAAGATCCGCGCGAACCGCGCGTGTTTGAGAGCCGCGCTCAAATCACCGCCGGCGGCGAGCGCATCCGCTATCGCGTCATCGCCGGGGAGACCTTCCTGCGCAATGAAGACGGGGACGCGACCGCGGCGATCTTCTCCACCACCTATCTGCGCGAAGGCGTGGAGGACCCCACGACGCGGCCGGTGGCCTTCATCTTCAACGGCGGGCCGGGCTCGGCGTCCCTGTGGCTGCATATGGGCGTGTTCGGCCCGAAGCGGGTGGTCCTTCCGTCCAACGCCGAAGATGACGGCGCCGCCCCCTTCGACATTCGCGAAAACCCTGAAAGCCTGATCGATGAGGCCGACATGGTCTTCATCGACCCTGTGGGCACCGGCTGGTCGCGCGCGCTGGGCGACACCGACCCGGTTGAAACCTTTTGGGGCGTGGATGAAGACGCCGCCTCGATCGCGCAATTCATTCGCCGCTGGCTGGCGGAGAACCGGCGCTGGAATTCGCCGAAATACCTGATTGGCGAAAGCTATGGCACCACGCGCATCGGCGCGTTGATGCGCCAGCTGGAAGCCGGCTGGAATGATGTCTCGATCAATGGCGTCGTGCTGGTCTCGGTGGTCCTGGATTTCAGCCTCGACCACACGGCGCCGGGCAATGATATCGGCCATGTCGGCCTGTTCCCGGGCTATGCGGCGACGGGCTGGTATCACGAGACGGTCGACCGGTCCGCCTGGAACGATGATTACGACGCCTTCCTGCAGGACGCCCGCGATTTCGCGGTCGACGAGCTGCTGCCTGCGCTGGTGCGCGGCCACACCCTCGCGGACGCCGATCGCGCCGCGATCATCCGGCGCTATAGCGAGATGACGGGCTTGTCGGAAACCTTTCTCGACCGCGCCGAATTCCGGGTGAATCTGTCTGAGTTTCGAACCGAAATCCTCCGCGATCGCGGCCTGTCGGTCGGACGCTTTGACTCCCGCTTCACCGGGGTTGAGCCGACCGGCATCTCAGATCGCCCGGAAGGCGATCCGTCCGGCTATGGCATTGATGGCGGCTACACCGCGTCCATGCTGGATTATTTCACCCGCGATCTGGGCGTGGAGATCACTGATCCCTACACAACGCTCGGCGGCGTGCGTGAATGGAATTGGGACGCCGGCCCGGCGGGCGGTGAGAATTCCTATGTCAACGTGTCGCCCTGGCTGGAGCGGGCCATGCGCCAAAATCGCGATCTCCGAGTGCTCGCGACCAACGGAATATTCGATCTGGCCACGCCCTTTTTCGCCACGGAGATGACCTTCCAACGCCCGGGCTATTACGATCAGGATCGCATCACCCTGACCTATTATCCCGCCGGCCACATGATGTATCTGCACCAGCCCAGCATCGAGCAGCTGGCGATCGATGTGCGAGACTTCATCGAGTAGGGCCTGAACATCCTGCCGCGAGCGGCGCGTCGCCGCTCGCGGCAGGGTTGATTTTGCTGGCGTTGAATTCGCGCCCTTGGCAAGCTCCCTGTTTTTGGGGAGGTTTTCATGGACGCATCGAACTTCACACCACACGAATCTCTTCTGGAGCCGCCCGGCCACCGCGCGGCCTATTCTGACCGCACGGCCTGGCTCATGGCGGTGATGAGCCAGCTCGCCTATCTCCCATTCGAGGGCGCGCCCGACAAAGATGAATTGCTGGCGATCGCGAAATCGATCGCCGAAAAACGGGATGTGGCGACGGTCGTCACATCGCTCGAGCGGCTCGTCAGCGCCGCCCGATCCGGGGGCGATGGCGAAGCCAAGCTGACGACGTCGCTTGGCGTGCTCAGAATGGAGCTGCTCGACACCTTCTCCGTCATCGTACCGTTATCAAGTGATAGTCAGGCTTTTATCGCGCGCGTGGGCGCGGACCATCGTGACGATGGCAAGAATGACTTCATCGTCGTCGCCTTCCGGGGCACCGAGCCTACAAAAATGAGCGATATCCGCACCGATTTGCGCGCTGCTTTAATGGATGCGCCGGGGCTGAAGGACTCGCGGGCGAGAGTTCACACCGGTTTCTACAAGGCTCTGAATGACGACCCGATCGACGGCGACTCGATCATCAAGCGGATCAGCCATGTCCTCCAGCAGGACGAACACAAGACGCTGCCGGTCTTCGTGACCGGTCACTCGCTGGGCGGCGCTCTGGCGGTCGTCGCCACCCGCTATATCGCCAATGGATCGCGGGGCGCGTGCTACACCTTCGGCCAGCCGCGCGTCTCGAATCAGCACTTCAATGATCAGATATTCACCCCGCTCTACCGGGTGGTGAACGCCGCCGACATCGTGCCGGCGGTGCCGATGGGCGAAGTGTTCATGAATCTCCTGGTCGACCTCGTCCAGCTCCTGCCCTTTCCTGGCAAGAAGCTGCTGGTGAATCTGCTCAAGAAGATCGAAGGATACCGCCATGGCGGCGACCAGCGATTCCTCAGCCCGTCCAGAACCAATCCAAACGCGGGAACCGCCGATCGGTATGAAGACCTGAAAGTCTATTCAAATCCGTCACTGTTCGACCGCTGGGTGCGCTCGGGTCACAGAATTATCGGAAGCTGGGGCGGCACTTTCCTCGCCGATCACGACATTCAGATCTATGTCGAAAAACTCGCTTGCTACGCCTTGAGGCGCCAGCAGGACAAGCATGAGCTCAACAAGGGCATGAAGGCGCACCTGGAGGCCAGGGCGAGCAAGCCGGCGGCGCCGGCTCCAAAACCAAAGCCCGCAACCCGATCCAGGGCCGGCGCGAAACCGAAGACTTCAACCCGCGCCACGCGGAAACCGGCGGCCAAGCCCAAAGGAGAGACTGACCCGTCCTAACCTTTCGAATACGGGTTTTTCTGGCCCTTGACGATCAATCGGATCGGCACGCCGGGAAGGTCGAACGCCTCACGCAAGCCATTGATCAGGTAGCGCTTGTAGCTTTCCGGCAGATGCGCCGCGCGGCTCGCCATCAGAACGAAGGTCGGCGGGCGGGCTTTGGTCTGACTTAAGTAGCGCGGCTTGACCCGGCGGCCGTCCACGGCGGGCGGCGGGTGACGGTGAATCATCTCCGCGAGCCAGTCGTTGAGATCGCGCGTCTTCACCTTCGCGGACCAGTCGCGGTGCAAGGCCGCGACGGCGGGCATGATCCGGTCGAGCCCGCGCCCGGTGACGCCGGACACCGCGATCAGCGGGGCGCCTTTCACCTGCGGCAGCAGACGTTCGAATTTCTCGCGCAGCTCGGCCATCTTCGCCTGCTTGTCTTCGACCAGGTCCCATTTGGACACCAGTATGATCAGGCCGCGCCCCTCCTCGACCACCCGGTCGGCGATGGAAAGATCCTGTTTTTCGAAGGATCGCTCGGCGTCGACCAGGAGCAGGACGACCTCCGCAAACTTAATCGCGCGCAAGGTGTCTGCGGCGCTCATCCGTTCGAGGCGGTCGTCGACCTTGCCGCGCTTTCGAAGGCCGGCGGTGTCGTGAAGCCGAACCTTGCGGCCTTCCCATTCCCATTCCACTGCGATCGCGTCGCGAGTCAGCCCCGCCTCCGGCCCGGTGATCAGGCGCTCTTCGCCGATCAGCGCATTGACCAGGGTCGATTTGCCCGCGTTCGGCCGGCCGACGACGGCGATACGCAACGGCGCCTTGTCATCGTCAGCGTCCTGGTCCTGATCCAAATCGATCTCGGCGTCATGGACCTCCTCCTCGAGCACCTTGATCAGGGCCGCGTAGAGATCGCCCATGCCTTCGCCATGGGCGGCGGACACCGGGATCGGCTCACCCAGGCCCAGCGACCAGGCGTCCAACGCCCCTGCTTCGCCCTTGGAGCCTTCGCACTTATTCACCGCCAGCAGGACCGGCTTGTCTGACTTGCGCAAGATGTCGGCGAAGCGTTCATCCATCGCCGTGACGCCTTCGCGTCCGTCAATCAGGAAGACGCAGACATCGGCTTCGGCCAGCGCCGCCTCGGTCTGGGCGCGCATGCGCGCTTCAATGCCGGCCTTTTCATCTTCATAGCCGGCGGTATCGATCAGGCGCAGCGCCAGATCACCGATGCGGCCGCGCGCCTGACGGCGGTCGCGCGTCACGCCGGGGCGGTCATCGACGATGGCCAGCGGCTTGCCGGCGAGCCGATTGAAGAGCGTCGACTTTCCGACATTGGGGCGGCCGACGATGGCGAGGGCGGGCAGGCGGGACACGGATTCGGCTCCACAGCGGACGACAAAGCCCCGCCGCACGGCGTGCAGCGGGGGCTGTTATCGCTTCATTCGGAGCTAAATGCGCGCTTAGCGCAGCGCAATCAAGCGCCCCTCGTCAGTGAGCACCACCACGGTCTCTTCAGCGATCACCGGCGCGATGAAGACCGGGCCGCCCAGATTGCGGTCGCCGAGGCGGTCGCCGGTGACCGGATCAAGCAAGATCAGCTCGCCCTCCGAACTCGCCAGCACGAGCCGGTCGCTGGCCAGAACCGGCCCCGCCCAGCTGATCCGGTCGCGGCGGCGACGCTCATTTCTGAAGGAGGGCAGCTCCGTGATCCAGCGCACCGCGCCGCTATTGCGGTCAATGGCCGCGACCTCCGCATCGACCGTCACCACGAAGAGATAATCACCAACCAGCGCCGGCGCATGAAGCCCGCCCGCCGGCAAGGTCCAGACCCGCTCGCCGCTGCGAAGATCGAACGCCGCCATGATGCCGGAATGGCTGAGCGCATAGACGCGATCGCCCAGAATGACCGGACTGGCCGCGATATCATTGATCGAGGACAAGGGCGTCAGCCCCCCGGTCCGGGTCAGCGAATCCGACCATAGAACCGTTCCGTTTTGCGCGCGCAGGGCGACGATCTCGCCCGACGTGAACGGCGCGATCACCGTTTCCCCCAAGACCGCCGGGCTTGGCGCGGTGATCAGGCGCGCCGTCTCGGAAATCGACCGGTGAGTCCAGAGCACCTCGCCGTCCTGAGCATCCAGGGCGAACAACTCATTATCGTCGGTCGTCAGATAGACGCGGCCGTCGGCGATGGTCGGCGCGGAATGGAACGGCGTCAGAGCGGTCTGGCGCCAGATCTCTTCGCCGGTCGCCGCGTCCAGGGCGACGATGAATTTACCGCCGGAATGGGCATAAAGCCGGCCCGCGTCCCATGAAATCGCGCCGCCGAACGTCAGCACCTCGTCGCCGCGCCCGAAGAAGGGGATGAAGCTGTCATCACGCGCTTCGCGTTCGACACCACGCAAACGCGTCGCCCAGACCTCATCTCCGTCATCCAGCCCATGGGCGGTGACGCGTCCTTCAGCATCGATGGCGAACACCACGCCTTCAGCGATCACCGGGCGCGCGTTGACGCGCCGGTGATTGTTCGAGCCTTCCCCCGCGCGCGCACGCCACACCCGGTTGAGACCGCCGCTCGCGGCGGTGTGCTGCATGGCGTGCGTCGGATAGCCGTCCGCCTGCGGCCATGCGGTGTTCACATAGGCCCGGGGCAGAACGATCGGCCCGGCGCCTTCGCCGACATTGAGCCGCTCTTCCAGCTCCAGGACTGAAACGCGGTCCGCACGGTCCGGCGCGTCCGGATCATCGGACTCCGAGCTGAAGGGGTTGAGATTGGCGATGCGCTCGCCCGCGCCGCACCCGGTCAGCAACAGGGTCGCGAAGCAGGCCGAGATTATGGTCAATCGTGCAGCGCTCACCGGCCGCCCTCCTCAGTCTCGGACGCGTCGGTTTCATCGTCCGGCGTCGCGGGGTCTGCAGCGTCAGCATCGCCATCAGGTTCAGCAAGCGGCGTCTCGGCGGGGCCGACAGCCGCGGCGTCGTTCGCGGGCGCGGGCGCATTCTGGCGGATGTAAACCAGCGCTTCGGCGGCCCGCCGCGCCAGCCCCGGAGGGGCGTCGAGCGAAATCGACAGCAACTCATACGCGCTACGAGCCTCATCCCAGCGCTCGTCGCGCACCGCAGCCGCGGCCATCAATTCGCGCGCCAAGGTGCCGAACAGCGCGTCGCCTTCGGTCAGAGGCGTCAAACGCACGCTCAAATCGTCGTAGGAAAGCGCGTCAAACCGGGCCAGCGCCGCCTTATAGCGCGCCAGATCGCGGGTGAACGGCTCCGGCGCCCGCTCGGCGGCCTGCTCGAAATGCCGGGCGGCGTCCTCCAGCCGGTTTTCCGAAACGGCGATTTCGCCCTGGCGCATCAACGACAAGGTCGCATAGCCGGCGGGGCCCGATTGCGCCATTTCACCAAAAGCCGCATCGGCTTGTGAGAGTTCACCGTCCTCGAACAGGCGCGAGGCCGACAGATACTGCTCCGCGGAGGCTTCCGCCGCTGTCGTGCTGCGATAATCCCAGAACTGGTAACCCGCCACGCCGGCAACGATGGCGACGGCGACACCGCCGACCCAAGGGCCCCACCGCCGTAACGCCGCCTGATATCTCTCGCGGCGTAATTCTTCTTCAACTTCGTCGAAAACGTCGACCACTGCGGCGCTCCGCCCGCTAAAATCCAAGATATTGCGCCGGACCCTAGCCGCGCCCGCAGGCGCGGGCAACAAGGCGGCGCCGTGTCAGCCCTTGCGCGCTTTATAGACCTGGTCCGGCCCCGGGAAGGCGCGCGAACGCACCTCTTCGCCATAGGCTTTGACGCCGGCTTCCATTTGCGACTTCAAGTCCGCATACCGCTTCACGAATCGCGGAGTCCAATCGAACAATCCCATCATGTCCTGGGTCACCAGGATCTGCCCGTCGCAAGCCGCCGACGCGCCGATGCCGATCGTCGGCGCTTTCACGGTTTCGGTGATCTCCGCCGCCAGGTCTTCCGCCACGCCTTCAATCACGATGGCGAAGGCGCCCGCTTCGTCAGTGGCGATCGCTTCGTCCAGAACCCGTCGGCGCGACGCCTCATCGCGTCCTTTCGCCTTGAAGCCGCCCTCCGCCAGCGCCGCCTGGGGGCGCAAGCCGACATGACCGACCACCGGGATCGCGCGCTCGGCCAGATAGCGGATCGTGTCCCCGACATAGACGCCGCTCTCCACTTTCACCGCCTGACAGCCGGTCTCCTGCAGCACGCGCGCGGCGTTGTCGAAGGCCTGCTCTTTCGAGCGTTCATAGGAGGAGAACGGCATGTCGACGCACACCAGCGCCTGCTTGGAGCCGCGCATCACCGCCTGGCCGTGCAGGATCATCATGTCCAGCGTCACCCCGATGGTGTTGGGCAGGCCGTGGACCACCATGCCCACTGAATCGCCCACCAGCAGGAAATCGCAGTGGGGGTCCAGCAGGGCCGCCATGGGCGCATCATAGGCGGTCAGGCAAACCAGCGGCTCGCCGCCCTTGCGCACGCGAATGTCCGGCGGCGTCATGCGTTTGGCGGATTGGGATTGAGCGGACATGGATGCGGCCCTCATGCGGTGATCGGCCTGCACCCTATCGGCTTTTCGCACACGCACAATGGCGCGGCGGCGCTCTGTGGATCAAAGCGCCAGCCGGCCTTTGGGGACGATCCAGACCACGCCCAGCGCCAGCGCCGCGAACAGGCCTGAGACGATGGCTTCAGGTCCGATGAAGCCCGCGGCCTGCCCCGCCACGCCGCTCAACTGAGACAAAGGCCCGGAAATCAACGTTTCAAGTTGGGTTCCGGCGACGGCCGAGCCGGTGGCCCCGGCGCCGCCCAGCGCGATCAAGCGGGTGCGGTCCGACTTTCCCAGCGCCCCCACCACATGGGCGGTGAAGACCGGATCGTCGGCCGGCGGAGCGACTTCGTTGAACAGAGCTTGCAGGTCGGCGTCGAACGCATCCGCGCCGTCCACCGGTTCGCCGGCGAATTCGGGAGTGTTCTCAGTCACGCCGCTTGCTCCTTCTTCTCGAACCACGCCTTCAGCTTGGCGCGGCCCCTGTTAACATGGCTCTTCACGGTGCCCAGGGGAAGCCCGGTGGTCTCCGCGGCCTCCGAATGGGACAGGCCGCCGGCATAGCACATCACCACGCAAACCCGCTCTTCCTCGCCCAATGTGGCCAGAGCCCGGTCGAGGTCGACCTTGGCGCCCGGGGCCCCCGGCTGGGTCGATGTTTCGACCGGCTCGGCCTGCAGGCGCTCCAGCGCCTTGTCCGCGGCTTTGCGCTTTCGCGCGCTCATCAGGAACTGGGTGTAGGCGATCCGGCACAGCCATGCCTTGAACGATCCCGTTCCCGAATAGCTTGAGATCTTCTCAAACGCCTTCACGAAGGTGTCCTGAGCGAGATCATCGGCGAGGGCGTGGTTGCGGCACAGACGCATCAGCAGTCCGCGAACCGGCTGCTGGTGGCGGCCGACCAAGCTGGCGAAGGCCCGCTGATCAGAGCTGGCCACCACCAGCGCAATCAATTCCGCATCACTGGGCGTCGCCATGACCGCCCCCTCGCCAGCTTGCCGCCTCAGCCTTCGATGGCCTCGGGCTTATCTTTCTTCTTCGCCAGGCCGAACAATAGCAACACAATGCCGATAAAGCCCGGGAATGAAGCGATCGCGAACATGATCGGCAATGCTTCATCAGCATCCCCGCCCGGCTCGACAAAGGAGATCGCCACGCCCAGCGTGATGATCGCCAGGGCGATCGCGCACAGGATCGCGCCGGCGCGCAGGTCGCCGTTCTGGTCGTCCTTCGGCTTCACGCCAAGCGCCTTGATGGTGTCGGCGTCCAGCGTCTGGCCCGCGCGAATGGCCTCGCGAACGGTTTCCTGGGTCATGCGGCGGTTCGCCGATCCGACCCAAAGAACGATGCCCACAATGGCGACCACCATCAAGAACGGGCTCATCGCGACCAGTGTTGTTCCCAAATCCATGTCTTACTCCTTCGACCAATTCCAGACCTTCGTGTCCGAGGTCTTCAAACGGTCAGATGCCGGGCGGCGCGGTTTCAGATGCAAACCCGACCACGGCGACGCCGAACAACTGCATATGGAAGAGCGCGACGCCCGCCGTCACACCCAGTCCGACGACGATCGCGACGAGATCCGCCCACCAGCTGCCCGGACGATCAAATGATCCGCCGCGCAGGTAAAGATCGATCAGCAGAATGGTCGACCATGCGAAGAACCCGCCGAATAAAAGCGCCGACGCCAATTCGCCGTTCGCGAGCAGGTGTGAGCCGGACCACAGAAAGATCGACAGGGTCATGGGATGGCGGGTGATCGACCGGATATGGCTGGGCAGATAGGTCGCCACCATCAACACCAATGCGATCGGCATGGCGACCAGCGCGAGCGTGCGCGACCATTCCGGGGGAATCCACAGATTGGGCGAGGGGTGGGCCAGGATGTGGCCATAGACGATCAGCGCGAGCCCGATCGCCGACAAAACGGAGTAAAACGCCGCATACAATGCTTCGCCGATGGCGCGTATGACCAGCGCGCGCACGCCGATCACGCGGCTTGCATGAACGCCGAGAAAAATCACCAGCCCCAGGATCAGCACGCCCATGATTATCCCTCCCCGCCGTCGCGTGAGGTCAGACTACTAAGACTCGCGCCAATTGCACGCCGCAGTTTGAACGCCGCCGCATCGGCCTATCTGTTGAAATGCGCCCCTCACCAAACTTGACACGTTCTTCATGCCCCCGCTGATTCGTTTTCTGATTCGCCATGGCCTGATCGGCTTCATCATCGGCGTGGCGTTCACCGCGATCTTGCTGGTCTTCGACGTCGCCCGCCTGCGCAGCCTGACAGAGGGCTCTGCGGAAGGCGCGGGCGTGCGTTTGCTGCTCGCCTTCTTCGTGTCGACGACGTTCGCCAGCGTTCAGATGGGGGTCGCGGTCATGTGGCCGCCCAGCCGGAAGCACGATCCGATGGCGCCGCCGGACCGGGACGGCGAACCGGATTAGACCGCGGACTCAATGCCCGGCAGGGTCGCCGCCAACCGATGCGCGGCCCGGCGCGATTCACGCCGGATCCGGCCGCCCTGATCAATCGTGCTCATGGCTTCCAGATTGGCGTAGATCGCGGCCACGCCGACCGCGACGGTGCGGGCCGACGCCAAATCCCCGTCGGCGACCGCTTGAAACTCGCGCGTCAGCGCGTCGATGAAGTCCTCGTCCCAGGCCGACAGCGCGTCCGCGAGCCCGGGATGTTTGTCGGCGGAGGCGAGCAGTGCGCCGCCGATGGCGACGCTGTCGGCGTCCACATACTCGGGGTCGAACAGCCATTCGATCAGATGCACGGCCCGATCCGTTACCGGCAGTGCGGCCAGCATCGCCTCCGTCTGCGCTTTGGAGCGGATCAGAAAATCCTCGATAAAGGCCTGAATGACGGCGTCGCGATTGCCGATATTGTGCCGGATCAACGCCCGCGCCAGCCCGGCCTCCTCGGCGACCCGTTCCAGCGTCGCCCCTTCCAGGCCATAGCGCGCAAGACAGCGGCCGAAGGCCTCAAGGATCTGAGCGCGGCGTTCCGATTTCAGGCTCGGGCGCGGCAGGGTGCGGCTCCTTTAATTATCAGCCTTGACAATTTATGCGGCTCGCAGCTTATTCTTTGTCGCCCGTGATAATCAATTGCCCTAGGCCGCGACACCATGGATTGGCTGTTCACCCCCCTCTCGCTGGACTTTCTGGAAGGCTGGGAGGCCGCGATCGGGCAATGGGTGCTGTATCTCTCGCTCGCCTATCTGGCGTTCGAGCTGGTGCGCTATGCCGTGCTGCGCAAGCTGAACTGGTCGCTGGCGGGCGATACTGTGACGAATTTCATCACTTTCGCCGCCTTTATGGTGATCACCTATGGCGTGTTCGCGCTGGCGTATATCTCAGCCCTGAGCTGGGCGGGCCGGTTTGCGGTCTTCGACATTGAGATCACGGCGGCCACAGTCCTGATCGCCATCGTCATGGCGGACCTGATCTATTACTGGGAGCACCGCTTTTTGCACCGGGTCAATCTGGGATGGGCGACCCATACGGTTCATCACTCCTCGCCCCACTTCAATATCTCGGTGGCCTATCGCTTCGGTCCGTTCGACGGCATTGCGCCGCTGGCCTTCCATCTGCCGATGGCGTTGCTGGGATTTCCGGTCTTCCTGATCCTGTTCGCCGAAGGAGTGGTGCAGATCTATCAGACCTTCCTGCACACCGAAGCGGTGAAGAAGCTGCCCAGACCTGTCGAGGCGATCATGAACACGCCGTCGCACCATCGGGTTCACCATGGCTCCAATCGGGAATATCTCGACAGGAATTACGGCGGCGTCTTCATCATCTGGGACCGCATGTTCGGCACTTTCGCCGAGGAAAAGGCCTTGGTGAATTATGGCCTGGTGCGCCCGATCAACTCGGTCAATCCAATCACCGTTTTTCTCCACGGCCTGACGCGGCTGGGCGCCGAGATCGCCGCCGCGCGCTCGATCAGGGACGTGTTCGGTGCGGTTTTCGCGCCGCCGGATTGGGAGCCGCGCCGCCGCCGCGAAGCCGACCCCGTCCCAGCCCGCAACCCCGCCCGAGACAACGCCTAGGAATGCGCCATGCCCTCCACGCATAAACTGATTTTCGATCTGGGCCTCACCGCCGCGCTCCTGACCGCCGGGGGATGGCTCGCCAGCCAGGCCGGCGCCCGCGCCACAGAGCCCGCGCCGGCCGCCGCAGCGCCCATCGAGCCGGCGGCGGCCGCCGTCGCGGGCCTTGAGCTGACCGTTGCGGACGTCCGCTCCAGCGAGGGCCGCGTCATCGTTCTGGTGTTCGATCAAGCCGTAGCTTACGCCCAGCTCGACTATGACGGCGCCGCCGCCTATGCCGAGCAACCCGCCCAACCCGGCCAGATGCGGTTTGTCTTCGAAGACCTGGCCGGCGGTCCGTATGCGATCTTCGCCTTTCATGACGCGAACGGCGATTACGATCTGGAGATGGACGGCCCCTACCCGCTTGAAGGCTATGGCGGCACCGGGATGGCTCGCTGGCATGACGACCCCAGCTTCGCCCAAGCCGCGACGGCCCGCGGCGAAGCTGAGATCCGCCTGCACTATCTGGAGCGACGCTTAGAACGGTGAAGCGGTGAAGTCCGGCAGGTCAGCCAGGATTTCGCCGGCGCCGACCGGCTCGTCGCGCATGAAGCGGTGGATGACGGCGTGAACCTGATCATTCTCCATGAAAAGATTATGCCCGGCATGGCGCACGATCACGGTCGTCACATTCTCCATGCCGGCTAAAGCCTCAGCCTGGCTCTCCACATAGGTCCGACCGTCCAGCGTGCCGGACAGGAGCAAGACCGGCGTGTCGCCATAGGGCCCGTCTCGAAACGCCTCGCCCAAATCAAATCCAGGCCACACGCCGCGCGCCTGAGGCATCGGAAAATTCAGATAGCCCCCCGCCAGACCATCGGCTTCTTGAGCCTGATACAGCGCCAAACGCGCCTCGGAGACGCCCGAGGCCATATCCATCGCCGTGGACATGGGCCGCAGCCGGATCGGCTCGCCGAAACGATGCCAGCGCGCGATCATGCCGGCGGCGGGTCCCGTCTCGCCCCGATCCAAGGACGCGTAAATCGCGAGCAGCATGGCGGCGTTTTCCGGATCGGAGATCAGGGCGGAGGCCAATTGCTGCGCATGACGGCGCTGCAGGAGGAAAGGCTGCGTCGAGCCATCCTCCTGCGGAACCTCGACCAGCATCGGGTCCTCGGCGAGGCGGGATTGGACCCGGCGCATCAGGCCTTCGATGTCCGGATAGGCCGCCCGGGCCGCCGGCTGGGCGTTCACCGCCGCTTGCAGGCGCGCGAAATAAGCATTCGTGCGCGCGGGCAATTTGACGGTCTGATCCAGGCCCTCGGCGCTGGCGATCACCACGCGGTCGATCTCCTCCGGGATCGCATTCAGCGCCGCCATGGCCAGATGGCTGCCATAGCTGATGCCCCATAGCGTCACTTGCTCAGCGCCCAAATGCTCCCGGAGCGCGGAGATGTCCGCCACGCTCTCCAGCGTCGTATAGCCGTCAATCTCAACGCCTTCAGTGCGCCAGAACGCGCCGCATTCGGTGATCGCCCGGCGGTAGGCCTGGGCGTAGTCAACATCGCTCACCGGCGCCGCATCCGGCAGGAAGACGCTTGAGTGGCAGGTGGGCAGATCATTGTCGGACAGGCCGGTGCCGCGCTGATCAAAGGCGATGACGTCGCCATGGGCGCGCATCTGCATGAAGAGATCAAAGCGCCGCCCGCGCGCGGTGCCGGTGCCCGACCCGCCCGGTCCGCCGGCGAGGTAGACGATGGGCGGCCCCTCCGCCCCTTCCAGCGCCGGGAACCGGACATAACCGATCGAGATCATCCGGCTGTCCGGATTCGCGCGGTTTTCCGGAACTTCGAACACACCCTGAAAGGCTTCGACGCTGTCGCCGGAACGGGCGGTGAATGTGACCGGCTCTTCCGTCACGCCGGGCGCGGCGAAGATTACGGCTGCAAGCGCCGCGAGAAGCAAGCTGCGCATGGGGAGGTCTCCATTTGATTGTCTTGGCCCGCAACGGGCCGCCTCACCATCGCCGCCGCGCCGGGGATGCGCAGCCTGAGATCGGTGAGCGGCGAAGTTGGATCGGTGAACGGCGCGACGCGCGCGGCGGCGCGCGCTAGGTTGGCGCCATGTTGCGGATTGCGCTCTTGATCCTGGTCTGGCTTGGCGCCGGCGGCCTGGCCGAGGCCCAGGCCTTCATCCGCGCGACATCTGAACCGGTGCGCGTCTGCGAGGCCGGCGGGCGCGCGCCTGCGGACTTTGCTGCGCCTGAGTGTGAGAGCATGAGCTTCTGGGATGTCGACCCCCAGGGGCGCAGCATTTGGATCCAGGCCCATTTCGACTGGAGCCCGGCGCACCGTCTGACACCGAGGCCGACCGGCGTCTTCATCTCCGGCATGGCGTCGAGCGCCTTTTTCCTGAACGGCGAACCGATCGGGTCAAATGGCCGCCCCGGCGCCAGCCGGGAAACCGAGATCCCGGGGCGCATGGACGCGGTGCTTTATGCGCCGGACCATCTGCTTCGCGAGGGACGCAATGAATTGATCGTGCATCTGTCAGGTCATCATCGGGTCGTGAATCTCTCTGCGCCGATGCATGTGTTGGGGCTTGGCGACTACCGGCATCCGACCGCGCGCATTCTGCAGGCCTATTGGCCATCCCTGATCATGGTCAGCGTCTTCGCATTGGCCGCCATCGTATTTGGGGTTCTGTCGCTGCGCAGCGAAGATCGCGAAGGCCCGGCCCTGCTGGCGATCCTGTCGCTGTGTCTCGGCTTGATGTTGCTCAGCGAAGCCGCACGGGGCCTGTTCGCCTATCCCTACCCCATGCACGCCTGGCGCCTGATCGCGATCACTGGATTTGGGTGGGCGGCCGGCGTCGCGCTGATCGCCCACCTGCTGCAACGCTTCTCAGAATGGCCGTTGCGCACGCGCGCCGCCTGCCTGTCAGGCGCCGCCTTGCTGATCGCGGCGCCGACGGTTTTGGCGAGCGGATTTGACGCCAAGACCGGCTTCGCCCTGCTCACCGCGTTTGGTCTGGGCGCATTGGGCTGCACATATTGGGCGTTCCGCCACAGGGCCGGCGCCGCGGTCTACGCCATGGGGCTGGTCGCGGCGATGATTTTGATCCCGATCGTCGGCCATCAATTCCTCGACCTTTATCTTTACTGGATCAGCGCCGCCTTCCTGTTCGTGCTTTTCATCCGCCAGGCGCTGGCGCTGGCGCGCGAACGCCGGGAGCGCGCCCAGGAGACCGAGCGCGCGAACCGGCTCGACGCCGCCCTCGCCCAGGCCCGCCAGGTCAGTCAGCCCGCCCAGCTAAGGCTGGTCTCCTCCGGGCGCACCGAATTTGTGTCCACCGACGACATCCTCTCGCTGAACGGCGCGGGCGATTATGTCGAGCTGCGTTTCAGGTCCGGCCGCACCGCGCTTCATAATGCGACCCTGGCTGAGCTGGAGCAGGCCCTCCCCGGCGCCTTTCTGCGCGTACACCGGTCTTGCATCGTCAACACGGCCTTTGTGGAAAGCCTGGAACGCGACGCCGGAGGCGGCGGCCGTTTGAAGCTGACCGGCGGCGGCGAAGCCCCGGTCAGCCGCCGCATCATGCCGAAAGTGAAATCCGCACTCGAAGCCGGCGCGGCTTAGGCGCGAGATTTCACCGGCAAATCAAAGTGCAGCACGTCTTCACGCACGCCCAGCTTGGCATAAAGGGATGGCGGGCGGGTCCTGGTGGTCGGCCTGAACAAAGACGACCCAGGCGCCCAGCTCACCGGCGATCGCCTGGGTCTTTTCGATCAGCGCGGTCGCGACGCCCTGTCGGCGGTGAGCCTGTGCGACGGCGAGGTCATAGATATAGATCTCGCTGCGCGCCTGCTCGAATTTCTCAAGCTGGTA
Source organism: Oceanicaulis sp. BBD 1991-10 (assembly GCA_001657295.1). GTDB lineage: Bacteria > Pseudomonadota > Alphaproteobacteria > Caulobacterales > Maricaulaceae > Oceanicaulis. The sequence continues at coordinate 2,320 of LYSW01000049.1, read as the reverse complement.
GGCCACCAGGCCACCGGCCACCTCTGCGCCGCTCAGCGCCGCCAGGGCGACGATATGCGGCTTGGCGAGCCAGTCGGCGAGATAGGCGTCCGAAGGCGGCCGGTCGGAATAATTTTCGGGCTCGTCGAACGCCGCCGAAAAAAGCGCATTGAGTTCGCGCATGATGGCGAGATCGCCGGGCCCGAGACGCGTCAGCGTCAGGTCCCGCGCAGCCGCCCCATCGCTCACCGCAACAGACCCAGCGACCAGAAGCCCCGCTCCACCGCGCCGCGAACACGCAAGGCCGCGAACAGGCCAAGACCTGCGGCGATGATCGCAAGGCTCGCCATCACCGGCGGCGCGGACAGAGCCGTGCTGACCAGGCCTGCGTCGGCGATCAGGACCGGCCCCAGCGCAAGCGCCACCGCCCAGACCGCAACGGCGATCACGGCCGCCATCGCCATTTCCCGCATGGTGCGCCGCCGGGCGACCCGCTCCAACACCGCAGCACTAAACGCGGCCGGCGCATCCGCAACGCAAGTCGCGTCCCAAATCTCGGCAAGGGCGTCGTCCAGCTTGGCCATCATTCCTCTCCGAGCATGGCGCGCAGGGTGTCCTTGGCGCGTTTTATATTCGATTTCACCGTCCCCAGCGGCTGATCGAGGATATCGGCGGCTTCCGTGTGGGACCAGCCCTCGCCATGACACAGGGCCAGGGCGGCGCGCTGGCCGAGCGGCAAACGCTCGAACAATTGCACGGCCGTCATCGCCGCCTCGCCCTGCGCGGGCGCGGCGCCGGGCTGGCCGTCAATCCAGGCGCCGTCCCGGGCGCGTCGGCGTGCGTGGCTGCGGCTAAGGGTTTGCGCCTTTCGCCAGACCGCGCCCAGGAGCCAGCTTTTGAACCGGTCCGGCGCGCGCAAGCGATCAAGATTGGCCCAGGCGAGCACGAACGCCTCCTGCGCAATGTCTTCCGCCTCGAACGGATCGGCGCTGACGCGCCGGGCGAAACTGCGCGCGGCGCTCTGGTGCCGCGCGACCAGGGCGGTGAAGGCTCGCGCATCCCCGCGCCGCGCCGCGTTGACCAGCTCGCTGTCAGTCCGCCCCACGCGACCCGCCCCCGGCTCAGCGCCGCTCTAGTCCCGGCGCCGGCGGCCGCCTGCAATGCCGGAGAACAGAAAAGCAAGGGCCAGGACCGCCAGAATGGCCGACACGAAATAGGCCTCGGGGCCCTCCAGGCCGAACAGGCCCAGATAACCCACGGCGCCGAAGATCGAGGCGAGGCCGCCAAACAGGATCACCAGGAAGGTGGTCGTGCCGCGCCCGTCGCTCGCGTCGGCGTCGTCACCGGAGACATCCGGCGCATCAAGGCCCGCGATCAGCTCGGCCGGCGGCTCCTTGCCAGCGGCGGCATAGGTTTTCAGCAGCTCGATTTTCGCTTGGGTGCGCTTATAGCGCATATAGCTGGAAAACCCCGCGGCGACGAAAAAACCCAACGGAAACAACAACCACCAGTAAGAACTGAACAGGGCGTAAAAGCCATCCATCCTGTATTCTCCTCATCCATTCGCGCCGCCGTTTCAGCGCGCGTTCATCTCTATGTCGCCGCCGAAGCGTCGATTGGATGCGAAGGTGAAGGAAAAAAGCGTTCGGCGGCAGGGACAGATGTCATGCCTGATCCGGCGACGGCTGAAATCCCAAGCTCGAACGCCGTCGTGATCGAAGCGCCGGCGGTTTATGACCGCTTCGCCAAGCGGCGCGCCGCGAGCGAGCCGATCACCAGCGCGATGATCGCAGCGGGCGCCAGCAGCCAGAGCGCGTGGTCAAGAACGTGCGCGCCCTGCGATGCCATCGAGTCTTCATGGTGAGCGAAAGCTGTTGAAGACACCGCCCCGGCGCCCGCGAGCAAAGCCGACACCAGTCGTGAGATCTGTTTCATGAACCCGGTCTCCTTGCCGTGCGCCCGTCAAGCGCGCTCGTGAACGAGGACGTTAGCTCAAGCCGCTGATCTTGTGAGCTGCGGCGCGAAGTCACTGGGCGCAAAGTCACTGGGCGCGGCGGACGTCAATAGTGCGGCGGCTTGTCGTGGCCTGGCGCCGGCGCTCCCGCCTCCAGCTCCGCGATCCGGTTGTCGGACGCGGACAGGCGCGCGGTCAGCGCCTCGATTTGTTTTTGCTGACGAGCAAGCACGTCAGAGAGCTCTTCGAGCAGGCGCTCTTGCTCGGCCGCGAGCATTTCCAGCTTGTCCAGACGATCTTCGCTGATGGTCATGGCGCACCCACCGCTGAATCCTTCATGGCGCGTCAACCGCCGCGCCGGCGCCGGCCGCATGATCGGCGCCCGCC
>LYSW01000048.1 GCA_001657295.1 Oceanicaulis sp. BBD 1991-10 | reverse complement strand
GGAGTTTGAGGGATTTCCCGACTTTTGGGATGAGAAAGCGGTCAAGGCGGAGCGTCGGCGGCGGATCAATGCCGAGTGGAGGTGGAGACGCTATCATGAGATCGAGAACCGGCCACACATTCTGGGCGATCTCGATTTTACCGGTGGCCGCTTTTCCGGCGGCGTCGCGCTGCGCGGCTGCGTTTGGTCGGGCGGGGGCAGCGAAACGCCGGATGGCCGCCTAATACTCGACCGCGCCGATCTGGGCGGGGTGGACCTGTCCGGCCCGGCTCAGCGCTCGGCGTGTTGTCCGGCGACCGCTTGCGGGTGCGGGACGACCTTCAAGCTTGGTGTCTGAACGCCGAGCGCGCAGACCTGCGCGGCGTGCGCATTGGTGGTGGGCTCTATCTGCAAGGCACACGTTGGCGAGCTTCGACTGGAGTTGCGCTCGACGCCGACGCCGCAGAGATCGGCACGGACGTATTTATGTATGACGGCTTTCTTGCCCGCGCCAAGGTGAATTTCATAGGCACCCGGATCGGGGGCCAGGTCGCCTGCGCCGGCGGCCGGTTCGAGGCGGCGACCGGAATTGCGCTCGACGCCGACGCCGCAGAGATCGGCGCGGACGTCTACTTGCGCGATGGCTTTCTGGCGCGCGGCCAGGTGGATTTCAGACGGGTCAGGATCGGCGGCGATCTCCAACTTCATAGGGGAACGTTCGAGGCGGCCGAGAAGGGCGACGGCGTCGCGCTAAAGCTCCAAAGCGCCAAGGTCGGCGCGGCGTTGATGGTCAATCATCCTGACGCGCCGGACGGCACGACTTGCTGCACCCTCACAGGTCACCTCGATCTCGCCAATGCGCGCTGCGCCGTGCTGGATGATGGCGATATCCGCGCCCGCGACGGCGGCGCATCCTGGCTGAGCGAGAGGTCTGAGCTGATCCTCGATGGTTTCACCTATGGCCGGCTCGGCTCACGCTCACCAACCAGCTGGGCCGCGCGTAAGGCCTGGCTGGACCGACAGCCGGACGGCGACCGCGACGGAATGGGCGACGGCGACGCGTTCAAGCCTCAGCCCTATGAACAGCTCGCCAAGGTGCTCCGTGAGATGGGTCACGCCGCAGAGGCGCGCGAGGTGGGCATGGCGAAAGAGCGCCGCCACCACCGCGCCGTCTGGCGGCGCACGCCCGAACGCGGCCGTATCCAGCGCTACATTTCACGTTTCTGGTGGTGTGTTCGCTGGTTGCTCTTCAAGCTGACCGGCTATGGCTACCGCGCTTGGCGGCCTCTAGTCTGGCTCGGCCTGCCCGTGCTCGCGCTTTCGCTGGCCGCCACCGGAACCGCCTACCGCCTCGGCTATATGACGCCCGCCCAACCCCACGCAGCGCTGGCGGAGATTACGGCGGAGCTTGGGGATGGACCGCAGGGGGTGGACGCGTGCCTGAGCGCGGATGTGACCGAAGCCGTGCCGCCGTTTCACGCCGGCGCCTATGTCATCGATGCTTTCGTGCCGCTGGTGGATATTGATCAGGAGAGCAGCTGGAAGCCCGCGCGGATCGCGCGGTGTGACGGCGATGTCGAGAAGTTGCGCGCTCTCGACAGGCTGAACCCTGGCGCGTTTACGGTCCCCGACACCATGGGCCCGTGGGAGCACTTTATCAGCTGGATGGCGCGGCGGGGCGGACTTCACTGGCTGCAATGGATTTTAATGATCTCCGGTTTCGCCATCTCGGCTCTGATCGCCGCCTCGCTATCCGGCTTGATCCGGCGGGATTGAGCGTTGCGGGTCGCGCCCAGCGATCTCCCGGTCAAGGGCGGCTATGCCGCCGCGAAGCGGTTTCACCCTTGAGCGGGCGATCGCTGATCGCAGAATGCCTGCCATGGGCTGTAAGCCGGATTGCGGCTTACAGCCCATGAAGAGCAAAGGCTCAGAGGGTTTGGCTGGGCGCAACATGGATCGCGAGGAGCCGGACTCCCGCAACGACGAGCCGCCTCCGGCGCCCGATCGGTTGGGCAGGTGTAGAGCGGATTGAGTCTGTGCGCCGGCGGTGACGCCGGCGCAGCTTCACGCGCTCCAACGCCGCCGCCCAAGCAGGCAGCGCCCAACCTCGCGCCTAAAGCGCCGCCGTCATTCCGCGATGCGGCTGACGTTTCAGGATTGCGGCGCAATATTCCGGATCGTCCTGGCCGTTATGCTCGAATCCGAGCTTTTCCAGCACGCGGCGCGAGGCCGGGTTGTGGGTGAAATAACCGGCTTTGAGCCGCCGGGCGCCCCGAGCGCGCAGGGCGCCGATCAAGCCTTCGCCCGCCTCAGTAGCGTAGCCCTTTCCCCAGGCGCTCGGGCTATACCAGTAGCCGAAACTCCACACGCCATCGCCGCGATGGCCGGCGCCGATGACGCCAAGGGGCGTTTGGTCCGACTTCAGGCGCACCGCGCGCGCCAGATCCAGACCGTGAGCCTCGCGCGCCCGCGACATCAGGATGAACATCTCCGCGGCCAAGGCCGGATTGGGCTCCGGCACCAGGGCGAGATTGCGCGCCACCTCCGGCCGGCCGCTTTCCGGACCGACCCAGACCGCGTCCTCGACCTTCAGCGGGGTGAGGACCAGGCGTTGGGTTTCAATCGTCTCGCCGGCGAGCGGGGCCATGGCGGCGTTGTCGGCGGGCGTCGCGTTTAGATCCTGGTCCAGCATGGCGGTCTCCTCATGGCCATTTGGACGAAGGGGCAAAGAAAAAGGGGAGCCGGCGATCCAGCTCCCCTTCGTTGTGTCCGGATCGCCCCCTTCGGGGTGAGGCGATCGGTGTGTTTCGATCGCCCTATTCAGCGGCCTCTGCGAGCGGCGCGACGGACACGAACATCTTCTTGTCCTTTTTGCGCGCAAAGACGACGCGGCCTTCGGTGAGCGCGAACAGGGTGTGATCCTTGCCCATGCCCACATTTTCACCCGGATTATAGCGGGTGCCGCGCTGGCGAATGATGATATTGCCCGGGATCACGTGCTGACCGCCGGATTTCTTGACGCCAAGGCGCCGGCCTTCCGAGTCGCGGCCGTTACGCGATGAGCCGCCTGCTTTTTTGTGAGCCATATCGGTCTCCTATTGGTTGGCTTCGCGCGGCTGATCAGCCGGCCAGGGTCTTTGCTTCGGCGACCCAGTCGCCTTTTTCCGCTTTGCTCTTAAGACCGGAGATCTCGCCATCCAGGCGCTCGATCTCCGCAGCGTCCCAAGCTGCGATCTGAGCAAAGCTCGTCACGCCGGCTTCATTGAGCTTCTTCGCAAACGCCGGACCCACGCCGGTCAGCTTGGTCAGATCATCATCGCCCGCCGGAGCCGCTTTTGGCGTCGCAGCCGCCTTCGGCGCGGCATTGGGCGCTTCAGCCTTCTTGGCCGCTTTCGCCGGCGCCGCCTCGGCCGGCGCTTCGGTCTTGGCGGTCTTCTTCTTCGCCGTCAGCTTGGACTTGGCGCCGGGCTTGAGGATCTCGGCGACCGAGACCACGGCGATCCACTGGCGGTGGCCTTTCTTGCGGCGGTAATTCTGACGCCGGCGCTTTTTGAACACCAGGACCTTCTTGTCCTTGCGCACGTCCAGCACTTCGGCGGTGACGCTGGCGCCGTCGATGGCGGGGGTCCCCACCACTGCGTCGCCTTCACCGCCGATCATGAGCACTTCGTCAAAGGCGACGACCTCGCCCGCTTCCGCGTCGAGCTTCTCCACCCGCAGGACGTCGCCCTCGGAAACCTTGTATTGCTTGCCGCCGGTCTTGATCACCGCGTACATGGTCCAATTCCTTTTCACCTCAGATCCGTGCCGAAGCGCCTGGGCCCGGCCGGGTCTCTTTTTCTTCGCCGGTTCTTGTCCGATCCGGCGTTGTCAACACGAAACCGCCCCGCCGAGACAGCCCGGCGGGGACGGAGCGCGGCTTATAGGCGCCGCAGGCGCGGGGAGTCAATGAGAAAGGCGCCGGAAGGCCAAGCCTGACTTGGCGGCCGGCGGCGCCGCGCCCCCTTGATTTATCGACAAAGCTCCGCCAGAACCACGCTCCCGTGCGGAGAGGTGCCGGAGTGGTCGAACGGGGCGGTCTCGAAAACCGTTGAGCGCGCAAGCGTTCCGAGGGTTCGAATCCCTCTCTCTCCGCCACTACTATTGTAAGCCCCGAAATTTCCTCAAAGCATTGTCTTTTAGGGCGGGTTTTCTAGCGCCCGGGTACAAGTTTTGGTACAATTGCGCATGAGAAAAGTGCCTGGAGTCCTACACCATTAAGACTGGCCCCTTCGGAAGCTCGCGCGCTATCCTGGTAGCGAGATTGGGGTATTTGATATGGTACAAAAGCCCACCAGGCAATTCTTATAATATACTGATTTTAAATGGCATTATGAGATCCTCGGAGTTTCCCCCTCTCTCGGCGCGCTCAGATTCCTAAGAGCATTCAGATGCCAATCGACCGGGTCCGCTGGTTCGCCAAGCGGTGCCTATGGCTACCCTTGATGTCGCAAAAAGGAGACAACGCTTCAACTCTTATCAATCCAAGGTCTAGTCAGCTCTCGCCAAAGATCTTGCGCGTCTTTATTGCGATCAGGATCAAACGCTTCTAGAAAATAATGCTGCTGGATCTCAACAGGATAAGGTGAGACTGTGGAGCAAAACTCCATTGAGCCTGCAACTGCTACATACTCTTGAAATTCGTCCCATACTATCCCTTCAGAATTTTCTTCGTTCCAAATTCTACCGCCCAGGTTTGACATGAAAATCTTCGAGTCAAATTCGTATATTGAGAATGCGTCTAGACGGATATTCCGCACAATATCGACACCAATATAGGCGATAAATTTTCTTTTACCCGAAATATCAATTGCACGTTGAATATTATAGAAATCCGTTATCAAAGGGCGCGCTGGCAACAATACAACATACGCTGAATATGCGTCGGCGATTACATCTTTTGCAGCGAAACTCCCAACTCCCATATTCTCTAACCCTCCACAAATCGTATCTTTATACGGTCGATTACGTTTGAGTCAGGCCTCCTATGATTGATGCGTATAGAGGTTACTGTGTTCCCATTTCTTCCAACGCGCGAGCTAATTTGAACACTGGTTCCATCGGAAAGACGGCTAAGTCTCCCTCCACCTCTCGGGATCGACTGTCCACCCGTTAACAGGTCGAAAAACCGTGCGGCCGCATTGCGCCCACCGCGGCCGGAATACTGTATGGTGCGGTTACCTGGCCTACTGCTTGTTTGGCCCTCCTGCCCATACCATTGCTGCACTAAACCGCGAACCTCACCAATGCTTCTAGGAGGAGCAGCTTGCGCCGTGAAGCTATCATTTCCATTAGACCTGCGGCCCGATTCGAGCCGTTGTTCTGCTCTTGAAATAAGGCGGTCGGTTCTCGCGTGCCTTTGCGGTCGGAGACTGTGCTCGGGTCCAGTTCGACGCTCTGTCCGGGACGGGCGATCATCCCGAGAGTGACGCTCTGATCTGGCCTGACGATCGCGGATCATACGGCTCTCGCGTTCAATCCGCCTCTCTGACCTCATGGCGCGGCGCTGCTGGATGATGCGTCCGTTCAGAGTCGCGCGCTGATCCTGGGCCGACTGACGATCAGGCCTGACCTGACGGTCCGGAGCAACCCCTGGCTCCGACAAACTCCGCCGGTCCGGCGTCACACGGCGACTTGGCGTAGCCCGGCGTTCTGGCGTCAAGCGACGATCTGGGGCGACGCGCCGTTCTGGATTTATTCGGCGTTGGGGCATCGTGCGCCGATCAGGTTTGGCGACACGTTCTGGACGAGCCGGGCGCTCGGCCTGTTGGGTGCGTTCAGGCCGAGCATCGCGTCCGCCTCCGCCACGACGCTGCGCTTCCGCGCTCTCTGCGATAAGGACGCCAGCCGCTAGGACGGAAAGCAGCAAGAAGCAGAGATTGCGCAATAAGTGTCCTCCATGGGGCGTATAGGCAGTCATTCTCGCCTCCTATTGGGCAGTCTCGACCGCATACGGTCCTGCTGGCACGCCTGCCCCAAAGAAACCCAGCTGCGCTTGGCGAGCATCGAGCCATTGCGCCCAGAACTGGCGAACAGATTGGTATTGCGCCGGCGAAAGCTCTCGGCTACGGCCGGCTTGCCCTCCCATGTGCCGACCTGGCCCAACAAAGTGCAAGACGGCCCCGGGCGCCGGCTGGAAAAGATCCAATGCCTGCGCCTGCGCCCAGATCGCGTCTGCGTTGTCGGGATCGCAGATACACCGCTGACGCCATGGGAACGCCTGAGAGTTCTCAAGGCCGTCTGAGAATACGATTACCACAGGAGGTGAGCCATCACTCGCATACGAGTTCAACGCTCGATCAATTGTTTGTACAAGCGGGCTCCGTTGGTCATATCGCTCGTTGCGCCGATAATCCTCAAATGCATTCGAGAATTCGGCCTGGAACCGCGCGATCTGCGGATCCCTAACGCTCTCCGCACAGGTTAGGCCGTCTAGTCCGCCAGCGAAAAGCTCGGAAACCGAAGATGGGCAGGGAGGCGGCGCGCAAGTATCGAGTAGGATCTCCGCCCGGCCAGCAGTAGGCCCTGTTCTCCAGACACTGATCCGTTGCCAACGCTTGAGGGCCTGCTCCGCCCGCAAGATGGTTTGATCCAATAAGGCGCGGTCTTGATCATCCCTCGCATCACTCTCATCAAGGATGAACACTAGACGCGAGTGATCGTTAGAGCAGGGCCAGGCCGTGACTGCGTGCGCTGAGTTTTTGCCTAGAGCCGCAGATGCGATCACGGCGACTAGAGACACAACGCTCGTCACGAACAATCCACTCAAACGAACATATCCAGCGTAAGCGCTTGGTCGCAGCCTGTGGTTGATGCTCTCACCTCGAATGAGCGTCCAGATCTCATCTCCAGTAAGGGTATCTGCCAAAAAGGCAGGGTGCTCGTTCTCCTCCGTTTCGAGACTATCGCTGAATCCGGCGAGGGCTGCCGACCAGAGCTTGCTGAACTTGGCTCGCGCCTCTTGGCGCAGGCTCTCAGCCCGCGCTCGGTGCGTCGCTGCCTGACGCTGGCTGCGCGCTGCCGCTTCCAGGCTGACCCGACGATTCGCTTCAAGCTGGCGGGTCTTATCCCTGTGCTCGGTCTCGCACTCAAGATTCTCCATATCACGCCGCTTCGTCGCCCGTTCAGCAGCAACACGCGCCCGCGCAGCATCCCTTTTGACGCGGCGATAGTCTGGCCGGCTGTCCGTTAGCCGTTTACCAATCATCCAGGCGATAAAAAACAGCAGGTAGTTTGCAAGAAGATAGACCGCCAGGTCCTGAAGGGTGCCAGGCAGGACGTCGATATGCGCCAGAAAAACTGGCCAATCGCGCACGAGCGCCCTTGGGATGTCCAAGAAATACCAAAGGGTTTCGGTCTGGTAGAGGCTGAACACCAGCACAAGGGCAAGGCCGATCCGCAGGCCCCAGTGTGCAATCCATCGATCGCTGGCGCGTGGTTTCTCGCCGTGCGCATGTGTATGCGCGTGGCCGATTTGGTGCGCCGCGAGGCTGAGCACGAACCCGGCGAGGCCGACCGTAAGGGCGATATCGGCCGCGGATTTATCGAGACTTGCCAATGATCCGCCCAACACCTGAATAGAGGCCTCAACCAGGGCCACCATTGCGGCGATGATCAGCGAGACGAAGGCTGGTACGGGTGAGATTTGCGATGTATCCGATTCAACGGCCTTGAAGCGCGCCGTAGCGTTCGCTTCAGCGTCGCGCAACTCGAAATAGGTCCGCTCTACGCCGTCGACATCATCACGCTCTCGGCTACGACGTTCATACTCAGCTCGCCGCCGCTGAATTTCGTCATCTGTGTCGATCGCCTGTTGATGGTTCGAGTTCGCCTGCGCAGCCGATCGTTCGGCCTCCAGTTGGCTAACTTCGAAATCCGGAACGAAATCTCGACCGACCTTCCGAGCCGCTTCATGTTGGAGCTCATGAAGGGCGCGCTCTCGATCAACCTCCGTTTCGAGGCGGGCAATATCAGCGCCACGGCTGTAATAAACAGCCTGCTCTGGTGATTGACGAACTCCCGGTTGGTTCATGCGTTCCGACATAACGAAAGCCTCCTATTCGCTATTGATGGAATCATCGGGTGGGGGTGCCGCTTCCTCCGCGCGAGTCCGAGCGGGTGGAGCGCCGCTCCGTCCGATCATCGCCCTATGCCGGATTCGGCGAAGCGCGACATGCGCAGTAGAGCATGGGCATGCAATTCCTCGGCTTGCGAAATCCAGGCCGGCTTAACCTTTCATTAACGCTCGTCGGCTGAACGCTCAGATTCTGGAAGGCCGGTCGCCTTTGCATGCCGATCTGAGTTCGCCGCAGCAAGTCTGATTCAACATTCCTGTTTTAAAATAGCAGGTTAGAGTGACTTACAGCTACAAATTGATTCTGAGCCGAAGAGTTCACGCCATGCTAACCAGCTCATAATGGCGCGATCAGATTCGATCGCTGTTCTTGGGCACTGAAAATCTGAAGCCGAACCGATCATCTTTTATTCACCTGCCGATTTTTGACAGGTGACTTGATTAACGCGGGTGTAGCTGCAATCAGTGCGCGAGGACCGCTGGGGAAAGCAAGATGGCCGGCTCTGGACTGACTAGTACGCGCAAAATAACGGTCGAGACTTGGAAAAGAGTCTTTGAATGGCGAGAAAAGGGTGAAGACCATCCATACGTCAAAGAATACCGCGACTCTGCAGAGGAAAAGGCACGCTGGCTGATCTCTGATGAAATTGGCCTTGGGATAAAATTCCGGGCGAGGACAGCGTGGCACTTCCTCCAATATCGCAGGCGACCTCGCCCATTTAAGTTTGACGACTTGGATGCCCTCATCGCGTCTAACCCAGCGGCCAAAGGCACTCCGCCCGTTGAACGCCACCTGACTCCCAAAATTCCGACCGGGACCGCAAATTTTTCTTCGGCGATCGCTGCCATCATCCGCGTCACTTATGACGAAGCCAAAACGGATTGGCGCGATCCACCGACCTTCGAAACGTTTAAGGCCATCTTTGAAACTGCGCACTTCACCGGCCCGAATGCGGTGGCGAGCTTTGAGGACTGGCTAAGGCGCGGTTCAATCGCACCGAAATCACACTACCGGGTAGCCGGCCCCGCCGGATTGGACGCGACATTGGACCAGGAGGCGATGCGGCGCATCGGAAAGTTTCTTTGCGAAAGCGATCTCCGTCCCATCCAGATTGTGTCTTGTGACGTACATCCGCCCGTTCTGTCGGAGTTGGCCATGCAACTCGAGGACGGGATTCCCAACCTCGTCAGCCTCAAAAAGGACCATCGACCATACGCCTATTTTCGGTGCGGCCGGTGGAAGGATGAGCCCCCTGTAACCCTGCCGTTGCTGGTGGCGCAGCTCGACGCCTTTTATGCCAACGAGAATATCGAGAGCGCCAAGGCGATTACGAATCCGCACGACTATCACGAGGCGGTCCAGCGCATTCGCGCGAAAATGATGCAACATCCGGCGATCTTGGTGTTTGATGGGCATCGCTCACCCCGCGGCCAACAAACCGCCCTCCCCAGCTTGATTGGGGATGACGGCCTGGCCTCGCTATTCCGCGAGTTGATGACGCCACGGCTGGACACGCCGGAAAGCCGGCTTGACGTGGGCCGCTTCTACGAGACCCGCATCTTAGTGCTCAGCGATACCCCTGACGCCCGCCTGTCTCCTCTTCAATCAGACGCAGCAATCACCGTCGAACCACCAAGCAGGTCCGCCATCGTGGCCCGGATCGAATTTACCCGCGAGGATTGGGGCAATCCCAAAACGCTGCTTGAGCTTTGCGAAAAAGACTGGATTGTTGGCAGCTTCGTGAACATCTCGATGCTTCGGCTGGTGGATTGCTGGCTAACCGTGAAGGGCCAAGCAGAAGAGCAGATCCGCGAACTGACCGGCCTTATTGAGCGCGGCGTCAAGACAGTCGCGGAAAACTTGAACGACTATCTACGCGCCAAGGATCCTGAGGCGTTCTTGCTTCTTCGATGGATCGCTTTGGCCGAGAGTGAAATCCGATCTGAGACTCTGGCGCGCCTGCTGTTGCGCTGGCGTCGGCTGGATTCCAGGCGCGGTGAACGCTCAAGAAAACGTCTTCGAAACGCGCTGACGCCAAAGGCTATCGCGGACTATCTTGTGCGCTTCAAGAGCATTCTGACGGTCGGCCCAGACGAACATGTTGTCGGGATCGACGATAGTAAGCTGCCTCCGATCGGACGCATCGAGCTGGACTCAGAAGCCAAGGACGCGCATTCGGATTCAGTTGTCTCCGCAAGACTGTCCTACTCTTTTGCGACAAATGAGATCTGCGGCAACTTCATTAAATATGGGCGGCCCTCGAGCGCTGATGAGGCGCGAACGTCTCCGGACAATGCGTTGGAAGCCCAGCGTTTGATCCTCTATCGACTTCTTGCTGAAGAGGCGCTTCAACAGGAAGCGGCGATTATGCGCCACGCGCCCAAACATGGAGCGCTGGAAATCCGACAGTATCGGCGGCTGGCCGAAGGTCTGCACTATGGCTTCGCAAGCCTGCCCAAAGACACGAGCGCCTTTGACCAATCACTAAGGCATGTGAGCCGCAGCTTGCCGATTGACCCTCGGCGCGCATTTGATCGGCTTTACCTGGTTTTCTTTCGCCACATAGTTCAGGCTGCGCCCGCCTACGAGATGACGCGAAATCTCGGGCGTCCAGCCATCGCAGCGGAGTTGTTAATGTGCGCCTTGTGGGCGGGCGTCCCGATGCCCCCTGACAATCGCACCGAGGCGCTTCCTGAACGTGGCACTAGTCCCTATCTGCGCCTGATTGGGTCAGAAGCCGGGAGCGCATCGCCCAGTCCCGGCTTCGTAGATTTTTACATCTCGCTAGCCCGCAACCTGCTTCAGGCTGACCGGCTCAATCTCGCTCGGGACGTCATCAATCGCGCAAAGGCCGAGTTTGATGAGCTCCCAAGCTCTCGCAAACGTGCGGCTCTTTCCGCGCTTGCAAAGGTTGAGCTTGACTTAACGATCCTGGAAACCGATCCAAAATCAGGCACTGATGCTCGGGAGCGATACACAAATGCTGTATTGCACCATGCAGCGGTCGCGAAAAACATATTCGACGTGTTGATGAGAAGTCGAAGTATTGCGCAGCGCTTGGCGCGTCGTCTGCGCGCAATTGGGCCCGTGTCTGACGTCTATGCCATTTACAAACTGCACGCCGGAATTAAGCGAGGAATTGATAAACTTATCGCCAAGAATCTGGAGAAAGTGGACCCTCATCAGGACGCGGACGTCACCGCAGAAACCGCATCTTATGAGAAAGACTCGCGCCTGGTCTTGGAACGCGCCGCCGACTTCATCTCCCGCCATGCTGAGACTCTCGCCATCGAGGCGGACACAATCGACAAGCCCGGCTTCCCGAAAGGTCAATCTATTGCGGGCTTCTTGAAGGCATGGTCTGCCTTCTACCTGGCCGACCGCCTACGCCAAAAGCACTTCGACCTGCATCCGCTTAGACGCGATTTCTTGCCAGCTCCACATAACGAGCGTGTTTTTATTCGAACGACAATCAAGCTTCACGCCCACTTTAAGAGCGCGGCGCTCGATGGCGGCGTCGACCTACCTGACCCGAAAGGCGGCAATAAAACTGAGCCGAACCATATTCCCGCCGACGTATGCAAAGGCCTAGCCCAGTTCTTCGCGTATCAAGCACAGAAAAGCCTCGACATGTTGAGCCGCTTTCAGTTCCGCTTCGCGGCGGAGCGGCCAAGCGTCCTCATGATGGAAGCCACGCTCGCTCGGACATATCATGACGATCCGCAGGCGGCGTTAGCCCTACTCGAACAGTCTGACGATCTTGCGTGCACATCAGTTGATCGGCCACGCCTTGCGTGCCGTCTGGCACTTGAACGCGCCAAAGCGCTGCGGCGGCTGTCGCGAACCACCCCAGACAGCGAAGACGCGCACAAATCGCTCGTGTCCGCAGCTCTAGAAACGCTGCGCCTATTTGCGTTGTTGGATGCCCGAGACGATGCGGCGCGTTCCGGTCTTTGGCGCTTCATCGCGCGTCGACAAGCCGAAGCCGTTAGGGCGCTGATAAACGATCAGGAGGCGATGCTTGATAGCTCGGATGATAAGCGGAAGAAGGATGAATTGTCTGGTTTAAGAAAACACCTGGAAGATGCCATGGATCGATAAAACGGCTCGAACGCAAGATCGAGAATACCTTGGCCCAAAGACCAACTGATAGTGTTGACTTTACAATGGGCTGCCGAGCCAACCCAACATGAGGGGGCACCAACGCTGAGGCGATTGTCCATAATGGACCCCGCCCAGTTGTAACACGCCGATTTAGTCCAAACGGGGGCCCGTACTTTGGTACAAATAATGGCAATCGTCGCCGATTTTGATATTCACTAAGAGTCTGATTTTTATAGATTAACAGTTGCAATCGGAGTGTCCCTCTCTCTCCGCCAGCGGGGCAGCCCAAAATCCTTAGTGAAGGCGTTCGGTTTCCGTGGCCGAACGGGCGGCGAGCCCGCCGCGCGGCGCTTCACGGATATTCGAACGGCCGCCGAACGCGGGTGCGGGATTGATGCCGCCGGGCCCTTCGATAGGGTCGTGATGAACCCGGGAGGCGATCCGTGACGCGCATCCATACACTCATCGCAGCGAGCGCAGTGTTGACAGCCGCATCCGTGCCGGCGGCGGCCCGGGACGGCGCCGCCGGGCCGTCCGCCGGCCAGGTCGCCAGATTGATGTCCGAGGCGTGGTGCGCGGCCGATCTGGCTCAGGACATTGAGGCGAAGATGGCGCTGTTTTCAGACGATGCGGTTCTCATCATGCCCGGCCGCGCGCCCCTGGATGGCGTGGAAGAGATCCGGAACTGGCAGAGTCAGAATTATGCGGCCGCCCGGCACGACTGCGTCGGACGGGTCAATGTCGACAATGTTGAAATGGACGGGGCGATCGCCATCCTGCGCGGACAATTCGCGGGCCGGGTCGTCATGGCCGACGGATCGGGCAGCTTTGAGCAGTCCGGCTATTTCTTAAACGTCGTTGAGCGGGGCGCCGACGGCGATTGGCGAATAAGCCAGATGATATTCACCTACTAGCGATGAATTCCGAACGATCGCGCGCTAGTGAAACCGCGCCGCGGTCTTTGATTGCGCCAGTTCGCCCAGCGCGCTGAGAGCGAGCCATTCCATGGCGGCGCGGGGGTAGGCTGCGGGCGCGGCCGCAGCGCGGCCCAGCCGGTGGGACCAGTCATGGAGCGGGCCGGCCACACGCCCGCCCATGTGCAAAGGCGCTTCCGGCCAATGCTCGCGCACCTTTTCCGCGAGCCGCAGCGCCCGTTCCAAATCGCCGGCGAGACCGACTCGCGGGCCCGCAATGATGATCTCCCGGGCGCCGGTCCGGTCCAGCGCGTCCAGCGTGGATGCGTCATCGGGCTCGATCACCAGCGTGGCCTCGACACCGGCGGATCTGAGCAGATCGACCTTGATGACCGCGCCGATAAGCTCCCAGCTGCCCGGCGGCGAAACGACCGCGACACGGCGTTTGGGGAAGAGCGGATCTGCGACACGGGCGCCGAGACGCCAGAAGCGGAGAAGGCCGGTCAGCGCAATGACGATATCGGTCTGGGTGATCCGGTCTTCGCGCCAGCCTTGCCGCAATGCGGCGCAGACATCGTCGACGATGGCCGCCCTGGCGTAGAGACAGGGCGTGGCGAGCTCGGGAAATCCCTCCAGCGGCCCGACTTCGCTCCGGATGAGCCGCGCGGTGAACGCCTCGACGGCGGCGCGGCGCTCGGCATCGTGGCCGACCTGGCGATGATGGTCGTCGGCCAGGCCCGCGAAGACCCGTTCCGCCCAGCGCGAATCCACGTCCGAGGCGCGGCCCCGAGCCGTCAGACGGCTCAACATTTTCGGCGCCTGAGCCAGCTGCATGGGCCAGCGCGAGAAGCGGCGGCTGGAGGCCCAATCGGCGGCCAAGACGGTGATGTCGGTATGGCGCGGGTCGTTGGTGATCCGGGCCATGGTGCCGCACACCTGATGCAGCGGACCCTCCAGCCATTGCAGGAAGCGGCCGCTGTCTTCGATAAGCACGCCCGACACGCCGCGGGGCCCGTTCGCCCGGGCCGCATGATCGGCCAGGCGCGCCACGCCGGACCGGTTCAATCCGGACTTGGCGCGGCTGGTATAGGCGATGTGAAACAGATTCTGGTCGAGCTTGGGAACGCGTATTTCGAGGGTCGCCATAGCCGTCACCTCCCGGCGCTGGAGCCCGCCTTGCCTGAAGGCCGAACACGCGCTGAACCGAGCGCGCGCCCCGCCGACCCCAAGCGGGCGCCGCGCATGAAGCCGGATATTGGCGCAATCTTTGTGCGGGTTTCAGCTGCGCCAAACGCCGCACAAGGCGCGTCATAGTGTCATCGCCTCAGAATCGGGCCGAAGACCGGGATCGCGGCCGGATGGATCGGTTTCGAGACGCCGCCGCCCAGATGGTGCGCTGATCCGCCCCGGTCGCGGCGCTTGAAGCCATTTCGAATATTGATTGAAATTGCGCCGTGACCTCGTCGAAGGCCGTCCAGAGGAAGGCACGGCATGCTGTCCCGCCGAACACTGGTTCTGTCTGGAGTGACGGCCGCAGCGGCCGGAGCAGCGGCGTATGGATTCTGGCCGCGGCTTGGCCGGTATCAGGAAGAAGTCGCCCGGCAACGCCAGCTCCTGTCCGCGGACCCGACGCTTGAAGCCCTGATAGGCTTGGCGACGCTCGCCGCAAATGGCCACAACACGCAGCCGTGGCGATTTCGGCTGAACCAAGCGGGTGTTGAGATTTTGCCGGATTTCTCGCGCCGCACCGCCGTCGTCGATCCGGATGATCACCATCTTTATGTCAGCCTGGGCTGCGCTTCGGAGAATTTGGTCATCGCCGCCGAAGCGGCCGGCCGGGCCGCCGCGCTGCAAATCCAGGGCGGCCCAGAGCCGCGCATTGACATCGCGCTTCGCCCGGGCCCGGCGCGCGAGACTTCACTCTATCAGGCGATCCCGCTGCGCCAGTCGACGCGGTCGGTGTTCGACGGCCGGCCGGTCTCGTCCGAAGACATCGAATTGTTGAGAATCGCGGCGGAGGAAGAAGGGGTCGCCGTCCTGTTCTTCAGCGATGAATCCGATCTGGAAGCCATTTTGGAGTTCGTCGTTGAAGGCAATAGCGCACAAATGGATGATCCGGCCTTCATTGCCGAATTGCGCGACTGGCTCAGATTCAGCCCGAACCATGCGTTGGAGTCCGGAGATGGATTGTTTTCCGCCTGCTCCGGCAATCCGGTCGTTCCGCAATGGATCGGCGGCGCCATGTTCGATGCGTTTTTCACCAAGGCGAGCGAGAACGACAAATACCGCGATCAAGTCCGGTCGTCCGCCGGGGTCGCGGTATTTGTCGGTGACCGCGCAGATCCAGAGCACTGGATCAAGGTCGGCAGGAGTTTCCAGCGGTTTGCGCTTCAGGCCACGGCGCTCGGGATTCGAAACGCCCATCTCAACATGCCGATCGAAGTGCCCGCCATCCGGCCGCAGTTCGCTGATTGGCTGGGCATGCCTGACTCACGCCCCGATCTGATCATTCGCTTCGGCCGCGCCCCGGCGCTTCCCATGTCGCTTCGGCGGCCGGTCTCCGAGATTCTCGTCTAATCGACATTCAGCGGCCTCTACTCAGGTCAGATCCTCGAACACAACCGAAATCGCACCGCCTGGATCCCCGATCATTGCGGCGGCGCTCGCGAACGCCACCTCCATGGATGGATCATAGACCGCGCCGGCCAGGGATGAGACGCGCGCCGAAAGCGCGCGTCGGGCTTGACCACGAAGGCTTGGAATCCAATCGGCGGTGTCGCCATGGACGCCGGGCGGCGCCGCCCCGACCTCCGCGACGACCACGTCCGCTGTGCAAACAACCCGGCCCCGGCGCTGATCAGCTTGGTCCGGCTCAAAGCGCCAGCTCAAGAGGCGCCGGTAGAATTCGCCTGGAAAACCGCGCGCGCCGGTGAGATAGACTTCGGGTCCGAACTGCATGGTCGGCCTTGGAAAGGCGTGACGCGACAGGCTTACGCCGAAGACCGCGCCGCACGGGTCTTCAAGAAGGCAGTTCCGGCCGACACCCTCAACCTCCACAGGCGGCTTGAGAATCTTTGCGCCCAGGCTGGCCGCCAGCTCTGCGGCCCGGTCAACGCATTGAACCTCCACATAGGGGACCCAACCGGACGGCGGATCGACTGATCCCTCGATCAGACCGGCGCCCGCCTCGCCGGAAAGCAGCGCCAGGACATAATCGCGTTCGCCGCCGCCCCAGGTGAAATCCTCGGCATGCTCGCTCACATAATTCCAACCCGCGATGCGGTGATAAAAGATGCGCGCACGCTCAAGGTCCGGCGTGAACAGGTCATGCCAGACGACGCGGCCGAGTTTGTCTCGGGCTAAATCCGTCACCACCCCCAACTTCCTCGTCAGGCGCGTGCCGTTGCGGCGGCGCCCGGCAGGCTAACATGGATGGGATGGTGCGGAGCGCGCTCGAGCCGGGACGCGCCAATGCGCCTCGCTCGACGCCTGACAGATCCTCCCGTAAACTTTGGTTGACACATGGGCGGATCGCTTCCTGATCTGCGCCACGGGACGGTGGGAATGGGCCAGACGATCCTTTTGACCCTGGGACGCTTGCCGAAGGGCCTGGAGCTGGCGCGCTGCCTTCATAGCGCCGGTCATCGCGTCCTTGTCGCCGATCCGTTCGGCTGGCACCTCTCCAAGCCGTCCCGCGCCGTCGCGAGGAGCATTCAGGTACCGGCCCCCGCCATCGACCAGACCGCCTATCTAGAGGCGTTGGCGTCGATCGCGCGGGATGAACAGGTCGATCTTGTCATTCCGGTGTCTGAGGAGGTCATGCATGTCTCGCTGCTGGCCGGCCGGCTGCCGGCGCGGACCCGGCTCTTCTGCCCGCCGCACGATGCGCTGCTGACCCTTCACGACAAATACGCCTTTGCGCGCCAGGCGGCGGAGTCGGGGCTGCGGACGCCGGAGACCTGTCTGGGCGACGATCCCGCCGCGGCGACGCTCGCTGCGCGCACGGACACGGTCGCGAAAGCGCGTTTCGGCTGCTCCGGCGCGGGATTGCACTTCCTGGACCCGGGCGCGGCGCTTTCACCCGATCTTCTGACGTCGGATTGGGTCATCCAGCAGCGCATACACGGACGCGAAGCGAGCACGCTGTCTTTTTGCCGCGACGGCGACATCCTCGCCCATGTCGTGTATCGCGGCCTCATCCTGTCGGGCACCGTGGCGGTCGCCTTCGAGCGGATCGAATTAGCGCCGGTCGACGCCTGGGTTCGCGACTTCGTCGCCGCCGCCGGATATTCCGGCTTTATCGCCTTTGATTTCATCGTGGACGACAGTGACGAGCCCTGGCCGCTGGAATGCAATCCGCGTCTGACCAGCGGGGTCCATTTTCTAGATCACGGCGACTTGGCGGAAGTGGTCACGGGCGCAGCGCTCGGCCGCGCAGTGCGGATCAAGCCGCAGGCGCGCTTCCAGGAAGGCCATACCGCGCTGACCATGGCTTACGCCAAAATCCTTCAGCCGAAGCGGTTCGGGTCGATGCTGAAGACCATCGCGACCACGCGCGACGTCTTGTGGTCCTTAAACGACCCGCTGGTCTTCCCGATGATGACGCCCATGTCCTGGCCGATCCTCAAACAAGTCATGTTTGAAGGCCGCAGTTTCGGCGAAGCCGCGACGCTGGACATCGAGTGGCGGCCGGACGCGGAGCCCGCCGCCGAGCTTTCCGGCGCAGCGCCGGCTCAGCCCGGGACCTTGGAGGCCTCCGCCTGATGACGGCTCACCCGCATCATGATCTGCTCTGCGGGCCGGGTCGTCAGACGTGCGGCGGGCCGGATCTTATCGCTGTTCTCGATATGAAAATCGAAGCTGCGCGTGAGCGACGCCAGGATCAGCGCCGCCTCCAGCGCGGCGAAGCCGGCCCCGATGCAGGTGTGCGGTCCCGATCCGAACGGGATATAGGCGCCGGGATGGACGTCATCCTCGCGGCCCGGCATGAAGCGCTCGGGATCGAAGGTGTCGGGCCGGTCCCAATAATCGACATGGCGATGCATGGTCCATGGCGCGATCATCAAAAAGCGCGCCCTTGCGCACCTTATAGGGCCCGATCCGGCTGGCCTTCATGGCGACGCGCGGCATGAAGGTGATCGGAGGATAGAGCCGCAAGGTCTCCTTGAAGACGCTGCGGGTGAAGACCAGCTTGCGGATCGCGTCAAACCCGATCTCCCCGCCGCCGGTGACCGCGTCGACCTCGGCGCGCAAGCGGGCGGTGACGTCAGGCTGCATGGCCAGAAGATAAAACGCCCAGGTCAGAGCGCTGGCCGAGGTTTCGTGACCGGCAAGGAAGAAGACGCCCAGCTGGTCGATCAACTCCTCGCGCGTGAAAGCCTCCCCGGTCTCCTTGTCGCGTGCGGCGATCACTGCGCTGGCGATGTCGTCATAGGTTCCGGGCGCCGCGTTGAGATGAGTGTCGGTCAGCGCGCCCAGATGCCGGCGGATGCGGTCGCAAGCGGCGAGCACTTCGGGGTCCTGCTCCACCTTGGTCCAGGCTGGATCGACGATCAGGCGCCAAATCTTCACCTGCGCGACGCCGCGCTCGAAGATGACGAAGTCTTCGAACACGTCCTTGGAGATCTGCATGTCGAGCGAGGTGGAAAACACCGTGCGGCAGATGATGTCAGCGGTCAGCTCGCTGGTGACCTGATCGAGCGAGATCGTCTCCCCCCGGTCGGCGGAGGCGTTCAGACGCTCGGTATAGTCCGCGACCGCAGCCTGCATGGCGCCGAAGGCGAGGGTGAGGCGCATCTTGGAGAAGGCCGGATCGATCATGGCGCGCTGGCGTCGCCATTTCGGACCATCGGAGACGAAGATGGAATCCCCGATCAGCTTTTCGAGCGCGCCGACCATGAGATCGCTCTTGGGATAGACGCCTTCAGTATCCTGAAGGATCTGCTTCACCAGGCCGGGTTCGTTGAACAGCTTGATCGAGCGCCGCGAGAAGCCCAGCTCGCCCGCCTTCATCGAAAAGGCCTCACCGGGCAGAAGGCTCAGCAAGTCGCCGTCGCCGCGCCACACCGTGCGCGCCAGAGACAGGACCGAGGGCAGGCGCGAGGCGCGCGGCGGCGTGAAGTCTTCAGTCCCCATACTCATGTTCCAAGCTCGCCCCTATTGAGCCGTTCCAGCGCGTGGATGTCCAATGTCTGCACATGACGTCTTTCTTGTCTTCATCGCCATTCATATTACGACCGGCGCGCCGGGCCTGATCGGCTTCTGGCTGCCGGTGGCGGCGAAAAAGGGCGGCGAGCTTCACCGCCTGTCGGGCCGCTTCTTCGCGATCTGCATGCTGGTCACGGCCAGCGCGGCGATCTGCATGTCGACCCTGACGCTGCTTTGGCCGATGCCGACCCATCCTCATCTGGTTGATCATCCCGATTTCGCCGACCCTGAGCTGGTGCGCGGCATTTTCGGATGGATGATGCTGTATCTCGCCATCCTGACGATCAATCTGGCCTGGTATGGCTGGCGCGCGGCGGCCAATAAGCTCGACCACGCGAAAAACCGCGACTGGATCAACTGGACGCTTCAGGCCGTGCTGTTCATCGCCTCGGCCCAGTGCGCCATTGAAGGCCTGCGCATCGGCCAGCCCATGATGATCGGCATCTCCACCATCGGCTTCGCCACGGTCGGCACCAATCTCTGGTTCCTGATGCGGGACAAACCCAGCCCGATCGAGTGGCTCTTGGAGCATATCAAGGCGATCGTGGGCACTGGCATCTCGGTCTACACGGCGTTCTTCGCGTTCGGCGCGGTGCGCTTCATGCCGGAGCTGGCGCTGGCGCCGGTGCTCTGGGCGATCCCGCTCCTCGTGGGTCTGGGGCTGATCATTTATCATCAGCGGCAAGTCACGCGCCGTTTCAACGCCCGCCGGCGCGCCGCCGCCAACGCCTGAACGGCGCACCGAAACGACGCGCGCTCGCCTGCCCGGCAGGGCGATATGTCACTGTTAGGCGGAAAAAAATTGTGGGATTGTCAATTCTGTTAGACACTCAATTTGTAAGCCGCGTTGAGGCGCCGTCATGACCCCATCTTTCCCCTTCTCCGCCATTGTCGGCCAGGAGGAGATGAAGCAGGCCTTGCTGATCGCGTGCGTGGAGCCGCGCATCGGCGGGGTGCTGATTTTCGGGGATCGGGGCACGGCGAAATCCACCGCGGTGCGCGCGCTGGCGGGCCTTCTGCCACCGATCGAGACCTATGAGAACGATCCCTATAACAGCGCGCCCGGCCAACCCACGATCAACGGCCACGACAAGAATCGCGGCGCGCAGACGGTCAAACCGACCCCGGTCGTCGATCTGCCGCTCGGCGCGACCGAGGACCGGGTCGTCGGCGCCCTGGACATCGAAAAGGCGCTGCGGCGCGGCGAGAAGGCGTTTGAACCCGGCCTTCTGGCCCGCGCCAATCGCGGCTTTCTCTATATTGACGAGGTCAATCTGCTCGAAGACCATATCGTCGACCTGCTGCTCGACGTGGCGGCCACCGGCGAAAACGTCGTCGAGCGCGACGGGTTGAGCGTGCGCCACCCGGCGCGCTTCGTGCTGGTGGGCAGCGGCAATCCCGAAGAGGGCGAGTTGCGCCCGCAATTGCTCGACCGCTTCGGCTTGTCCGTCGATGTCGCGACACCCAAAGAGATCGATCAACGCATCGAAGTCGTGCGCCGGCGCGACGCGTTCGAGCGCGAGCCTGACGCCTTCATCGATCAATGGGCCGAGGCGGACGCCAAGCTGCGCGCCTCCATCAAGGCGGCGCAGGATCATATCGCTGTGGTCGAAGCCCCCGAATCCGTGCTGCGCAAAGCCTCCGAACTTTGCCTGTCGCTGGGCGCGGACGGTCTGCGCGGGGAGCTGACTTTGGTGCGCGCCGCCCGGGCGAAGGCCGCGCTGGACGGCGCGAACGAGGTGACCGACGCCCATCTTAAGGCCGTCGCGCCGTCTGTGCTCCGCCATCGCCTGCGCCGCGACCCCCTGGACGAAGCCGGCTCCTCCGCCCGCATCGAGCGCGGCTTGGCCGAGGCCTTCGGCGCGTGAGTGACGGCGGACATACGCGCAGCCGCTGGACGGATGCGAGTCTGGCCGCCGCCCTTCTTGCGATCGATCCAAGCCTGCGCGGCGCCGTCGTCACCGCGCGCGCCGGCCCGGTCCGCGACGCCTGGATGGACCTCCTGCGAAGCTTGCTTGACGGCGAGGCTCCATGGCGGCGCATCCCGGCCGGCATCAGCGATGAAGCGCTGTTGGGCGGCATTGACCTGGCGGCGACGTTGAAGCGCGGTCAGGCCGTGCGTCAGACCGGCCTGCTTGATGACATCAAGGACGGCGTCGGTGTCCTGGCCATGGCCGAGCGCGCCGATGCGGGCCTGGCCGGCCGGCTCGCCGCGGCGTTGGATGGGCCTTCCGCGCCGGTGCTGATCGCTTTGGATGAAGCCGCCGAGCCGGATGAGGGGGCGCCGGAGGCGGTGTGCGAGCGGCTGGCTTTTCATCTCGACCTTTCAGCCATCGCCTTGGGCGAGGTCGCGGCCGACACGCCTGAGATCGACACTGAGATGATCGCCATGGCCCGCATGCGCCTGCCCCATGTGCTCAACGCCGACGCCGAAATCGCCTTGACCAAGGCGGCGGCGGCGCTGGGTATCGACACGCTTCGCGCGCCCTTCCTGGCGCTGCAGGCGGCAAGGGCCGCGGCGGCGTTCAAGGGCCTGGACGAGATCGGCGAAGACGAAGCCGCTTTGGCGGCCCGTCTGGTGCTCGGCCCGCGCGCCCGGCATTTGCCGGCTGAGGAAGAGGCGGCGGAGGCGGAACCGGACACGCCGCCGCCGGATGCGGATCCGGCCGACGGCGCCGGCAAAACCGACCAGGACGATCCGCCCGATCAGATCGATGCGCCCGACGATCTCACGGAGATCACGCTGGACGCCGCGCTGGCGGCGATCCCGCCCGGCCTGCTCGCCAAGCTGCAGATGCGCGACACCTCCCGCAAACCCGCCGGCGCCGGCCGCGCCGGCGCCGCGCAGAAGGATGGCCGACGCGGCCGTCCCGCCGGCGTGCGCCGCGGCGATCCATCAGACGGCAAGCGGCTGGACGTGATGGCGACCCTGCGCGCCGCCGCCCCCTGGGGCAAGGCGCGCCGCCGGGGCTGGGCGCGGTTCAAACCCGGCCCGTCCATCGAAGTGCGCCGGGATGACTTCCGGGTGAAACGCTTCAAGCAGAAGGCGGAGACGGCGACCATCTTCGTCGTCGATGCGTCCGGCTCGCTGGCGCTGCACCGGCTCGCCGAAGCCAAGGGCGCGGTGGAGCTGATGCTGGGTGAATCCTATGTGCGGCGCGATCAGGTCGCGGTGATCGCCTTTCGCGGCCAGGGCGCGGAGACGCTGCTGCCGCCGACTCGCTCGCTCACCCGCGCCAAGCGCAGCCTCGCCGCGCTGCCTGGCGGCGGCGGCACGCCGCTCGCCTCGGCGATCGAGGCGGCGGAAGCCATGGCCCATGCTGAAGCGCGCCATGGCCGGAGCGTCACCCTGGTCTTTCTGACCGATGGGGCCGCCAATATCAGCCGCGACGGCAGCCCTGGCCGTCAGCGGGCCCAGGCCGAGGCCCATGACGCCGCGCTGCGCCTGCGCGCCGGCGGCCACGCCGCTCTGGTCGTCGATGTCTCCAAGCGCGGCGCCGAGGCGGCCCGCACGCTGGCGGCGGACATGGACGCGCGCTATGTGCGCCTGCCCGCCGCGAATTCCGATGCGCTGGCCGATCTGGCGCGGGAGGCGGCGGCGTGAGGACCGTCGCCATCCCCGACGACTGGCCCCATCGCGGCGCCAGCGAGCGGATCGAAGCCGGCGGGCTGAGCTGGCATGTCCAGCGTTTCGGGACCGGTCCCGCCTTGCTGCTGATCCACGGGACCGCCGCCTCGACCCATTCTTTTCGCCAGCTCGCCGACGCGCTCGCCCCGGATTTTGAAGTCATCATGGTGGATCTGCCCGGTCATGGCTTTTCCAGCGCCCTGGACGCGCCCAGCCTGCCCCGGGTCGCCGAAGCGCTCGGCGCTTTGATCCGCAAGCTCGGCGTCTCCCCGCAGCTGGTCGCCGGCCATTCCGCCGGGGCCGCGGTCGCGGTGCGCATGGCGTTGGACGGCTGGATCGAGCCGCGCGGCGTGATCGGGCTGGCGCCGGCGCTGAAACCCTATGGCGGCGCCGCGGACGGGCTCGCCTCGCGTCTCGCCCGCCTGATCTTCACCCACCCGATCACGCCGCGCCTGTTTGCGGCGCAGGCCAGCGAAAAACGGGTGTCCAGGCTGATCGGCCAGACCGGCTCGCATCTCGATGCGATGGGGCTGGATTATTATGTGCGCCTGTTCAGGCGCTCCGAGCATCTGGCGGGCGCGCTCAAGCTGATGGCGCATTGGAAATTGCGGCCGCTGCTCAACGACATGCCCGAGCTGAAGCCGAAACTGACGCTGATCGTCGGCGACCGGGACAAGGCTACGCCTGTGCGCGAGGCCGAGCAGGCCGCGCGCCTGGCGCCTCGTTCGGAAGTCTTCCGCCTGCCGGGCCTGGGTCATCTGGCCCACGAAGAATCTCCAGAGCGGGCCGCCGACATCATCCGCAAGGCCGCTGGCGAACACGGCCTGACGGCGGACCGTATTGAACACGCGCCGCTCTTGCAGGCCGCGCGGTGAAGGAGCCCGAGATGTTGAAACGCACCGATGACTCGCCCGGCGAGGATCCAAGGCCCCATGCGATCGTGATCGGATCCGGCTTCGGCGGTCTGGCCTCAGCCGTGCGGCTCGGCGCCCGGGGCTATCGCGTCACGGTGCTCGAAAAGCTCGATGCGCCCGGCGGGCGCGCCTATGTCTTCAAGGACGGCGGCTATGTCTTCGACGCCGGCCCCACCATCATCACCGTGCCCTTCCTGCTTGAAGAGCTCTGGGAGCTCGCAGGCCGCAAGTTCGAGGATGATATCGAGCTCAGGGAGATGAACCCCTTTTACGGCATCCGCTTCGATGATGGAGAGGTCATCCATTGCTATCGCGACGCTGATGTCATGCGCGAGGAGGTCAAGCGCATCGCGCCGGAGGATTCCGAGGGCTATGAGCGCTTCCTGAAGAAGAGCCAGAACATTTTCGAGGTCGGCTTCCAGCAGCTCGCTCACGTGCCCTTCCACACGCTGAAATCCATGGTCGAGGTCACGCCCGATCTGATCCGTCTGGAGTCCTACCGCTCGGTCCATTCGCTGGTGGCGCAATATGTGAAGAATCCCAAGCTTCAGGTGGCCTTGAACTTCCACCCGCTGCTGGTCGGCGGCAATCCGTTCGCGGCGAGCTCCTTTTACTGCCTGATCTCCTATCTGGAGCGGGAATGGGGCGTGCATTTCGTCATGGGCGGCACCGGCAAGCTGGTGGACGGCCTGGTCGATCTGATCGAAGGCCAGGGCGGGCAGGTGCTCTGCGATCACGAGGTCGCTCAGATCACCACGCAGAACGGCCGCGCGACCGGCGTGCGTCTGGGCGATGGACGCCAGATCGCCGCGGACATCGTCGTCTCCAACGCCGAGGTCGGTCACACCTACAAGCACTTATTGTCGGAGACGAAGCGCAAGCGCTGGACCGACCGCAAGGTCGACGGCGCCCGCTATTCCATGAGCCTGTTCCTTTGGTATTTCGGCACCAAGAAGAAATATGACGAAGTCGATCACCACACCATCATTCTGGGCCCGCGCTATAAGGGCTTGCTGAACGACATCTTCAACAAGAAGAAGCTGGCGGACGATTTCAGCCTGTACCTGCACCGGCCCACCGCGACCGATCCGTCCATGGCGCCGGAGGGATGCGAAGCCTTCTACGTCCTGTCCCCGGTGCCCAACCTGTTGGGCGACACCGACTGGACCGAGATGGCGGAGCCCTATCGCCAGGCGGTGGAGCAGCGACTGGAAGAAACCGTTCTGCCGGGTCTGAAGGACGCCGTGGATGTCTCCCGCGTGCTCACCCCGATCGATTTCCGCGACCGGCTCAACTCCATCCAGGGCGCGGCCTTCGGGCTGGAGCCCATCCTGACCCAGAGCGCCTGGTTCCGCGCCCACAATAAGAGCGAAGAGGTCGAGGGTCTGTATCTGGTCGGGGCCGGCACGCATCCCGGCGCCGGGGTGCCGGGCGTTCTGTCCTCCGCCCGCGTGCTCGATGCGGTCGTGCCGGACGCCAAGGTCCATGGCTGAGCGCTTCGCCAGCGCTGAAGACTTGAAGACCTGCCGCACGGCGATCCGGGGCGGCTCCAAAAGCTTTTACGCCGCCTCCATGCTGTTGCCGCGGGCGGTGCGGGACCGGGCCTACGCGCTCTACGGCTTCTGCCGCCTCGCCGACGACGCGGTCGATGAAGGCGAGGACGCCGCCGCTGCGTGCGACATGCTCACACAGCGCCTGGATCAGATTTATGCGGGCGCGCCCGGCGACAGCCCCATCGATCGCGCCTTTGCGGACGTCGTCGAGGAATGCGGCGTCCCAAAGGCCCTGCCCGCCGCCCTGATCGAGGGGTTCGCCTGGGACGCGGACGGCCGCCACTATGAGAGCCTGTCGGATGTGCGCGCCTACGGCGCCCGCGTGGCGAGCTCGGTCGGCGCGATGATGTCGCTGGTGATGGGCGCGCGCAGCGCCGAAGCCTTGGCGCGGGCTTGCGATCTGGGCGTGGCGATGCAGCTGACCAATATCGCCCGCGATGTCGGCGAGGACGCGCGCTCGGGCCGGCTTTACCTGCCGCGCGCCTGGTTCGCCGAGGCGCGCCTGGATCCCGACGCCTGGCTCGCCACGCCGGCGTTTGAGCCGCGGATCGGCGAGATGGTGCGGCGGCTTCTGGCGGAAGCGGACCGGCTATATGCCCGCGCCCGCCCCGGCGTCGCGCTTCTGCCCCGGTCCTGCCGCCCGGCGATCCACGCAGCCTCGCGCATCTATCGGGAGATCGGCGTTGAGGCGGCCAAGGCGGGCTTTGACACCGTCAATCGCCGGGTCGTCACCTCCAAGTCCCGCAAGCTGGCGCTCGCGGGCGCGGCGGTGATGGACGCGTTTTTCAGCACCGGCGCCGAAGACGCCGCCCCGCTGGCGGAGGTCCGCTTCCTCGTGGAGGCCGCGCCGAAAGGCCCTGTCCCGGACACCCCGCCGCCCTGGTGGCGCGTGGATGAAGACTGGGACCGGGTGGCGACCATTCTATATGATCTGGAGATGCGCGAACGCGCCGTGCGGCGCTGACCCGACCCAGACGAGAGGAGCCGGCCCGTGGGCGTTTACATGATCCTCTTCATTGAAGCTCTGCCCTTCCTGGCGCTCGTCGCCTTCGGAATCCGTGAATTGGTCCTGCTCGATCGATTGAAGAAGGCGCGGGAGGAGAGCGAATGATGGATGCGCCGTTCTGGACCTCCATCCCCTTCCTCATAATCGTCCTCATCGCGTCCTCGACCGGCGCGATCTTTCGGCCGGGCGCCTGGTATCGCGACCTGGACAAGCCGGGCTGGACGCCGCCGGACTGGGTTTTTCCGATCGTCTGGGCGGTGCTCTACGTGCTGATGGCGTACGCCGCCTGGCGGGTCTGGGATCTGGACGGCGTCCGGCTGCCGCTGGCCTTGTGGGGCGCGCAGCTGGCGTTGAACGCATTATGGTCCGCCCTCTTCTTCGGCATGCGGCGCGTGGGCCTGGCCTTCGCCGGGCTGGTCGCTCTCTGGCTCGCCGTCGCGGCGACCACCATCGCCTTTGCCCAGATCGATCCGCTGTCCGGAGTATTGCTGCTGCCCTATATCCTATGGGTGACCATCGCCGGCGCGCTGAATTTTTCCATCCTGCGCCGCCAAAGGAGTCCGGCATGAGTGGAGAGGCATACTATCTGTTCAAAGGCCTGCTGGTGTTCGGAGGCCTGTTCGCCTTTCTGGGCTGGCAGCTCTGGGACGTGAACCGCGACATCAGGCGCGCCAAGGCGAAAGACGCCCAGGAAGACGCCTAGAAGGCGCGCGGCATCCGGAAGGGCAAAAGCAGGCGCACCCAGTTGGACGAGAAGCGCTTAAGATCCAGGCTCTCATGCATGGAGATGCGGGTCTCGCCCAATAATTCCGTTTCGATCATCGAGCGGGTGTAAAAGGGCGTGTCCTCCAGCGTCTTGACCACCCGGCCTTCGCCTTCAGACCGCGAGGGACGCGCGACGCCCCACATCACATCCGGCAAGGCGATTTCCGGCGGCGCCTGGAAATGCTCAATCGTCCCATCATCGCGGATGCGCAGCGCCAGACCCTGCTCGCCGCCGCCGGCGGGCTGGCAGTCATAAAGGATCGCGGCGCCGTCCGGCATGGCCGTGCGCGCCCAGCTCCAGGATTTGAAGCCAGCCTCCAGCGGCTCCAACCCGGCATTCATGTCCACATAGCCGTCGCCGGACCAGTCCAGCCCCGGCTTGTCGAATTTCGCGCTGACGCGCGCCTTGGGCCAGACCGGCCGCCAGGTGTGGCGGCCATGGGGGTCGAGGGTGAATTGCTCGCCCTGCATCACCTCCGGTTCGATGACGATCTGACCGCGCACGGGATAGGGGATGGGGGCTGCGGTTTCTCGAATCTCGAAGATCAGCTTGCCGTCCTCAAAGCGCACGCTGCTGGGCCCGAAGGTGAAATGATCAGGCCCCCGGTCGATCGCCTTGGAGGGTCGCTCGGTCATCGCCCAGCGCGTCTTGCCGCCGCCATAGAGCCCGACATTCAGCGCGCAATGATTTTCCGGCCGCCCCCGGCCGGACCAGGCGTAGTAAGGCGAAAACACGCTGCCGATCAGCGCGATCAGGATGAGGCCGAAGCGTCCGTCGTCGCTGAAGGCGTCGGCGTAGAGCCAACGATACCCGCCGGCCGGTATCTCGGCGTTGAAGCCAAATCGGCCAAGATCGAGCGCGCCGCCGTGCGCCCGCCCAGCATGGAGGTCGGCACCCCCGGGCCCGGGTGCGTCCCGCCGCCCGCCAGATACAGGCCCGGTATCCGGCTGCGTGCGCCGGGCCTGGCGAAGGGCGCCCGCCATCCGTGCAGGGCGCGGCCGTAAAGGGCGCCGCTGGATCCCGGGAAGAGCGCGGCGAAGCCGTCCGGCGCGGTGGTCTGCACCGCCTCCACATCCAGCTTCAGCCCGCAGGCCTTGAGCTTGTTCAGGGACAGGTCGAGCCATGGATCGGTCTCCTCGGCTGTATAAGTGTGCATATCGCCGTCCGCGGGCGCATTGACGAGCATCAAGAAGCGCTCCGCGCCCTCAGGCGTCGCGCCGGCGCCGCGGTCCTGGGCGCACAGATAGATCGTGGGATCGTCGGGAATGCGCTGCGCGCCGAACAGGGCCTGGAACTCGGCCGCATAGTCCGGCGAGAAAAACACATTATGGCGATCCAGCTCAATCCCGCTCGGTCTGCCCGTAAAGGTCCAAACCAGAGCGGAGAGGCTGCGCGGCATGGAAGCTTGGGGCAGCGCTTTGCGACCGGCCTCACCGAGATGGCCTTGGCGCAAGGCGTCCGGGTCGGCGTTGGACAAGACCGCTTGACCGCGCACCACTTCACCGGACGCCAACCGCACGCCGGCGGCGCGGCCGCCTTCAACCAAAACCTCGTCGACCGCCTCGCCATAGCGCAACGTCGCGCCCAGCGATGCAGCGAGCTTGGCGATGGCCTGGGCGAGCTTGTGCATGCCGCCGTCGACATACCAGACGCCGCGCTGTTCCAGCTCGGCGATCATGATCAGCGTGGCGGGGGCGTCGTAAGGCGAGGCGCCGCAATAGGTGGCGTAGCGGCCGAACAGCTGGCGCAGGCGTTGATCGGGGAAATAATCGCCCAGCGCCCCCCACAAGGTGGAGAAGGGCCGAAGCAACGTCGCGCTGGCCGGATCGTTTAAGAGCATGCGCCCGGCCAGACCGACCGGCGAGTATTTGGGCGCTCTTAAGAAAGTTGCGTCCAGCGCGTCATAGAGCCGGCCGCCTTCCTTAAGGAATCTCCGGAAGAGATCGGCTTGTTTCGCACCGAAGAAACGGCCGACCTCGTCGACGGAGCGCTGTGGATCGGCGAAGAGGTCGAAGGTGTCGTCACCGTCCCAGGCATGGCGCGCCAGGCGCTCGGCGGTGATCAGGCGCACATGATCGTCGAGCTTGGTCCCGGCGTCTTCGAACAGGGCGTCGAAGCCGCTTCGAAGCGTCATGACGGTGGGACCGGCGTCGATCGCCTGGCCGCCCACCTGGAGCGTGCGCATCTTGCCGCCGGGGGTCTGCGCCTTCTCCACAAGAGTGACCGGCACGCCGTTAGCGGACAGATCAATGGCGGCGGCGAGCCCGCCCATGCCCGCGCCGATGATCAGGACGGGGTCTGTGGATCGGGCCTTCGTCATTGACAGGGCCTGCTCATGTGTCCAGTCTGCATGACACTTAGACTGACAGGTAATATTGACGCCTGCAAGCAAAGGGGAGGCTCACATGGATGCAGCCGCGCGCATCGAAGCGGAGCTGAGGTCCGCGGTCGACCGGGCGTCCGGTCCGGGCTGCCCCCCGCAATTTGCTCAGGCGCTGGAGTATTCCGTTTTCCCTGGAGGCGCGCGCGTGCGCCCGCAGCTCTGCCTGGCGGTCGCCGGCGCCTGCGGCGATCCCGATCCAGCCCTCTCCGGCGCCGCGGCGGCGGCGCTGGAGATGCTGCATTGCGCCTCCTTGGTTCACGATGATTTGCCCGCCTTCGACGATGCGGATTTACGCCGCGGCAAGCCCTCGGTTCACGCCAAATATGGCGAGCCGCTGGCCATCCTCGCCGGCGACGCCTTGATCGTCATGGCGTTTGAAACCGTGGCGCGCGCCGGCGCGGCCGCGCCCGAGCGCCTGCCCGCCCTGATGAGCGTTCTGGCCCGCGCGGTGGGGGCGCCCACCGGGATTGCGGCCGGTCAGGCCTGGGAGAGCGAGGCCTCGGTCGATGTCGAGGTCTATCACCGCTCCAAGACCGGGGCCCTTTTTGTCGGCGCGACCATGGCGGGCGCCCTGGCGGCCGGCGGCGATCCGGGACCCTGGCGGCGTCTGGGCGAAAAGATCGGCGAAGCCTATCAGGTCGCCGACGATCTTCTGGATGCGGCCGGCGATGCGGATACCGACAAGGCGGTGGGCCGCGACGCGGCGCTCGGTCGGCCCAATTGCGTGGCCGAGCTTGGAACCCTGGGCGCGGTCGAGCGGCTGAAATCGCTGGTCAAGGACGCAGCGGCGTCGGTGCCCGACTGCCACGGCGCGGAGGCGCTGCGCGAGCTGGTCTGCGCTCAAGCCAAGCGCCTGGTGCCGAAAAACCTCGCCACCGTCGCCGCCTGAGACCCCCGCCATGGGTTTTCGCTCGGCGTTCAGCGACCTTCGCAATCGCTTGGTCGCCAAGCCCGGCTTTCGCCGCTGGGCCAAGGCTTTTCCTCTCACGCGCGGTCAGGCCCGGAAGAACGCCCGCGCCCTGTTCGATCTGATGGCGGGCTTTGTCTATTTCCAGACGCTCTACACCTGCTTTTCCATCAAGCTCTTCGACTTCTTGAAGGACGGCCCGCAATCGGTCGAGGCCATCGCCGAGCAGGCCGGCCTGCCGGTGAGCGGCGCGGACCGGCTGGCGCGCGCCGCGGCGTCGTTGAAGCTGCTCGAACCCCGCGACGACGGCCAATATGCGCTCGGAGCATTGGGCGCGGCGCTCGTCGACGAGCCGGGCCTCGCCGCGATGGCCCAGCATCATCAGCTGCTTTACCAGGACCTCGTCGATCCCCACGCCGTATTACGCGGCGAGGCGGCGGGCCATCTGGCGGGCTTTTGGGGCTATGGAACCGATGAGGCGAAGGCCGGGCGGCCGGAGGATTATTCCGAATTGATGGCCGCCACCCTGCCCATGGTCGCCGAGGAAGTCTTCGCGGCCTGCGATTTCCGCAACCGCAAACGATTGCTCGACGTCGGCGGCGGCCAGGGCGCCTTCGTCACCGAGGCCGCGCGCCACGCGCCGCATCTGGAGTTCGGGCTGTTCGATCTGCCGCCGGTCGCCGCCCGCGCCCGAGAACGCCTGGCCGAAGCGGGACTCGCAAAGCGCGTGGAGGTCCATGGCGGAAGCTTTCTGAGCGATCCGCTCCCAGCAGGATATGACCTGATTTCGCTGGTCCGCATCGCCCATGACCATAGCGATGAGGACGTCATGCGGCTGCTCAAAGCCTGCCGCCAAGCCATCACGCCCGATGGTGTCTTGTTGATCGCCGAACCCATGGCCGAAGCCGATGGCGCAGCGCCCATGGGGGAGGCCTATTTCGGCTTTTATCTCATGGCGATGGGCGGCGGCCGGCCGCGCAGCTCCGCGCGCCTTTCGGAGATGCTCGCGCAAGCCGGTTTCGGGTCGATACGGATCTATCGCTCCCGCATGCCTTTGATCACCGATGTATTGACCGCGAGACCTCAAAATTGATCGTAAATCAAAGTTGACTACATAAAGTGTCAATGTAAACTGACACATTCGAAAAAGGGTTTTGTCAAAGCCTGGGGAGGCTTGAAGTGGACGCGTTGGCCGTCGTTCTGGAACAGCCCAAACGCATCGCCTTGAACCGGCTGGCGATCAGCGCCCCCACGTCTGAAGATGTTGTTGTCGAGATCGCCTTCAGCGGCGTGAGCACGGGGACGGAGCGCCTGTTGTGGTCCGGCGCCATGCCGCCCTTTCCCGGCATGGGCTATCCCCTTGTTCCCGGATATGAATCCATCGGCCGCGTGGTCGAAGCCGGCGCCCTGTCCGGCCGCCAAGAGGGCGACTGGGTTTTCGTGCCGGGCGCCAATTGTTTCGGCGAGGTGCGCGGCCTGTTCGGCGGCGCCGCCTCGCGCGTGACCCTCCCCGGCGCCCGCGTGACGCCCATCGACGAGACGCTCGGTGAGCAGGGCGTTTTGATGGCGCTGGCCGCCACCGCCCACCACGCCCTCGCCGCGCCCGGCGCCAAGCCCCCCGACCTGATCATCGGACATGGCGCGCTGGGCCGCCTTCTCGCCCGCATCGCGATCGCAAGGGGCGCGCCGCCGCCCACGGTCTGGGAGATCAACGCCGACCGGATGGGCGGCGCGGATGGCTATCAGGTGATCCGGCCCGCGGATGATCCGCGCCGGGATTATCAGGCGATCTACGATGTCAGCGGCGACGCCGGCCTGACCGATACGCTGGTCGGCCGCCTCGCCCGCGGCGGGGAGATCGTGCTGGCGGGTTTTTACTCCGACCGCATCGGCTTTGATTTCGCGCCGGCCTTCATCAAGGAGGCGCGCTTCAGGATCGCGGCGGAGTTTTCGCCCGACGACCTGAACACGGTGGGCGCTTTGTTCAACACCGGCGCCTTGTCGCTGGACGGGCTGATCACCCACCGCTGTGCGCCTGAACAGGCGGGAGAAGCCTATGACACGGCCTTCTCCGACTCAGCGTGCCTGAAAATGGTTCTGGATTGGAGGAGACAGTAATGGACGGCGATCTGAGGCGAAACGGCCCGGGCGGCAAAGACATCACCGATGCGTTGCGCAAAGAAGCCGCGGTCGAGCCCGATCCCGTGCACACCGGCGAGGTGAAGAAAGACACCCAGATCATCGCCATTTACGGCAAGGGCGGGATCGGCAAGTCCTTCACCCTGTCCAATCTCAGCTACATGATGGCCCAGCAGGGCAAGAAAGTGCTGCTGATCGGCTGCGACCCTAAAAGCGACACCACCTCGCTCCTGTTCGGCGGCAAGGCGTGTCCGACCATTATCGAGACCTCCTCGCGCAAGAAGGAAGCTGGCGAATCCGTTGAAATCGGCGATGTGTGCTTTAAACGCGACGGCGTCTTCGCGATGGAGCTGGGCGGCCCGGAGGTGGGCCGCGGCTGCGGCGGCCGGGGCATTATTCACGGCTTCGAGCTGCTCGAAAATCTCGGCTTCCATGACTGGGATTTCGACTATGTCCTCTTAGACTTTCTGGGCGACGTGGTGTGCGGCGGCTTCGGCCTGCCGATCGCCCGGGACATGTGCCAGAAGGTGATCGTGGTCGGGTCCAATGACCTGCAATCGCTTTACGTCGCCAATAATGTCTGCTCGGCCGTGGAGTATTTCCGCCGGCTGGGCGGCAATGTCGGCGTGGCCGGCATGGTCATCAACAAGGACGACGGCACCGGCGAGGCCCAGGCCTTCGCCGAAAAAGTCGGCATTCCGGTGCTCGCCGCCATTCCGGCCGATGACGATATCCGCCGCAAGAGCGCCAATTACGAAATCATCGGCAAACCCGACTCGCCCTGGGGGCCGCTGTTCGCCGAGCTGGGCCTGAATGTCGCCGAAGCCCCGCCCGTCCACCCCGAAGCGCTGGATCAGGACGGGCTCTTGAACCTGTTTGATTCCGAAGAAGCCGAAGGCCATCAGCTCGAGCCGGCGACGGCGGCGGACATGGCCGGCAAGAACCATGTGGAGAAGCCCTCCCTCGAAGTCATTTACGACGACGTGTGAGGCGGTGATGGCGAAGCAAACCCTCAACCTCATCAATACGCGCCCTGGCGGTGAGGTCCGCTATGACGACGCGGCCGAGGCCAGGCTGGACAATGCGGAAGCAGTCGCAGCGCCTGTCGGCGCGATCGATGCGGAAGCGGCGAACCCCGCTCCGGCCGAGGGCGGCGGCTGCCATGCCGGCGCCGAGAAGATGAAGGCCCAGGCCGAGGCCGCGGGCAATAAGGAGCTGATGGAGAAGTTCGAGAAGGACTATCCCATGGGCCCGCACGACCAGCCCCAATCCATGTGCCCGGCCTTCGGCTCGCTGCGCGTGGGCCTGCGCATGAAGCGCACCGCGACCATTCTGTCGGGCTCGGCCTGCTGCGTATACGGCCTGACCTTCACCTCGCACTTTTACGGCGCGCGGCGCACCGTCGGCTATGTGCCGTTCAATTCAGAAACCCTGGTCACCGGCAAGCTGTTTGAAGACATCCGAGAGGCGGTCCACGACATCGCCGACCCGGACAAATATGACGCGGTGGTGATCACCAATCTGTGCGTGCCGACCGCGTCGGGCGTGCCGCTGCGCCTCCTTCCCAAGGAAATCAACGGCGTGCGCATCATCGGCATCGACGTGCCCGGCTTCGGCGTGCCCACCCATGCCGAAGCCAAGGACGTGCTCGCCGGCGCCATGCTCAACTATGCGCGCAGCGAGGCCGAGCTGGGCCCGGTTCAAGCGCCCGACCGCGAGCGCGACGACCGTCCGGCGGTGACGCTTCTCGGCGAGATGTTCCCGGCCGACCCGGTGGTGATCGGCAAGCTGCTCGAGCCGCTGGGGCTCGCCGCGGGGCCGGTCGTACCGACCCGGGAATGGCGCGAGCTCTACGCCTCGCTCGACAGCCCGGTGGTGGGCGCGATCCATCCTTTCTACACCGCCTCGATCCGCGAGTTTCAGGCGGCGGGCCGCGAAATCGTCGGCTCCGCGCCGGTGGGCCTGGACGGCACCATGGACTGGCTGGACGCCATCGGCGCGGCGACCAATGTCCCCCGCGCCCAACTGGATGCGGCCAAGCAGATTTTCGCACCCGCGATCAAAGGCGCGTTGGCGTCCAAGCCGATCAAGGGCCGCATCACGCTATCCGGCTATGAAGGCTCCGAGCTCCTGGTGGCGCGGCTGTTGATCGAAAGCGGGGCGGACGTGCGCTATGTGGGCACCGCCTGCCCGAAAACGCCCTGGTCGGCCGCCGATCTGGAGTGGCTGGAGGCCAAAGGCGTCGAGGTCCAGTTCCGCGCGTCGCTGGAACAGGATCTGGCGGCGTTTGAAGCGTTCAAACCCGATCTCGCCATCGGCACGACGCCGGTGGTTCAAAAGGCCAAAGAGACCGCGACCCCGGCGCTTTACTTCACCAATCTGATCTCCGCGCGCCCGCTGATGGGGCCGGCCGGAGCCGGTTCGCTGGGGGACGTCGTCAACGCGGCGATGGCGTCAAAAGACCGCTTCGACACCATGCGCGACTTCTTCGAGGGCGTGGGAAGCGGCCATGCGGCCGGGGTTTGGGAAGACATGCCGGAAGATGTGCGCACCTTCCGGATGAAGGAGCGCCGCAAGCGGATGACCGCCGACCAGGCGCGCGAAAAAGCGATTGAGGCGCCGACGGGATGTTAGTGCTCGATCACGACAGAGCCGGTGGTTACTGGGGCTCGGTTTACGTCTTCACCGCCATTAAGGGCCTGCAAGTGGTGATCGACGGACCGGTCGGCTGCGAGAATCTGCCGGTGACTTCGGTGCTGCATTACACCGACGCGCTGCCGCCGCATGAATTGCCGATCGTTGTGACCGGCCTGTCCGAGACCGAGATGGGCGAAGGCACGGAAGAGGCGATGAAGCGCGCCCATGAAGTGCTTGAACCCGATCTGCCCGCCGTGGTGGTCACCGGTTCCATCGCGGAGATGATCGGCGGCGGGGTGACCCCGGAAGGGCTCAACTTGCACCGCTTCCTGCCGCGCACGATCGACGAAGACCAGTGGCAAAGCGCGGACCGCGCCCTGTTGTGGCTGTGGACCGAATACGGCGCCAAGCATGGCAAGCGGCCCAAGGCCCGCCCGCGCAAAGAGGGCGACAAGCCGCGCGTCAACATCATCGGGCCGGCCTATGGCATGTTCAACATGCCTTCCGATCTCGCGGAAATCCGCCGCCTGGTCGAAGGGATCGGCGCGGAAGTGAATATGGTCATGCCCTTGGGCAGCCATCTGGCGAACGTGCCGCGCCTGGTCGATGCGGATGTGAATATCTGCATGTATCGCGAATATGGCCGGCTGCTGTGTGAAGCGCTGGAGACGCCCTATCTGCAGGCGCCGATCGGCCTGCACTCCACCACCAAATTCCTGCGCGCGCTGGGCGATAGCCTCGGCCTTGATCCCGAGCCTTTCATCGAGCGGGAAAAGCACACGACGATCAAACCGCTCTGGGATTTGTGGCGCTCGGTCACCCAGGACTTTTT
This sequence comes from Oceanicaulis sp. BBD 1991-10, assembly GCA_001657295.1. Classification (GTDB taxonomy): domain Bacteria; phylum Pseudomonadota; class Alphaproteobacteria; order Caulobacterales; family Maricaulaceae; genus Oceanicaulis. Next base: position 1,960 of record LYSW01000048.1, on the reverse strand, counting down.
CGGCACCGCCAATTTCGGCGTGGTGGCGAATGAGACCTACGCCCGCGGCTTGCGGCACTTCCTGGAAGAGGAGATGGGCCTGCCCTGCGCCTTCGCCTTCGCGCGCTGCGCCGGCCAGAAGCCGGACAATGACGCGGTGCGCACGGCGATCAAGGAGACCCCGCCCTTCATCCTGTTCGGCAGCTTCAACGAGCGCATGTATCTGGCCGAGACCGGGGCCCGGGCGCGCTACATCCCGGCCTCCTTCCCCGGCGCCGTGATCCGCCGGCACACCGGCACGCCCTTCATGGGGTATGCCGGGGCGACCTATCTGGTGCAGGAAACCTGCAACGCGCTGTTCGACGCGCTGTTCCACATCCTGCCGCTGGCCACCGATATGGATCGGGCGCCGGCGACGCCGGCGCGGATCGACCGCACGCTCAGCTGGGAGACGGCCGCCCAGGACGCGCTCGATGCGCTGGTCGAACGTCAGCCGGTCCTCACGCGAATTTCCGCCGCCAAACGGCTGCGCGATGCGGCCGAAGCCCGCGCGCGCGCCGCCGGCGATCACACCGTCACGCTCGCCCATGTGGCGAGCGCCGAACATGCCTTGCTGGAAGGCCAGGGCGCGTGAGCGTTCTGAAACACATACGAGTTTCGCGTCCGAAGGCGACTTCGGGCGCGGAAAAGCCGGGCCGCTTTGCGGGCCGGCGACCATGCCGCGAGGGTAATGCGCGGTAACTGCCGAAAGGCAAGCAACGGAGGTCGTGCAAATGGCTTCAGAAAACGGATCCCTTTCGGGTCTCTCCCATGGAGAGGCGCAGGAGATCCATCGCTACTTCGTAAAGAGTGCGATCCTCATGTCGCTCTTTCCTTTCCTCGCCCACATTTCACTGTGGCTCTACAGACCGTGGCTCGCGTTTTAGCGGCTCACACAAGATAAGGAATTGAGAACATGTGGAGAGTTTGGCTCCTTTTCGATCCGCGCCGGGCGATGATCGCTCTCGCGGTGTTTCTTTTCACCTTGGCGGTGTTGATCCATTTCATCCTGCTCTCGTCTGACAGGTACAACTGGATTGATGGCGCCGCTGGTGGCGGCGCGACAGCCGCCATTGAAATGGAGTCGACCAGCGTATGAGGCGCTGACCGACCTGTCGGACGCGGAGGGGCGGACCGGCCAACCCAATCGGTTGCCAAGCGGAGCCGGGTGCTAGCGCGCCCGGCGCCGCCCAGGCGATCGATAACGGAGACAGTACGATGGCGTTACTCAGTTATGAGCGCAAATATAGGGTTAGCGGCGGAACGCTTATCGGCGGTGACCTGTTTGATTTTTGGATCGGCCCCTTCTACGTCGGCTTCTTCGGGGTTACGACGTTCTTCTTCGCGGTGTTGGGAACGGGATTGATTTTCTTCGCCGCCTCCCTTGGCGACACCTGGAATCCCTGGCTCATCGACATTCAGCCGCCGGACGTGAGCTACGGCTTGGCGCTGGCGCCGATGCGCGAGGGCGGGCTTTGGCAAATCATCACGATCTGCGCCATGGGAGCGTTCTGCTCCTGGGCCCTTCGAGAGGTGGAGATCTGCCGCAAGCTGGGCATGGGCTACCATGTCCCGATCGCATTCAGCTTCGCGATCCTGGCCTTCGCCACCCTGAACGTGTTCCGGCCCCTGCTGCTGGGCGCCTGGGGAGAAGGCTTCCCGTACGGGATCATGAGTCACCTCGATTGGGTCTCCAATCTCGGCTACTCCTTCGTGAACTGGCACTACAACCCGCTGCACATGGTTGCGGTGACCTTCTTCTTCACCGTCACGCTGGCGCTGGGTCTGCACGGCGCCCTGGTCCTGTCCGCGACCAATCCCGGCAAAGGCAAGACGGTGAAGACGCCGGACCACGAAGACACCTTCTTCCGGGATTTCATCGGCTATTCAATCGGGCCGCTCGGCATTCACCGCCTGGGCCTGTTCCTGGCTTTGTCCGCCG
>LYSW01000047.1 GCA_001657295.1 Oceanicaulis sp. BBD 1991-10 | reverse complement strand
ATCACCATCATGACATCCAGGTGCGGGTCTTCGCCCAACCCCTGGTCGGGGATCGGGATTTTAAAGCCGGCTATGTCGCCGACGGGATAAACGCGAACTCGAAGCGCTTTCAATATCAGTATGATATCGTGCCTTTCCTGCCTGAATACCCGGTCTTCACCAAGCTGGTCAGCCATGCGCAAGCGCACGGAGATGAGCATTTCGCCGAAGAATTGAAGCGCCTGGTCGATGCGACCCGCTGGGCATATGAAGACCTGGGCTCGCTCTACTTCATGACGACAGATTGCGAGGTCTGGACCGGTACGCTGGGTTATGATTTCGCCCTGGCGGAAGTCGCCAAGGCGTTGATCGAAGGCCAGCTTAAAGAGATCGCCTCCGCCCACAGCGCCAAGGGCGGCTATGATCACTGCGTGTGCGGCTGATCGGCGCGACAAGGCGATTTCACGCCGGCCCGGCATGTCACCTTGACGTTACTAATCGGCTTCAGTATGTAACCCCCAGGTTACAGTCACGGGAGCCGAGAGATGGATGTCGTCGATCAGATCACGGCGCGCATGCGCGCGCTCCTGCTGGTCCAGGCGGCGGGCTTTTTCGCCTGGCAGGCGGGCGAAGGCCTGGCGCGCTCCGCACAGATTCCAGATGCGATCAGCCAGCCCGCCGCGATCGCAGCGCTGATCGGCGGCGCAGTCTGGGCGGTCGGCCTGTTCGCCTATTTCGCGCAAGCCTGGCGCGCCAGGCGGCGCGGGCTCTACGACCTCCTGAATGACGAATGGGCCCAGCATGCGCGCAAGCGGGCGTCGGAATCCGCCTTCTGGATTCTGATGGTCTCGGTCGTGATCTCAATGACGCTGTCCAATTTCGGCCTCGACGCCATGTTGCTTCTCAAAATCAACGTGGGCATAGCAATTTCCGGCTATTTCCTCGCCAATGTCTGGTTCGACACCCGCCATGAGGGCGATGCATGAGCGCGACGAAACTCGCCAATCGGATGAAGGCGCTGCGCGGCGAAGCCGGCCTGACCCAGGCCGAGCTCGCCGCCGCCGTTCAGGTGACGCGCAAGACCATCAATACCGTGGAGAACGGCGTGTTCACGCCGTCGGCCCTGCTGGCGCTGAAAATCGCTGAGGCATTGGGCAAGCCGGTCGAAGACGTGTTCTGGATCGAGCGCTAGGCGTCCGAGCCCGTCCCGGCGCCCGGTTCCGGCATCTGCTTGATATAGATGTCGCGCTGGGGGAACGGGATTTCGACGCCGGCCTCATGCAGCGCGTCCCAGAGCGCGAGATAGACCTCGCTGCGCACATTCGCCTGGCCGTTCTCCGGATCCTTGATCCAGAAGCGAAGGTCCAGATTGACCGAGCTGTCCCCGAATTCCATGACATTGCAGACCGGCTTGCGGTCGGACACCACCCGGTCGACGGTCAGCGCCGCCTGCTCCGCCAGGCTTTGAACGGCCTTGAGATCACGCGTGGCGTAGGTCACGCCGAAGGGCGCATGCAGGCGCACGATGCGGTCGGATTTCGACCAGTTCACCACGCCGTTGACGATGAAATGATCGTTGGGAATCAACAGCTCGGTGCCGTCCCGCGTGCGGATCGAGACATAGCGCGACTGCATGCCGGTCACCCAGCCGAAGGTTCCGTCGATCTCGATCGCGTCGCCCGGCTTGATGGATTTGTCCGCCAGCAGCGTGAAGCCGGCGGCGAAATTGGACACCGTCTGCTGCAGCCCCAAGCCAATGCCGATGCCCACCGCGCCGGAAAAGATCGCCAGCGTCGCCAGATTAAAGCCCACCAGCTGCAATGCGATGACGAAGGCGATGATCGGCAGCGCGATGCCCAGCGTCTTTGAGATCAGCGCCCGCAAGGCCGGAGACAATTCCTCCGACTTCTCCATTTGCCGGTCGATGGCCTTGGTCGCAAAGCTCGCCGCCCAGAACAGCGCGGCGAAATAGATCAGCGAGCGCACGATATCGAGCACGGTCAGCTGAACCGGCTCGCCTTCGGACGTCTCGCCCAAGGGGATGGCGAGCATTTGCAGCTGAACGATGACGTCATCGAGCAGGCCGAACACATCCAGCGCCGCGATCGGCCAGGCGATGTAGAAGGCGACCGCAGACCAGAATTTCGAGCGGATGATCAAGGTCACCGCCCGGATCACCAGCCAGGCGGTCAACAGCGAGATCGCCGCCTCCAAAACGGCGGTGGGCCGCTCAAACGCGCCAAAGCCCACCCGCACGCCGGTCAGCACCAGATATAGCGCCAGCGGCGTCATCAGGATGAGAAGCGCCCGGCACAAACGCCCGAAGAGCGGATTCTCCATCCAGCGCCGGGTCGCCTTCTGCACCAGCTTGCGCAGGCGCGGCCCGAAGATCAGCGCCGGCAGAAAGGCGGCCAGGATCACACCCAGCTGGATCGCGACATCCACCGACCAGAGCTGCGTCTCGATCCACTCCAGGAGCGCCTGCAACCGCTCCGTCAGGTCGGCGACGGGCACGATATCGTCGAGCGCGGTGTCGGGCGTGGTGGTCATGGGGATTCGTTTGGCTCCGTGAGCCTTACCCCTACCACCCTTCTCTTCCCCGGCGAAGGCCGGGGCCTAGAGATCGTCGAATGCTGCGCTTGGCGGCTCTGGGTCCCGGCCTGCGCCGGGAAAGAGGGGGCTAAAGGAAGCCTGAGTACAAATCTCGCCAGGTTGGGTTCTCTTGCTCAATCAGACGCAACTTCCACGCCCGCTTCCATTCCTTGATCTGGTGCTCACGCTTGATCGCCGCGCCCATCGCGCCGTGAAATTCAAACCAGACCAGCAAAGTCACGCCATACTTGGCCGTGAAGCGAGACCCGACGCCCTCCTTATGCTCCCAAACCCGCCGAACAAGATCACCGGTCGAACCGCAATACAGCGTCCCGTTCCGCTGGCTGGCGAGCAAATAGACGGCTGGTTGAAACGCACGCTCCCGCATTTCCCTATTGACGGGATTTCGAGTGTGTGAATCAACCCCAAGCCTCTCTTCCCCGGCGCAGGCCGGGGCCCAGGAGCTTCAAGCGCCGGCATCTCCGGCTCTGGGTCCCGACCTTCGTCGGGAAAGAGAATTGGTTGGTATCAATCGAAAGACGAAACAACTAGCGTAAGCGCTATGGACCAAGCGACCGCGATATCGATTGTCAGCGCTGGCCTAGCCGCCTTGGCATTGGGTGTCTCGGCGCTGACAGCCTACCTAACTCTGCTTCGCGCTGGCCGACTTCGCGCCACGCCTCCGAGCATCGTGTTCTTCGGATATGATTTCAGCCCCGATCCGGTGGCGAAGGTCTTCCTGAGGCTTCTGCTTTTCAGCTCAAGCCGCAGGCTGAAGCGGATCGAGAGCCTCTATGCTGAGATCGAGCACGCTGGCGTAACTGAAACAATGAGCTTCTGGGGCTACGACGCAGGAAACGGATTGACGCCGGGTAGTGGCCTAAGCGTGAGCCATGATGGGCTGGCCGCCAATCACCATTTTGTTAGAGCCCAGCACTCACCCGATTTTGAATTTCTCTCCGGAGAGTATGAAATCCGTGTCTTTGCCAAGGAGTTCGGTAAAGCCAGCCATTCTCAACTTCTCAAGCTCAAATTAGAGCTTAATGAGAAGTTGGCATCCACGCTCAAGCGGCGCGATGGTGTGCTCTTTGAACTCGACCCAGCGACCGGGCATTATTTCGGGAACGCCCGGCCGAGAGACACCTAAACACAACGGAATATTGTCGTGCTTCTTCCAGGGGTTGGAGAGCTCCTTGCCGCGCAGGGTGCGCAGCGCCTTGATCAAACGCCACCGTGTATTATGCGGCATGATCACGTCGTCCAGATAGCCGCGTGAGGCGGCCACGAAGGGATTGGCGAAGCGGTCTTCATATTCTTTGACGTGTTCGGCCATTTTCTCGTCATCGCCGAGATCTTTGCGGTGGATGATCTCCGCCGCGCCCTTCGCGCCCATCACCGCGATTTCGGCCGTCGGCCAGGCATAATTGATGTCGCCGCGCAGATGCTTGGAGGCCATGACGTCATACGCGCCGCCATAGGCTTTGCGCGTAATGACGGTGAGCTTGGGCACGGTGGCTTCGGCATAGGCGAAGAGGAGTTTGGCGCCGTGTTTGATCAGGCCGCCATATTCCTGCTTGGTGCCCGGCAAAAAGCCCGGCACGTCCACGAAGGTGACAATGGGAATTTCAAAACAGTCGCAGAAGCGCACGAAACGCGCGCCCTTTTTTGAGGCGTCGATATCGAGCACGCCGGCCAGGCTCAGCGGCTGGTTGGCGACGAAGCCCACGGTCTGGCCTTCCAGACGCCCAAAGCCGGTGACGATGTTTGCGGCATAGTCCGGCGCGATCTCGAAGAAATCGCCCTCATCGGCCACTTTCTCGATCAGCTCTTTGATGTCGTAAGGCTTGTTGGGGTTGGGCGGCACCAGGGTGTCGAGGCTGTGCTCGGGCCGGTCCGCTTCGTCGAAGCTGTCCACGACCGGCGGCTCTTCCCGGTTGGAGGCCGGCAAAAAGTCGATCAGGCGGCGCACCTGGATCAGGGACTCGATATCGTTTTCAAACGCGCCGTCGACGACGCCGGATTTCTTCGCGTGAACCGAGGCGCCGCCCAACTCCTCATGGCTGACGACCTCATTGGTGACGGTTTTCACGACGTCCGGGCCGGTCACATACATGTAGGAGGTGTCCTTCACCATGAAGATGAAGTCCGTGATCGCCGGGGAGTACACATCCCCGCCCGCGCACGGCCCCATGATCACGCTGATCTGCGGGATCACGCCGGAGGCGAGCGTATTGCGCTGGAATATTTCGGCATAGCCGCCAAGCGCATCGACGCCTTCCTGAATGCGCGCCCCGCCTGCATCGAACAGGCCGATGATCGGCGCGCCGTTTTTCAGCGCGGCGTCCTGGACCTTGCAGATCTTCTTGGCGTGGGCGAGCGACAGGGACCCGCCGAACACGGTGAAATCCTTCGCGAAGACATAGACCAGCCGCCCATTAATCGTGCCGGAGCCGGTGACCACGCCGTCGCCGGGAATCTTTTTGTCGGCCATGCCGAATTCGGTGCAGTCATGTTCGACGAACATGTCGAATTCTTCAAAGCTGCCGTCGTCCAGCAAAACCTCCAGACGCTCGCGCGCGGTCAGCTTGCCCTTGGCGTGCTGAGCCTCGATGCGCTTTTCCCCGCCTCCCAGGCGGGCGGCGCTGCGCTTGGCTTCCAGCTGATCGAGAACGGCTTTCATAGGGCGAGGCTCCGGTGCGACAGGCGTCAAAGACCGCTTGCTAGCACCGGAGCAAAGGGGCGGCAAACCGCATTGAAGCGTTAGGCTGCCTTCTGGTTACTCAGACCGCTCAGGAAGCGCTCCATGGCCGCCAGGCTCTGCTTGTCCATGGACAGCTGCAGGCGGGAGCGGCGCTGGGTCACATCGGCGAGACGCGCAGTGATCGGCTCGAAGCCCGACAATGTGATCGTCACGCGGGCGCCCGGCCCGATATCAAGCTGCTCGGCGATCTCCAGATGGGCCGGGGAGACGCGCACGACGGTGACTGATTTCGCCGGACGGCCCTCGGCTTCAACCGTCGCGTCAAGCGACACGCTTTGAGGCACGATGGTTTCGCGCACGGCATGGTCTCCGATCCCGTCCAGGAAGTTGCGCACCTCTCCGGCGAGCACGCGGGCCTCTTCTGCAAGCGAGCCGGAATTGGTGTTCACTTGAGCGGAGGCGTCGCGCGCCTGGCCGCCGGCGGCGTTCACCGCCTCGACCTCCGTGGAGATGCCGGTGGCCTCGTCCGACAGGCTCGCCGCGGACCGGGCGATCTCGCCGGTGGCGGCGCGCTGCTCCTCCGCAGCGGCCGCGACGGTCTCCGCCACCTCGTCCAGATCCGCAATCGCTTTGCCGATGCCGTCCATCGCCGTTATGGCGGCTTCAGACAGCCCGCCGATGCCGCTGATCGATTCGGTGATTTCTTCGGTCGCCTTCGCCGTTTGGCCCGCCAACGCCTTCACCTCGCTGGCCACGACCGCAAATCCCTTGCCCGCCTCGCCGGCTCGCGCCGATTCGATGGTGGCGTTCAGGGCCAGAAGATTGGTCTGCTCGGCGATATCATTGATCATCGCGACAAAGCTGGAGATGCGCGAGACCGCTTCGGTCAGACGCGCCACGTCCTCGCGGGCGCCCTCGGCGCTGCCGCGCACATCCTTGCTCATCTGCGAGGTGCGGCCCGCCTGCTCGCCGATCTCGCCGACCGAGCTGGTCATCTCCTGGGCGGCCGAGGCGATGGTGTGAATCGCGCTTTCGGCCCGCTGCATGGCTTCGGAGACCGACTGGGTCTTGTCATGATTGGACGAGGCGGCGCTTTCCAGCGCCTGGGACAACTCATTCATTTCACTCGAAGAGCGGTCGAAATTGGCGAGCACGCCTTCAATGGACTTGCCGAACATGGACACAAGCTCATCGATCGCGCTCTGGTGCTCGGCCGCCTTCTCCGCCTGCTCGACCCGCGCGCCTTCCAGGCGAACGCGCTCGGAGGAGTTTTCTTTAAGGACATCCACCGCGCGCGCCATGGCGCCGAGCTCGTCGCCGCGGCGCAGGCCGGGCGTGTCCACATCCAGTTCACCCTTCGCCAACTTCTCCATCACCCCGGTCAGGGCGCGAATGGGAGACACGATGCTGCGGCTCAGCGCCAGCGCCGCGCTGACGCCGAGGATCAGCGCCACGGTCAAGACCAGGCCGATAATCGTATAGGCCTGCAGCTTCACCGCCTGGACCGTGGCGAGCGCGCCGGCCTCCGCCCTGCGGGCGACGTCCAGCATCGCATCGATGGCCCGCTCGACTTCGCCAAGGCGCGTGTCGAAGAAGACCGAGGCGGCGGCCTGTTCTTCAGTCAGCGCCGTCTCCAAACCGGTCAGCGCCTGTTCGAAAGTCGCAAGATGCCCGCTGACCGTCGCCGAACCGCCGCCGGCGCGTTCAAACGCCGCCTGCGCCCGGGCGATCTCCAGGCGCGAGCGCTCAATCTCGTCCGGCCCGAAACGTTCCAGATAGCGATTCATATAATCTCGCGCGAGGAGAAGATGGATGGTTGCATCGCCCAAGGTGGCAAAGCGTTGCTGGTCGCTGGTCTCCGATCTGAGATCCACCAGCGCCGCGCGCGCCGCCGTGCCAGGCACGCGCAGGCGTTCGTCGACCAAGAGATTGCGCGCATCGCGGGCCGACGCCATGGCTTCAAAGCTTTCATTGAGCCCCAGAACCGCATCGCCCGCCTCGTTCACCACGGCGATGAATACGGGATCCGGCGCCGCCGCATGGGCGTGCGCCAAAGCCTCTTCAACCGCGGCGAACCGCTCGGTCGCCTCCCGATACCGCTCCTGGGTGTTGCGGGCGGCATATTCCTTGGCCACGCCGACAAAGGCCGTGGTTTCGATTCTCAATGAGTCGGCCGCTTCCAGCTCCGCCGTCGCCTTGGCGTATTCGTTGAACGCGTTGGAGACCGCTGCGAGGCTGTAAAAAGATGCGCCGGCGACCAGAGCGATACATACGCCGAGGGCGCCAAGGCCCACTGAAACGCGTCGCGAGATCGGTTGATCGGTGAGAATCGACATCCACTGCTCCATAAAGTTGCACGTGGACGCTGAGTAGATTCAATTAATGAACTGTATATGCAACGCTGCGCACTTGGAGCCTGCGGCGAATGGTCTAAACACGTTCAGCGTCTAGCAGCCGGAACAGCGATTCGCACGCCAGGAGATCACGCTTCTTATTCGCCGCCGCTTCAAGCGCTTCGGCGTCCTCGCCCCAGGATTCGACCTGAAAGTCCTCTTCAAGCCGCGAGGCCGCCCAGACCGCCTCGCCGTCCGCTTCTTGCTCCAGCAGGGCGAAAGCGAGGATGGCGCTGGTCAAGATCGGGGCGGCGCTGACCAACCCCGTGAGCCGGAAATCGTCAAGCGCGAGCGCCCGCGCCTTCAACGCTTCAAGGCTGGCGGCCGGTTGCGCCAGCGGCGCGATTGTCGCGGCGGCGTTCAACGGCGCGTCGAGAGCCGTGTCGGCCCAGACCAGATACGGATCCCAGATCTTGGCCTGACGCTTGGCCAGACGAGCGTCGTCGGCGCGATGGCTCAACAAGTCCGTTGAGGCGAAATTCGCGATCTCCCGCGCCGCCGCTTCGCGCGCCTCGCCCATCCGGTCCAGCGCCACATGGGTCAGGCGGGTCAGCGGCATCTGGAAGGGGTCTATGCGTTCGCCCTGATCCGCCCACTCCTGCGCGACGGCGCGCGCGAGACCTTGCGCGGGCAGGATCAGTTCGCGGCGCGCCGGGGTCTTGACCGACCGGCCGTCCAGCTGAATGCGCCACCCGCCCTCGCCGGGCGCCGCATCGGCGCGCTCATAAAAGCGCCGCGGAAGCTCGCGGTTTTCCGCTTTCGCCTTTGACATGCTCATGCGGCGTCTCCCGTCACGCCCGGCTCGAATGCATCAAGCGCGACGCCCAGGCCATCGAAGTCGTCGAGGATATGATGGGCGCCGCCCTCCTCGATCTCCTCAACCGTGTGAAATCCCCAGCTCACGCCGAGCGCCGTCACGCCGGCCGCCCGGCCCATCGCCATGTCAAAGCTGGTGTCTCCGATCATCACGGTGTCCTCCGGCCGCGCACCGGTCTCGGCCATGGCGTCCAGCACCATGCGCGGATGCGGCTTGCCGGCGCCGCCGTCAACCGTTTGCAGGGTTTGAAAAAACCGATGCAGACCGTGATGCTCGAAAACGATATCCAGCCCGCGCCGCGCCTTTCCGGTCGCGACACCCAGCAGCCAGCCCTCGTCCGCCAGCCGTTCAACGGTCTCGCGCGCGCCGGCGTATAGCGGTTCGCTGAATCCGGCCTCGGCGCGCATCTCGACAAATGCCTGCTTGTAAAAGGTCGCCAGCTCGGGAATGCGTTCGGCGGGGTAATCCGCCGGCGCGAGGCGCAGCACCGCCTCGGTCAGCTCAAGACCGACTATGGTGCGCGTGCGCTCATAGCCGATCTCACCCAGCCCGGCCCGCAAAAAAGCCCGGTTCATGGCTTCCGAGATGACCTGCCGGGAATCGACCAGCGTGCCGTCCACGTCGAAGACCGCGAGTTTCAGCGCGCTCATGTCAGAGCCTCCTCCACCAGCATCAGATTATCGCTCGCGCTGAAACCTAGCGCGTCGAAGCTGGCTTTCATGTGGTCAGGCAGATCGGCTTCCAGCACCAGCGGCGCCCGGCCGGGCCTCGGGATCTCCAGCTTGCGCGCATGCAGGTGCAGCTTTCGCGACAGGCCTTCGGGCACGGGGATGTCGCAGACATATTTTCCATCGCCCAATATGGCGTGTCCGGTGGCCATCATATGGACGCGCAGCTGGTGGGTCCGGCCGGTCTCAGGCCGCAGCACGACCCAGCTGGCGCGTGCGCCGGCATTGTCGGCGACGGCGTAGCGGGTCAGCGCATGCTGCGCGCCCGGCTCGCCGTGGCGGGCGGGAATCATGGTCTCCCGGTCATTGTCGGGGCCGGCGGCCTTGCGCAAAAAGCCCTTCACCTCGCCCGCCTTCGGCGCCAGAAGGCCTAGGACGACGGCCCAATAAGTCTTCTTCACGTCGCGGGTCTGGAACAGGCGCGACAGCCGCTTTGCAGCCTGGGCCGTTTTTGCGACCACGAGAACGCCGGACGTGTCCTTGTCGAGGCGGTGAACCAGGCGCGGCTTCTGGTCGCCTTTGCCGAACGCGTCCAGCAGACGGTCCATATGCCGCGATATCTTCGAGCCTCCCTGCACCGCCAGGCCCGGCGGCTTGTTGAAGGCGATGATCTCCTCGTCCTCGTGGATCACCAGGCCGCGCACGAAAGCCGCATCCTCACGCGTGAGCGGGGGACTATCCTTCACGTCAGCGGCGTCCGGCAGCGGCGGCACGCGCACGGTCTGGCCCGCCTTTAGACGCTGATTGCCTTTGGCGCGGCCGCCATCGACGCGAATCTGGCCTTTGCGCAGCAGCTTTTCGACCATGCCGTGGGAGACGTGGGGAAAGCGGCGCTTGAACCAGCGGTCGACGCGCATCTCCGCTTCGTCGGCGCTCACCTGGATTTGCTGAACGCGGCTCATGTCGTCACCAGCCGGCGCGCAAGCATCATTCCGGCGAACACCGCAAGCACAGACAAGATCACCGTACCCGCCGCATAGCTCACCGCGACGAAGACGGCCTTACGCTCGACAAAGAGCGCCACGTCCAGCGCCAAGGCGCTCATGGTGGTGAAGGCGCCGAGAAATCCGATCCCGAAGGCGTAGCGGATTTCGGTCGCGTCCGGGCGGCCTGCAAGCGCCAGCCAGCCGGCCAGCAGGCCGATCAGAAGCGATCCGGCGACGTTCACCACAAAGGTTCCATAGGGCAGCTCCGGTCCGATCAGACGCAAGCCGGCCTGATTGACGAGATGGCGCGACACCGCGCCGAGCGCCCCTCCGGCGGCGATGACAAGGAGATGCTGCATGGCCGGCAGGGTTAGGCGCGTTGGCCTTCGGGGGCAAGCTCACACCGCTCACGCGATCGTGAGCGGGCTGTCCGTTATTTCATCCGCGCCTCATGCATTGCGGGTCAGACTAAACCCACATTTTCTGGGAGGTTTTCACAATGCGTATGGGCACACTCAATCTTGCAACCCTGGCGCTGTTCACAGTGACCGCGCCTGCGCTGGCCGAACCGATCGCCTACGAGATCGATTCCGGACACACGCATATTCGATTCTCGGTTGAACGTTTCGGTTTCGCGGACACGGTCGGCGTCTTCCCCTCAAGCGAAGGCGTGATCATCCTGGACGCCGAGGCGCCGGCGCAAAGCCGGGTGGAGGCCATGGTCGACGCCGGGGCGGTGTGGACCGGCCTGGCCCTGCGCGATGAACATGTCCGCGGCCCGGCCTGGCTTAATGTCGAGGCCTTTCCGCAAATTCGCTTCGTGTCGTCTTCTGTCGAGATGAGAGATGAGGACAGCGCCCGTGTGACCGGCGACTTCACCCTGTGGGGCGTGACGCGCAAAGAAAGCTTTGAGGTGAATCTCAATCGGATCGGCCCCGACCCTTCGCAGAATGGGCGCGAGGCGGCCGGCTTCTCGATGTCCGGAACAATCCTGCGATCGAATTACGGTCACACGATCGCCGCCGCGCTGATCGGCGACGAGGTTGAGATCGAGATCGATGTGCTGGCCCACGCGCCGATCCCCCCGGACACGACCGAAAATTAAAGTCCGTCCCGCAACCGCTTGCGCAACTCCGGGGTTTATCGCAATGCTGGCGTCTCTTCACGCGGGAGCCCGAAATGACCGCCTGGCTGATGTGCATCGCCCTTCTGTCCACAACCCCGGACATATTTGACGCCCAGGCTCAGGCCGCTGAAACGCAAGCGGTTTATGAAAGCTGGAGGCCGCTGGCGGAAGGGCTTGGGCGGGCCCAGGCGGACGCCGCCCAGGACCGCCATATCGCACGCCGGCTCGCTGGCGACGGACCGCCGCCAGCAGATTTGCAGGCGCTGCTGGAGCAGCGACGCGAAGCGCGTCGCCAATCCCTGCTGCGTCTCGTGGAGGCGCACGACCCGATCACGCTTCTTGAACGCGCGCCCCAGACCGCCAACTTCCTGACCCAGCTCGTACGCGCCGATATAGACCCCGAGCTCAGCGCCGGCCTGATGGATCGGTTTGCGCCGCTGTCCGGCACGCCTGCGCTGCATCCAAGCGTCTATCAGTCGTTGGCGTCTTCGGCTCGATCGCCCTCGCAGACCGCCAATGAGGACGGGGCGCCGCCGCCCGCCGATCCTGAAATGCGCGCCCGGTTCCAAGTGGCACGAATGGCGCGCGCTCAGATCATTTCGGATCTGGGCGCGGCGTCCGGACGCGATTGGTTCATTCGCGCCGTTTTCGTGCCTCAACTCGCCGCGCTGGGCGCCGACGCGCCAGCTTTCATCGAGGCCTTCGGGCCCGTTATCGGGGTCGTTGACCAGGAAAACGCCGCACTCGCCCGGCGCCTGCTCGACCATCCCGGATTTGACGTGCTGCACTCGCAGGCGCCGGACGCCGCACAGCGTGTCGTCGACCTGCTTCACCACGGCGGAACGCTGGAGGACCGCCGCAGGCTCCTTGAGGTCATCGAACCTCTCGCCCTGGCCGGCCAGTTCGATGGCCAGTCCTATGCCCTGATGTTTGATCGTCTCGCTGAATCAGAGGGCCGACCCCAACGCTATGGCACGCAAGACGCCTGCCTGGAGGGCCGTCGGGGCCTCCACGCAATCGAAGACCCGGACCGGGTGGACGATCTTCGCGCCGCCCTCGGCATGATGCCGTTGGACGAGTATCTTGAAATCCTCATCGCCCAGCATGGCGCCGCCTGCTAGTCGCCTGAGCGCCGTGCCGACCGGATCGTCCGGAAGCGCTCCAGACGCTCCTTCAAGGCGGCCTCCCGGCCGCGTTCGGTCGGTTCATAAAAGACCGGGCGATCGGTCATCGCGTCCGGGAAATAGTCCTGGCCGGAGATCCCGCCTTCAACGTCGTGGTCATATTCATAGCCTGCGCCATAGCCTTCCGACTTCATCAGCCGGGTCGGCGCGTTGAGGATATGCTTGGGCGGCATGAGCGAACCGGTCTCCTTGGCGGACCGGACCGCGCCTTTCCAGGCCTTGTAGACGGCGTTCGATTTCGGCGCACAGGCGAGGTGCACGACCGCCTGGGCTAGCGCCAGCTCGCCTTCCGGGCTGCCCAGGAAGTCGTAGACGTCCTTGGCTGCGAGCGCGGCATGCACCGCGCCGGGATCGGCCAGGCCGACATCCTCATTGGCCATGCGCACGATCCGCCGCGCGAGGAAAAGCGGGTCTTCGCCCGCACCGAGCATGCGCGCCAGCCAGTACAGCGCCGCATCCGGATCGGAACCCCGCACCGCCTTGTGCAGCGCGGAAATGAGATTGTAGTGCTCCTCGCGATCCTTGTCGTAGACCGGCGCGCGTTTTTGCAGGACGGCGGCGAGATCGCCCGGTCCCAACGGCGCATCGGCCTTCAGGGCGAAGAGCTCTTCGGCCAGGTTGAGCAGATAGCGGCCATCCCCGTCCGCCATGGCGATCAGGGTGGCGCGCGCCTCGCCGGTCAGCGGCAGCGACGACGTCTCCAGCGCTTCCGCACGGATAAGCAGCTGGTCGAGCGCCTCGGCGTCCAGCCGTTTGAGCACCATGACCTGGCAGCGCGACAGCAAGGCGGCGTTCAGTTCAAAGCTGGGGTTTTCCGTGGTGGCGCCGACCAGGGTGATCACGCCTTCCTCAACCACCGGCAAAAACCCGTCCTGTTGGGCGCGGTTGAAGCGGTGAATCTCGTCCACGAAAAGCAGCGTGCCCTGCCCCGCCGCCCGGCGCGCGCGGGCGCGGTCGAACGCTTTCTTCAAGTCCGCCACGCCGGAGAACACTGCGGAGATGGCGTCAAACTCGAGGCCTGCCGCTTTCGCCAGCAGGCGCGCGATGGTGGTCTTGCCGACCCCGGGCGGCCCCCAAAGAATGATCGAGGCGAGACGGCCCTGGGCCAGCATGCGGCCCAACGGCCCTTGCTCGCCCAGCACGTGATCCTGCCCGACCACCTCGTCCAGCGCCGCCGGCCGCAATCGATCCGCCAGCGGGCGCGGCGCGGCCTCGTCCAGACCCGCGCTTTCAAACAAACTCATTTTCGGCCTAGGCTCGCCTCATCCGCTCAGGCAGGAGGAATATCATGTCGTCCTTTGGAGATGAAAGCCGCAAGAGCCCGCCCGGCGGCGTCGCCGCGCATATCACCTGCAAGAACGCCATGGAGGCGATCGCCTTTTACAAGGCCGCTTTCGGGGCGGTCGAGGTTTTCCGCAACATGCATGAGGACGGCGAGCGCGTGATGTACGCGCGGCTGGAGGTGAATGGCGGAAGCTTCATGCTGCACGACGATTTTCCCGAGTTCCGGGGCGGCGCGCCCGCGCCGGAGCCGGCCGGCGTGATGCTCCATCTTCAGGTCGACGACGCCGACGCCTGGTATGAGCGCGCGGTCTCAGCCGGCGCGGAGGCCAGCTATCCGCTCGCGGACCAGTTCTGGGGCGATCGCTACGGCCATGTGAAAGACCCGTACGGCCACACCTGGTCCATCGGGGCGCCGATCAAGACGGCCTGATCAGCCTTCCCCGATCCCGAGCGTGCGGCCGACATACATCAGGCTGCCCAGCGCCCCTGCGATCACGGCGGCATACCCGAACCACGGTTCCCAACCGACCAGAAAGCTCGCCGCCAGCACCAGGAGCGAAACCAGCAAGGGCAGGCTCCACTTGAACACAAGAACCGGCGTGATCGCGGGGCGCTCGGGGCTTTGGCCCGTGGTGTCTTGCGTCATGGCCGGTCCTTTCAGGGGCGAAGCGGCGCCCCGCATGATTTTCTTTTTGCGCCGAGCCCTGTATATGGCCCGCCTTCACGCAGTTTGAAATATGGCGATGTCAGAACTCAGCCTGGAGATCTCGAAGGATTTCACCTTCGACGCGGCCCATCATTTCGGCCACAAGGACGCGGACCATCCGTTTTCGCGCCTGCACGGCCATTCCTTCGCCGGCACGGTGACGCTCAAGGGCGAACCGGCCAGCGACAGCGGAATGGTGCGCGATTTCTGGGAGATCGAACAGGAAATCGCCAAGCTGCGCGACCAGCTCGACCACCGTCTCCTGAACGAGGTTGAAGGCCTGGAGCATCCCTCGCTGGAAGCGATCGCGGCCTGGGTCTTCGAACGTCTCGACCCGGTCCTGCCCGGCCTGGTGGCGGTGGAGATCCGCCGTCCCAGCTGCGGTGAAAAAGCGGTGCTGCGGCGGCGATAGCTCCCCAGTCTTTTACACCGCTCCCATCGTCACTGCCGCGAAGGGGGTCCCAGAGCTGCAGGCCTTGCTGCTTGATGATCGCTGGGTCCCGCCGGCGCGGGAATGACGAAGAGGAGTGATGCGATCCTGGCGCGCCGAGCGCATAGCGCTCACAAGGCGAACAGCCGCACGCAGTGAAGATGAGCTGGCTCATCGAACGCGCGGACCCGACGGCCCGGACGGGCCGGAGAGCCAATTCAATTAGAGCGCCCCGAACACGTCCCGCGTCAGACGCGGGTCGAAATGTTGACCGCCGTCAACTGCGATGGTCTGGCCGGACACCGGCCCGCTGTCGCGGAAATAGCGCAGTGCGCGCACCAGATCGTCCGGCGTCGGGCCATGCTGGAGCGGGTTGTCATGGTGCAGCCGCTCAAATTCTTCTTCGGAGTGATAAGGACTGGGCAGAGTCAGACCCGGCGCGATCGCGTTGACCCGCACCTTGGGCGCCCATTCCCGGGCCAGCATCTCGGTCATCGCCTTCAAGCCGGCCTTGGAGAGGGTGTAGGAGAAGAAGTCCGCATTGATGTGAAACAGCTTGTAATCGAGCATGTTGACGATCAACGCGCCGGGCTCGGCCTGGGCCGCGAACGCCTTCGCCAGCAGCGCCGGCGCCAGCAGATTGGCGTCCATATGCGTGCGGAAGGTGCGCGCCGTGACCGTCTCGGGCCGGTCGTCTTCAAAGATCGAGGCGGAGTTCACCAAAACGCCGAGCGGCCCGATCTCAGCCCGTGCGCGTTCAATCAGGCCTTCCGCGTGCTCCGGGTTGGAAAGATCCGCGCCCAGCGCCACCGCCTCGACCCCGCCTTTGCGCAGCTCCCGGGCCACTTCCTCGGCCTCTTTCGAGGAGCGATTATAATGCACGACGCACGGATGACCGTCCTCGGCCAGCGCGGTGATGAAGGCGCGGCCGACGCGCTTGGCGGCGCCGGTGACCAGGGCGGCCTGGGGTGGAGACTGGATCATGGCGGCTTTCCCTGCATCCGGCGCTCGCGCGCCCATTTGCGAACCTGTTAAACGGGCTTATACCCGCATCACCGCCAGATATAGGGGCCCGGACATGAAACTCGACGCCGTGCGTGCAGACGCCTCGCCCCAGCCGCAGTTTGCGGGCGAAACCCTGTGCGTACGCGTGCGCGGATTGAAGCTGGACGCCGAAGTGGGCGTTTATGATCACGAGCGCGGCCGCAAACAGCCTATCCGCGTCGATCTGGAAGCCCAGGTGGTCTCGCTGGCCGCCCGTCCCGACGGCGCCCTGGCCGATGCGGTCAATTACGCCGCGCTCGCCGAACTGGTCCGGCAGATCGCCGGCGCCCGCCATCACGAGCTGCTGGAGGACCTGGCTCAATCCGTCCTCGACGCCGCCTTCGCGGACGCGCGCATCACCCGCATGGGAATCCATATCGACAAGCTCACCGCCCTTGAAGACGCCGACAGCGTCGGCGTGAGCCTGGAGCGGTGGCGATAAAAGGCGCCTGAACCCCCGGCCAATCCCCGGACTTGATCCGGGGCGCAGAGCCGGGGCCTTTATCCGCGTGAGGCGCCAGGTCCTGAAAAAGGTTCCGGATTGTCGCTGCGCTCGTCCGGGATTTCAGACCCTAAAATTTCGCTATCGTCATTCCCGCGAAGGCGGGGCGCCAGAGATCATCGCGTGCTGATCTTTGTGGCACTGGGCCCCAGCCTTTGCGGGGGTGACGACGAAGAGATCAAGCCGAAGGCCCGTCTCCCATCGACGCCGTCGCATCGAACCGAAACGCCTTGAGCTGCGCCAACACCGGCCCGTTAAAATTGGGCGGCGTGTCGATCGTGCCGATGATCCAGCCATAGACCTCCGTGTCCGGGGCATCGAGCAGGCGTTCGAACTCGTCGATTTCAGATTCGGAGAAGTCGTGAAGCCGCGCCTCGGCGAAACGACCCATGATCAGGTCGGCTTCCTTAAATCCCCGCCGCCAGGCGCGGAAGGTCAGGCGTTTAAGGCGGTCGGCCGGATTGATCGGCCGGTTCGGATCGGAAAACGGATCATCACTCATGGCGCGGGGATATAGCGCGGGGCGGGCGTGTGGTGAAGGGTGGCGCGCCCTCTTCCCCTTCACAGCGAGCGGCGCGACACTGCACGCCCATGCGCCCGCAAATCCTCTTTCCCCTCTTCGCTGACCTCACCACGCTGAAAGGCGTCGGGCCGCGCCTGGCCGTGCTGCTGGAAAAGACCGTGCGCGGCGGGCGGGTGAAGGATGTGCTGATGACCGCGCCGACGGGTCTGGTGGATCGCACCCGGCGTCTGAGCATCTCCGGCGCCGGAGATATGGGCGGGCTGGTGACGCTGGAAGCCGAGGTGGAAAAGCACATCCCGCGCCCGACCATGAAGCAGCCCTATAAGGTGCGCCTGCGCGACGAGACGGGTTTCATGCACCTGGTGTTCTTCAACGCCCGCGCCGATTATCTCAAACGCATGCTGCCGGAGGGGACGCGCCGGGTGGTCTCGGGCAAGGCGGAGCGGTTCGGCTCGGAAACCCAGATCGTCCATCCCGACCTGATCGCCGCGCCGGACGAGATTTCCGACGAGGATTTGCTGCAACCGGTCTATCCGCTCACCGCGGGCCTCACCGCCGGGGTGGCGCGGCGCACGGCGAAAGCGGCGCTGGCTTTGGCCCCGGACCTGCCTGAATGGCTTGATGAGGCGCTTATCGCCCGCGAGGGCTGGCATGGCTGGCGCGCGAGCCTGGAAGCCCTGCACGCACCGCAATCGGGACAGGATTTGGAGCCCTCGAGCAGCGCGCGCCGCCGCCTGGCGTTCGACGAGCTGTTCGCCCATCAGCTGGCGCTCAAGCTCGCCCGCCGCGACCGCAAGGCGCGCAAGGGCCGCAGCCTGACCGGTGATGGCCGCGCGGTGAAAGCCGTGCTGGACAACGCGCCCTTTACGCCCACCGGCGCGCAGCTCAAGGCGTTCGAGGCCGCCAAGACGGATATGAGCTCGCCCCAGCGCATGATGCGCCTGGTCCATGGCGATGTGGGGTCGGGCAAGACCTTCGTCGCCGCGCTCGCCGCCGCCCACGCCGCCGAAGCCGGCGTGCAGACCGCCCTGATGGCGCCCACGGAAATCGTCGCGCGCCAGCACGCCAATGTCTTGAAAGGTCTGTTGGAGCCGGCCGGCGTCACCGTCACCGCCCTCACCGGCCGCGACAAGGGCAAGGCCCGCAAGGACATCGAGGCGGCGATCGCAGACGGCGCAGCGCAAGTGATTTGCGGCACTCACGCCCTGTTCCAGGAAAGCGTCGAGTTTCATGATCTGGGCCTGGCGGTGATCGACGAACAGCATCGCTTCGGCGTCTCCGACCGGCGAAAGCTGACCTTGAAGGGTCTGGCGCCGGACGTGCTGGCGATGAGCGCCACACCCATCCCGCGCACGCTGACGCTGGCGGCGTTCGGCGATCTCGACGTCTCGCGCCTGGATGAAAAGCCCGCCGGGCGCATCCCGCCGACCACACGCGTGATCAGCGGCGACCGCCTGTCCGAAGTGGTCGAGGGTCTGGGCCGCGCCCTGGCGAAGGGCGAACGCGCCTATTGGGTCTGCCCGCTGGTGGAGGAAAGCGATGTCTCCGACCTCGCCGCCGCCGAAGCGCGCCATCACATGCTATCGGAAATGCTCAAATGCCGGGTCGGGCTGGTCCATGGCCGCATGCCGGCCAAGGACAAGCAGGCGGTCGCCGAAGCCTTCCGCGCCGGCGAAATCGATTTGCTGGTGGCGACCACCGTCATTGAAGTCGGCGTGGATGCGCCGGACGCCACCATCATGGTGATCGAGCATGCCGAACGCTTCGGCCTGGCCCAGCTGCACCAGCTGCGCGGCCGGGTTGGACGCGGCGACAAGCCGTCCAGCTGCTTGCTGCTCTATCACGGCAAGTTGGGCGAAACGGCGAGGGCCCGCCTGGACGTGATGCGCAAAACCGATGACGGCTTCGTCATCGCCGAAGAGGACTGGAAGCTGCGCGGCTCCGGCGATCCGCTGGGCCTTCGCCAATCCGGCCTGCCCGATTATCGGATCGCCGACCTTGCGGCCCATGCCGACCTGCTGGAGATCGCCAGCGACGCCGCCCTTCTGGAAGTCTCCCGCGACGACCCGTTCGACGGCGCCCGCGGCGAGGCGCTGCGGGTCTTGCTCTATCTGTTTGAGCGCGACGAAGGCGTGCGTCTAATGCGCAGCGGGTAAGCTGCGCCGCCCATTCCTGGCGGCTCCGGGGCCCGGCGTTCGCCGCGTAAGAGCAGACGCGATCAGCTCTCCCGCGTCTCCCCCTCCGGCGCCGGATCATCCGGCATCACGCCGGCGCCGGCCTTGATCGGCGCATCCGCGGGAATGGCGCCGTCGGGCAGGCGGTCAGGCGTGACCATGCCAAAGGAGATGATCAACTTGGCCGCCTCCTCCACGGTCAAGTCGAGCGCGACGGCTTTTGAGCGCGGGATGAAGAGCAGAAAGCCGGAAGTCGGGTTCGGCGTGGTGGGAATGAACACGCCGATCACAGGATCGCCCTGGCCGACGGTCTGACGGATGACGCCCCTGCCCTCAGAGGCCACAAAAGCGACCGCATAACTGCCTTCCATGGGATATTCGACCAGCACCACCTCCTTGAAGGAGTTTTGCCGGCCTTGAAACACAGTTTCGACGATCTGCTTGAGCGCGGAATAGATATTGCGGATCAGCGGCACGCCGTTGACGATGCGCTCGCCGATATTGATCAGCTGACGGCCAAAGAAATTCGCCGCCAGAGCGCCCAGCAAAGTCAGGCCGAGCACCGCGATCAAGAGCCCCATGCCGGGAATCGCGAAAGGCAGATAGGTTTCCGGATTATAGCGTTCAGGGATGAGCGGCTTGATCACCCGGTCGACAAAGCTGATGAAAGTGTAGATCAGCCACACCGTGATGCCGATCGGCGCTGCGACCACAAGACCGGTCAGGAAGCGATTTCGAAGCCAGCGCAACACGTTCGAGCCTTGCTCTCCCTTCGCCCGGCCGCCCTGCGCCGCCAGACATCAGTCAAAGTGGTGCGCTGCTGCGGGGGCGAAATCAAGGCGTTTTAGAGCGGCGCGGCGGCTTGGCGGCGCGTTTTCGACGCCGTAGTTTGACGCGTGATGCACGATATCGCCTCTTCATCGCCCCCGCGCGGCCGGCTTGGGCCTCTCCTGCTGATCGCCGCAGGCGGATTTGTCCTGCTGCTTGCGATCGCCGGCGTGGTCCTGCGCGACGATATCTATCAAAGCTTTTTGGATCCTGGCATTCCCTTCCAGACTTATGACCGTCCCCCGGCGCCGAATTATGCCGGCGCCGAGGCGTGGGCCGCCTGGCCGGAGCAGGAAGACCCGCAAGCCCCGGCGGTCTTTTTCCTGCATCCAACGACGTATGACGGCGGCGCGCATTGGAATGCGCCATTCGACCGGCCGCAGGAAGCCGCCGAGGTGGAGCGCATCGTCCTGCCCAACTGGGCTGCGCCCTTCGCCGTCGAGGGCGCGCAAATCCATGCGCCGCGCTATCGGCAGGCATCACTCTACAGCTTTATGAATAATCGTGAGGATTCGGTCTCAGCGCGGCTGCTGGCGCATCAGGACGCCCAGGCCGCCTTCGCAGCCTTCCTGAACCGCATCGATCCCCAGCGCGCCATCATTCTGGTGGGCGTCGATCAGGGCGCCCTGCATGCACTGGGGCTCTTGCTGAACCGTATCGCCGCTGACGAGATGCTGCGCGCGCGCCTGGCGGCCGCCTATCTGCTGGAAGCGCCGATCCCGCTGGACCTGTTTGAAGACGCGCTTGTGGATTTGCCGCCTTGCGCGGGCGCTGAAGATGTTCGCTGCATCGTCGCCTACACCGCCGCGCGTCCGGAAGAACGTCAGCGCATCTTCGCGCTGACCGAGCGCTCCATGAGTTGGACGGCGGCCGGAGACCTGGAATTCGTCACCGAGCGCGCCTTGCTCTGCACCAATCCGCTGAATTGGACGACCAGCGAGGATTATGCGCCCGACCGGCTGCATCGCGGCGGCGCCGCGGCGGAAGGGCTGGCGCCTGGAGATGCGCCGTCGGCCATGGCCAACCAGACCGGCGCCCAGTGCCAGAACGGCGTGTTGATGATCGATCAACCGCGGGTGCGGGCGCTGCGGCGGGCCGGGCGTCTGGGCGAGGACCGCCGGGCGCCGGACTTCAATCTCTTCTATATGGATCTGGCTCAAAACGCGGCGCAGCGCGTGGCCGTCCACGCGGAGATCCGCGCGGAGGAGGCCCGCTGGGCGCCGCCGCTGCTGGACGAACCGGTGGAAGTCGATGTCGCGCCGCTAGAACCGATCGACGGCTAGGCGTCGCGATTCAGCTTTTCGATGATGCCGGTGGTCGACTGGCCTTTCACCAGCGGCGCCAGTACGACTTCGCCGCCATTGGCCTTGACGAAGGCCGCACCGGGCAGATCGTCGGCGACATAATCGGCGCCTTTGACCATCACATGCGGGTTGATCGCTTCGATCAAGTCCTGCGGCGTATCTTCCTCAAACACCACCACGCGATCGACCATGTCGAGCGAGGCGAGCATCACCGCGCGCGCGGTCTCATCATTGACCGGACGGGACGGTCCCTTGAGGCGCTTGACCGAGGCGTCCGCGTTCAGCCCCACGATCAGCCGGTCGCAGACTGAGGCGGCGTGGCGCAGCACGGAGAGATGGCCAGGATGCAGGATGTCGAAACAGCCATTGGTGAAGCCGACCTTCAGCCCCTCCGCGCGCCAGTCTTCCGACAGCTTGGCGATCCCTTGCCGATCAAGGATCCGCCAATCCGGCGCGCCCTGGGTGCGATCTGCGTCGGCGAGCATTTCCGCCGGGGTGACGACCGCGGTGCCTGACTTCGTCACGGCGACGCCTGCGGCCAGATCGGCCAGCGCCATGGCGTCGGACAGATCCAGCTTCGCCGCGATCGCCAGCGACAAGGCCGCGAGCGCGGTGTCGCCCGCGCCTGAAACATCAAACACCGAGCGCGCCTTGGAGCGGTGATGCGTCACCGCGCCGTCTGCATCCAAAAGGCTCATCCCGGCGCCGCCCCGCGTGACCAGAAGCGCTTCGGTCTCAGACAGCTCCGCTTTAAAGGCGCGCAGGGCCGCTTCAGCTTCTTCATCATTGCTCACCGGCAGCCCGGTCTCGCTGGCCAGCTCGCCGGCGTTGGGCTTGATCACGGTCGCGCCGTCATAGCGCGTAAAGTCCGCTCCGCGCGGATCGACGCTGATCGCCACACCCGCCTCCCGCGCCGCAGCGATCGCGCCCCGGATCAGGGCCGGGGTCAGCAGGCCGCGGCCATAGTCAGAGAGAATGAGAACATCCGCAGCGCCGAGCGCTTCGCGCACCGCGATCATCACCTCAGCTTCCACCGGGTGAGAGATCACAGCGGGCGGGTCGCGATCGACACAGAACATCTGCTGATTATTTGAAACATAGCGGATCTTCGCCGGCGTCTGACGCCCTGGCGTGGTCACGAGACGCAAGCCCGCCCCGCACGCCGCCTCAGCCAGCGTGCGCGCCGCATCGCCTTCCGCATCGTCGCCGACGACGGAGATCAAGCTGACCTCGCCGCCGAGCCCCACCAGATTGCGCGCCAGATTTCCAGCGCCGCCCAGCATGGCGTCGCGGCGCACTTCGGACAGGATCGGCACCGGCGCTTCGCGGGACACGCGGTGCACGTCGCCATAAACGAAGGTGTCGTAGATCAAGTCGCCCAGGACAAGGACCCGCCGCCCGTCCAGAGCGGACAGCAGTGCGGCGGCGCGATCGCGCTGCATCCCGCGCCTCCTAAAGCGCCGTGACCGGATGCGCCTTCGCCAGATCGTCGAAGGCCTTGAGATCACGAACGATCTCTTCGAACCGGTTCAGCGGGATCATATTGGGGCCGTCCGAGGGTGCATTGTCCGGATCGGGATGGGTCTCCATGAAGACGGCGCCGACGCCCAGGGACACCGCCGCGCGCGCCATATGCGGAGCGAATTGGCGCTGGCCGCCCGAGGACGCGCCCTGCCCGCCCGGCTGTTGCACGGAATGGGTGGCGTCAATCACCACGGGGGCGTTGCCGGTCGCATCCTTCATCTGCGGGATGGAGCGGAAATCCACCACCAGCGTGTTGTAGCCGAAACTGACCCCGCGCTCGGTCGCCAGGATGTTCGGATTGCCGGCCTCGGTGATCTTGCCGACGACATTCTTCATGTCCCAGGGCGCAAGGAATTGGCCCTTCTTCACATTGATCGCCTTGCCCGTTTTCGCCGCGGCGATAAGCAGGTCGGTCTGACGGCACAAGAAAGCGGGAATCTGGAGGATGTCCGCCGCCTCGGCGACGATTGCGCACTGTTCGGCGGTGTGAATGTCTGTGAGAACCGGCAGGCCGGTGGTCTCGCGAATTTCAGCGAACACCGGCAGGGACGCCTCCAGCCCCATGCCCCGCTTGCCGGACAGGCTGGTGCGGTTGGCTTTGTCGAAACTGGTTTTGTAGATCAGCGGCACGCCTGCGCGTTCGGCGATCTCCTTCAGCGCCGAAGACACCTCCAAGCCATGCTGACGGCTTTCCAGCTGACACGGCCCGGCGATGATCGCCAGCGGGCGCTGATTGCCGATTTCGATCGGATCGGCGCCCGGCCGCGGAATGGAAACGACACTGTTCGGGGTCATGGGCTTGGCGTACTCCGGCAAGCTTCTATTTCACCAGTCCGGCCGCCGCTGAAATCTCAGGACAGCCCTTCATTCCGCGTAATACGCGATCCGGACAAAGCCGTCACCTGCACGCCCGCAGCCAGGAATTGCTCACTTTCATGTCTGACATGCCTCGTCCCGCCATCGTTTGGTTCCGCAATGATCTGCGCCTGGCGGACAACCCGGCCCTGCTCGCCGCCGCCGCATCAAACCGTCCTTTGATCGCCGTTTATGTCCATGACGACGAAAACGCCGGGACCTGGGCGCGCGGCGCCGCCAGCCTCTGGTGGCTGCATCACAGCCTGAAGAGCCTCCAGAACGCACTGGCGTTGAAAGGGGGCGGCCTGGTGCTGAAATCGGGCCGCGCCGACGCCATCATCCCAACGCTGGCTGAGGCGACGGGCGCTGAAGCCATCTATTGGAATCGGGTCTATGAGCCTTGGGCGATCGCGCGCGACACCCGCGTCAAGGCGCAGCTGTCCGACGCGGGCGTCGAAGCGCGCTCGTTTAAGGGCGGCCTGATCGTGGAGCCCTGGGAGGTCTCCACCAAGCAAGGGGCGCCCTACCGGGTCTTCACACCCTTCTGGAAAGCGCTGAAGGCCGGGCATGCGCCGGCCGAACCCGCACCCGCGCCAGCCTCGCTGTCATTTGCAGCGCGTCCGCCTGGAGATGATCTGGAGGACTGGGCGCTCCTGCCGACGGCGCCGGACTGGGCGGGCGGCCTGCGGGACAGCTGGACTGCTGGCGAGGCGGCGGCTTCAGCGACGCTCGGCGCGTT
>LYSW01000046.1:22830-43610 GCA_001657295.1 Oceanicaulis sp. BBD 1991-10 | reverse complement strand
CTCCAGGGTCTCGTCGTCCGGCCGCCAATAGGATCGCTCATGGGCTTCCAGGAGGCGTTCGGACAGGCGGGCGGCGGATTTGGGATTGAGCTCGGCGAGACGCTCGCGCATCTCATCGTCGAGCACGTAGGTCTCAGTGATTTTCTGGTAGACCCAGGGCTGGACCTGGCCGGTGGTCGCCGACCAGCCCATCGTGTTGGTCACCTGGGCTTCGATATTGCGCACGCCCTCGTGGCCGTGGCGCAGCATGCCTTCATACCAGCGCGGATTGAGGATGCGGGTGCGGGTCTCCAGCGCGACCTGTTCGGACAGGCTGCGCACCTTGCCCTCGCCTGCGGTCTGATCGCCGATATAAACCGATGCTTCTTCGCCACGGGCGCGGGTCACCGCCCGGCCGATGCCGCCCAGCGTGTCGAAATAATGATCGATCGTGGTCACGCCGAGCTCGACGCTATCGAGATTTTGATAAGCCAGGTCGACATCGCCCAGGATCGCGCCGAGCAGCTGGTCCTGCTTCACAGCGACGCCGTTGCGGCCGAAGGCGTAGCATTTGCGCGTCTCATAAGCGTCGGCGAGCTCGTCCTCGTCGTCCCACATGCCGCTGTCGATCAGCTGATTGACATTGGCGCCGTACGCCCCGTCGGCGTTGGAGAAGACGCGCAGGGCCGCGGTCTCCAAATCGACGCCCTTCTGCGCCGCATAGGCCAAGGCGTGACGGCGGATGGGATTAAGATCGGCGGGCTCGTCCGCGTTGGCGGCCAGCCAGGCGGCTTCCGCCAGCATCTTGGTCTGCAAAGGCAGAAGATCGCGGAAAATACCCGACAACGTCATCAAAACGTCGATGCGCGGCCGGCCCAGCTCTTCAAGCGAGATGAGCTCAGCTCCGCACATGCGCCCAAAGGCGTCCTGGCGCGGCTTGGCGCCGATCAGGGCGAGCGCCTGGGCGATCGGGCCGCCCTCCGTTTTCAGATTATCCGTGCCCCACAACACGATGGCGACGGTTTCGGGAAGCGCTCCACTGTCCTCGACATGGCGGTCGATCAGACGCTGGGCCTGGGCCGCGCCATCCTTCACCGCCCAGGCGCTGGGCAGGCGGAAGGGATCAAAGCCGTGCAGATTGCGGCCGGTCGGCAATATGTCCGGATTCTTGATGAGATCGCCGCCTGCGACCGGCGCGACATAGCCGCCTCCGATGGCGTGCAGGGTGGCGTCCAGCTCGCGATTGGCCCGCAGGCCGGTCTCGGTGGCGGCCAGGCGCTCGAATGTCTGCGCCCAGCCTTGACGGTCCGAGGCCGCGAGCACGGACAGGGCCGAATTGGCGTCCCCCGTCTCCAGGATCCGGTCCAGCGCGGTTGCGGGCGGCGGCGCGCCCATCTCGATCTCGGCGATGGAGGAGAGAAGATCCCGGCGCGCCTCTTCCTTCGGCGTTTCGCCGAGGATGTGCAGGCCGTGGGGGATGAGCGTCGCTTCCAGTTCGCACAGATCACCGCGCAGGACGTCGATCTGACCGGAATCGTCACCGGTCCAAACCGGTTCGGCGTCGGCCAGATCAAGGGCGACCGCCTCGGCCTGGATCAGCTCCGCCAGACCGTCACGGCGCGCCTTGGGGGCGTCCGGCGGCAAAGCGCGCCATTCATCCAGCGTGGCTTTCAGCTCGGTGAGGCCCTTATACAGCCCGGCTTGAGCGATCGGCGGGGTGAGATGGCTGATCAGGGTCGCCGCGCCGCGGCGCTTGGCGATCAGGCCCTCCGACGGATTGTCGGCGGAATAAAGATAGAAGTTGGGCACATCGCCGATCAGCCGGTCCGACCAGCAGGTGTGGGACAGGCCCGCCTGCTTGCCCGGCATGAATTCGAGCGCGCCATGGGTGCCGAAATGCAGGACCGCATCGGCGCCGAAATCCTCGCGCACATAGCGGTAGAAGGCGGAGAAAGCATGGGTGGGCGAAAATCCGCCTTCAAACAGAAGGCGCATGGGATCGCCCTCATAGCCAAAGCCGGGCTGCAGGCCGATCATCACATTGCCGAAGCGCGCGCCGAGCACGAAGAGCGAGCGGCCATCGGTCAGTTGACGGCCCGGGGCCGGACCCCATTGGCCTTCGATTTCGGACAGGTGGGGCTCGCGGCGCACATAATCATCCACCGACACCCGGTCGAGGATGTTGGCGTCGGTCCCATAGAGCCGGGCGTCGCCGTCCAGCACGGCCGCCTTCAAATCCTCCAGCGTCTCCGGGACGTCCAGCGTGTAGCCCTCCGCCTTCATCGCCCTGAGCACGTTGTGCAGGGACTGGAAGACGGACAGGTTCGCCGCCGTGCCGGCTGCGCCCGCATTGGGCGGGAAATTGAAAAGCACGATGGCGACCTTGCGGTCCTTCAGCTTCGCTCGGCGCAACGCCACCAGACGCGCGGTGCGGGCCGCGAGCATCTCGGCGCGCTCCGCGCAGACATGCATGGCGCGTGGTTCGGCTTCAGGGAAGGTGCACTGGCGGTCGCAGCCATGGCAGGTCGCGCCGCCGGCGCAGCGCCCGCCATAGACGATGGGATTGGTCGCGCCATCCAGCTCGGGGATGGTGACCATGATGGAGGACTCCACCGGGGTTAGGCCGACAGTGGACGACTGCCACTCCTCCAGCGGCTGAAACTCCAGCGGATGGGCGGCGATATAAGGCACGTCCAGCTTGGCGAGGATTTCCTCGGCCGCGCTGGCGTCGTTATACGCCGGTCCTCCCACCAGCGAGAATCCGGTCAGGGACACCACGGCGTCCACTGTGGGCCGGCCGTTCTCGATGAAGTATTTCTCGATCGCCGGGCGGGAATCGAGCCCGCTGGCGAACGCCGGGATCACGTCGAGCCCATGCGATTCCAGCTCCCGGATGACGCCGTCATAGTGATCGGCGTCGCCCGCAAGCACGTAGGAGCGCATGATGAGGAGCCCGACGGTCCCGGCTCCAGCCCTGCGCGCGCCGGGGAGGGCCGCCACGCGCTCAGCTATCCGGTCTTTGCAGTCCGGATGGTATAATCCCGCATCGGGATATTCGATCGGCGCGCCGACTTTCGCGCGCCCCCGCAACACCTCGCGCTCACCGGCGGCGTACCGGTCGACGAGGTTGCGGATCATGTTGGTGAAATTGGCTTCCGAACCGGCCAGCCAGTATTGCAGGGTCAGGAAATAGGCCCGCAAATCCTGCGCCGTGCCGGGGATGAAGCGCAGCAGCTTGGGCAGGCGGCGCAGCATCGCCATTTGCGATTTGCCGCCGGCTTTGGCCGGGTTTTTCGCGGACCCGCCACGCAGTTTCTTCAGCGCCGCCATCATGCCGGATTGCGGCCCGCCCATATTCAGCTTGCCCATTCGGGTCAGGCGCACGATCTCCGGCGCCGACATCGAGCCCACGATCGCGTCGCAATCCTCCGCTCGCGCTTTGAGCGCCGGCAGGACCGCCTGCACCTGGTCCTCCAGGAACAACATGTTGGCGACGATGATGTCGGCGCGCGCGATATCGGCGTGGCAGCGCGCCAATTCCTCTTCGCTGGCGCCCCAGTCGGACGCAGCGTGAAAATCCAGCTCCAGCCCGGGATAGTCGGCCCGCATGGTCGTCACCGCCCGCGCCGCCGCGCTCGCCAGATGATTATCCAGCGTGACGACGACGACGCGGATCGGCGTCGCTTCAGCGTCCGAAGTGGGCTTTAGCATCGTACAACGTCTCGACGGTGATCACCTCCGCGCCGTGCTCGGCGGCGAAGCTTTCGGTGTTCCGGCGGGCCTTGCCCCGCACGAAGAATGGGATTTTTTTCAGCTCGGCCATGGCTTCGTCATTCCAGACCGGGCCGTCATTGGCGGGCTTGGGCGCGATCTCCTCGGCCGGTTCCGGCGCGTCCTGAACGCGCGGCGGGGCATGGGCGCCCAGATGAGAAGGACCGGCCTCGTCGCTGAACTCGAAGTCCTCGCGGAACATGCCCAGCAGGTGCTCCTCAAGACCCATCACGAGCGGATGCACCCAGGTGTCGAAGAGCACGTTCGCGCCCTCAAACCCCATCACCGGGGCGTAGCGGGCGGGGAAATCCTCGACATGGACCGGCGCGGAAATCACCGCGCAGGCCACGCCGAGCCGCTTGCAGATATGGCGCTCCATCTGCGTGCCGAGCACCATTTCCGGCCGGGCGGCTTCAATCGCGGCCTCCACTTCCAGATAATCGTCCGTGATCAACGGTTCGACGCCGTAGCGTTCGGCGGCCTCGCGCACATTGCGGGCGAATTCGCGGTTATAGGCGCCCAGCCCGACCAGTTCGAAGCCCATCTCCTCCACCGCCACACGGGCGGCGGCGACCGCGTGGGTGGCGTCGCCAAAGACGAAAACACGTTTGCCGGTCAGATAGTTGGAATCGATCGACTTGGACCACCAGGGCAGCCTTAAATCGTCATCCTGAAGCGCCGGCCCGGGATCGGCGCCGATGATCTCGGCGACTTCGCGCACGAAGTCCTGGGTGGCGCCCACGCCGATCGGAATCGTCTTGGTGCGCGGCTGTCCGAACGCCTTCTCCAGCCAGCGCGCCGCCTCTTCGGCGATCTCCGGATAGAGCACCACGTTAAAGTCCGCTTCGCCCAGCCGGGTCAGATCCAGCGGCGTCGATCCCATCGGGCCGACGACCGAGACCTCGACGCCCAGCTTGCCGAGCAAGCCGGTGATTTCCTTGACATCGTCGCGATGGCGGAAGCCGAGCGCGGTCGGACCCAGAATATTGCAGCGCGGCGGTCCCGGCGCCCGCTCGGGCCTGGGCTCGCCCGCCGCCGGCGCGTGCGGGCCGGCCAGGCCGCGCACCAGCCGGTAGAAGGTCTCAGACGCACCCCAGTTCTCCTTCTTGGAATAGGAAGGCAGCTCCAAGGGGAGAACGGGACAGGGCAGCCCCAGGCGCGCGGCGAGGCCGCCGGGATCGTCCTGGATCAGCTCGGCCGTACAGGACGCGCCGACAATCATCGCCGACGGCTTGAACCGTTCATAAGCGTCCTGGGCGGCGTCCTTGAACAATTCGGCCGTGTCGGAACCCAGATCGCGGGCCTGGAAAGTGGTGTAGGTGACCGGCGGGCGGTGATTGCGCCGCTCGATCATGGTGAAGAGCAAGTCCGCATAGGTGTCGCCCTGGGGCGCATGCAGGACATAATGCAGATCCTTCATCCCCGTCGCGACGCGCATCGCCCCCACATGGGGCGGGCCTTCATAGGTCCACACGGTCAGCTTCATGACAGCCTCAACACGTCGCGGCGGCGCAAGGGCCGGGCGAACAGCTCGGCGAGATCGCCGGCCTGCTCAAAGCCATGGATGGGAGTGAAGACCAGCTCGATGGCCCATTTGGTCGCCAGCCCTTCCGCCTCCAGCGGATTGGCGAGGCCGAGGCCGCAGACGGTCAGGTCCGGACGTGCCTGCCGGCAGCGGTCGAGCTGGCTGTCCACGTGCTGGCCTTCGCTCAGCTGAACGCCGGAGGGCAGGCGCGGCAGTTCGCAATCCAGGTGCTGGCGGTGCAGATAAGGCGAGCCGACTTCGATCAGCTCTGCGCCCAGCTCCTCGTGAAGGAAGCGGGCGAGCGGGATTTCCAGCTGGGAGTCCGGGAAGAAAAAGACGCGCTTTCCGGCGAGTGTCTCCCGATAGCGCTCCAGCGCCTTTTCCGCCCGCGCGCGCGGCGCGGCGATGACGCTGTCGAAATGGTCCGCGCTGACGCCCCAGGCCTCGGCGGCGGCGCGCAGCCAGGCCTGCGTGCCTTCCGCCCCCATCGGGAAGGGTGCGGCAATCCGCTGAGCGCCCCGGCCGTCCAGCAATGCGCCGGTCCGGCCCAGGAAAGGCTGGGCCAGGAGATAGCGCGTGCCCGGCCCGACTGCGGGCAGGTCTTCGGAATTGCGCGCCGGGAAAAAGCGGACCGGCCCCACGCCGAGCTTTTCGAACAGGCGCACGAATTGATCTTCGACCACATCGGCCAGAGCGCCCACGATCAACAGGGCGCGTTCATCGGCGGGCGCCTCGGGCAGCTCG
The DNA here is from genome assembly GCA_001657295.1 of Oceanicaulis sp. BBD 1991-10. Lineage (GTDB taxonomy): Bacteria > Pseudomonadota > Alphaproteobacteria > Caulobacterales > Maricaulaceae > Oceanicaulis. Next base: position 37,591 of record LYSW01000046.1, on the reverse strand, counting down.
GGAACCAGGGCTTCCAGACACGTGTCTTCGCCTTCAGTGAAGGTGGTCTCGATCCCGCTGCCGGAATAGTTGAGGACGCGCACATTCGCGTGCTGGGCGTTCAAACGCTCCGCGGCGCGCGCAAGGTCCAGCTTGATCACCTCGCTGGGACAGGAGCCGACCAGAAACAGCGTCTTGATGTCCGGTCGGCGCGCCAGCACCTGGGCGGCGACCCGGTCAAGCTCTTCATTCGCGTCCGCCATGCCGGCCAGGTCACGCTCTTCGATCACGGCGGTCGCGAAGCGCGGTTCGGCGAAAATCATCACACCGGCCGCCGACTGCATCAGGTGGGCGCAGGTGCGCGAACCGACGATGAGAAAGAAGGCGTCCTGAATCTTGCGGTGCAGCCAGACAATGCCGGTCAGGCCGCAAAACACTTCCCGCTGGCCGCGCTCGCGCAAAACCTCCGTGTCGCAGCCCTGCTCTGCCGGGGCGGGGGCCAGCGCCATGCTCATGCGCCCTGTCCCTCGAGCCGCGCCATGCGCAGCTTCCAGAGGAATTGCCCGGCATTGATCACATAGGCGGCGTAGGCCGCCAGCGCGATCGCCATCTGCTGGTCCGGCGCGCCCCAGCCGAAGGCGACAGCGGCCAGATAGGCGGTGTGCAGCGCCAGGACCGCCATGGAGAAGACGTCTTCCCAGAAGAATGCAGGCGCGAACAACCAGCGGCCGAAAACCACCTTCTCCCAGATCGCGCCGGTGATCATGATGGCGTAAAGCACCAGCGTCTTGATCACGACCGATGCGGTGGCGATCGCATACCCCTCGCCCGCCATCAGATAGCGGATCACAAGCCCGAGGCTGACAAGGAAGACCAGGAATTGAAGCGGGGCGAGAACGCCCTGAACCAGGGTCCAGACGCTATCGTCGCGGCGCTGGCGCTGCTCCGGCGTGTAAAGCGGCTGATGCGGCGAATGGGCACGCCTCAAACGCGATTTGTGACCATGCGCGCAACCCGCGCTGGCTGTCCAGGGGCAAGGCGCGATCAAGTCGATCAATCCCTGCACCGCATTGGCGATCAAGCTTGAGAGCTGCCCGGCGCGCTGCTGCGCTTTCCCTTGTCTGACAGGGAAATCGCGCCCGTGGGCTTCCGCGTCAGTCTGCATTACGCGCCCTCCTTGCGCATGCCTTAACAAGGAGCGTACGGCAGCGATCCACAAAGTGTCAACTTAGATTGACGTTCTGCTATCTGGACAGCTATGAAGAGCGGCCTCCTGGTTGTCCGCAGACCGAATTTTCTGGTCATGGGGAGAATAAGCTGACAGCATGTGAGGGTATATGAGCGGGCAGAGATTGAAGCCGCTCGCGCTTCACAAAGTCCGCCGCCGCCGCCGCGCCCCTTATTCGCGACGGCCGGGAGGAGCACGGACGGAAGGAGCTTCGGCCCCGCATATCGCCCGTGTCACAATGAAAGGATCGGGCTGATGGGAGGCACTGCGCTTCAACGACTGGGGTTGGCGAACCTGGCGCGCGCGACCCAGGAATCGCTCAACTGGCGCAAATGGATTCAGATCGCCCGGCGCAAGGACACCAAGGTCAAACCGCCGCAGCAGGTGTTGGACAAATTGATCGAAGCTGAAATCATTCCGCGCCTGATGCTGGCCAATCGCAACGCGGCGGAAGCGGTCGATCGCGGCGCGCCGGACACCTCGCAGGCCTATGACTTCAATGCCGACGAGATCAACGCGTTCGCACGGCGCGCGGTCGAGAATGATCACACTCTCCTGGTCGACGAGGTCAACACGCTGATCGCCGACGGCGTGCCCCATGAAGATGTCCTGTTGAAGCTGCTGGCGCCGGCGGCGCGGCGGCTGGGGGCGCTCTGGGAAGATGACAGGGCGGACTTCACCGAGGTGACGATCGGCCTCATGAAGCTTCACCGGGTGTTGGAACAGGTGAATGTGCACGCGCCATGCGGCCTGGACGCGGGCGCCGCCGCGCCGCGCATTCTGCTCGCGCCGACCACGGGCGAGCAGCATATCTTCGGGCTCATGATGGTCGGCGAGCTCTTCGCGCGTTCCGGCTGGCGGGTGCGTTGCGAAACCAATGAGGCCGACGGCGATCTCGTCGCTGCGGTTTCACACGAGGAATACGACGTCATCGGACTGTCAGCGAGCACGCAAACAAGCTTGAAAGCGCTGCGCGAACAGATTGACACTCTGAAGACGGCTTCATGCAATCCGGACGTCGCCGTAATGGTCGGCGGTCAGTTATTTAATGAGGACCTGGGCTTGGCGCGACGCGTCGGGGCCGATGCAACAGCCACGGACGGGGTGCGCGCAGTTGTAACGGCCGAGCGATTGGTCCATAGGCTGGCGCGCGCCGAAGGAGCGCCCCAGCATTAGAGACAGGGCGACGCCATGGACACGACGGTTCCTGACGGTCCCAACGCACGGTTTCGATCCGGCGACGTCACGAACGCGGCGTTTTTCGACAGCTCGGCCGCCGATCTGGCGGCCAATGCGGCGGATATCACGCTTCTGCTGGACGATCAGGGCGTCGTGCGCGACGCAGCCTTCCCGGGCGACGATATAGACGCTGGCGAGTTCGACGGCTGGATCGGCCGAAAGTGGGCCGAGCTGGTCAATCCGGATTCCGCCGACAAGGTCGACGCCCTGCTCGCCGCGGCGATGGAGGGCGGGGAGCGGCGCTGGCGGCATGTCAATCACCTCCAGGCCGGCGGGCCGGACCTGCCCGTGCGCTATCTCACCATACCGGCGGGCAAGCCGGGTTGGACGGTGGCGATCGGACGCGATTTGCGCGCCGCCTTCCGCATGCAGCAGCGGCTTCTGGAAGCTCAGCGCAATATGGAGCGCGACTACACGCGCGTGCGCGAAGCCGAGACCCGCTTCAGGCTGCTCTTCCAGGTCACTTCAGAGGGCGTGCTGATCATTGACGGCGGCAGCTTGAAGATCACCGACATCAACCCGTCCGCGGCGCGGATTCTGGGCCACACCGCCCAGGATCTGGAAGGCCGCAGCCTGGACGACGCCTTCGGCGCGGAGTCCGCCGACACGCTGCGCGAAACCCTCGCGGTGGCGCGCAAGACCGGCCGCACTGAACAGACCGACCTCACTCCCGCCGGCGCCAAAGGCCTCTGCCATGCGCTGGCGTCGGTGTATCGCCAGGGCCAAGACGTTTTCTTCCTCGTGCGCCTGTCCGCGGGGGCGGACGCGACGCAGGACAGCGCGGCGGGGCCGTTGTCGCGCCTCGCCGAAATCCTGCCCGACGGGCTCGTCCTGACGAGCGAGGACGGCGCCATCCTGTCGGCCAACGACGCCTTCGCCGATCTCGCTCAGCTCAGCGAGGCGGACGCCGCCAAAGGCGAACCCATCGGTCAATTCCTGGGCCGGACCGAGGTGGAATTCAACGTCCTGACGGCGAATCTGCGCGAGCATGGCGTGATCCGCAATTTCGCGACGACCTTGCGCACCCGCCATGACCTGGAGGAGGCGGTGGAGGTCTCCGCAGTCGCGGCGCCGGGCCTCGCGGGACGCGTCCTGGGCTTCTCCATCCGGCCGGTCGGGCGCCGCCTGGTGGCGGGACGCAGCGCGGAAAGCGCCGCCCTGCCCAGCAGCGTGGACCAATTGTCCGACCTGGTTGGCCGGGTCGCGCTTAAGGATATTGTCCGGGAAAGCACCGACATCATCGAGCGTTGCTGCATTGAAGCGGCGCTTGAGCTGACCAATGACAACCGCGCCTCGGCGGCGGAGATTTTGGGCCTTAGCCGTCAAAGCCTGTATGCGAAAATGCATCGGCACAAAATCGGCGCTTTGCCGCCGAAAGACTGAGCAATAATGCCGCGTCAAGTTTGATTGACGCTTTTTGCTGTAAGCCATACCGTACATGGTATGGAGCGCACCGTTCCCCTGCCGGCGTCACGCGTGAAGACCACCGCTTTCGCGGTGTTGGAGCTGTCCAAACCGGTCACCTGGTTTCCGCCCATGTGGGCCTTCGGGTGCGGGGTGGTGTCGTCCGGGCAATTCAGCCTCGCCAATCTGGGCCTGCTGTTCGCCGGCGTCCTGCTGGCGGGTCCGCTTTTGTGCGCCGGCAGTCAGGCGGTCAACGACTGGTTCGACCGGCATGTCGACGCCATCAATGAGCCTGATCGGCCCATCCCCTCCGGGCGCATTCCGGGCCGCTGGGGCTTGTGGATCGCCATATTCTGGTCGATCGCGGGGATAGTCTGGGCCGCCTTTCTGGGCCCGTGGGTCCTGGTCGGCGCCGGACTCGGCGTCGCCCTGTCCTGGGCCTATAGCGCTCCGCCCGTCCGATTAAAGCGCAGCGGCGTCTGGGGACCGCTCTCAGTGGGCGTCTCCTATGAAGGCATCGCCTGGTTCACCGGCGCAGCGGTGATGGCGCAGGCGCTGCCGCGCTGGGAGACCATCGCGCTCGCCGTGCTCTATAGCGCCGGCGCGTACGGCATCATGGTGCTTAACGATTTCAAGGCGATCGAGGGCGACCGCCGGACCGGCGTGGGCTCTCTTCCGGCCGTGCTCGGCCCGGCAAGAGCCGCCTGGATCGCGTGCATCGCCATGGCGGTTCCGCAATTCGTGGTCGTCGGCCTGCTGCTGGCCTGGGGCCAGCCCATCCAGGCCGGCCTCGTGGGTCTGTCCCTGCTGATTCAACTGGGCCTGATGGCCCGCCTGATGCGCGACCCCAAGGGCCTGGCGCCCTGGTTCAACGCCACAGGCGTGACCCTTTACGTGCTGGGCATGCTGGCGAGCGCCTTCGCGGTCGCCGGCCTGCAATAAGGAGACGGCCATGACCGACACGGCCCGCCCGCTAAGCTGGATCGACATCGTCCGGCTGGGCCTGGTTCAGGCGTCGCTCGGGTCCATCGTGGTGCTGACCACCTCGACTCTGAATCGGGTGATGATCGTCGAACTCGCGCTCGCGGCCATGCTGCCCGGCGCGCTGGTGGGTCTGCACTACGCCATTCAGATCAGCCGCCCAAGATGGGGCCACGGCTCCGACCGCGGCGGCAGGCGCACGCCCTGGATCATCGGCGGCATGGCGGTCCTGGCGATCGGCGGAACCCTGGCGGCGCTCGCGACCGCCTGGGCGGCGACCGCCCCGCTCGCCGGCATGGCGCTGGCGACGCTCGCCTTCTGCCTGATCGGCGTCGGCGTCGGCGCCTCCGGGACGTCCCTGCTCGCCTTGCTGGCGACGGACGTCGCGCCGGCGCGGCGGGCGCCGGCCAGCTCCATCACCTGGATCATGATGATTGTCGGCTTCGTGATTACGACCGCCATCGTCGGCCAACTCCTCACACCCTTCTCGTTCGAGCGTCTGGTGTGGATTTGCGGCGGCGTGTCCGCGATCGCCTTCGTGCTGAGCACGCTGGCGGTCTGGGGCGTGGAGCGTCCCCGCGCCCAGGCCGTCGACCCGAACGGCGACGCCGATCCGCAGACCGCGTTTTTCGACGCCCTCAAAGAGGTGTGGCGTGACACGCGCGCGCGGCGCTTCACCATCTTCGTCTTCGTCGCGATGATGGCCTACAGCGCCTCCGACCTCATCCTGGAACCCTTCGCCGGCCTGGTCTTCGGCATGGAGGCCGGCCCCACCACCAGCCTGGCCAGCATGCAGCATACCGGCGTGCTGGTCGGCATGATCGCCGTGGCGCTGCTGGGCAATCGGATCGGTTCAGGCCCGGACGGCTTCGGCCGGCGGCAGACCTGGGTGGTCGGCGGCTGCGCCGCGTCCGCCCTGGCCCTGATGGGGCTCGGCGCCGCCAGCCTCGTCGGGCCCGGCTGGCCGCTGGAAGTCTCGGTCTTCTTGCTGGGTCTGGCCAATGGCGGCTTCGCGGTGGCGGCCATCGGCGCGATGATGGGCCTGGCCGGCGCCGACGGCAGCGGCCGCGAAGGCATCCGCGTCGGCCTGTGGGGCGCGGCGCAAGCCATCGCCTTCGGCCTGGGCGGATTTTTGGGCGCAGCGGCCATTGATGCGGCCCGCGCCGCCTTCGCCGACGCCGGAATCGCCTTCGCCCTGGTCTTTGTCGTGGAGGCGGTGCTCTTCCTGCTCGCCGCCCATCTGGCCTTGCGGGTCGACGCGCCCGAGGCGAGCGCCGCAACCGCCGCCCGACCTGATCGCCCACGCGCCCTCGCGGAGAGCACCTCATGAGCAATTCGACCTTATCTTATGACGCTGTCGTCGTCGGCGGCGGTCCCGCCGGCGCCACAGCGGCCCAGACGCTGGCGGAAGCCGGCGCTTCGGTCCTGCTGATCGACAAGCCGGGGCGCATCAAACCCTGCGGCGGCGCGGTGCCGCCCAAGCTGATCCGGGACTTCAAGATTCCCGACGCCCAGATTTGCGCGCGCACGCGCGGCGCCCGGATTCTGGCTCCGTCGGGCCATGAGGTCGATATGCCGATCGAGCGGGGCTATGTCGGCATGGTCGACCGGGAGCATTTCGACGAATTCCTGCGCCAGCGCGCAGCCGACGCCGGCGCCGAGCGCCGCAATGGCGCGGTGGAGCGGCTCGAACGCGAGGCGGACGGAAGCGCCGTCATCGTGTTCTCCCCCACCGATGCCCCCGACACGGAGGCACGTGCGCGCGCACGGGTCGTGATCGCGGCCGACGGCGCACGCTCGAAGCTCGCCAAGGCCGAGGTCAAAGGCGCCGACAAGGTCAAGAGCGTCTTCGCCTATCATGAAATCGTTCGCGCGCCGGAAGACGGGGACGGCGCTCATTACAATCCGGAACGGTGCGACGTTTATTATGATGGCCGAATCTCGCCGGACTTCTACGGCTGGGTCTTCCCCCACGGCAAGACCGCCAGCATCGGCACGGGCAGTCAGGTGAAGGGCTTTTCCTTGCGCGGCGCCGTGAAGGCCATGCGTGAAAACGCCGGAATGAGCACGTGCGAAATCGTGCGCCGGGAAGGCGCGCCGCTGCCCTACAAGCCGGCGCCGCGGTGGGACAACGGCAAGGATCTGGTGTTGGCCGGCGATGCGGCCGGCGCGGTGGCGCCGTCTTCGGGAGAGGGCATTTTCTACGCGATGATTTCCGGTCAATGGGCGGCGGAAGGCGCGGCCGAATTTCTCGCCACTGGTGATGTCAAAGCGCTTTCAGGCGTGCGCAAACGCTTCATGAAAGCCCATGGCAAAGTCTTCTGGATCCTCGGGATCATGCAGCATTTCTGGTACCGCAACGACAAGCGCCGCGAGCGCTTCGTGCAGATCTGCGCGGACAAGGATGTTCAACGCCTGACCTGGCAGGGCTATATGGAGAAAGAACTGGTGAAGGCCGACCACGCCGCCCACGCCAGGATTTTCTTTAAAGATCTCGCCCACCTGGTCGGCCTGTCGCCGCGTTAAGCGGTCGGCCGGTGGCCGCGTTCGACACGCTCATCGAGAGCGGCCGGATCATCGACCTGATCCTGCTCGTCATTGTGATCGAGATCGCGGTGTTGGCGCTCTGGCCCGGGCTGCGCGGGACGATGTCGCGGCTCGACATCCTCTCACTCACCCTGCCCGGCGTCATGTTGATGCTGGCGCTGCGCTCGGCTTTGACCGACAGCCCGAACGCAATGACGGCGGCCTGGTTGGCCGCCGCCTTTGTCACGCATCTCTGGGATGTCGCGCGCCGCCGGGCGGCGCGCTGATCCAGGGACTTATCCGGCCTTAGCCGCCGTGACCGCCGTTTTCGGCGATATAGGCGACCACATTGGCGCGGTCCTGCTCGGCGCGCAGGCCCGGGAAGGCCATATTGGTGCCGGGCATGTATTCGCGCGGATTCTCCAGATATTCGAACATGATCTCTTCAGACCAGACGATGCCGGAATTGGAGTTGGCGTCGGAATAGCGGAAGCCTTCCACGGTGCCCGCGGTGCGGCCGAAAATGCCGTAAAGCGACGGACCGACACGGTTCACGCCTTCCTGAAGCACATGGCAGGTCTGGCAGCGGGCGAAGACCCGGCGGCCCGCCGCGGCGTCACCGACAATACCGTTGATGGTGAAGGGGCCGTCCCCCGCCGGGGCGGGATCGGCGGCCGCCTCGTCCTGCGGAGCAGCTTCCTGAGCGGCGGCCTCTTCGGCCGGGGCTTCAGGCTCGGGTTCCGGCGCCGGCGCTTCGGCTTCAGCCGGCGCTTCGGATTCCGGCGCCGCGGTCTCGGTCGCTTCAGGAGCCGGGGCCGGAGCCGCGTCCGCTTCTTCCGCCTCGCCGCCGCCGCCGCCGCACGCGGCCAGAGCCACGGACGCCATCAATGTCGCGAATAAACTCGTCGTCTTCATTTCGATCGGTGCTCCCCGATTTGTCCAATCTGTCGCATGATAGCGCGCAAATGACGCAGGGCTAGGTTTTGCAGCCAAAAGGGGCTGATTTCTTTGACCGTAAACACGCATTGCGCCGCCAGAGCCCGGCCGCCGCGAACGATTGACGCGCTCGCCGCCCGCAATCTGGCCGCCCCAGGCTCTTGATGCGGTCTGGCGCGGTCCACACCTGAAAACGGAGCGCTTCAGGAGGAATCGATGAGCCGGACCGCGTCCACCGTCACATTCGCAGACATTTTCCGCGTTCTGTTCTCCATCTTGCTGCCGCCGCTGGGCGTCTTTCTCCAGGTCGGCTTCGGCCTGCATTTCTGGCTGAATATCGTGCTCACCCTGCTCGGCTATATCCCGGGCCTGGTCCACGCCGTCTGGATCATCGCCACGCGGCGCTAAGGCACGCGCGCGCCGCGCGCCGCCTCGAGCACGGCGTACCAGCCTTCCGGCGTGATCCGGGCCGACGCCGCCGCCTTAACCTGAGCGGCGAGCCTTTCGATCCGGCATGAGCCCAGGATCGGGATCGGGCGCGAGGGGTGGTGCGCAAGCCAGGCCAGCGCCGCGCCCGCAACCGCCTCAGCGTCTGTGCCGCCGGCCAGCCGGGCCAGCAGCGCGCGCAGGCGCCGCGCGGCCGCGTCGTCAGGATCAAACAGCCGCCCGCCCGCCAACGGCCCCCAGGCGAAAACCTGCGCCTTGTCGGCCAGCGCCTGATCCAGCCGGCCATCGTCGAGCGCTTCGGTCGCAAGAACGGACACTTCCAGCTGATTGGCCGTGATCGGCGCGCCCAGCGCACGCTGCAGTCGATCCGTCTGCCAGACTGAAAAATTGGAGACGCCGACCGCCTTCGTCAGACCGCCTGAGATCATGGCTTTGAGCGCGCCGGCGGTGTCTTCCGCGTCCATCAGATAATCGGGGCGGTGGACGAGAAAGAGATCGACCTGATCCAGCTTGAGCCGTTTCAGGCTGGCTTCCAGCTGACCGCGCAGATGTCCGGCGTCATTGCGGTAATGGGCGGTCCCGGCGCCGTTCGGGCCCGGCAGGACGACGCCCGCTTTGGCGATGATCTGAAAACGGCCGCGCAAGCCGGGGTCCCGGGCGAGCGCCTCTCCGACCAGCGCTTCGGACCGGCCGTTCGCGTAGATATCGGCGCAATCGATCCAGCCGGCGCCGGCGTCATGGGCTTGGCCCAGAAAGCGCGCGAGGCCGGCGGGACGGGAGGTCTGCGCCCCCTCGCACGCCCGCATTGCGCCCCAGGCCCAGGGTGTCATCCCCCCACCTCAAAATAGGTCGGCGAGCCCGGCCCCACCGGAAAGCCGGCCACGAAGGTCCACAGGAAGAAGAAGCCGGACCAGAACAGGATGAAGGCCATGGAATACGGCAGCATCATCGCAATCAGCGTGCCGACGCCGAGATTTTTGTCGTAGCGCGTGGCCCAGGCGAGGATCAGGCCGAAATAGCTCATCATCGGCGTGATGATGTTGGTCGAGCTGTCCCCGATCCGATAGGCGGCCTGGATCACCTCGGGCGAATAGCCGATCAGCATCAGCATGGGCACGAAGATCGGCGCGGTCACCGCCCATTGCGCCGAGGCCGAGCCGAGCGACAGATTGATCACCGCGCACATCAGGATGAAGAGGAAGAAGACCAGCGGCCCGGTCATCCCGGTCTCCTGAAGGAAGTTCGCGCCGGTCACCGCGGTGATGGCGCCGAGATTGGTCCAACCGAAAAACGCCACGAATTGCGCCGCGAAAAACACCAGCACGATGTAAAGACCCAGCGCGGACAGCGCCCCGGCCATGGCGTCGATAATGTCCCGGTCGGTCTTCATCACGCCGACAGTGCGGCCATAGGCGTAGCCCGCGGCGATGAAGAAGATCAGAATCCAGACCACGAAGCCGCGGAAGAAGGGCGAATTGATCCGGTCGCCGGTCTCCGGATTTCGCAAAACGCCCCATTCGGGAACCAGCGTCAGCGCCATCAGCGCGAACACGCCCAGAATGGCGACGCTCGCCCAGATCAGGCCGCGATACTCCTGCTCGGTGACCTTATCCATCATCCGCTTGTCGAGAATGGTCGGGTCGGCGCGCGAGCTGTCGTATTTTCCAAGCTTGGGTTCGACCACGAAGATGGTCACAAGCGAGCCGATCAGCGTGATCAGAAAAGTGGACGCGGCCATGAAGTAATAATTCGCCGTGGCCACCACGACATATTCCGGGTCGATCAGGCGCGCGGCTTCCTGCGTGATGCCGGCGAGCAGCGGATCGATCGTGCCGACCAGCAAGTTCGCGCTATAGCCGCCCGACACGCCGGCGAAGGCGGCCGCCATGCCGGCCAGCGGATGCCGGCCCAGGGCGTAGAAGATCGCCCCGGCGAGCGGGATCAGCACCACATAGCCGACCTCGGAGGCGGTGTTGGAAATGATGCCGGCGAACACGATGGCGACGGTGACCAGATGCTTGGGCGCCCCCAGCACCATGGCGCGAACGGCGGCCGATAACAGCCCGGATTTCTCCGCCACGCCGACGCCCAGCATGGCCACCAGGACCACGCCCAATGGCGCGAAACTTGTGAAATTGGTGACCAGGCCGGTCCAGATGCGGCGCACGCCGTCTCCGTTCAACAGGCTGACCGCGCGGATCATGCCGTCATCGGCGACGCCGCGTGCGCCGGCGGGACGGGGATCCTCCACCGCCAGTCCCATCCAGCCGAACAGGCCGGACAGCAGGACGATGCCGACCGCCAGAAGGAAGAAGAGCGTGACCGGGTGGGGCAGTAGATTGCCCAGCCATTCCACCGTATCGAGAAAGCGCGTGAACGCGTTGCGGCGCTGGGGCGCGGCCGGCGGTTGGGCTTCAGCCATGAAGGTCTCCAAGCGGGGTGAGGCTCAAGGTCAGCGCGCGAGAGGACGGCGGCGGGCCGAGAAAATCAACCCTTCAATGGCTGTGGAGATGGTCAACCGGCGCCGCGGTTCAGCCCGCATCCGAGCCCGCCGGGTCGAGAAAGTCCGGAGTGTCGTCGGCCATCGCCTCGCGCCAATGGCGCCGGCACAGCGAGACATAGACGTCCTTTTCAACGGCGACCTGATCGCCGCCGGTCACCGCTTCACCGGTCGAGGTCTGGCGCAGATTCATCGTCGCCTTGCGGCCGCAATGGCAAAGCGTGCGCACTTCGCGCAGATCATCGGCGAGCGCCAGGAGTTCGCCCGAGCCTTCGAACAATTCACCCTTAAAGTCGGTGCGCAGGCCGTAGCAAAGAACCGGGATCTCCAGGTCGTCGCACACCCGCGCCAATTGCCGGACCTGGGCGCGCGTTAAAAACTGCGCTTCATCCAGCATGACGGCATGGAGCTCGCCGCCGTCGATCTCTGACATGATGGCGGCGAAGAGATCCTGGCCCGGCCGGTAAAGGCGCGCAGGCGCATCCAGACCGATCCGCGATTCAATCTTGCCCTGATTGGCGTGGGGGCCTGAGCCATGGTGATGGGAGGTCCACAGCATCACCGCCATGCCGCGCTCATGATAATTATGGGCCGCTTGCAGCAAGATCGCAGACTTGCCGGCGTTCATCGCGCTGTAGGTGAAATAAAGCTTGGCCACGACGGCCGGTGTATCCGATTCCGGACGCTGACCAAAGCGCCTAGGCCATGGCGCGCCGAAGCCGCGACGCCAAATCGATCGAAACACCAAGACGCGCTCCAAGGAGGTAAACGCCGGCGAGCTTTCGCTGGATGAAGACCAAGGCCGGGGGCGGCGCATGATTGAAGCCGGCCTCGCGCAGATGAAGAATTCGGCCGGGCATCCGGGCGGTGAATTCGCGGTCAGCGAAGTTGAATTCTCCGCCCGATCGAAACGGGGCGAAGCCGAGCATGCTGATCTCGATCATGGCGTCGCGCAAATGAGCGGGCGTGTCGTTCGCCATCACGCCCAGACCGATCAGGGCCTCGCCCAGCGCCGCCGTCTCGCCCTCCATGCCGGCCCTGAGAACCGCGCGGTAATGCTCTGACACGTCCGCGCTTATGCTCCGGACGGCGCCGAAATCGATGAGGCCGAGCGGCGCGCCGGGCCCGGCGTAAAGGAAGTTCGCGAAATTGGGATCGGTCTGCATGACCCCCAGCTCGAATAATTCCTTCAAGGTCAGATCGAGAAAGGCGTCAAAGACACGATGGCGCTCCGGCGCGTCCTGCCCGGCCGCTTTCTCAATGCCGCCGCCCGGCAGCCAGTCCATGACCAGCACCGTTTCGCTGGACCAGTCCTCGTGCACTGACGGAATCTGAAACCTGTCATCAGAGCCCAAAGCGGCGGCGTAGTCGGTCAGACGCCGGGCCTCACGGCCATAATCGGCCTCGGCGTGAAGCTGGAGGCGCGCCTCCTCCAGCAAGGGCGCGAATTGGAACCCTTTGGGCGCAAGGCCCGAAAGCGTCAGCAAGGCGCCGACATTGGCGACATCGCTGTCGATGCTGGCGCGCACGCCGGGATACTGCACCTTCACCGCCACCTCGCGCCCATCCTTGAACACCGCGCGGTGGACCTGGCCGATGGACGCGGACGCGGCCGGGCGCGTATTGAAGCGCGCGAAGCGCGAGAGCCAGTCCGGGCCCCAGGCTTGATCCAGGACCCGGCGCAGTTGCCGGGGCGTCATGGGGTCCGCGCCATCTCGCAGCCGCGCGGTCAGCTCCGCCAGTTCCGGCGGCAGGACCTCGCCGGCGTCCATGGACAGCATCTGGCCGACTTTCAGGGCCGCGCCGCGCAGGCGGGACAATTCCCGGCTCAGGCTGCGGACGGCGTCCGGCGTGAAGAGCAGGTCGCTCCAATCTGCAGAGCGCCCGGTGACCGCGGCGCCGGCCCCGCGCATCGCGGCGCTTCCCGCGGCGCCCATCCCCCACCGACCCAGCCGCGCCAGGCGGTTCACCCGTCCGGTCGGGATGCGGCGGCCGGTCTCGCTCATGTCAGGGATCTCCGCTCAACCCGTCACGCATCGCGCGCCGTCCGGCGAAAGACATAGCTCGATCAGCGCCGATTGCACGCGCTCAGCTGTCGGCGCTCTTGCGCTCGCCGGGCTCCGGCTTGAGGCCGTAGGGCTCAACCAGGCGCCAGACATGATCGGGGATCATATGCTTCATGCGCGCCGTCTCCCGACGGCGCAGGTGGAGGACGGTCTCCGACGCTTTCATCTCGACCCGGGCGCGGGCGAACTCCAGCCCGCGAGGCCCGATTTTCGGCATCAGCCAGGCCACCAGAGGACGCACCCAATCGGGCATGCCCCGCAAGGGCAATCCGCCGGCGGCGCGCTCGGTATTGGTGATGAAGCCGGCGACGGAGGCCTTGCGCTTGCCTTTGCCGCCCGGCTCGGACAGCGTCACCTCATCGCCCAGGCGCGAGACCAGCTCTTCGCCGGTCTCATTGCGCACCAGCAGCCATTGATCGCCCTCCCCGCCCATATAGCCGACCGTGATGTCGGCGAGCACGTTGGTGTAGTCCACACAGGTCCGGCAGGTGAGCGGGAAGAAATCCGGCGGCAGTTTGGAGATCGGCAGCTTGAGGAAGGGGATGGTCTTCACCGTCCCGTCATCAAAGCGCAGCTCGACCTGATAGTCGGCGCGAAACTCCAGGTAAGAGATGGTGTCGGGCTGATCCGACAGCAGCGCCAGGAAGTCGTGGAAGCGGTCGGTCGTGGTGTTGTCCGAGCACGGCGTGCCGATGACGTAGAGCTTGTCCAGCGCCAGCTCGTCCTCCAACGCCCGCAGCGCGTAGACCTGACAGGGAATGCCGATCACCGCGACGCGCTTATAGCCCCGCTCGCGCACCGGCTCGATCAGGGCGAGAAGCGGCGCATAGCCCATGCGCATGCCGCGCACCTTGGCCATCCCGTCCGCGCGCGTGACCAGGACGGGGACCGGCTTCCAGCGGTCTTCAGGGTCCGGGGCGACGGTCAGCACGACGTCGACGGCGCCGGCCTCCAGCAGCGTCTCGGCGAGGCGAGTGGTGATGCCGGTCCATTGAGCGCCATTGCGCGGGGCGTTCAGCCGGGCGCGCACCATCCGCCTGAAGGGGCCGAAATGCAGCTCGTCGGGCCGCGACGCATCGCGCGCGCGGCCATGCACCTTGGCTTCCATCGCCGGGTAATCCGGCTGAATGAACTGGCAGGCCCGGCCGCAGGCCTTGGGATCTTCCAGGCGCGACACCCCGCAATCGGTGCACAGCGCGCGCTCGACCGGCTCGCGCACCGGCGGCGCGGTCAACGCGGAGTCCTGAGGCCGCATATCATTCATGGCGCACCTGATCGCCGTCCACGATCCCATCAGCCTTGCGTAAACCTGATCTGACGTCCAGCGACCGAACCGCGGCCAATTCGCCGGTTATTTGAGGCGCATGAGACGAAATGACGTCTACCGGCGGGGGGCGGAAAGGGCGTAAAGAGAAATAGACACACTTGGTGTAAGGCTTAATGGACATAGGGCGG
>LYSW01000046.1:0-22808 GCA_001657295.1 Oceanicaulis sp. BBD 1991-10 | reverse complement strand
ATTACCATTCCGGTGGTGCGGAAATCGCCGGCAGCTGGCCCCCGGCCTGGGTCGCCTATCTGTCCGGACCGCTGAAAAAGGCCGGATACACCGATATCCACTTCGTCGACGCGATGACCAACGACCTCAGTGATGAGGACTTGCGGGCGAAAATGATCGAGCTGAAGCCCGACGTGGTCGGCACGACGGCGATCACGCCCTCGATCTACAAGGCCGAAGAGGTCCTGAAGATCGCGTCGGAGGAACTGCCCGACGCCGTCACCGTGCTGGGCGGCATCCACGCCACCTTCATGTATAAACAGGTCCTCTCCGAGGCGCCGTGGATCGACGTCATCGTGCGCGGTGAGGGCGAAGAGATTTTCCTCAACCTGATCACGATGATTGATCAGGGCGCATGGCCGGCCGAGCGCTATGACGTCGAAGGCCTCGCCTTCCGCGACGGCGAGCAGATCGTCGCCACCAAGGCGGCGCCGACGGTGAAGGATCTCGATAAGCTGGAGCCGGACTGGTCGCTGCTGGAGTGGGACAAATACATCTATGTCCCTCTGGGCGTGAAAGTCGCCATCCCCAACATGGCCCGCGGCTGTCCTTTCACCTGCAGCTTCTGCAGCCAGTGGAAATTCTGGCGCGACTATCGCGTGCGCGATCCCAAGAAAGTCGTTGATGAGATCGAGACCCTGGTCGACCAGCACGGCATTGGATTCTTCATCCTGGCGGATGAAGAACCGACGATTAATCGCAAGAAGTTCATCCAGTTCTGCCAGGAGCTGATCGATCGCGGCCTGCCCGACAAGGTGAAGTGGGGCATCAACACCCGTGTCACCGACATCATGCGCGACAAGGAGCTGTTGTCCTTCTACCGCGAGGCGGGCCTGGTTCACGTCTCGCTGGGCACGGAAGCCGCCGCCCAGCTCAAGCTTGATCAGTTCAACAAGGAGACCAAGGTCGGCGAAAACAAGGAGGCGATCCGCCTTTTGCGCGAGGCCGACATCTTCGTGGAGGCCCAGTTCATCGTCGGTCTCGACAATGAGACCGAAGCGACGCTGGAAGAGACCTATAAGATGGCCTGGGACTGGCAACCGGACCTGGCCAACTGGGCGATGTACACGCCCTGGCCCTTTACGCCGCTCTTCCAGTCTCTCGGCGACAAAGTCGAGATTTTCGACTTTGAAAAATACAATTTCGTCACGCCGATCATGAAGCCGGAGGCCATGGAGCGCGGCGAGCTTCTCAACGGCGTCATGAAGAATTACCGGCGCTTTTACATGCAAAAGGCGCTCTTCCACTATCCCTGGCGCGGCACAGGATTCAGGCGGCGCTATCTGCTGGGCTGTCTGAAAGCCTTCCTGAAAGCCGGCTTCAAGCGGCAATTCTACGATCTCGGCAAAGCCAATTACTGGGGCCCGCAATCGAAGAAGACGGTCAATTTCAACTTCGACCGGACCCGCACGATCGCCCCGGCACAGCTGGACGACTGGCAGGCGGCGGCGGACAAGGCCGCGATCAAGCGCGCCAGGCGCCTGTCGGAAAACCCGGAGCCCGTCAAAGCCTGCGGCGGCGGCGAGCAGCAGATGGCCGAGGACGGCGAGGCCGCCACGCTGATCGACACGCGGTGAGCTGATGACGCTTGCGGACGCGCTTCCGGCCGCGGCGGATCCGCCGGAGGCCCTGATCGGCCCCAACTCGGTGCTGCAGCTCGAGCAAGCGCTGCTGGAGGCCGGCGGGCCGGACTTGGCTTGGCAGGTGTTTGACGCCGCAGGCTATGCCCGCCTGCTCGAAGACCGCCCCTCCGCCATGATCGACGAAGCGATCCCGAAAGCCCTGTTCGACACTTTGTTCAGGACCCTGCCGGCGCGCCAGGCGCGCGCGGTGGCGGAACGCGCGGGGCGGCTGACGGGCCGATACATCCTGGAACACCGCATTCCGGGCTTCGCGCGCCTGATCCTCAAACTCCTGCCCGCCCGGCTGGCCGCGCCGCTGCTGTTGAAGGCGATCCGGCAGCATGCCTGGACCTTCGCCGGATCCGGTCAATGCAGCACCGGCGCGGGCCGATCATCGCATATCTCGATCCGGCGCAATCCCGTGGCCATGCCCGAATGCGTCTGGCATGGCCGCGTGCTCGAGACGCTGTTTCAGGCGCTGGTCAGCCCCAGCACGCAGATCACCCATACCTGCTGCGAACATGCCGGCGATGATGTCTGCCGGTTTGAGATCGAGCTCGCCGCCTAGCAAATCCGCGGCAGCGGATCGCCGACCAGCCAATCCACCAAACGCCGGCCGCCCAGCGCAGTGCGCATCTGGACAAAGCCGTGGGGGTCTTCGGTCATCTCCCCGATGATCGCCGCACCCTGTCCAAGCGGATGAGCCTGCATGGCCGCCAAAACGGCGCCCGCCGCTTCGGGCGCGACGATGGCGATCAGTTTTCCTTCATTGGCCAGATAAAGCGGGTCGACGCCCAGCACCTCGCAGGCCGCCTCGACGGGCCGGCGGACCGGGATCGCCTCTTCCTGGAGCAGCGCGCCGGTACCGCAGGAGCGGCAAAGCTCGTTGATCGCCGTGGCGAGGCCGCCGCGGGTCGGGTCGCGCAGGGAGCGCACGCCCTCCGGCGCGGCTTTAAGGATCTCCGCGACCAGGTCATGCAGGGCCGCCGTGTCGCTTTCGATCGGGGCCATCAAGGGCAGCGCTTCGCGCGCCGCAAGGATGGTCACGCCGTGTTCGCCGATGGGGCCGGACACCAGGATTTTGTCGCCCGGCCGCCCGCGGCTCGCGGCAGGCGGCTCGCCGACGCTCTCAGGAATGCGCCCGACAGCCGTGGTGGTGATGAAGACGCCATCGCCCTTGCCGCGCTCGACCACCTTGGTGTCGCCTGCGATGATCGTGACGCCCGCGTCGCGGGCGGCTTTGGCCATGGACTCCACCAGCTGGGCCAGCTTGGACAGCGCGAAGCCTTCCTCCAGAATGAAGCCGACGGTGAGATAGAGCGGCTCCGCCCCCGCCATGGCCACGTCATTGACCGAGCCATGGACCGCGAGCGCGCCGATATCCCCGCCGGGAAAGACCAAAGGCGAGACCACATGGCCGTCCGTCGCGATGGTCATGCGGCCGGCGCCGGCGAAGCGCGCCTGATCATCGCCGGCGTCCAGCCGGGGGTTCGCGAAGGCCGGCTTGAACAATTCTTCAAACAGCTGGGCCGAGGCCTTGCCGCCGGCGCCATGGGTCAACTCCACCGCCCCCCGCTTAAGGTCGAGACGTTTGGGAAACAGGCTGGTGTCGCGCGCCGCGCGCGCCCGCTGCGCGCCGCTCATTGCGCGGCGCTCGCCGGGACCGCATCGCGGAAGCGGCCGTAAAGATAATAGGCCGCGCACGCGCCTTCCGGCGAGACCATGCAGCTGCCCAGCGGATGCTCGGGCGTGCACGCATTGGCGAAGACCGCACAATCGCGCGGACCTTTCTCACCACGCAATATGGCGGCGCAATCGCACGCCTTGTGGTCTGGCCGCGAGACATAATCGAGGCCGAATTTCAGCTCGGCGTCAAAGGCCGCGAACGCGTCCGACAGGCGCAGGGCGCTGTGAGGGATGGCCCCCAGTCCGCGCCATTCAAAGCTGTCGCGGATCGCGAAGACTTGTTCGCACATGGCCTGGGCCTTGGCGTTGCCGCCGCTCAGCACCGCGCGCGCGAAGCCGTTTTCGACCTTCGCGTCGCCGGCGTTGGTCTGGCGGACCAGGCAGAGGATTGCGTGCAGCAGGTCATTGGGTTCGAAGCCGGCGATGGCGATGGGTTTCGCCCACTTCTCCGCGGCGGGCGCATAGGCTTCCGCACCGATGATCGTGGAGACATGGCCGGGCCCGACAAAGCCGTCGAGCTCGACGCCCGCCGCGCCTGAGCCTGTGGTCATGATCGCGTCGATCGCCGCCGGCGTGAGGACGTGATTGCAACAGACGGAGAAGTTAGTCAGGCCCTTGTCCGACGCCTGCAGCACCGCGGCTGCGGTCGGCGGCGTGGTGGTCTCAAATCCGATTGCGAAAAGGACGACTTCACGGTCCGGATTATCCTCCGCCAGCGCCACGGCCTGGGCGGTGGAGTAGATCATCCGCACATCCCCGCCGCGCGCCCGGGCCGAGAGCAGGGTCCGACCTTCGCTGGCAGGGACCCGCATCAGATCGCCATAGGTGGCCAGGATGACCTCCGGCCGCGTCACCGCGAGCTCGATCGCCATGTCCAGGCGGCCCACCGGCAGCACGCAGACCGGACAGCCCGGCCCGTGGATCATCTCGATGGCCTCGGGCAGCAAGTCCTCCAGACCAAAGCGGCAAAGCGCGTGGGTATGGCCGCCGCAAAACTCCATGAATCGATAGGCCTGGCCGGGCCTGACCTCTTCGGCGATGCGCGCCGCCAGCGCTTTGGCGCTGTCCGCATCGCGAAACTCGTCGACATATTTCATTCCGCAGCCTCCGCTGACGGCGCGCCCGATTTCAACAGCGCAAGTTGCTGGGCCGCGAGTTCAGGATCGACCTTGGACAGGGCGTAGCCGACATGAACGACGACGAAGTCGCCGGGCTCCACCCCCTCGAGAAAGGCCAGCGATATCGGCAATTGCACGCCGTCCAGATCGACCGTGGCGGTCTCGCCGTCGACGGATTTCACCTCCGCCGGTAACGCCAGGCACATGACGCCTCCTCCCCGCGCTGCTTACAGCGCTGCATTTGCGGCGACCCAGGCTTGCCCCAGGCTTAATCCGCCGTCATTGGCCGGCGCCTTGACCGGCAAGAGCGCCTCCAGGCCGCGGGCCTCAAACCCCGCAACCAGCGCTTCAGCCAAAACCTTGTTTTGCAGGCATCCGCCTGACAAGGCGACAAATCGCGCCCCCGCGGGCAGGCTCGACGCCGTCCAGTCCACCAGCGCCGCCGCGAACGTGCCGTGAAACAGGTTCGCGCCGTGCACCGGGTCCGTGTCCACCAGAGCGGCGAGCAGCGCCCGCAGGTCCAGGTGATTATCGGCGGTGATCGACCAACCGGTCTCCAGCACGCGCGGCCGCTCGGCCAGCGCTTCCAGCGCCATCGGCGCCTCGCCTTCAAAGCGCGCCTCCGGCTTGACGCCCAGAAGGCCGCAGGCGGCGTCGAACAGGCGGCCGGCCGAGCTGGTCTCCGGCGCATTGACGCCGCGCTCAAGCATGGCGGCGATCAACGCGGCGCCGTCCTGGTCCGCGAAGCGCGCCGCGATCTCCGCGCCCCGGTCCAGCGCATGCAGAGCCGCAGCGCCCATGCGCCAGGGCGCGCGGGCCGCAGCGTCGCCGCCGGGCTGGCGGAGCGGGACGAGGCCGCCGAGGCGTTCGAACGCCGGACCGTTCACCCGCAGGAGTTCGCCGCCCCAGCTGGACTTAGAATCAGCGCCGAGACCGAACCCGTCCAGCGCCAGCCCGACAAAGGGATCCACGATGCGGTGCTCGGCGGCGATGGCGGCGAGATGGGCATGGTGGTGCTGAACTTTCACCACCGGCAAGCCTGTCTCCAAAGCGAGCCGCGTCGAAAGGAAATCAGGATGCAGATCGCAGGCGACGCGGTCCGGTTCGACCTCCAATATGTCAACAAGATGATCCGCCGCCTCGCGCAGAAAGCCGTAAGTCGCGGCGTTGTCGAGATCGCCCACATGCTGGGACAGGAAGGCCTCGTCGCCGCGCGTGACACAGACCGTCGTCTTCAAATGCGCTCCGAGCGCCAGGGTGGGCGGGACCGCGCGCGGCAGCTTGATCGGGTCCGGCGTCGCGCCGCGGGCGCGGCGCAGATAGGCCGGCGCGCCATTGATCACCCGCACCAGGCTGTCGTCGCAGCGCACCACGATGGCGCGGTCATGGCTGACGATCACATCGGCGATGCCGGACAGGCGCGCTTCGGCTTCCGCTTCACCGATCACCAGCGGCTCCCCGCCGGGATTGGCGCTGGTCATCACCAGGGCGAGATCCTGAGGCGCCTCCAGCCAGGCCGTTCCCGCCGGAGATCCGATCGCGGCATGAAACAGCAGATAATGGATCGGCGTGTACGCCAGCATCAGCCCCAGCGTCGGCAGTCCGTCGCTGACGCCGTCTGCGATGCCGGTCTCCGGCTTCGCCCGGCAGATCACAATGGGCCGCGACCGGTCGGCGAGCAGGTCGGCTTCGACCGGATCGATCTCAGCGAGCGCCTGCGCGCTTTGAAGATTGGCGACCATCACCGCGAAGGGTTTGGCGTCGCGCGCCTTGCGCCGGCGAAGCCGCCTGACCGCTGCGTGATTGCGCGCGTCGACCGCGAGATGGTAGCCGCCCAGCCCTTTGATCGCGACGATCTCGCCAGCCTTCAGTCGACGGACGATCTCGGCAGGCTCCATCGAGAGCGTCGGCCCGCAGGCGTCGCAGGCGTTCGGCTGGGCATGATATCGCCGATCGTCGGGATTCTCATATTCAACCCGGCAATCGGTACACAGATCAAATGACGCCATCGAGGTTTGCGAGCGGTCATAGGGCAGGCTGCGCGTGATCGTGAATCGCGGGCCGCAATGGGTGCAGTTGGTGAAAGGATAGAGCCAACGGCGGTTTTTCGGGTCGAACATGTCCGCCAGACAGTCCGGGCAGGTCGCTGCGTCGGGCGTGATCGCCGTCTTCGCGCGGCTCGATTTCGAGCTGGCGCGGATTTCGAACCCGTCGCCGCCACGGCGCGCCAGGGCGCTGATTTCAACCTCGTCGATGCGGGACAAGGGCGGCGCGTCCTCGCGCAGCCGCGCGGCGAATTCGTCGGCGCGCGCGCCTTCCACCTCGATCAGAACGCCGGCTTCGTCATTGAGGACATGACCGATGAGGCCGCAGTCCACCGCCAGCTTTCGCACGAAGGGGCGAAAGCCCACGCCCTGCACCGCGCCGGTGACGCGGATGGAAAGGCGGCGCGGAGACAGCGGCGCGTTCACCAGCCTACTCGGCCGCGACGCCGCGTTGCACCCGCAGGCCGCGCAGCCAGGCGAGCCAGCTGTCCAGGCCCGGCGCGCCCCGGATCGAGCTGGAGACCACGTCGATGCGCGGCGCGACCTTGCGGGCGTTGGCGATGAAGAGATCGAGGTCGAAATCCAGATGCGGCAGGAGATCCAGCTTTGACACCACCAAGAGATCGGCGCGGGCGAACATCTCCGGGTATTTCAAGGGCTTGTCTTCGCCTTCCGTTATGCTGGCGACGACCACCCGCCGCGCTTCGCCGAGATCGAACGCCGCCGGGCACACCAGATTGCCGACATTTTCAATGAAGACGAAACCACCGGCCTGGGACGGCAAATGATCAAGACCGCTCCTGACCATCTCGGCGTCGAGATGGCAGCCCTTGCCGGTGTTGATCTGGATCGCCGGAACCCCCGCCTGCCGGATTCGCGCGGCGTCGTTGGAGGTTTGCTGGTCGCCCTCGATCACCGCGCAGGGCGCTTCATCCTTGAGCGCCTTGAGGGTCTCCACCAGCAGGCTGGTCTTGCCCGAGCCCGGGCTGGACATGAGGTTGATCGCGACAACCCCCTCCGATTCAAGGCGTTGGCGATTGATCGCGGCGATCTGGTCATTCTTCGAGAGGATGGAGGTTTCGATCTCGATCAGGCGCGCCTGGCTTTGACCCGGCACGTGAACGCCGGCCTGACCGGCGCCGAAGTCCAGCGATCCATCCGCGCCATGTGAATGGCCGTGATGATGGGGGTCGTGGACGTGAGGATCGCCGTCATGGCGGTGATGATCATGCGCCTGCGCCGGTCCATGGCCATGCGCGTGGCCGTGATCATGGACAGAGCCGGGCTTATCCCCGGGATTATCCGTCTGGCCCGTCTCGATCGTCTTTTCGTCGCTGCATCCGCATACGGTACACATCTTAGTCCACCTCCAACGCTTTGAGCGTCATGTCTTCTCCGCCGGTGACCAGCAGCTTGTGCGAGCCGCAGGCCGGGCAGCCGTCTCCTCGGGTCGTGATGGTCACATCGTCGTCGCACTCAAAGCAGCGCGCGCGGCCGGGCGCAGTGACGATCTCCACCGCCGCATCGGCGGCCAGCGTGTTGCGGGCGCTGGCGTCCATGCCGAACCGCAAGGCGTGTTCATCGACACAGCTCAGCGCCCCGATCTCCAGCACGATCTTCCGTACACTGGAGAAATTCTGGCGAACGGCTTCGGCTTCGATCATGTCGACCACGCCGCGGGCGAGTGCGAGCTCATGCATCCACCGCCTCCTTCTCAAGGACCTCCGCCGGAGCGCAAGGGTCGAAGGCGGCGATCAGCCAGCGCGCGCGCACAGCCAGGCCGGCGCCGGGGGCCAGCCGGGCGGCGGCGGTCTCGAGCGGTCCGCCCGGGGCGAAATTCTTGTCCGTCGGGGCCTCGGCGCGCCAGCGCTCGATCACGCCATTCCTTATACGGATTGTATGGCGCAGCGGACCGCGCGCGGTGGCGATCTCGGCGGCGCCGTCGCCGTCATCGACGAAGATCAAGCCCGCCGCGTCCTCGCGCGCCGCGGCGATCGCCGCGTCAAGCCGGTCGAGCAAGTCTTCGGCGTAAACGTCCTGGGCGGCGAAATAAGGGGCGAGGGACGGGGGGCGGTCGGCGCCGCCCAGCCCGATCGTCCCGGCCTGCTGGATCACGGCGTCCGCGAGCGGACGCGTTGCGGCGTGCGCGTTGCGCAATCGCTTCGCACAAGCCGTCGCCGCATTGCGATCCACGCGGGGCGTCACCCCGCCGATCCGGCGCCAGTCGTCCGCGAACAGCGCGCGGACGAGATCGGACACCGCTTCGCGGGCGCGGCGCACCGGATCGATCAACGGCGCCCGGCCCAGCAGCTCAGCCTGAGTCATGCCGGTGCGCCAGACGGCGCCGGCGACCGCTTCGGCCAGCACCAGCGCCTCCCGGGCCTGCGCGCCGGCGGGTTCACGGCCCGCGACGGCTTCCAAGGCGCCCAGCGCCGCAGCCGTCTGCGCCATGGGGCAGAGCGAGAAGATCAAACCGGCCAGGCGCGGGGCGTCCTCCGGCGGGCGGCCGATCGCCACGGCGAGCGGGTCGGCTGGTCCCATCCGCGCCACGCGCGCCGATACGGCGTCGCCGTCCTCACGAAGGTGAAGCGCATAGCGTCTGACGCCCGCGGGGCTCACACCGGCTCGCCTTTATAGGTGAACATGGCCCGGCGCGAGACGTTCGGCGGCGGCGGGGCCTCTTCGACCTCGAACACGGCGCCGGCGATCGCCTCGGCCGCCTCCATCACCGCGTCCTGATCCTGAAACTCGTCCATGGGGGAGAAGAGCGAGCAGCTCTCCACCACGCCGACCCCGTCCATATGCCCCAGGATGAAGCTGTAGCCGCCGGACGGAAACACCAGCTGGCGCTTGGAGCCCACGGCCCCCGGCGGGCTGGCGACGGGATCGGCGGGGATATAGGTGAGATTCATGCACCACGGGGTGATGATGACGCCGGCATAGCCCTGGTTGAAGTCTTCAAACCCGATCGCGTCGACCGACAGCGCCGGATTGTGGACCGGCAGGCCGATCATCGCCTTTTCCGCCTTGCGATAGGCGCCCAGCAAAGCCTCCAACCGCTCTTCAAGCGCCTGCGGCCCGGTGCGCTCCGCGAGCACGGCCCCGGCGCTGGGATCGCGGACCATGAATTTGGACGTGTCATTGTCGCAGGACGGACAGCGCCAGCCCTCGGGCAGGGCGGAAAAGGCCGTGCCGGGCGGAATGTCGGTGCTTTCATCGCCGATGGCGGGGTCATAGACCCACCAGCACACCCCGCATTCGACCACCGCTTCGTCCGCCAGCCCCTGTCCTGCAGAGCCTTCGAACATGCGGGTCATGTCACATAGGCTCCGGCGATCTTGCGGATTCGCGCCGCGCTGTCTTCAAAGTCCTCCGTCGCCGCCAGAGCGGCGCCCGGAATATCGCCGACCTCCAGCGTGTCCAGGATCACCGCGCCCATGGCGTTGAGATACTGCACCGCCCAGACGCGCTTGAACGCGGTCATGATGATGCGCGCGGCGCCATAGCCGCCCGAGGAGATCCGCACCCCGACCTCGCCCAGGACTTTGGCGAGAAACGCGCTGTCGGTTTCGGTCATGGGGAAGAGGGTGAAGTTGATGACGTGATTGGTCTCATCCGGCGTCCAGTTGCGCACTTTTTCGCGCGCCTCGGACAGGACCCCCATGACATTCATGGCGCCTTGCGGCGGCTGGAGCATCTCCAGCGGGATGTCGTCCCGGGGGCGCAGCTCGGCCGCTTCGCGCAAGGCGTGCGGCGCGTCGGTCACCTCGATCCATTCCGCCGCGATTTCGCCCTGGGCGTCCATCGCGCGCCCGACCCAGACCCCGGGAAGGATGGTTTCCTGGATCTGGACATCGCCCTCATCGTCCGCGCCGGCGGAAATGAAGACGGACACCTCGCCCTCGCCCAGCGCGTCCAGCAGGGCCTGGCGGTCATCGCCGGAGAGCGAATCGATACGCTTGCGCCAGCCGCGCCCGGCGGCCGCGGCGTCATCGAGCGCCTCAGCGATCCGGTCGAGCATTTCGCGCACGGCGGGGCCGCCCTTGATCTCGGCGCCGGCGTCGCGCACACGCATGGCGCGGTCCGCCGTCGGCATGCCCAGGATGGACAGCCCGCTTTCCGCGCCTTCGTTTGGCGACAACACCCCCTGGGGGGCTTCATCGTCCCACATCAGCGGATTTTTCCGCATCTCATCCTCCTCCTCGATCGCTGTGGTTCAGGCCGCAGCGCGGACGCGGTCCAGCAGCGCGCCCAGTTTTTCGACGTAGACCGCCCAGTCCTGAATCTTGGGAATCACCTCCAGCACGTCGCCGTCATGAACGAAGGCGAGGCTGGGCAGGACGCGAACCTTGAGCCGGTCCATCGCTTCGCGCTCATATTCGCGGTCGATCATGCCTGCGCGCAGAGCCGGACCGGCCTGGCTCAGCAACTCACGCAGCACGACGGCGACGTCGGCGGTCTCCAGCTTCTTTTCCGGATCGCCGGTGAAGAACACAACGCCCAGGCCGTTCGTTTTTTCGGCGAAAGCCTCCGCCTCGTCGGCGTTCAAGAGCGCGACGCCGTCCTTTTCGACAAGCGAGTTCAAAAGCGCATGACTCATTCTGCAGCCTCCTTGGCGGCCGGTTTGAGATGGGCGGGCAATTCCGGATCGCGATCGACCAAATCGGCGATCAGATGCTCGAACGGCGCGCCGTCCGCTGCGGCCGAGACCGCCGAGATCGCGTCCGTGATCTGCGCGGCCTCGACGGCGTCGAGCGTGCGCACCGCGGAATTGATGTAGACGAGCACATGGGTCCCGACCGGCTGAGGGCCGATCAGGGCGAGATCGATCCGGCGCACCATATCGCCCGCCTTGGCGGCGGCGACGATGCCGTCGCTCTCGGTGATCTGCATGGGGATGCCGAAGCACATGGCGCTAATCCCGCGCCGCCAGGCGCTCGAGCACCCGGGCGTCGCCGACCCGGCAGGCCGCATCCGCGCTGGGACGCGCCTCTTCATAGGCGCGCCAGGCGACCGCTTCAGGGGCCACGGACGGGTCGGCGTCGCTTAACAGCGGCGCCGGCGTGAAGCCCCATTCGGCGAGTTCGTGTGCGGCGGCGTCGACGGCTTCCTCGACCCGGGCCGCGACCTGGGCGGTGAGCCCGCCGCCATAATCCTCCAGCTCGGCCGGCTGACAGCCGATCAGCGTGATCGCTTCGGGCGGGCAGGACGCCATCAACTCGGCCAGCGCCAGCACCTCCATCATCGAGGTCTGGTGCAGGGACACCTTCTTGCCGGCGACGAAGCGCGGAACCTCGTCGCCGCGCACGACGATCATGTCGGCGGGCGGCGCGCCGACATCGACGGCGTCGAAGATCAGGATGCGCTTGGCGTCGGCCAAATCATTGACCAGGCCCAGGCCCTGGGTCCCGCCGTCAAGGACCGCGACGTCTTCGCGTTCGGCGTAGCGGCGGGCGAACTGCTCCACGCAGCGCACGCCGAAGCCTTCGTCCGCCCACAAGATATTGCCGACCCCGAGGACGAGGACGTCTGCGCCCTGGCGGCTCATTCCTTGTCGTCCTTGAAATAGCGCCAGCCGGAAATCATCGTCGAGACCAGGCTTTGGCGGCTCATGATGTCTTCGCGAATGGCCGCGTAGATATGCACCATGGTGAACAGGATGATCACCCACATGCCCACATGGTGGACGGTGTGGACGAAGAAGGAATTGCCCCCCAGCGCGAAGATCACCCAGCCGAACACGGCGAACCACCAGCTTTCGGTGCCCTGGCCTTCGGCGTAGAGCGCAAAGCCGGTGAAGATCATCACCACCATGGGGATGACGAAAAGGGTGAACATGGCGATCTGCGCGAGCGGATTATGGCCGATATATTTCTTCGGATCGGGCTCCAAGAAGGCGTACCAGCGAAACTCGAACAGCACTTCCTTCCACCACTGACCGCTCCAGACCGGCGGCAGGAAAAGCTGGCGGGCGTGATGATTGCCGACAAAGGCCCAGATGATCCTGAACAGGAACATCACCGCGAGCACCTGGCCGGCGGCGAAGTGGAACATGCGGATATAGCCGAACAGGAAATTCTCGGACGCTTCGCCCGGAACCGAGGGCGGCGGGCTGGCGATCAGATAGCCCGTGACGCACAGGATCACGATGCACAGCGCATTGACCCAATGCCACAGCCGCACGCCGCCGTCATAGACGAAGACCTTCGCGGCGACGCTTTCCGCTTCGGTGGCGTCGTCGACCACCCGGTCGAAAAAGCCGCCGCGCTTGGGCTTGGGGGCGTCGTCTGGCGTGGTGTCGGCCATCTCCGCCTCCCTAACGCACTTTGACGGAGACGAGGTCTTCGCCGTCTTCGCTCATCACATGGGTGGAGCAGGCCAGGCACGGATCGAAAGAATGGATCGTGCGCAGGATCTCCAGAGGCTGCTCGGGATCGGCCATGGGCGTGTCGAGCAACGAGGCTTCGTACGCGCCGATATTGCCGTCCACATCGCGCGGCCCGGCGTTCCAGGTCGTCGGCACGATGCACTGATAATTCTCGATCTTGCGGTCCTGGATATGCACCCAGTGGCCGAGCGCGCCGCGCGGCGCTTCGGTGAAGCCCACGCCTTTCACGTCCGTCGGCCAGGTTGACGGATCCCAATTGTCGACATTGGCCGTGGAGATGTCGCCGGCGCGGATATTGGCGATCAGCTTGTCGTAGAAATACGCCATCTTGTGCGCGGCCCAGCCGCACTCCAGCCCCCGCGCCGCGGTGCGGCCGAGCGTGGAGAACAGCGCGGCGACCGGCAGATCGAGATGGCGCAGCGCCGCCTCGGTCGGCTCCCTGAATTCCGGAATATTGCGGGCGTAGCCGATGATGTAGCGGGCCAGCGGCCCCACCTCCATGGCGTGGCCCTTCCAGCGCGGGCTCTTGATCCAGGAATATTTCGCGTTTTCGTCGAGCTGCTCGATATGGGTCTTGGTGCCGCGATAATTCGGGCCCTGGACGAAATTCGGCTCGGTGACGCCGTCCCAGGGATGCAGGCCGACATTCTCGTCGTCATACTGATACCAGGAGTGGGCGACCTGCTCCTGAATCTCCTCGGGATCGCGCAGGTCGACGTCTTCGACGCGGGATAGATCACCGTTCACGATGGCGCCGCGCGGCAGCATCAGATTGTCGGAGGAATAGTCGTTGGCGTGGTCGGGGATGTCGCCGTAGGACAGGACCGATTGGGAGGACAAGCCGCCGCCGAAGCCCCAATCCTTGTAGAAGCTGGCGATGGCGAGAAGGTCGGGCACATAGACCTGTTCGGTGAAGGCGATGGACTGGTCGATGATCGACTTGACCAGGTTCAGACGCTCCATGCTGACCACGCCGCTGGCCGCGCCCACGCCGTCCACATTGATCGGGCAGGGCACGCCGCCGACCAGCCAGTTCGGGTGCGGGTTCTTGCCCCCGAAAATGGCGTGGATCTTTTTGATCTCCTTCTGGAAATCGAGCGCTTCGAGATAGTGCGCCACCGCCATCAGATTGGCCGCGGGCGGCAGCTGATAGGCCGGGTGGCCCCAATAGGCGTTGCGGAACAGGCCCAGCTGGCCCGACTCCACGAAATTGCGCAGCTTGTTCTGCAGGTCGCGGAAATAGCCCGGGCTGGACAGCGGCCAGTCGGAGATCGACTGGGCGAGCTGGGAGGTTTCAACCGGGTCGGCCGACAGGGCCGAGACCACGTCCACCCAGTCCAGCGCATGCAGGTGATAGAAGTGCACGATATGGTCGTGCACCTGCAAAGCCAGCTGCATGATGTTGCGGATCGAGTTGGCGTTTTCGGGAATGTCGATGCCCAGCGCATCCTCCACCGCGCGCACCGAGGTGAGCGCGTGGGTGCCGGTGCAAACCCCGCAGATGCGCTGGGTGAACGCCCAGGCGTCACGCGGATCGCGCCCTTTCAGGATGACTTCCAGACCGCGCCACATCGTGCCGGTGGAGACCGCGTTGCGGATGACATTCTCGTCGTCGACATTCACCTCGATGCGCAGATGGCCTTCGATGCGGGTGATCGGGTCGACGACGACGCGGCGGCCTGAGGCGTCAAGATTGAAGCCGTTCGGTGTGGACTGCATGGCTTAGCTCCCTGGCCTATTCGGCGTCGCTGGATGAGGGTTCGGCGTCGGGACGGCGCACCGCCTTGTCCCTTGCCTTTTTCAGGGCCGTCAGGCCGACATCCCGCGCCGACGACGCCGGCGGCCGCCGCGCCGATGCGGTCGGCGTTGCCCTCCGCGCCCAGCAGCGGCGTGGAGATATGGGCCAGGCGCTCATAGAAGGGGCCGTTGTCCCAGAAGTCCTCTTCCGAGCAGCCGATGCAGCCATGGCCGGACTGGATCGGGAAGGAGACCCCGCCATTCCAGCGAATGGTCGAGCAGGCGTTGTAGGTCGTCGGCCCGCGGCAACCCATCTTGTAGAGGCAATAGCCCCTGCGGCTGCCGTCATCGTCCCATTCTTCCGCGAACTGACCGGCGTCGAAATGCGGACGGCGATAGCATTTGTCGTGAATGCGCTGGCCGTAAAACATGTTGGGCCGGCCCAGCCGGTCCAGCGGCGGCAAGCGGTCGAAGGTGAGCATGTATGTGATGACGCCGGTCATCACCTCCGCGATCGGCGGGCAGCCCGGCACCTTGATGATCGGCTTGTTGCGGATCACTTCATGGATCGGCGTGGCGCGGGTCGGGTTGGGCGAGGCCGCCTGCACGCAGCCGTTGGACGCGCAGCTGCCCCAGGCGATGATCGCCTTGGCGCCCTCGGCCATCTCCTGGAGCTGGTCGAGAAAGGGCCGGCCGCCGACGATGCAGAACATGCCGTCTTCATTGAGCGGGGGATTGCCCTCCACGGCGAGGATGTATTCGCCGTCATGCTCTTCGCGAATCTGGTGCAGGATTTCTTCGGCCTGATGGCCGGCCGAGGCCATCAGCACGTGGGAATAGTCCAGCGAGAGCATCGACAGGACGACGTCGGAGACCAGGGGATGTCCGGACCGGATGAAGCTTTCCGAGCAGCAGGTGCATTCCAGCCCGTTCAGCCAGACCACCGGCGTGCGCGGCTTGGTCTCCATGGCGTGGGCGATATTGCCGGCGAAGGCCGGCGCCAACCCAAGCGACGTCGCTGTCAGAGAACAAAATTTCAAGAAGGACCGACGGCTTGCGCCTTGGCGCCGGATAACATCGTAAAACGTCTCGGCCATATCTGGAGGGCCTCCCCAGGGGCGCGGACCGAGATGACCGCCGTCGCGAAGACGCCAGGCGCGAAACCCTGTTTAAAGGGCTCCCATACGCGCCCTGTTCCTCCCATCGCCGGCATGAGCCGATTTGACCCATGTCCACGCTTCTTGTGTGGGATTACCGTAACAACCATCCGGAGAGGCTTGGATGCGCCTTCTCGACGCAGACGAAAGTCTTAGACTTGAATTGATCGTCGTGGCGCATAATAGACATAGATCGGCGACTTGAGAATGACTTTCATTTTCTCAGTAAAGGCCGTGTAAAATAAGCATACCGGGGAGAATTCCATGTCTGTATTTGTGCGCACCGGGGCCGCCGCCGCCCTGCTCGGGCTTGCGACGATTGGACCCGCTCTGGGCCATGAGGGCCATCATCACGCCGGCTTCGCAGACGGCTTCCTGCATCCGCTGACGGGGCTGGATCACCTGGCGGCGATGCTGGCGGTCGGCGCGCTGGCGGCGCGCCAGGGCGGCGCGAATTTCTGGCTTCTGCCCGCCGCCTTTCTGGCCTGCATGGCCGGCGGCGCCGTGCTGGCGCTTAGCGGCGTGACGATGCCGTTCGCCGAGGCGTTGATCCTGGGATCGGTCGCCGCATTGGCGCTCGCCCTGGTCTTGTCGGACCGCGTGCCGGGCGTCGTCGCCCTGGCGGGGTCGGCGGTCTTCGCGCTCGCCCATGGCTGGGCCCACGCGGCCGAGATGCCGGCGGGCGGGACGGCGACGCTCTATCTGTCCGGCGCGCTGCTGGCCACAGGCCTGCTCTTGTCGATCGGCGCCTGCGTCACCTCACTTCTCCTGGCCGCGACGCGCTTTCGCCCCCGTTAGGGCGGGCTGATCGCGAATTCGCTTATCAGACCCGCGCTGGCGCGGTAGGACAAAAACGGGCGGCCGACCGGCCGCGCCCGCACACACAGGTGCCAGGCGTATGGATTTCGTCGAAGGATTCAAAGGTCGCGAGGCGGCGATCAGCGCCCTTTTCGCCGCGTCTTTCGGCGATTCGGAGGGCGAGGCGGAAGGCCGCCTGATCGGCCAGCTGGCCGCCGACCTCATGGCGACCACGAAGCCGGAAGACCTCCGGGTCTTCAGCGCGGTGGAGCGCGGCGAGATTATCGGCGCGATCGCCTTCTCAAAGCTCGATTATCCCGAGGATGCAAGACGGGTCTTTCTGCTCTCGCCGGTCGCCGTCGCAACCGCCCGGCAAAGGCGGGGCGTGGGCGAAAAGCTGCTGCGCCACGGCCTGAACGCCCTGCGCGGCGAAGGGGCCGAGATCGCCATGACCTACGGTGACCCGGATTATTATCGCCGCGTCGGCTTCGCCCAGATCACGCCGGAGGTCGCGCAACCGCCCTTCCGGCTGCAGCAAGTTCATGGCTGGCTGGGACAGTCCCTGACCGATCAACCGCTGACGCCGCTGACCGGGCCGTGCCGTTGCGTGCCGGCCTTCGACAAACCCGAATATTGGTGAGCCGGCGAAGGCGCGGAGGCGGCGATGGTCAGACCGGGTTTGAGCGTCGCGCTGGCGGCGATCCTTCTGGCGGCGGAGGCGGCGGCGCAAACCCCCGAGGCGGAGGCGCCCGGCTTTCGAATCCGGTCAGAGTTCGGCGCCCCGCTCAACGCCGACCGGGGCTGGGCCGCCCCGGACAATACGCCCGCAACGCTTGAGGCGGATCGGCCTTTCCGGCTGCGCGTCCTCGCCCGGAGCGCCGGGCGCGACGCCGGCGTGAACCGATACCGCCTGCAATACCGCCGCAATCAGGGCGCCTGGGTCGATGTCGAGGCCCACGACTTCCCTTTGCCCGAACGCACGGTCGAATTTGATTTCACACGGGCTGCGCCGGGCGCCCGGCCGCTCGGCTGGAGCGGCGGCCTGGACCTGGAGCTCATCGAGACGGCTGGGGGCGGCGCATTCCTGCGCGCTCGGGCGGGTGGGTTGGATCGGGCCGCCTTCATTGAGCCGCCCTGGCCGCTTGAGGCCTTCGTTCTGGGCGCCGAGTTTCGTCTTCCGAGCGGTCAGGGCGAGCGCTTCGAGCTGGTCTTCGGCGATCACCGCGCCAGCGCGTCCATGGGCGTGCGCTTCGATGGGCCGGCCCGCGAAGTGCGAGTCGTGTCGGTCTCGAACGGCGAAGAGACGATTATCACACGCCGGGCGTTCGAATTTCCCGCGGACGCTTGGATTAACACGGAGATCGAGCGGATCGAGGACCGCTTGCGGGTCGATCTGCTGGATGGCGCGTTGACCTTCGACCTCACCATGCCGGACCCGCCCGCGCCTGGCCGGGCGGGGTTTCGGCTCGGCGCGCCGGGCATGATCGAACTGCGCGGTTTCACCCTTGAAGGCGAACCGCGAACGCCTCGGGTGAGCCTGGTGTCCGGCGGCGCGTTCACCCATGGCGACACGACCCTGCCGCTGCTGAGGCCGGCCGGCGCCTCCGAGCCGGGCTATGGCGTGTCCCTGCAGGCCTGGACGCCCGCCTGGGCCGCGCCGCCCGGCGCGCTGGGCGAATTTGAGTGGCCGCTGGTCATCCGGCGCTTCTCCGACGGCGCCGAGGTGAATGAAGACGGGGATGTCTTCCGGTTCCGGATGGTCGACGCGGACGGGCAAGTCGCGAACGCCGGGCCGGACCCGGCGGTGACGCTGCGCGTCCCGGCGGGCCATCTGGGCGGCACATTTGTCGAGACGCCGGGCCGGATCGGGCCGTTTCAGGCCTCCGGAGGCGACCTCTATTTCATCATAGAGCCGGCCGAAACCGATAATCTTTTCATGATGATGAAATCTCAGGACGGCGGCCGCAGCTGGCGCGAGATCGACGGGCCGAACCGGCCGGCCACAGGTGATCTGGAAGCCGTGGACGCCCGCCTGGTCGGCGATACGATCCATATCACGCACCAGATCACGGAAGCGGTCCTTCACCACGCATTTGCGACCTCGGATCATCCGGCCCTGCCCGACCGCTGGCTGGCCCGAGACGAGCCGGTCGCCTCCGGCGATGCGATCTCGCAAATGGCGTCCCTGGCGGTCCGCTCGGACGGCGGCCAGGTCATCGTCTATCTCGACGATACGCTGCGCTATGTGCGCCGAACGCCGCAGGGCGGCGTGTCGCCGGCGCGGCTGCTCGATCCGGACGCGCACGGGATCACCGCAGGGCCTCAGGCCGTGCGCGGCGCCGCGGATGCGGTCCATATCGCCTATTTCGAAGCCGACGGCGCGCTTTGGCATCGCCGGCTGAACGGAGATATGTCATCGAGCCCGCGCCAGCTGATCGCGGAAGGCGCAGGCGCGACTGAAGCGGAATACGGCGCCGTCTTGCCGCTGGTGTATCTGCAAGAAACCCGCACGCTGGTGATCGCCTATCGTCTGGCGGACGGCACGCTTTGGGAGCGCCGCATCGTCGGCGACGCGCCGCCGACCCCGCCGGTGCGCTTGAGCGCGCGCCGGGTGATCACCAACGCCGTCGACTCCCAGCAGCCCGCCGCGGACCTGGTGTCGGACGGCGCTGATCTGCACGCCCTGTTCGTCGACGCCGGGACCCGGGACATCTATCTGACAAGCGATTGCGGGCGCGGCTGGACGGCGCCCTCGCGGCAAGTGGCGGCGATTGACGGGTCCTGGGTGCGCGGCGGCGTGTACGCACGCGCCGACGGCGTGCGGGTTTATGGCTTTGTCTATGACGCCGGATCACGAGGCGGCGCTGGCATGAATCGCTTTGGCGAGATCGTGCTGGACGACCTCGCCGGCTGCCGCTGATCGACCGGCCTTAAGACAAAGCCCGCCGCACCTGTCTTCAGATGCGGGGTCAAGCTGACGCCATGCGCCTAGCGCCTTTGACGGCCGAACCCGCCGGCGTCGCAGGACCGGGTCTGGCCGGCCGCATGGGCGAAGCCGAGACCCGCCGGGCTTTCGCACGGCGCCTGTGCGCCGGAGGCCAGCGGCGCCGCGCGGACCGCCGCAGCGCCGCCGCGTCCGCGCGCGCCGAACGGGATGCGCAGTTCGAACCGGCCGGTGGTCGCTTCAAACTCGCCCACGCCCAGACCGTCAAATCCAGCTTCGAACCGGACGGTCATGCCGGACGCCAAGCCTGCATTGAGGCCCAGGCGGGCGTCGGCGCGGAGGTCGTCATCGCCCCCGGTGAGCACGCCGGCGTCGTTTAAGAGCTCAGCCGGCTCATAGTCCCAGACGGCGCGCATGCTGGTGGCGACCTCCAGATAGCCGCCCGATGCGGTCTCGTTGCGCCAGGCGACTTCCGGTCCGGCGCTGAACCGCCCCAAGGTCACGGTCTGCTCGGGGATGGTGATGCTCAGGCTGTCCACATAGGCGTCCTGGGTCTCCTCGAAATGGGTCAGGCTCGCTTGCGGGCGCAGGCGCCAGGACCCCGCGCGATACTCCCCGGTCAGATTGGCGCGGATCATGAAGCGATCGGTTTCAAACTCGTCTTCATAAAGGCCCAGCGGGTTCACCGTGTTGTCGCTGGTTCCGTACAGGGCCAGCGCGTCGAAGATGAGCTGGTCGCCCAGCCGCCACACGCCGTAGGGGCCCGCCATCCAGCCCTCGCCCTCAACCCGGGCGCCGGCGACCGCGCCGGCGGCCGTGCTGATGTCGGCGGAGACCTCATCCATCCAGTCAAATTGAACCATCAGGCCCAGGATCAGCGTGTCGGAGAATTGGCGATCAAGGCCCAGCTGAGCCAAGGCGAAATCGCTGGAGGCGTCGTCGCCCGCCCGATTATCCTCGACGCTCGCGATTTCGGCGGCCACCCAGACGTCCCAATGCTCGGCGAAGGGCCGCTCATAATTGGTGACGCCGGCGATGGCCGGCGTGTTCGCCTCGGCCGCGTTGCGCATGCCGGCCAGCGAGGCGCTGAACGCCATCGTGGAGCGGCCCGAGCCGTCCATGTCGGCGCTGAAGGATCCGCGCCGGGTCTGCTCACGCGCGTTGAAACGCTGGGAGAAGTCCGGCGCCGCCGCGACGATCCGGTCGGCCCGGCGGGCCATGAAGTTTCGGATCGCACGCTGGGTGGCGATGCGGACCGCATCCTCGTCGCGCACATTCTGATAGGTGCACACCAGCGCTTCGCCCGGGTCGAGATCGAGCACGGCCTGGCCGGCGGCCAGGTCGAAAGTCGATCCGCCGTCGGCGTCGCCAGCGCAGGAGATCGACTCGATGCGCCAGCCCGGCGGCGCCGACTGGGTGATCGCATAGGTCCCGAACAGCACGTCGCTGGCCGACACGCTGGCCCGTCCGGCGGACGTGGTCAGCGTGGCGCCGTCAAACGCCGCCAGGTCGGAGACATAGCTGAAGCTCGCCTCGCCCGAGGCTCCGGACGGGGTGGTCGCCACCAGCTCGACCGTCCCGAAGCGTTGCTCGACCGTGAGCGTGATCGGAATCTCCACCAGCGTGACGGCCGTGCTTTGCAGCCCGGAGCCCGCCGAGGTCGTGCTGGTCGGCGCGCCGGCGCCGACGGTGACGGTCACCGTGCCGGCATAGGTTCCCGGCGCCAGCGCGTTGACATTGTCATTGAGCGAAATCGTCAGATCCAACTCGCCCAGCGACGGGATGACGCCCGAACTCGGCGTGACGTCGAGCCAATTCACATTCGCCAGCGCCGTGAACGGCAGCGGATCGCTGCCCGGATTGCTCAGCGTCGCCGTGCCGGCGACATCGCCGGGATCGGCGATGTCCGAGGACAGCACCAGCGTGACGGTCGGGATTTCCGAGACCACGTCGACGCCGCCATCGCCCGCGACGCTGAGATTGCCGGCGGCGTCTTGCGCGGCGCCGTCGGGCACGTCGATGATCAGCCCGCCAATGGTCGCCGGCGTGATGGTCGCCGTGTAGACCGCGCCGGATCCGGACAGGCCGGAGGCGGCGCCGTTATCGACCATGATGTCGGAGAGCTCGAAGCCGGTGACGTCCTCGGTGAAGGTGAAGGTCGCGGTGAACGGCCCGCTCACTTCCAACGCCGCCGTGGTGATGATCAGCTCCGGACGCGTCGCGTCGTTCTCGATGGCGAACTGATCCGCCGCCGTGTTCGGATTGCCGGCGAAATCCGTTACGGCGCCCGCGGCGATGTCCACGGTCACCGGGCCGTCCCCGGTCGGGGTGATGTCCACGGTGGCGTCTGAATCCGAAGCGATGAAATTGGACGCCGCGGCGTTGCCGAGATCAAGATCATCGATGGTGAAGCCCGCAACGTCTTCGCTGAAGGTCACGGTGATGGAGAAGGGCCCGTTCACCGGTCCGGTCGCAGCCGACGTGATCGTCACGCTCGGCGCGGTGACGTCGGCGTCGACGACCGCCTGGAGGGCGGCCGTATTGCCGTTGCCGGCGCTGTCCGCCGCGGCGTCGGCCGCGATATCGACGGTCACCGAGCCGTCCGCGCTCGGCGTCACGTCCAGGGTGAACACCGTATCATCCGACGTCGACAGGTTCGACGCCGACCCGCCCGCGACGACCAGATCATCCAGGGCGAAGCCGGTCACCGCTTCGCTGAAGGTTACGGTGATCTGGAAGACGCCGGTCTGCACGTCGCTCGGCGCCGTGATCGCCACGGTCGGCCCGACGCGGTCGACCGCATGCGTGTCCCCGCCTGTGAAGGCGGCGACGCCGGTCACGCCGCCATCGTCGCTGATATCGCTGCCCGCCGACACGTCGACGCGGATCACGCCCTCGCCGGTGATATCGCCGACCACCAGGTCGAGATCCCGGCCGTTGTCGAAGGCGAGCGGCTGGACGACACCGGTCGCGGTGCCGCTCACCGTGGTGACGGTGAAGTCGTCCGCCGAAACATTCTGCGCGGCCTCGTCAAAGGAGACGATGAAAGTGACGCTTGTGTCGGCGGGCGTCGGCGCGCCTTGCAGCGCCATCGCCGTGACCACCGGCGGAGACAGGTCCGCCTGAACGCTGAACTGGCTCGCGGCGGTGTTGTCGTTGCCGGCGCTGTCCTGGGCGGCGCCGGCGGCGATGTCCACCGTGACCGTGCCGTCGGCCGCCGGGGTGATGTCGGCGGTGTAGGCATCGCCCGAGCCCGCAAAGTTGGACGCGGCCC
>LYSW01000045.1 GCA_001657295.1 Oceanicaulis sp. BBD 1991-10 | reverse complement strand
CAAAGGCGTGCTTCGCGGCGCGCCGTCTTCGCTGTCTTGAGCGAGCGAAGCGGTGAGAAACCGCGCCAGCTGCGGTCCTGAAATAAACAGATTGTCAGCCGCGCTGGGACCTTGTTCCCAAGGCCGGAACGTCTCGAATTCGCCGTCCGCATTCATCGGCAGGACGCGGTGATCCGAGGGCGCCGCCGCCGCGCCGAGATACGCCTCGACGCCCAGAGGGGCCAGCAGGCGCGCCTGGACCAGGTCCGCAAAAGACCCGCCGGTCAGCGCCTCGATATACTGCGCCAGCAATTCATAGGCGGCCCCGGAATAGGAATAGCCTTCACCGGGGTCGAAGGTGAAGGCGAGCTTGCGGTCAGGATAGCTATGCTCCCAGTTCAAAAGGCCGGTCTGGTGGGAGAGGATCAGGCGCGGCGTAAGCAAGGCGTAGCGTGGATCCGCGCCCAGATCAGCATGTGCGACGAGGTCCGCGATCGAGGCGTCGAGATCAATCTCGCCCGCCCCGGCCAACAGCAAGGTCAACTCTGCGGTCATGAGCTTGGTGATGGAGCCGACATTGAACAGCGTCTCGCAATCGGCCGGACGGCCCGGCGCGGCGTCGCCGGCATAATGCGCCCAGACGGCGTCCCCGGCCTCGATCCGCACCAAGGCCAGCCCGGCGCTCGGGAAGCGGGCCAGCGCCGCGTGACCTGCTTCGACCGCACGGGGCGGCGCAGGCGGCAGGCCTTCACAAGACAGGGTCGACGCCAACATCAACGCAGCGACAATCATCAGGTTTTCTTCCTCGCGATATGGGTTGCAACCGTCTAATGATGCGGCACGCTGTCCATCCGGATGCGCGAAGCGGCCAATTCCTGGACTCCCGATGACTCATCGTCCCACCATCGCGCTCGCCTATGATTTCGACGGCACGCTGTCGCCCGGCTCCATGCAGGAGCACTCTTTCATTCCCGAAGTCGGTCAGGACCCCGCAACCTTCTGGGCCAAGGTCAATGGCGACGCGGCGCGGCTGGGGGCGGACAATATCCTCATTTACATGCATGAGATGGTGAAGGCCGCCCAACGCGAGGAGGTGCGTTTTCGCCGAGAAGATATCGAGCGTCACGGCCAGCAAATCGGCTTTTTCGACGGCGTGAGCGAGGGCTGGTTCCAGCGATTGCGCGATTACGGCGCCGAGCGGGGCGTCAAAATCGAGCACTACATCATCTCCTCGGGACTAAAGGAGATGATCGAAGCCTGCGCCATCGGGTCGGAGTTCGACGCGATATTCGCTAGCGAATTCAAATACAACGCTGATGAGGTGCCGGTCTGGGCGGCGTCTGCGGTGAACTACACCAACAAGACCCAATTTCTGTTCCGCATCAATAAGGGCGCGCTGGACCTGTCCGACCATGCGGCGGTGAACCGCTATGTGGACGAGGACGACCGCCCGGTGCCCTTCCGCAACATGATCTATATCGGAGACGGCGACACCGACGTGCCGTGCATGCGTACGGTGAAAGAACAGGGCGGCGTCTCCATCGCGGTGCACCCCGCAGGTGACGACGCGCTGGTGAAGAAGACGGCGGCGCTGAAGGCGGACGCGCGCGTGCATTTCACGGCGGACGCGGATTACACCGACGGCTCGGCGCTTGACGCCTATGTCAAAGCGGCGATCGACAAGATGGCCGCGGTGGAGGCGCTCAAGGCGCTGGAGCGAGGCTAGATCCGTTCGCTCACCGCGATCGCGGCGTGGCACCCTGCGGTGATCGCGGCGGACAGGATCGGATAGCCCAGCGCCTGCTTGGCGCCTTCATCGACCGCGAGGTCCTTATGGGCGACTTCCTCAGCCTGGAACTGGGC
Organism: Oceanicaulis sp. BBD 1991-10; assembly: GCA_001657295.1. Taxonomy (GTDB): domain Bacteria; phylum Pseudomonadota; class Alphaproteobacteria; order Caulobacterales; family Maricaulaceae; genus Oceanicaulis. The sequence continues at coordinate 19,170 of LYSW01000045.1, read as the reverse complement.
GAACTGATCGGCGAGCCGGGTCTCGCCCATGATGCGCAGCTCTTTGACCTGGCGGTCATAATGGCCCTCGATCACCGTCTCCACCGCCTCGGTGCAGGCATGGGCCGCCCGTTCCCCGATCAGCGCGGTCGCGGCGCCCAGCAGGAAACCCGCCGCGTCCCAGGCCGGCGCCAGGAAAGTCGGGCGCGCCAGCCCGTCGCGGATATGATCGTCGAAGGCGTCCAGATGATGCTGCTCATCCGCCTCCATATGCTCCAGCTGGCGGGTGATGCGGGTCTTGGAAGGCTGGATTTTGAACACGGCGCGTTGGCCGCGATAGATTCGCACCGCGCCGTATTCGCCGGCATGGTCGACGCGCACCATCTGCTCGATCCGCCTGGGGTCGCGCACCCGGCCCGGGCGGCGGACATGTCTGCGCTGAAAACTCATAAGTCCGGCCTCCAGGACGGTCCTTTGAAAATCGCAATGATGGAGATAAGGCACAGCGCCGCGCTGAACAGGGCGTTATAGCCGGCCATGGAGACGCCGAGCAGCGTCCAGGCGGCCTCGTCGCAGGGCACGACATTCTGCGCTGTGCCAAGGGAGTTGAGGAGCGAGTCCACGGTCACGCCGGCGGCGTCGGCGGGCTGGCAGTCGATGGTCCAGAAACCATACTCCATGCCGGCATGGCGGGCGGCTTCCCACAGGCTCCACCCGGCGAGCGCGGCGACGACCGTGCAGGCCATCCGCGCCAGCGCGCCCGGCGCTTGATAGAGCGCGTAAAGCGCCTGCAAGCGCGTGCGGAACCAGCCGCGCATCGTGCTTGCCCCGGTCTTCACCAGCTGCGCATCGGGCCGTCTGAGGACCAGCGCCGCCAGAAAGCCGATGACGCCGGCCACGATGATCCAGATATGCACCCAGCGCTGCGCCACGCAGAGCGGGCAGGGCGGATAATTGCCGATGATCTCAAACGCATAGGCCCCGGCCAGGATCACTGCGGAACCGGCGGCGGCGGTCAGCGGCCACCGGTCCGGGCGGGTCCAGATATCAATGAGTTCACCAGGCGTGCTCATGGGCGGCAGTCTATGGCCGAACGCTGAAGAGGGCGAGAGCTTCTGGCGCCGCAGCATCCCCGCCTGATCCGCCGATCAGCGAGAGAATGAAATCCTTAAGCGTGTCGAGAAAGGCCGTGCCGAAAAACACAAAGCCGAAGATCAACAATGCGATCCAGGCGACGCCGAGAACAAGGCCGGCGAGCACCAGCAGCCCGTCCCGTGTGATCAAGCCGATCGACGCCAGCGCGATGGCGATGCCCGGCGTTGTATTGGTCGCCGGCAAAGGCACCAGAATGGAGGCGCAAAAAAGCACGAATACGCCGCCGACCAGACGCTCGGCGGTCGGTCCCGACAAGAATGTCAGGCGCGGCCGCGCCAGCGACTCGACCCAGCCGAACCATTTGCGCGCGCCGGTCGCCATGCGCTCAAGGCCCGCCTTGCCGATCTGACGTTCGGCGAAGCGCCGCGGCATCCAGGGTTCGGGCCGGCCGGCCGCCATCTGGGCGGCGATCGCCATCATGGGAAGCGCCACCACTTGGGGCACGCCGTAGAGGAAGGGCATGCACACCGGGATCGCCAGCGCGAACAGCAAGACGCCGAACACCCGCTCGCCCAACCGATGCGAGAAGGCGCCAAGGCTCAGGCCCGTCTCGCCCGCCTCCGCCGCGATCTCCTCCAGTGCGGCGATCAAGCCGCCGGTCGGGGCGGCTTCCTCAAAGGGGGCGGAAGGGTCGACGCGGTCTTGCATGGCCTCAGTGTCATCGAATCCGCGGCACGGTATGGCGCGCCGCTCGCGCCGTCCATGGCGCGTGTGCGGCGAAAAGGGTTTCTGCGCCGGGCTGTGCGCCGCCTCTTCACCTCCAAGCGATTTCACGCCATAGAGGAGGTGCGTCGGCGATCGCGTGCGGGTGTGGCGGAACTGGTAGACGCAGGGGATTCAAAATCCCCCGGGCGCAAGCCCTTGTCGGTTCGAGTCCGACCACCCGTACCATCACTCTTTCGAGCTTTCGCCACGCCCGTGTTTCTGCGCTTCGCCGGCTTTCATCGCTCATTCACGCGCACCGCGCCGGAATGCGCGCCGGCGCGCGGCGGCTCACGCTGCATGTCCGCCAGTCTCGGCGGAAAGGCTTGGCCGACCTTGTCATTTTATATTACAATTTTGTAACAGGTGACTTGTCGCCGCATCTCTGCGCGTTACTTTTAATCCTCAAACAGGCCGGGGACACTCAATGCTAGCTGCCGCGCGCGACGCCGTCGTTTTCCTGGTCGAAGACGATGATCAGGATGCTTTTCTGTTTGAGAAGATGCTGCGCGAGGAGGCCGGCGCCGCCGAAATCGTGCGCGCTGTGGAGGGCCAGGCCGCGCTGAATGAGCTGCGGAACGGAACGCGTCAGCCCGATTGCATCGTGCTTGATCTCAATTTGGCGGGCGAGGACGGCCTCTGGCTGTTGGACCGGCTGCTGGACGACGATGATTTCGCCCGCATTCCCGTCATCGTGTTTTCGGGAGACGCCGCCCGCCTGCAGCGGGCCTCGGCGGATTTCTCCAATGTCGTCTCCTCGGTCCGCAAGCCTCAGACGCTCGACGACTACCGCGCGGCTCTGACCATCGTCGCCGCAATCCTGAACGCGGCGCTGGCGCGCAGCTGATCGCCGGCGGCGTTGGCGCTTGCGCGGCCCTGCGGGACCGCTAGGCTCCTGCAGCAGGGCAGCGCTTAAGGTTTCACCATGGATTATTCGGGCAAGGTCGCCGTCGTCACGGGTGCGGCGAGCGGCATCGGCAAGGCGATCGCCGAGGCGCTGCACGCCCGCGGCGCCAAAATCGCCGCGGTCGATCTCAATCGCTCCGGGGCTGAAGCCGTCGGCGAAGCGCTTGGCGGGTTCGGCGCCGGGGTCGATGTCACGGATGAGGCGGCGCTGGTGCGCTTCATCAACGCCGCCGAGCGGCGCCTGGGTCCCATTGATTATTATATATCCAACGCCGGGATCGGTGTGACGGACGGGCCGGGTTGGGGTGCGGGCGATGCGCCGAACGCGGGATGGCAAGCCTGCTGGGACGTCAATGTCATGGCCAGCGTCTATGCCGCGCGTCATCTGGCCCGGTCGATGGCGTCACGCGACGGCGTCTTCGTGGTCACCGCCTCGGCCGCGGGTCTTCTCAACATGATCGGCGATGCGCCCTACTCGGCGACCAAAGCGGCCGCCGTGGCCTTCGCCGAAAGCCTTGCGATCACCCATGGCGATGATGGATTGCAGGTCCATTGCCTGTGCCCGGAAGGCGTTGATACGCCGCTGGTCAAGGGTATCGAGGGCGGCGCGCAGGGACTCTCAGGATATATCGACGCCAGCGAAGTCGCCGACACGCTGCTTCAGGCGTTCGAAGACCGTCGCTTTCTGGTGACCACCCACCCGAACACGCCGCAAAGCGTGGCGATGAAAGGCAGCGAATATGACCGCTGGGTCGGCGGCATGCGCAAATTGCGCCGTATGCTGATTGAGGCCAATAACGGTCGACCCATGTAGCGCCGGGGTGAAGACTGGGAGCAAGGCCATGAGCGCCGCCAAAGGGATGACCGGCAAGGGGTTGGACGACCTGAATGTCGGCGATTCAGCGACGTCGGTCCGGACCCTGACGGCCAATGATCTGGTCTTCTATTCCCATGCCTCCGGCGATCTCAATCCGCTGCATCTGCCCGAGCTCGACGGCGATGGCGACGGCGCCCCTGAAGCTCTGGCGCCGCCGGCCTGGCTCGCGGGATTGATCTCCGCGCTGATCGGATCGCATTTGCCGGGACCAGGCTCGCGGGAGCTGAGCTGGCGAAGCGAAGTCGGCGCCCCGGTCCGCCTTGGCGAAGCCGTCACCGCCAGCGTCGAAGTGTCTGACAAGTCTGAGGCTCACGTCACCCTCAGCGCGCGGGTCGAAGGCCCGGCCGGGCCGGCGCTGACCGCCGTCGTCGAAGTGGCGCCCGCCGATCGGCCGCAGCGATTTGATGATGTCGCATTGCCCGACCTGCTGGTGCGCCGCCATCCGCATTTCGAGCGCTTGCTGGCGGCTTGCGACGGGATTGAGCCCGCCGTCACCGCGATTGTTTGTCCCCATACGGATGAAGCGCTGCTGGGCGCGCTGCTGGCGGCCGACCGGGACTTGATCACGCCGATTCTGGTCGGCGAGACAGCGAAGATCGACGCCGCCGCGGCGGAGGCCGGGCGCGCGCTCTCCGGGCTTCAGATCGTGGACGCGCCGGATCCCAAGTCGGCGGCCGCCATGGCCTGCCAGCTTGTGGCGAACGGCGAGGCGGCGTCGGTGATGAAGGGGCATCTTCACACAGACACCTTGCTGCGTGCGGTGCTCGATCGCAGCCATGGCCTGCGCGGCGACCGGCGCCTGTCCCATGTTTTCGTCATGGACGTGCCGGGCGAAGATCATTTGATGTTCGTCACCGACGCGGCGGTCAATATCGCGCCCGACCTGATCGCAAAGGCGGACATCGTTCAAAACGCGATCGACCTCGCCCGGGCGCTCGGCGTCAGCCTGCCCAGGGCCGGCGTGCTGTCCGCCGTGGAGACCGTGAACCCGGCTTTGCCGTCGACGCTGGACGCCGCAGCGCTCTCGAAGATGGCCGAGCGCGGTCAGATCACCGGTGGTTTGGTTGACGGTCCATTGGCGATGGACAATGCAGTCGATCTCGAGGCGGCGCGGGTCAAGGGGCTGACGGGCGCGGTGGCGGGCCGTGCGGAGATTCTGATCACGCCCAATCTGGAGGCCGGCAATATGCTGGCCAAGGAACTGACCTTCGTCGCGCGAGCCGAAGCAGCCGGCGTTGTGTTGGGAGCCCGCGCGCCGGTGATCGTCACCAGCCGCGCGGATTCAGAATTCTCCCGGCTGGTGAGCTGCGCCGTGGCGGCGCTTCACGCCGAATGGATCCGCACCGGCCGGCCGGCGCCGGGCGTCGCCGACAGCGCCCCCGCGACATGAGCCTGGTCACGCTCAACGCCGGATCGTCCTCGCTGAAATTCGCGGTCTTTTCCCGCGACGGCGCCGAGCGCCGGATGACCGGCCATGTGGACGGGGTCGGCGCCGAGACGGCGCACCTGACGCTGAAACAGCCCGCCGGCGAGCTCATCGAGCGCACCCTGCGCCGCGGCGGCAGCCATGAGGGGGCGCTGGAGGCGGCGCTGGAAATGCTGGCCGAGGTCGCGGGCGAAACGGTCCATGCGGTCGGTCACCGCATCGTCCACGGCGGGGCGCAGTTCGAGGAGGCTTGCGCCATCACGCCCGAAGTCGAGGCCAAGCTTGAACGATTGGTCCCGCTGGCGCCCCTGCACCAGCCGCACAATCTGGCGGCGGTCGCCACGGCGCGCCGGGCCTTTCCGGACGCGGTTCAGGTCGCCTGCTTCGACACCGCCTTTCACAGCCGCCACAGCTTCGCCGCCGACGCCTTCGCCCTGCCGCGCCGATATTTCGATGCGGGCGTGCGGCGTTATGGATTTCACGGCCTGTCCTATGCCTTCCTCACGGCGGCTCTCGCGGGTCATGAGGGCGCCATGCCGCCCCGCGCAATCCTGGCGCATCTGGGCTCCGGGGCGAGCCTGTGCGCCATCCGCGACGGCGTTTCGGTGGACACCACGATGGGGTTTTCGGCGCTCGACGGACTGCCGATGGCGACCCGCTGCGGTCAGATCGATCCGGGGGTCTTGCTCTATCTGATGGCGCAGGAGGGCATCGGCGCCGATGCGTTGAGCGACCTGCTCTATCGCGAGAGCGGTCTGAAAGGCCTGTCCGGAACCAGCGGCGACATGCGCGCGGTGGTGAAGGCCGGCACCTTTCAGGCGGCGGAAGCGCTCGACTACTTCATCGCGCGCTGTCAGCGTGAAATCGGCGGGCTGTCAGCGATGCTGCAGGGGCTGGACGCGCTGGTGTTTTCCGCCGGCATTGGCGAGCACTCGCCTGACGTGCGGAAACGAATTTGCGCCGGCCTTGGATGGTTGGGTGTTGAGCTGGATGACGGGAAGAACGCTTCAGCGGGCGGCGCGCCGGCCAGGATCAGCGCGTCCGGATCGCGCGTCTCGGTGTGGATGATACCCACGGATGAAGAGGCGGTGATCGCAAGCGCGACGGCGCAGGTCCTGGCGCAGGCTTGAAACAGGGCCCGACGCGGACCGAGACTCCGCAAGGTGCGCCTGCTATGGCTTTGAAAAGCGCGGCGAAGCGCGTTCGGGAGGAATGGATGGCGGATTCGGTGCGTACATTGGGATTCAGCTTCGCAGGTCTCGTATTGGCTGCTTGCGCGCCGGCGGCGGAGGAGACTGCGGCCTCGCCGGCCGATGCAAACGCGACGGTTTTACCGGCGCTGGTCGAGGCGCCGGAGCATGAAGCGGATCGCTTCGTTGTCTTGGTGGGCGGCACGCCCATCGGATCGGTGGATCTGACCCGCACCGAAGCCGGCTTCGAGATCGAATACGAGTTTCGCAATAATGGGCGCGGCCCGACCCTGTCGGAGGTGATCGAAGTCGACGCCGCCGGCTTTCCAACCCGCTGGAGCATCCAGGGCGCATCCACCTTCGGCAATCAGGTCGACGAGATGTTTGCGTGGACCGACACGGCGGCGGTCTGGCGCGACGCCACCGGCGAAGGTTCCGCGACGCTGGATGAGCCAGCCTATTACGTGCCGCAGAACGCTTCGCCGTATCAGCTTGCGATCGCGGGACGGATTTTGCTCGCCGACGCCGATCGCGCGATCCCTGCTCTGCCGGGCGGCGAACTGCGCCTGAGCGAGCTGGAGACGCTCCCGGTCGGCGAGGGCGAAACGGCCGGCGAGGTCACCGCCTACGCCTTGTCCGGCACCAGCCTGAACCCGACGTATTTCCTGATGCAGGAGAATGCCTTTTTCGGCGTGATTTCACCCGGCTTCGCGGTTCTTGCGGACGGCTATGAAGGCGATGACGAAGCCTTGCGCGCGCGGGCGGCTGAATATGGCGCCCGGCGCTATGAGGACATCCAGTCCCGCACCGCCCATCGCTATGACGGCCCGGTCGCGGTGACCAATGTGCATGTCTTCGATCCGGCGACCGAGAGCCGTGGGGCGGCGTCCACAGTCATCTTTGAAGGCGAACGCGTGAGCGCCGTTCTGCCAGGTGATGAAGCCTTGCCGGACGGCGCGGTCGTGATCGACGGGGCCGGCGGCACGCTTCTGCCGGGGCTGTTTGAGATGCACGCCCATCTGGGCGAGAGCGCTGCGGCGCTGGGCATCGCGGCCGGCATCACCAGCGTGCGGGACATGGGCAATAATAATGACGTGCTCGATGGGCTGATCGAGAATATCGAAAGCGGCCGGGTCGCGGGTCCGCGGGTGTTCCGCTCCGGCTTCATTGAGGGACGCAGCCCGTTCAACTCCAATAACGGCATTCTGGTCGGCAGCGAAGACGAAGCGGTCGACGCGGTGCGCGCCTATGCCGAGCGCGGCGGATTCCACCAGATCAAGGTCTACAACTCCATGCGTCCGGAATGGATCCCGGCGGCGATCGCCGAGGCGCGTGCTCATGGATTGCGGGTGACCGGCCATGTGCCGGCCTTCACCGATGCGGACGCCATGATCGCGGCTGGCTATGACGAGCTCACCCACATCAACCAGCTCATGCTGGGCTGGGTGCTGGAGGAGGGCGAAGACACCCGGACGCTGTTGCGTCTGACCGCCCTGAAGCGGCTCCCGGAACTCGATCTGGACAGCCCGGAAGTCCAGGCGACGATCCAGTCCATGGTGGACGCCGAGATCGCTATCGATCCGACGTTTGCGATCCATGAGGCGCTGCTGCTTTCTCGCAACGGCGAGCTGACCCCCGGGGCGGTCGATTATATCGACCACATGCCGGCCTCGTCCCAGCGCCAGGCGCGCTCCGCCTGGGCGGCGATCGAAACCGAAGACGACGATATCGCCTATCGCGGCGCGTTCGAGCAGGTCACCGCCGGCCTCGCCGAATTGCGGGCGCGCGGCATCTTCATGGTGCCGGGCACGGATATGGGCGGGTCGTTCACCTATCACCGGGAGCTGGAGCTTTATCAGACCATCGGCATGGCGCCGTCGGAGATCCTCGCCTGGGCCAGCCAGGGCATGGCCGACTATCTGGGCGCCGGCGATGAGCTGGGTTCGATCACGCCTGGCAAATACGCCGACTTCTTCCTGGTCCCGGGCGATCCGACCGAGGACTTCAAGGACATTAAGACCATCTCCATGGTGGTCGCCGACGGCGCGGTTTACTTCCCCAGCGAGATCTACCCCGAATTCGGCATTCGCCCCTTTGTCGACGCGCCCGACGTGACGTCGCCGGGCTGAAACGCGCATGACCGGGCGCCTCATATTGCTCGCATGCACAAGCCTTGCAGCTGCATGCGCGCCGCCTGCCGAACCTCCAACGATGATGTCGCTGGAGGCCCGCCTTGAGGCGCTCCTGACCGGCGACGGAGAGGCGTCGCAGGCGGTTCCCGGCGCGGCGGTCGCGGTGTGGCGCGACGGCGAGATCGTCTGGTCTCGCGCTGTCGGCGCGGCGGCATTCGACGAAGACGGCCTGACCCAATCCCGCCGATTGACGCCCCAATCTGCGGTGCGCGCCGCCTCGATCTCCAAGCTGGCGACGGCGATGACCGCGCTGCGCTTGGCGGAAGAGGGCGTCATCGACATGGAGGCGGACGTCACGGCGCTGCTCGGCTTTGACCTTCCAGTCCAGCCGGGCGGCGCGCCGGTGACGTTGACCGCTTTGTTGGCTCACACCAGCGGGATTTGCGATCCGGAGATCTACTGGGCGCCCTCCGGCGCCACGCTGGAAAGCCTGCTCACCGCCGAAGCGCGCTGCGACTATCCGCCGGGCGCAGGCTGGACATACGCCAACATCAATTACGGGATCGCGGCCCAGGTCATGGAGCGGGCCGCCGAAGAACGATTTGACCATCTCGCCCAAGACCGCGTGCTGGCGCCGCTCGGCCTGGACGCCGGCTTCAACTGGTCGGGCGTCAGCCTTCCGAAACGCCGCCTCGGCGCAACGTTGCACCGGCGCTTCGACGGCGTCTGGACGCCGCAGGTCGACGCCGCCGATGTGCTCGCCGGAGACCGTCCCGCAATCCTGCAAGCCGAGTCTCCGGCCGGCGATGCGCGGATCATGGCGCGCGAGCCCTTTGACAACGGCACGCTGTATTCGCCCCAGGGCGGGTTGCGCGCCAGCGTCGAGGATCTGGCCGTGCTCGCCTCCGCGCTGCTTCCGGGCGCGATGGGAGAGGCTTTGAGCGATCCGGTCTGGACCGGCGATGAGACGCCTGGCGTGCGCGCCTATGGGCCCGGCCCGCAAATCCTCACCTCCGGGCAGATTGAATCGCGGCCCGACTGGACCTTTGTCGGCCATGCTGGCGAAGCCTATGGGCTTTATGGCGGGGCTTGGGCGATCGGCGAACAGAACGCCGCGGTGGCCTTCTTCGTCACCGGGGTTGATCCTGAAGGCGATTTGAATCGCGACCCGGTTTCCGGTTTCACGCGATATGAAGCCGCGTTGATGGATATCGCGCTGGATGCTCTGGAGCTGACGCGAACAGAGCGCTGACGCGCGTCGGTCTTGCATTGGGGTCCCGCCGCCGCTTTTCTGGCCGCCCTTTTTCGATTGACGAGGCGCCGATGACGTCCCTGACCCTTCCCGCCGACACGGCGTTTAGTGAGATCGCCAATCCCTATGACGACGCGCTGAACGCTCAGGCCGCACTGGACGCGGCTTTCGCCTGCGCGCTTGAAGGCGGCAGGCGCGTGCTGATCACCTTGGGCGGCGCCTGGTGTCCGGACTGCCGGGTGCTGGCGGGCATGATGGCGATTCCCGCGATCAACTCCCTGCTCGACGCCCATTTCGAGACCCTCTCAATCTCTATCGGGCGCTATGACGTGAATCAGGACCTGGTGGCGCGCCTGGGGTTTGAAAACGGGCTGGAAGGGTCGCCGACGGTGCTGGTCATCACCGCGGACGGCCTCGTCGTCAATCGAGCATCATCCGCCTTCTGGCGCACTGCGCGGGATCTGGGGCCGCAAGCGGTGGTGGATTATTTCGAACCGCTCATCACGGCGGCGCCGGACGCCGCAGACCGCGTTCCGGTCCAGCACAAGAGCTGAACGATGATCGAGATCCCATACGAAGAACGCCACGCATTTCCCGACGGCGACGCACCCCATAGCGGCAATCCGGCCGGCGTGTGCCGGCTGGCTGCGCCGCTGAGCGATGATGATCTGCTCGGACTGGCGCGCTCCAATAACCTGTCGGAGACCGCCTATCTCCTGGCGATGGACGAGCCGGATTTGTGGTCCCTGCGCTGGTTCACGCCCGGCTGCGAGGTGGATTTATGCGGCCATGCGACGCTGGCCGCCGCCGCGGTTTTGTTTGACGCCGGCGCGGTGACCGGCGCGCAGACGCGCTTTGAGACCGCCTCTGGACGTCTGACCGTCGAAAAGGGTGCGGACGGCCGTCTCATTATGGATTTTCCCGAAGTCGCCTTCACGAGCGCCGAACCGGCGCCGGAGGCCGTCGCCGCTCTCGGAGCCGAACCGGACGCCGCCTTTGAAGTCGAGCGCATTCACGGATCGCGCTATCAGATGCTGGTCTTCGGCTCCCAGGCGCAAATCGCCGCGTTGTCGCCGGACTTCGGCGCGCTGAAACGGGCCGGAATCAATGTCCTTGTGACCGCGCCGGGAGGCGGCGTCGATTTCGTGTCGCGCTTCTTCTGCCCGGACGCCGGCATTGATGAAGACCCGGTCACCGGCTCGGCCCATTGCTCGCTTGCGCCTTACTGGGCGCGGCGCCTGGGCGAAACCAAGCTGACGGCGCGGCAGATCGGGCCGCGCCCCGGCGCATTGAGTGTCGAGGCGGACGGCCAGGGCCGCGTACGCTTGATCGGCGACGCGCGGACCTATCTTACCGGTGTGATCCGGCTTTAGCCGGCTTCCGGCGAGAGGAATCGAGCATGCGGGCGCGGCCTGTCATTCTGGGATGCGCGCTGCTTGCGGCGGCGTTCACCGCACTCACGGCGCCGGCCGCGGCGCAGCCGTCGCGTTCGCCCGCCGCGCCCGCCGCCGGCCTGGACACCTGCCGGCAGGCTTTCAACAATGTGTGCGATGATCCGGCGCTCGGCGGGACCGGCGCCTGTCCAGCGGCGAGCGACCGCACCGACTGCACCACCCGCGAGCGGGGGCTTTCGCGCCGCGCGTCCTTTTTCGGTTATGACGACCGGATTTTGTTCGACACGGCCCGCCATCCCTGGAGCGCCATCGGCCACCTGATCTTTGACACCGGCGTGGCCTGCAGCGGCGTTTTGATCGCAGAGGACGTCGTGCTGACTGCGGCCCATTGCATCCTCCACCATGGCGCGCTGGTCCCGGACGGAGACTTCGTCGCGGCGCGGGACGCGGCCGCCGGCCCGGTGTCGGCGCGGGTCATCGACGCCCATATCCTGCCCACAGTTCGCGATGATCCGGACATGCGCCGTTTCTTCCGCGACAATTCTGACTGGGCCTTGCTGAAGCTGAATCGGCCGATCGGGGCCGAGCTCGGCTATCTCTCCGTTGAGGCGGTCACCGACAATCGCCCGCTGCGCCGGGATTTGATCAGCTTCATCGCGCTGGTGCTGATCGCCTACATCGCCGGGTTCGCGCTGAAGGGCGTGGAGCGCAATATTCTGCAAGGTTTGGCGGCTATCGGCATGATCGTGCTGGTGGTTTTCGCCTACCGGGCTTTTTTCGGCGATGACCCGAGGCTCGAGCGGGTCTGGCAGGCGGGCTATTCAGCCGATACGGGAGACCATCTGTCAGGCAGCACGGATTGCCGTCTTCTGGAATTTCGGGCCTCGGGCCTGATCGGCCATGACTGCGATACGGTGGTGGGCGATTCCGGATCGCCGCTGCTGGTGCGCCGGGGCGAAGACTGGGCGATCATCGCCATCGTCTCCCATACCGGCGTCAGCGTCGAACCGGACGGGCCGGGGTCGAACCGCTTCGTCGACCGGTCCTACGCGGTGTCGACATCGGTCGTGCCGGACCCTGAGGCCGTGTTCGGCGCATCCGCACCCACGCCTTGAGGGCGCAGGCCCCGGGAGGAAGGGCCCGCGCCGTCAAGCCGGGGGCTTCGCCTTAGTAAGTCCAGCCATAATAGTGGCGGTCACGGCGATGGCCTCGACCGCGGCGTGGATCATTGGGAGACCGGCCGCGAACGACATAGGTGGGCACCGACCCCCAGCGCGTCTCGACAAAATACTGGCCTGACCGGCGATCAAGATAAGCGACCGTCGGGCGCAGGCGATGACCTGTGCGGCCTTGGCGCAGCTCCCTGCGGCTAGGGACGTATTCCCAAGCGCGGCGGGGGCATTCGATCACCCGGCTATCGCGCCGGTCTTCACGGACGTCGCGCCGGCCTTCATAGATGCGCCTGTCGCGCCGGTCTTCGCGCAGGTCCGGGCAGGAGCGGATATAGACCAGAAAGTGGCCCTGGGGCCCGGTCCAGCCATGCCCGCCGCGATGCTGCGCTTCAGCGCCGCTGGGCAGTGCGGTGAAGGAGATTGCGGCGAGCCCCGCGGCCGCCGCCAATTTGGCAATCAGATTCATGGCTCTCGCCTTCTTTTCAGACTGTCGAACCGGACCATCCGGCGACGATGAAAAGAGCTTGACGCTTTGCGCCTGAACCCGGCGTGGGGCTCTTGTTCAGCTGAGGTTTAGCGAGATGAATGCGCCGGCTTCGCCACGGCGCGTCACAAAAAAACCGCCGGCTTGATCAGAGCCGGCGGCGAACAAATCGTGAGCCGAACAGGCGGTTGGGGACGCCTGACGCCGCTTGGCGGCGCAATCGGTGTCCAACTCGTGAGAAGCGAGCTGAACCATGCTTCACCATGGCTGCAGCGAAGATCGTTGAGGGGATGATCCGCCTGCAGCCCTTGGACTATCGCCTGGAACGCGTATGCGGAGCAATTGCGTCACAGCGCCACAGGTGAGTCGATTCAGCGAACGTCAATGATCCAATTGCGCGACGATGCGCACGTTGAGCGGGCGTCCGCGCGGGTCGACGACCACATAGCGCCCGTGTCTGGTGTGGCGTATCACCGCCTCGTGCCGCCAGCTGCGTCGGACGGCGCGCTCGCGCGGGCCGGGGACGTAGACAAAGGCGCTGGCCGGGCAGCGTGTGACGCGAACATCGCGCGCGTCTTCGCGAAGATCGGCGCGCGACCACGCCACGCGGCGGTCACGCCGATCCTCAACCAGATCGGGACAGCGGCTGGCGACCAGGCGCCATTCGCCGGCTTGCGCGGCAGGCGTGGCGCATGCCGCTCCCGCCAGGGCGCAGGCGGACAGGAGTAGGATTTTGAGGGCCTTGGAAGGCATCGTTTCGGCTCCATCAGACAATGAGCGCCAGTCCCGTCCGCATTTACGGGCAAGCGTGTTCATGCCCGTCGCCGATTTGTGGTTTTCATCGGAGCGCTCTAGCCTGATCGAACAAAATTCAATGTAGAGGGGGCGCAATTATGCGCATTCATGTCTTGGCGTTTGCGGCGCTCGCCGCACTGGCTCTTGCAGCAGCTTCCGCATCGGCGCAGCAGATTGAAACCATTGACGGCTTTGTCGAAGGCGCGCCGGATTCGCGCGATTATGCGCGGCTGCTGCAGCAGGTGGGCAAGCCTGGCGCCCGCCCGGCCGGCGTAAGCGGCAATGACAGCTGCCAGTGGGCCAATGACAATGAGTGCGATGAGCCGGGCGTCGGCACAGGCGCCTGCCCGTCCGGCACGGATTATTCCGATTGCTGGCGGATCATGCAGGGCGTCGAGGACGACAGCTGCCGATGGGCGCGCGACGGGGAATGCGACGAGCCCGGGTTCGGCACCGGCGCCTGCCCGCAGGGCACCGACCTGACCGATTGCGGCGATGTGATACATCTTCGCTTTCAGACAGATCGCTGCGACACGGCGTTCAACGGCGTCTGCGAGGAGCCTTCGCGGGGCGATGGCCGGTGCGAGGCGCGCACCGACCGGACCGATTGCTCGACGCGCGATCGGCCGCTGACGATTAATGACCACTTTTTCGGCCGCGACGACCGGATCCTGATGGACACCGGCGCGTTTCCCTGGAGCGTTGTCGGGTATGTCGATTTTGATCAGGGCGGAACCTGCACGGCGACCTTGATCGGCCCGGATGTCCTGATCACCGCGGCTCACTGCATCTCCGAAGGCGGACGGGTGACCGCTGCGGGCGAATTTCGCACCGGCGAAGCGCTGGCGGGCGGTCAGCGCACGGCGCGCGTGGTCGACTATTTGCTGGACCCGGACTGGAATGAGCCGCGCTTCAGCAATTCCGACGACATTGACGGAACCGACTGGGCCCTGTTGCGCATCGATCGGCGGATTGGCGACGAGCTGGGCCATGTCGGCGTGCTTGACCTGTCCCAGGCCGGCGGCCGGGCGGCGCAACGCGAACGCCTGTGGCAGGCGGGTTATTCCTGGGATACCGGGACAAATCTCTCGGGCAATGAGGATTGCCGGATCCTGGATTTCAATCGCGACAACACTATGGCGCATGACTGCGACACCACGCGGGGGGATTCGGGATCGCCCTTCATGGTGCGGCGCGGAGAAGAATGGCTGGTCGTGGCGACGGATTCCAATTTCCGCTCCAATCCGAACGGGCCGATGATCTATATCGCGGCGCTGTCCGGGCGCTGGGCGGGTCTGGTGGAGCCGTTCCAGGCCGGGGAAATCGGCAATGAAGGCCTGCGCCCGCGCGGGCCGGGCAAACCGGAGCCGATCGCGCCGATCAAGAAATAGCGCAGCGCACCGCTCTTTTCCTGATCCCGCGGAGCGCTTAGCGTGCCGGCGCAAACGACCAGCCGTGCGAGCCGCTCCATGACCGACCGTTACGCCGAGACCGAAGCCTTGATCCCCAGCTGGGCCGCCCCGGCTTATCTGTGGGTCTCGGCGATCACCTCGCTGATCTATTTTGGACTGGTGTATCTGGCGCCGGCGGGCGCCGAGCTGCCGATCGTCAAAACCCTGTCCATCGCCTTGCTGGCGGCTTATGCGGCCTTTTCTCGCGCCCCGCTGCTTGCCATTGCGCTGCTGGCGTCCGCCGGCGGCGATTTCGCGCTGGCGCTCGACCCGCCCGCCCGCGAAGCCGGGATCGGCTTTTTCGCCAGCGCGCATATCGCCTATATCGCGATTTTCGTATTGATGATCCTGCGCACCGGCTTCAAGCGCGACGGCCTGATTCTCGGCGCCGCGCTCGCCGTGTTCGGCGCCGCCCTCCACTGGTGGCTCAGTCCGGGCATGGGCGCATTGCAGGGCGTCGTCACCGCCTATGTGGTGATCATATTGGCCATGGCGATCCTGGCCGGATTTGTCACGGGTCCGCGTCTCATCGGCCTTGGCGCCGTTCTCTTCGTGGTGTCGGACAGCTTGATCGCCGCGGGGTGGTTTCGCGGACTCGACGCGAGCTATGGCCGCTTCGATCTGGACGCCATGGTGATCTGGATCACCTATTACGCCGCCCAGTTCTGCCTGGCGCTCGGCCTGGTGCGCTGGAAGCGGGCGCAGGCGTAAGCGATCTAAGCAGCTCAGAATCCTTCAAATCGCTTCGCCGTTCGCCCCTCATGCACTTATTCGTCGCTCATCCTGAGGGGCGATTCGGCGGGCGACGCCTTGAAAGCTGCAGTTTCTAAGCCGGCGTCAGGCCGCGCTCCTGGGCCAGCCGGACCATTTCGGTCTGGAGCTTTTCGAAAGCGCGGACCTCGATCTGACGGATGCGCTCGCGGCTTACGCCATAAACCTGGGCCAGGTCTTCCAGCGTCTTGGGGTCCTCGGTGAGCTTGCGCTCCTGAATGATGTGCTGCTCGCGCTCGTTCAGGTCCGCCATAGCCTCCTGAAGGAGCTCCATGCGGGTGTCGAACTCGTCGCTCTCAGCGAGCTCTTCTTCAGCCGACTCAGCGTCATCATCAGCCAGCCAGTCCTGCCATTCGCTTTCGCCTTCCGAGCGCAGCGGCGCATTCAGCGAAGCGTCCGGGCCGGACAGGCGCCGGTTCATGGAGATGACGTCGTCATCGGTCACGCCCAGCTTGGTGGCGATCTCCTCGACCTGGTCGGGGCGCAGATCGCCGTCATCAAGCGCGCGCATCTGGCTTTTCATCCGGCGGAGATTGAAGAACAGCTTCTTCTGCGCCGCCGTGGTGCCCATCTTCACCAGCGACCAGGAGCGCAGGATGTATTCCTGGATCGCCGCGCGGATCCACCACATGGCGTAGGTCGCAAGACGGAAGCCCTTGTCCGGATCGAATTTCTTCACCGCCTGCATCAGGCC
This sequence comes from Oceanicaulis sp. BBD 1991-10, assembly GCA_001657295.1. Classification (GTDB taxonomy): domain Bacteria; phylum Pseudomonadota; class Alphaproteobacteria; order Caulobacterales; family Maricaulaceae; genus Oceanicaulis. Next base: position 2,790 of record LYSW01000045.1, on the reverse strand, counting down.
GATATTGCCTTCCGAGATCACCTCGGCGACCGGCAGGCCATAGCCGCGATAGCCCATGGCGATCTTGGCCACCAGGCGCAGATGGGAGGTCACCAGCTTGTGCGCAGCCTCGGTGTCCTCATGCTCGACCCAACGCTTGGCGAGCATGAATTCCTCGTCCTTCTCCAGCATCGGAAACTTGCGGATATCCGCGAGATACTGAGACAGCCCGCCCTCGGGCGATAGCGGGATCATAGCGGTGTTGGCCATGGCGTCCTTCTCCCCATCTGGCGCGTGGCGGCGGCATCGCCGCGTCGCGCCGGCTCACCCATGTAGGTATCCGATTTCGCGATTGCGAGCCCGTCACAAGCCGGTGAGCAATTCGTGTGGATTTCGTGTTGCAGACTAGCTGCGGCCTGCGGCGTCATTAAGGCGCCGCGAGGAAAGAATATGATTCCAAGAGAGCGGTTCGCACCTGCTCGATCCAACCATTAAAAATCCGCCCCAGCGCTGCTCAAGGGCAAGGCTGCCTTAAGCGAGCGCTGAGGCGCGAATAGGAAGATGCCGGGCGTCTTGCGCTAGAGGGCGAGCACCCAGATAGCGATAGCCCCGCCCAGCAGCGCGCCGACAACGGCGCTTACAACCAGGGTACGTTCGCCCACGCGGGCGTCGCCTTTAACTGTCGCTTTTATCATCGAACTCACTCGTCGTTGTTCAGCGCGCCGACAGCCGCCGCGCCGCCGATGACGGCGCCCGTCGTGCCCGCCGCGGTCAGCACGGTTTTGCCGACCTTGGCTTTGCCGGCGATTTTGATGCCGACGATGATAATCGGAATGATGCCTCCATTGACAGAGTCGATTTCCGCGCCGGTGAGAGGACGAATAGCATTGTCAGTCATGTCTCGCTTTCCTTTCAAATTGCAGGAGTTGTTGGTCGCTTAGTCGAGGGCGTCGACAGCGGCGTCGACGGCGACAGCGGCAGCTGCGCCCGCGGCTGCGCCGCCGGCGAAGGCTCCGGTGATTTTCGCGGCCTTCACGACAACCGCAGGAATGACGATGATCACCGGAATCGGGCCGCCGGCGACGCTGTCAATCTCCGCGTCCGTCAGCGGCGTCATCTGGGCCCCAGACTCAATCTTTTGCTTGGCGAGCATGTGTTTCTCTCCTTGTTCAAGGTTTCACCAATGATCAGGAAGCCGGACGACAAGAAAATGTCAGGACTTCCAGCTTCCACCTGAGGTGGAAGGAGGGTGCAAAACGGTCGAATGAGTCTGTAATCGGCATCAGAAAAGGCGTCGGATTAGCGAGTCACTTAAGTTGCAGGTGCGACAAATAATCCCGCCAAAAAATATATATTCAACCATAATAAATAAGTGGAATTCCCCTTTTGGGTGTGTTCTTGGCGAAGTCATTGACAACTTTAAGGGTTGCTTGCTGGGCGAATTCATGATCCGGCGCGCGCCCTGTCCGGCTTTGCGCCGTTGAGGCGGGTTTGATGGCGCGCCGCCGCCAACTTTGCAGGCCTGGCAATGATCATGGATGACGCCGGATCGGTCCGTGATCGCGAAGCCAAGCGATCGACGCGGGCGCGTGCGGCGGCTCCGCCGTTTGCGATCCCCATGCAAGATCGCGAGCCTGTCTTGCGCGGGCCGGGTCAGGCGGCTAATTCGCGTGAAGCGCTAGCCGCCGCCGGCGGCGTGATCTGACCGCAACGCGGACTCCTTGGGTTTACCCTGACGCCGCACTACGTCTTGCGTCTCACATTCGCCTGGCTTACCCGATCACCATGAAAACCCGCCTCCGCCGCGCCGGCCCCGAAGACGCTTTGCCGCTCTCGGTGGTTGGCACCGCCACCTTCCTTGAAAGCTATGCCGGCGTGATCGACGGGAGCGCGCTGGTGCGACATTGCGGCGAGCTGCAATCGGTCGCCGCGTACGACAAAGCCCTGGCGGACTCAGCACAGGCGCTCTGGCTCGCGGAATTGGACCCGGGCCGCGCGCCCGTGGGATATCTGCACATGACGAAGCCTGACTTGCCTGTCGAAACGCGTGACGGCGACTTGGAGATCAAGCGCATTTATGTTCTCGCCACGCAGCAGCGCGCCGGACTTGGCCGCCTGCTGTTGAACGCCGCCGCCCTGTTCGCGCGCGAGCAGCGCGCGCGCCGGATTCTGCTCGGCGTCTACAAGAAGAATGCGGCCGCGCTGGCGTTCTACGACCGCGTCGGATTCGAGCGCGTCGGGGAGCGGGCCTTTGATGTCGGCGGCGTCACGTATCAGGACTGGGTGCTGGCCAAGCGGCTGTGAACGGCTAGCTTGCCGTTCCGGCGCCCGGCGTTAGCTTGCCGGCCATGGAAACGATCTTCGCGCAATTCATTCTGCCGCTCGCGCTCGCCTTCATCATGCTGGCGCTGGGGGTGGGGCTGTCCCCGGCCGACTTTCGCCGCATCTTTTCGCAGCCCAAAGCCTTTCTGGTCGGCGCCGCTCTGCAATTCTTCTCATTGCCTCTGCTGGCGATCGCCTTAGTGGCGTTTTTGCCGGCTCCGCCGGTCCTGAAGGTGGGAATCGTGCTGCTGGCGGCGTGCCCGGGGGGGACCACGTCGAACCTCCTGACCCACATGGCGCGCGGCGATGTGGCTCTGTCGATTTCTCTGACCGGGCTGACCAGCCTGCTCTCCGTGGTGACGGTGCCGGTCATCCTGACCATCGCCCTTGCGCTATTCATGGGCCCGGACGCGCCCGAGGTCGGACTGGTGACCACGGGCGCGGTGATCTTCGCGTTGACCGTCGTGCCGGTGGGCCTCGGCATGGCGC
>LYSW01000044.1 GCA_001657295.1 Oceanicaulis sp. BBD 1991-10 | reverse complement strand
CTTTCCTGGAGACCGCGCCCTGGATCATCGCCGTCTTCGCCCAACGTCGCGGCGGGCCGGAGCCAGGCGATAAAAAGAAGAATTACTATGTCTCCGAAAGCGTGGGCATCGCCTGCGGGCTGCTGATCGCGAGCCTTCATCAGGCCGGTCTGGCGACACTGACCCACACGCCCAATCCCATGGGCTTTCTGACGGAGATCTGCGGACGTCCAAGCGATGAGAAGCCGGTCATGCTGATCGTCACTGGCTATCCTGCCGACAACGCGACCTATCCCGCCCACGCCGCAAGCAAGAAGCCGCTCGACCGCATCTGTGATTTTCGCTGATGGCGCAGCCGGCGCGCCGCGCCGTTCTGAAGCGGTCCATGATGGCTGTGCGGATCGATAACTCCTCCCGGTCTCGAGCCGCATCTGAAGATCAAGCTTTTGACCAGGCCCGAATTCGTGCCATTCAGGGGCCGCGCACTTGGGCAAGGATGAGCGAACATGGCTGATGGCACGGAAAAGACGCTGGCTGAAGCGGGAGCGGCTCCGCGCAATTTCGGTCATTTCCTCGATCCGTTTTCACCCATTCCCACGGCCAAAGCGGCGCGGGGCCGCATTCGACTGGCGGCGATTGCGGCTTATTTTGCGTGGATCTCCGGCCTGGTGACGATGGGATTGCTGTTCGGCCAGCTGGCGCAAGCTGAAGAGGGTGCGCAGGCCGTCAGCGGCGCTCGCTCCCTCATCCCAATCCTGATCGCGCTTGCGGTCGTTTTGCCGGTTTCGGCGACGATCTCGCTGTTCGTTCAAAACCTGCTTTCGACCGGCCTTCTGGCGTTCGCGTTGATCACCTGGCTGCTGGTGCGGGTCTATTTGCACTTGAACATGGTCGCGCCGGCGGGCATCGGCATCGTGCTCGCCGCCGCTTCGGTCCTCTTCACGGTGGTGGTCGCGATCGCGGCCACGCACGCCATTCGAGGCCAGCTGTCGCTGCGTTAGGCGGCCTGTGCGGAATTAGACGCGGACCCGGCGTTCGCTGGCGGTGACCGACCAGATCAGCGCGATGATCCAGCCGATCAGCGTCCACCCCAACAAGAGATTGGTCAGGAAAATCGCAAAGCCGTTATGGTGCCCGCGCGCCAACGCGATGATCGTCGGCAGGAAGTAAGCCAGCGCTGCAAAAATCAAAACTTCCACGGGGTGGGCTCCTCTTTATCGAATTTCGATAAATATGGGGTGCCCCGCGGCGGCGTGCAAGTGAAAGCCTTGTAAGTTTGGCGCCGGCGCCGGCGCAGCCCGCCCGCGCCGGCCCCGTTCGGCGTTATCCCGGCGTCGCGCCGCCGTCATAGTCGGCGTCCGGGAATTTATAGTCCTTGAAGATCTCCCGCAGCTTGGTCTTGAGGACCTTGCCGGTGGCGCCGAGCGGCATCTCGTCGATGAACTCCACACCATCAGGCAGCCACCATTTCGGAACCCGCGCGGCGAGATACTCTCGGATCGAGTCCGCGGTCGGGCTGGTGCCGGGCTTGGCTTGAACGACCAATAGCGGCCGCTCCTGCCATTTGGGATGGGGATGGCCGAACGCGGCTGCGATCGCCACATCGGGATGGCCCATGGCTGCGTTTTCCAGATCAATGGAGCTGATCCATTCCCCGCCGGATTTGATGACGTCCTTTGAGCGGTCGGTGATGGTCATATAGCCGTCTTCGTCGATATGGCCGACATCCCCGGTCCTGAACCATCCGTCATCGGTGAAGCTTTCCGGGCCGGCGCCGCGGTAATAGCTGTCGATGATCCAGGGACCGCGAACCTGGATATGCCCGGCGGATTGGCCGTCGCGCGGCAGGACATTGCCGTCATCATCGACCGCGCGCATGTCCACGCCGAACAGAAGGCGGCCCTGTTTGAGCTTGACGCCGACCTTTTCGTCATAGGTCAGATCGGCATGCTTGGGCAGCAGCTTGCCGACCGTGCCCAGCGGGCTCATCTCGGTCATGCCCCAGCCTTGCTGCATGTCGACGCCGTACTCGCCCTCATAGGCGCGCAGCAGCGATTCCGGCATCGCCGAGCCGCCCATCAAGACCTTGTCCACCGTGTCGATCCGCTTGCCGCTTTCTCGCAGATACTGCAGCAGCCCCAGCCAGACCGTCGGCACGCCGAGGACCTGGTTGACGTTTTCCTCTTCGATCAGCGACTGGATCGACGCGCCGTCCAGCTGGGCGCCGGGGAAGACCAGCTTCGCGCCCGCCATGGCGGCGGCGTACGGCACGCCCCAGGCGTTGACGTGGAACATCGGGACGACCGGCATGATCACGCCTTCCGCGCCCACCCCGATGGCGTCCACGCCGCAACAGGCCATGGCGTGCAGCACGGTGGAGCGATGGGAGTAGAGGGCGCCTTTAGGGTCGCCCGTCGTGCCGGAGGTGTAACACAGCCCCGCCGCCGAGTTTTCGTCAAAGGCGGGCCAGTCGAAATAGTCGTCAGCCTGCTCAAGGAGCGTCTCGTAGACGCCGATCTTAGTCTTGGTCTCAGGCTTGGTCGCCTCGCCGGTCATGGCCACCCAGCTCTTCACGGATTTGCAGTGCTTGGCGATGCCGTCGACGATCGGGGCGAATGTGACGTCGAAAAAGACGTGCTTGGCTTTGGCGTGATTGATGATCCACGCAATGCCTTCCGGCCCAAGCCGTGGGTTGGCGGTATGCACCACAGCGCCGATGCCGGAGACGGCATAGTAAATCTCAAGATGCCGATGGGTGTTCCAGGCGATGGTGGTGATCCGGTCGCCGGGCCGGACCTTCAACGGCCCGGTCAGCGCATTCGCCAATTGCTGGGCGCGTTCATGGCAGTCGGCATAGCCATAGCGGTGCACCTCGCCGGTGTCCGGCAGGCGCGAGACGATTTCGCGCTTTCCGTGATTGAGCGCCGCGTGACGCAAGATGTCCGCAATCATGAGCGGACGGTCCATCATTTGACCGCGCAGCATGGGGCCTCCTCCCTCATATGGCCGTGTCGGGCACGCCGTCTTTTGCGGCGCTTGCCTGTCATTCGGGCGTTATCAAAAGGGGCGCTGCGCCCAGTGGCAATCCCCTGAGCGGCAAAATCACGTTTGTTTATCTGGCAAAACCGCTATGGGTTAGCGCCATGACCGACCCGCTTCCCACCTTCGCCGACGTCAAGTCAGCGGCCGCCCGCATCAAGGCGGAGGCCGTCTACACCCCGTTGCTGGAGAACGCAGCTTTGAATGCGCGTGTCGGCGGACGCGTCTTCATCAAGCCCGAGCCGTTGCAGCGCACAGGCTCTTTCAAATTCCGGGGCGCTTACAACGCTCTGTCCAGATTCTCCGATGCCCAACGTGAGACCGGGGTCGTCGCCTTCTCGTCCGGCAATCACGCTCAGGGAATCGCCGAGGCGGCGCGGCTGCTCGGCATGCCGGCGACCATCGTGATGCCCGCCGACGCCCCGGAGATCAAAAAGCAGGGAGTCGTCGCGCGCGGCGCGCAATTGCGGCTTTATGATCGAGAGGCCGAGAGCCGGGAGGCGATTGCGGGTGCGATTTCGGCGGAGACCGGCGCGACGTTGATCCCGTCCTATGATCACCCCGACATCATCGCCGGGCAGGGCACATGCGGGCTCGAGGTGTTCGAGACGCTCGCCTCCCAGGGCGTCGCTGCGGATCAGTTGGCCTGCTGCGTCGGCGGCGGCGGGCTGATCGGCGGAATCGGCCTTGCGCGCGGCGCGCTGTCTCCGGAGACCCAGGTGATCGGCGTCGAGCCGGATGGCTTTGACGACCACGCGCGCTCGCTGGCGGCGGGACACCGGGTTCCAAGCCCCAGAAAGTCCGGATCGGTCTGCGACGCCTTGCTGGCGCCGGAACCAGGCGAACTCACCTTCGCGCTGAACCGACATCAGCTCGCCAGGGTGGACGTCGTCTCCGATCAAGAGGCGCTGGGCGCCGTGCGCTATGCCTTCGAAACACTGAAGCTGGTGGTCGAGCCCGGCGGCGCGGTGGCGCTCGCGGCCTTGCTCAGCGGCAAGCTTGAGGCCGCGAACCGCAATACGGTGATTGTTCTGACCGGCGGCAATGTGGATCCCGCAATGTTCGCACGGGCCATTAAGGGCGAGGCGCGCCGCGCCTAGCGGTCGCTCTCAGGTTCGCTGGGCGAGCTCGCCGTCTCATCGCTAAGATCGGGGCGCAGGCTGGGCGCCGGCGCGGCTTGCGCGGCTTCAGCCGCGCGAAGCGACGCGATGAAATCCGCTGGCAGGGCCGGAAGATCGCGCGCGAAATAAGGACCGGCGAGGTCGGTTTCAATCCTTAGTGCGCTCGAGCCGCCCTCCTGCGCCATGCGCGCCCGATAGACCTGCACATTCTCAATCACGCGCTGGACGTAATTGCGCGTCTCCGAAAACGGGATGCTCTCCGTCTCGATCGGATCAATCTCGCCGGTTCGCGGATCCCCGTAATTATCGACCCAGCGCCTCACCCGGTGGCCGCCGGCGTTATAGGCGGCCAGCGCCATGACCAGAGATCCGTCATAATCATTCACCACCTCGTCCAGGTGGGCCATGCCGAGCACGAGATTGTATTGGGGATCATCGGTCAGACGCCGGAAATCATAGTCGACATCGAGCATGCGCGCGGTTTCGCGGGCCGTGGCGGGCATCATTTGCATGATGCCGCGGGCGCCCGCGCCGCTGACGGCGCGGGGGTCGAACTCGGTTTCCTGACGGATGACGGAGAAGGTCAACGCGGCTTCCGGAACGATCGGGGCGCCGCTTGGCAGATCGATCGTCGGATAGGCGCGTTCCACCAGCGTCATGCCCTGGAGGCGCCCGGCCTTGGCCGCCCGGACCGCCTGGCGAAGACGGTTATAGTCGAGCGCGATATCTGACAGCATGGCCTGATCGATCGGCGTCTCCATCTCATCATCGAAATGATAGATGAAGACCCGGAAGAGATAATCCGCGTCCATCTCCGCAAGCAGGCGGATCGCCTGGATTTCGGTGCGGGCATGAAATGCGCTGCGTTGCTCGGACGTGGGCACAGGGTCGGGCGGCAATTCCAGCTGCGCCGCATCGGGACCAAGCGCGATCAGCGCCAATTGCCCGTAATAGGCTGTGGGATGCTCCGCCGCGGCCAGAAAGCGGTCGCGGGCGCGTTCAAGCTGGCCGCCGGCCTCGGCGGCCCGGCCTTGCCAGTAAAGCGCGCGCGACAATGACACCGGCGTTGTCACGCCGGCTTCGAGGCGTTCGAAATGGGCCAGAGCGTCCTGCGGGCGCGCCAGGCGGGTCAGGGCGAGCCAGCCGGCCAGAAACTCCCCGTCGGCGAAGTCGACGCCGCGTTCCATGCCATGGGCGGCGGCGAGCCGGTACGCGTCGTCAAACAGACCGTCGCGAATGAGATCGAGGATCATCAATTTGCGCTCAGTCCACATGACATCGAGCGCCTGGAGATTCTGATGGCCGTCGGGCAATTGCAGCAGAAGCGGCAGCGCGGCGTCGTCCAATCCGGCGCGGCGGCGCCAGCGCGCGCGCTCGTATACAAGGCCGGGATGGTCCTGGAGCGCGGCGGGCACTGCATCCACAGCCTGGTCGACTCCGCCCCGGCGGGCGGCGAGACGGATGCGGGCGTCGGCGAGCCGTCTTTCGCCGGCGCTGAGCTGCGGCAGAAGCCGGCTCGCGGCGGTGCGTTGACCGGCCCAGAGCAGATAATCGACGCGGGCGCCATGGTCCTCCCGGGTCAGGAAGCCGCCATGGCGGGACAGCACTTCGCTCTGAAAGCTCAAACGCATGCGTTGGGTGCGCCAGGCCCGGCGAATCTGATCTTCACCCTCTTCGATGCGGCCCAGTGCGATTAAGGCGCGGCCCAGGGCCACGCGGCCTTCCCCCGTGACCGGCTCGCGCGTGCTGAACCAGTCCACGATCAGGGCGGGGCTGAAACCGGATTCCTCAATCTTCCACTCCGCTTCGCGCTGAATGCTGAACTGGCGCGGCCAATCCTGCAGCGTATCCAGCGCCAGGTGCAGGTCGGAAAAGGGCGCGCGGGCGTCGCTGACCGCGATGCGCCAGAGAAGCAGGTCCCGGGCCACCGGATCCTCGATCTGGTAGCGCGCCTCCCGCACGAAATCCCATTCGTCATCGTCAGCCGCCGCCATGGCCCGGCGGAAGCTCGCAAAGTCAATATCGGAGAGAATCTCGGAATGGTTCGGAACCGGCGGCTTAAGCCGCGGCGAGGGCGATTGCGAAACGGCAGGCGCAGACAGCGCCAAGCTGAACGCCAATGCGGCGAAGCGCACGAAAATCACCACTGCCGATCCTCCCTCTGGAGCATCCCCCTCGCGGGAAGAGTGCGCCAGCTCGCCGCACCTGTCGAGGGCTTCGGACCGCCCTTGGCGGATAAAGATCGCCCGCGTATGGTCCGCAGCCCTGACATCACTGCAATGGAAGAGAACATGTTTCGCGGCTCCATGACGGCGCTGGTCACTCCATTCAAGAATGGCGCCGTGGACGAGGCGGCCTTCGCCCGTTTGATCGAGCGGCAGATCGCGGCCGGCACGCATGGCCTCGTGCCGGTTGGCACCACCGGCGAGACGCCGACGCTGACGGGTGAAGAGCGTCAGCGCTTGATCGCGTTGTGCGTCGAGGTCAGCGCAGGGCGGGTTCCGGTCATTGCAGGCACCGGCGCGAATGCGACAGCGGGCTCGGTCGAGCTGCAGGCGCATGCCAAGGCGGTGGGCGCCGACGCCGGACTGGTGGTCGCGCCGTACTACAACAAGCCGTCGCAGGACGGCCTGATCGCCCACTTCCGCACCATCGCCGACGCGGTGGCGCTTCCAATCTTCGTGTACAATATTCCCGGCCGGTCCATTGTCGACATCAGCCCGGCAACCATGGCGGAGATCGCGAGCCATCCCAACGTCATCGGGGTGAAAGACGCCACCGGCGACATACAGCGCGTCACCCAGCACCGCCTGGCCATCGGGGAGGACTTCGTCCAGCTCTCCGGCGAGGATGCGAGCGCGCTCGGCTATAATGCTCATGGCGGCGTCGGCGCGATTTCAGTGACCTCGAACGTGGCGCCGGAGCTGTGCGCGCGTTTTCAGAGCGCCTGCCTGGACGGGCGTTGGGATGAGGCGAGGGCGCTCAATGATCGACTCCAACCTTTGCACGAAGCCTTGTTCGCAGCGCCAAGCCCGGCGCCCGCCAAATACGCGCTGTCCTTGCTGGGCGAGTGCGACGCGGAGGTGAGGCTTCCCTTGGTGACCTGCCCGCAGAGCGTGAAGGATCAGGTCCGGGCGGCCGTGGCGGGATGCGGTCTTCTATGAAAAAGGATGCTGACAAAGGCCTGATCGCGGTCAATCGCCGGGCGCGCTTCGACTACGAGATCGAAGACACGTTCGAAGCCGGGCTCCAATTGGTGGGCACCGAGGTGAAGTCGCTGCGTGAAGGCAAGGCGAATATTGCGGAAAGCTATGTCAGTCCGGAAAAGGGTGAGGTCTGGCTGATCAACGCCGACATTCCGCGCTTCAGCCACGGCAATCGCAATAATCACGAGCCGCGCCGGCCGCGAAAGCTCCTGCTGCACAAGAAGGAGATGAATAAGCTCGCCGGCTCGGTTCAACGCGAAGGCCGGACCATCGTGCCCCTGCGCCTCTTCTTCAATGATCGCGGCCTCGCCAAGCTTCAGATCGGCCTGGCGAAGGGCAAGAAGACGGTCGATAAGCGCGAAACCAAGAAAGAACGCGACTGGAACCGCGCCAAGCAGCGGATTTTGAAGACTTACGGCTAGCTCAGCCGGCGCCGGGCGGCGGCGAAGACGTCGTGAAACATCGCCTCGGTCAACCGGCCCGTATTCGTATTATAGCGTGAGCAGTGATAGCTATCGATCAGGGTGAGGGGGCCTTGCCGGCCTTCGATCTCGTGCTCTGCGCCGTGGGCGAATTTGAAGGCGGATTGTCTGTACCCAAGCGCCTTCAAGATATTCTCGTGAGCGACCCGCCCCAAAGCGATCAGCGCCTTGAGATTGGGAAGCGCCTCGATCCGCGCGGTGAGGAAGGGGCGGCAGTTATTCATCTCCGCGCCGATGGGCTTGTTCTGCGGCGGCACGCAGCGCACCGCATTGGTGATCATGGCGTCGACGAGGGCCAGATCATCTTTGCCGTCGGGATTGAAGGTCCCGGTCGACAGATTGAATTTCGCCAGCGTCGGATACAGCAGGTCGCCGGCCCAATCCCCGGTGAACGGGCGGCCGGTGCGATTGGCGCCGCCGCGGCCAGGCGCCAGGCCGACGATGAGCAGGCGCGCCTGCTCATCGCCGAAGCTCGGTGCCGCCCCGTTGAACCAGGTGGGTTCGGCGCGCTGATTCTCGCGCCGATATTCCACCAGGCGGGGGCAAAGCGCGCAGTCAGCGGGCGGCTCGGCCGCCACGCTTCCTTGTCGTCCGGCCATCAGTCTTCGTCGTCATATTCGTCATCGCGGGCGCGCCGCTCCCGGCCCACCAGCTTGCCCAGTTCGGCCAGCTCGATGAAAGAATCCGCCTGCCGGCGCAAATCGTCCGAGGCCATCGGCGGGCTGGATTTCAACGTCGAAACCACCGAGACCCGGGTGCCGTGGCGCTGGACGGCTTCAACCACCTTGCGGAAATCGCCGTCGCCGGAAAACAGCACCACATGGTCCAGATAGCCTGCGGCTTCGACGATATCGACCGCGATCTCCACGTCCATATCGCCTTTGATGCGCCGGCGGCCGCTATCGTCGGAATACTCCTTGGCGGCCTTGGTGACGACTTTGAAGCCGTTATAATCCAGCCAGTCGATCAGCGGCCGGATCGGCGTGTATTCCTCGCTTTCGATCAGGGCGGTGTAGTAGTTGGCGCGGATGAGGCGGCCGCGCTTGCGGAACTCTTCGAGCAAACGGCGATAATCAATGTCGAAATCAAGGGACTTAGCAGCGGAATACAGGTTCGCGCCGTCTATGAATAAACCAATACGCTCATTGGGATAGAATGTCATTGTAATGCCTTCCTTTCGATTGCAGGGATCAAATGACGCTCACGGGCGCATCTTCATCGCGCTGGGAGCGAATCGAGCTTATCGCCGCGCGACCCCGGTTGAAAACCTCAATTCAGCTTTGGCGGCGCTGGATGCCGCGGAGGTCACGGTCACTGCAACCTCAAGGGCTTGGCGTTCTCCCGCCTGGCCTGATCCAAGCGATCCGCCTTTCATCAACGGCTGCGCCGCGTTGCGGACCAGGCTTGGCGCCGAGAACCTCATGGATCGCCTTCACGAAATCGAGAAGGCTTTCGGGCGGACCAGGAGCGTGCGCAATGCGCCCCGAAGCATGGATCTCGACCTGATCGATTATCGCGGCGTGGTTCGAACAAGCGAGCGTGACAACGCCCTCATCCTTCCCCATCCAAGAGCGGTTCAAAGGGCCTTCGTGCTGCTCCCGTTAAAAGATATCGCACCGGATTGGCGCGAACCGGGGACCGGACGAGATTTGGATACGCTCATCGCAAGGCTTCCGCGCACTGACCGGGAGGCCTGCCAACCCGTTGGTGATCTGTTGTGCGCTGCGGCGAACGGCTTGAAGCGCCCGCCCGAGTAAGGTAGGACCGTCGGCTCTGTCGCCCTATCACCGCAGGAGCATCGCCCGGCATGGCCCGCGTCACCGTTGAAGATTGCATTGAAAAAATCGACAACCGCTTCGAGCTGGTGTTGATGGCGGCTCACCGCGCGCGGAATATTTCCGCCGGCGCCGCGCTGACGCTGGATCGGGACAATGACAAGAATCCGGTGGTGGCGCTGCGCGAAATCGCCGAAGACACGCTGGATATGGAAGTCCTGACCGAGAGCCTCGTGTCCGGGCTTCAGCGCGTGATTCCGGCCGATGAGGACGAAGCGGAAGAAGCCGCTCCGGCCGATCGTCCGGCGCTCCCGGCGCCGGAGATGGATGAAGCCGCCATGCTCAAGGCGCTTCAATCTGACCGGGACGGCCCTGCAGACGGCCGCATCTAAGCGGTGAGCGCGCTGGCGTCTACGTCCGCGCCGAGCTCCGCCGACGCGATCCCCAGCGCCGACGATCTGGTTTCGCGCGTTCAAACCTATTACCCCAAGGCCGACGCCGATCTTCTGCGGCGCGCCTACGAGTTCACGCGCGAGGCCCATGAAGGTCAGACCCGGCAATCGGGCGCGCCTTATTACTCCCACACCGTAGAAGTCGCGCTGCTGCTGGCGGATTTGCGCCTGGACGTGGCCACGATCTGCACCGGTCTTCTCCACGACACGGTTGAGGACACGGACGCGACGCTCAACGATCTGGAGCGCGAGTTCGGGGCCGATGTCGCTCAATTGGTCGACGGCGTCACCAAGCTCGGCCAGATGGATTTGCGCTCCAAACGCACCAAGCAGGCGGAGAATCTGCAAAAACTGGTGGTCGCGATCACCAAGGACGTTCGGGTCCTCCTGGTGAAGCTGTGTGACCGTCTTCACAATATGCGCACGCTGCACTTCGTGCCCAAGCAGGACAAACGTGAGCGGATCGCGCGGGAAACCCTGGAAATCTACGCGCCGCTCGCGCGGCGCATCGGCGTGAATCGGGTTTGCGTCGAGCTGGAGGACCTGGCGTTCTTCAACTTGAATCCGGCCGCGCACCAATCGATCACCCGACGCCTTCGGGATCTGCGCAGCAAGCGCAGCGACGCTGTTGCGGCGGTGTCCGCCAGCTTGTCCGATCACCTGGTTGAAGCCGGCATCGACGCCCGTGTCTTCGGCCGCGAGAAACGGCCCTATTCAATCTGGCGCAAGCTGGAGAAAAAGGGCGTCGGCTTCGAAGATATCGCCGACATCTACGCGTTTCGGATTTTGGTCGAACATCCCGACGAGTGCTATCGCGCTCTGGGCGTGGTCCATCAGGTCTGGCGCTGCGTGCCGGAACGATTTCGCGATTACATCTCGGTGCCCAAGCCGAACAATTATCGCTCCCTGCACACCACCATTATCGGTCCGAGCAATTTGCGCGTCGAACTGCAGATCCGCACCGAGGCGATGGAGCGCATCGCCGAGGACGGAGTGGCGGCGCACTGGCGCTACAAGTCAGGCAAATACAGCTATGACGCCAAAGCGGCCGAAGCGGCGGGCGGCGACCCGATCGACCGGCTGCGGCCGCTCATGGAGATTCTCGAGCAGGGCGGGGATCCCGACGAATTTCTTGAGCACGCCAAGCTGGAGATGTTCGCCAACGAGGTCTACGCCTTCACCCCGAAAGGCGACCTAATTGCATTGCCTGGCGGGGCGACGCCGCTCGACTTCGCCTTTGCGGTTCACACCGAACTTGGCCACACGGCGATCGGCGCGAAGATCAATGGCCGCGAGCGGCCTTTGCGGACCCGGCTGTCCAATGGCGATGTGGTGGAGATCGTCAAAGGCGGCGAACGTCATCCGCCAGCCGGGTGGGAGGATCTGGTGATCACCGGGCGCGCCCGCGCCGCCATCCGCAAGCTGATCCGGTCCTCGGAAACGGATGAGTTTTTGCGGATCGGCAAAGTGATTGCGGAACACGCCTTCCTTCGCGAGGGCAAGGTCTTTCGTGAAGCGATGCTTGATGACGCGCTCAAGCGGCTTGAGCCGAACACGCCGGAAGATCTCTATATCGCACTTGGCCGCGGCCAGGTGTCCTCGGGCGAATTGCTTGAAGCGGTCTATCCAGGGCTCAAGGAGATGCGCGGCCGCCGTCCGCAGGACCGGGAGCGGATCGAGGATGAGCGCGGCCGGCTTTATGTTCATGGGCGCGGCCTGACCCCTGGGGTCAGCCTGCATTTCGCCAATTGCTGCTCCCCGATGCCGGGCGATCGCATCGTCGGGGTGATGACGCCGGGCAAGGGCGTCCAGGTTCATGTCATCGATTGCGAGGTCCTCGCCGCGCTCGAAGGCGATGATGACCTGGAAAACTGGATTGACCTGAAATGGACGCCGGAAGCCAATTTCAACGCGGTTTCAGTCGGCCGTGTGAACGCCACGGTGCGCAACGAGCCCGGCGTTCTGGCCGAGATGGCGGGAATTGTCGGCGAGGCCGGCGGCAATATCTCTGATGTGAAGACGGTGGAGCGGACCAAGGACTTTTTCACTATGTCCTTCGACATTGAGGTTTTTGACGCCCGCCACCTTTCAAACATCGTTGCGGCGCTCAAGACGAGCGAGCGGGTTGTGAGCGTCGAGCGGACACGTGCGGCCGGCGACGCCGCCGCCAGCGGTCCTGACACCAGCCCTGAAGCGGAGCGCCCATGACTGTCGAAGATGTACTCGCGGAGTTCAAGGCGGCGGGGGCGCTGCTGGAAGGGCATTTCATATTGTCCTCCGGGCTTCGCAGCCCGGTCTTTCTGCAAAAGGCTCTGGTGTTTCGCGACGCCGCCCGGACGGAACGGCTGTGTCGCGCCCTGGCTGAGCGGTTGAGCGAATCCGGACAGGGGCCCTTCACCGCCATCGTCTCGCCGGCGGTCGGCGGAATCATCCCGGGCTATGAAATGTCCCGGCAGCTGGGCCTGCCATTCATGTTTGTTGAACGGGAGGGCGGTGAATTCGCCCTGCGGCGCGGTTTTGAACTGACCGGCGCGGACCGCGTTCTGGTGATCGAGGACATCGTCACCACCGGTCTGTCGAGCCGCGAATGCATCGCCGCCATCGAGGCCACCGGCGCGAAGGTCCTCGCCGAAGGCTGCCTGGTCGACCGCTCGGGCGGCAAGGCGGATGTGGGCGTGCCCTTGACGGCGCTCGCAACAGTGAACTTCCCGGCCTATCCGGCCGATCAATTGCCCGAGGAGCTGGAACGCATCCCCGCGATCAAGCCCGGCAGCCGGGGGCTTGCCTGATGTCGGACCGTTTGCGCCTGGGATTGAATATCGACCATGTGGCGACCATCCGGAATGCGCGCGGCGGCGCCCACCCGGACCCGGCGCGCGCGGCCGCCATGGCGTATGAAGCCGGCGCCGACGGATTGACCATCCACTTGCGCGAAGACCGCCGCCATATTCGCGACGGCGACCTGCAAGCCATTCGCCTCGCGTCCCCGCTTCCGATCAATCTGGAAATGGCCGCCACGGATGAGATGTGCGCCATCGCGACCGGGTTTCAGCCGCACGCCGCCTGCATCGTCCCGGAAAAGCGCGAGGAACGCACCACCGAGGGCGGTCTGGATGTGGCGGGCCAGCACAATTCGATCGCGCCGATCGTTCGCGAGCTGGCCGACGCCGGCTGCAGGGTCTCGCTCTTCATCGAACCCGATCCGGTCCAGATCGCGGTCTCCGAAGTCATCGGAGCCCCCGTCGTCGAGCTGCATACCGGGCGCTATGCGGAGCTTTGGCTGCAAGGCGACGAGGCCGCGCTCAACGACGAGCTCGATCGTTTGCAGGTGGCGGCCCGCGAAGCGCGCGCCCGCGGGCTGGAGCCCCATGCCGGCCATGGCCTGACCTACGACAATGTGAAACCCATCGCCGCGATTCCGGAAATCGCCGAGTTGAATATCGGGCATTTTCTCATCGGCGAGGCGATCTTCACAGGCCTGCCGAGCGCCGTACAGCGCATGCGCGCCCTGATGGACGAAGCGCGCAAGGAGGCCGCCGCGTGATCATCGGGATCGGGTCCGACATTATTGACATCCGGCGCATCGAACGCTCGGTCGAGCGCTTCGGGGAGCGGTTCCTGAACCGGGTTTTCACGCCCTTAGAACGTGAGAAAGCCGAAGGCCGCCGGCGGCGGATCGACACTTACGCCAAACGCTTCGCCGCAAAGGAAGCCTGCGCCAAGGCGCTGGGAACGGGGATTTACCGGGGCGTCACCTGGAAGCAGATGGAGGTCGTCAATCTTCCCGGCGGCAAACCGACTTTGCGTCTGACCGGCGCGGCGGCGGATCGCTTGGATGAACTGACGCCTTCGACCCTGAACCCGCTGGTTCATCTCACCCTGACTGATGATCACCCGTGGGCGCAGGCCTTCGTGGTCATCGAAGCGGTTGATCGCCGGCTGATCTGAGCGATGGCCGGCGGGACCGATTCCAGAGCCGTCCGGCGCCGGCGTCGGTTGCGCCGGCTGGCCAGAGGGCGGGGCGGTGAAAGCCTTATCTGGACGGTTCTGGGCGCCGTTATTCTGGCGGTTGCGGTGAGAACGCTGCTCTTTCAACCTTTTCATATCCCCACCGAATCCATGCGTCCGACGCTGGAGGACGGGGATTATGTGATCGCGTCCAAATGGGCCTATGGCTATTCGCGATACTCCTTGCCGTTCGCGCCGGCGGTGTTTGAGGGGCGTTTGTTCGCCCGGCTCCCGGAGCGCGGCGATATCGTGGTGTTTCGCGCCCCGCAAACGGGCGGCGACACCTATATCAAGCGCGTGATCGGATTGCCTGGAGATCTCGTTGAGCTGCGCGCGGGCGTGGTCTGGCTGAACGGCGAGCCGTTGCCGCGGGGTTTGATCGGCGATGAGCAACGCGTGACGCAGGACGACCGCCTGATCGCCTACGGCGTTTATGAAGAACTGCATCCCGGCGGCGCCGGCTATGCGGTCCTGGATCGGGGAAGCGGCGATCTTGACATCTTCGCCGCGCGGCAGGTGCCGGACGGCCATGTCTTCGTGCTCGGTGATAATCGCGATGAATCCCGCGATAGCCGCGTGCCGCCGCCTGTAGGCCCGGGATTTATCCCGTTGGAGAATATTCTTGGCCGCGCCGAGCTTGTGTTGGCGTCCGCCGGGCCGCAATTCGACATTTGGCGGCCCTGGACCTGGTGGCGCCTGCGACCGCAGCGCTTCTGGTTGTCGCTTGATCCCGACCCGGCGTAAACAAGGCGCATGGCGGACCGGATCAGCGCTTTCGAGACCCGTATCGGACGGAGTTTCCGTGACCGCTCCCTTTTGGAGCGGGCGCTGACCCACGCCAGTCATGGCGATGGTCGCAACAGGTCGGAGTCGAACGAGCGCCTCGAATTCCTCGGAGACCGCGTCCTGGGACTGCTCGCGGCGGCCTGGCTGCACGGCGCGTTTGAATCGATCGACGAAGGCGGTCTGGCGCACCGCCTGAACGTCATCGTCAACAAATCCGCTTGCGCGCGCGCGGCGCGCCGCTGCCGGCTGGGTGACGCCTTGCGGCTGTCGCCGGCTGAGGAGCGCATGGGCGGCCGGGAAAAAGAGTCCATCCTCGCGGACGCCTGTGAGGCGGTGATCGGCGCGCTCTATCTGGATGGCGGCCTGGACGCGGCGCGGGCCTTTTTCGATACGGCTTGGGCCGAAGAGCTCGAAGGTCTCACCCAACGGCCCAAGGACGGAAAGTCCCGGCTGCAGGAATGGGCCGCCGCCAAAGGCTTCGGTGCGCCGGTTTATCAGGTCGAGGGCCGCCAAGGCCCAGATCACAGGCCGATCTTCACCGTCACCGTCCGGGTCGACGGCGCAGGCGAAGCGACCGGTGAAGGCGGCTCGAAGCAGGCCGCCCAGCAGGCGGCCGCGCAGGCTTTGTTCGAAAAGGAAGCCGCTGATGGCTGATGGTCCCACGCGCGCCGGCTTCGCCGCAATCATCGGCGCGCCCAACGCCGGCAAGTCGACGCTTGTGAACGCGCTCGTCGGCCGCAAGGTCTCGATCGTGACCTCGAAGGTGCAGACCACGCGTTTTCAGGTGCGCGGCGTGATGATGCGCGGCCTGTCGCAAGTGGTGCTGGTCGATACGCCTGGGGTGTTCGCGCCACGCCGGCGGCTTGACCGGGCCATGGTCGCTGCGGCCTGGGACGGCGCCACGGAAGCGGATGTGATCGTCCATGTTGTCGATGCGGCGGCGCAGCTCAAGCAAGCGACCCGCACAATCGAGGATGTGGAGCGGGTCATTGAAGGCCTTAAAACCCACAAGCGTCAGGCGGTGCTGGTCCTCAACAAGATCGATCTGGTTAAACGGGAAGAACTTCTTTCGATCTCTCAAGAGTTATTTAAAACAGGGGTTTATAGCGAAGTCTTCATGATATCTGCGAGTTCCGGCGACCATATCGAAGACCTCGCCGAGCGGCTTGCGCAAGCGGTTCCGGAGAGCCCCTGGCTTTATCCCGAAGACCAGATCGCAGATTTGCCCGAGCGCCTGCTCGCCGCCGAAATCACGCGGGAGAAGCTCTATTTGCGGGTGCACGAGGAGCTGCCCTATGCGCTGACCGTGGAGACGGAAGCCTGGAAAGCGATGAAGGATGGATCGGTCCGCATTGAGCAGACCATCTATGTCGAGCGCGAAGGGCATAAGCCCATCATCCTGGGGAAGGGCGGCCGAACCGTGAAATGGGTCGGGGAGGCGGCGCGAAAGGAGTTGGAGGCTGAGCTGGGCCGGCGGGTGAATCTCTTCCTGTTCGTGAAAGTCCGGCCCAACTGGGGCGAAGATCGCGCGCGCTACTCCGCACTTGGTCTGGACTTCGACGTCTGATGGAGTGGAGCGGGCCAGGACGCATCATCGCCGTTCGGCCCCATGGCGAAACCAGCGCGGTCGTCGAGGCGCTCACGCCCGAGCATGGCCGCCATGCCGGCCTCGTTCGCGGCGGGCGTTCCCGAAGCCTGCGACCGGTTCTGCAACCGGGAAATCGCGTCAATCTGGTCTGGCGCGCTCGTCTGGAAGATCATCTGGGCGCTTACCAGGTGGAAGCTGATGAGCTTTCGGCCGGGCATTTGATGGAGGACGCGACGTCGCTGGCGGGCCTGAATTCAGCCTGTGCGATGGCCTGCCTTTGCCTGCCGGAGCGCGAACCGCACCCCGCCGTCTATGAGGCGTTTGAGGTGTTGATCGGCGCACTGGACGAAATCGATCTATGGCCGGCCCTGTATGTCAGGTGGGAAGCCGGTTTGCTGGCCGATCTCGGCTATGGGCTGGATCTCAGGAAATGCGCCGCCACCGGAGCGACGAGCGATCTTGTCTATGTCAGTCCGAAATCCGGCCGGGCGGTCTGCTCAGAAGCCGGCGAAGCTTATAAGGACCGCATGCTGAAGCTGCCGGCTTTCATGCGCGGCGAGCCTGGGCTTGAGCCCGGCGATGTGGAGGCCGGGCTCAAGCTGACCGCTCACTTCATCGAGCGCCGGGTTCTCTGGCCGGCGGACCGGCGATTGCCGGATGCCCGCGCGCGGATGATCGAACGCTTGGCGGCGGCCGCTAGCGCGTAAGCCTGCGTGCCCCCGACCGAGCTGTGGAAAGGGTGCTGGCGCACACGGCCAATTACATGGCGAAGCGCCTATACTCATGGCTGATCGAATCACGAGGCGGCCATGGGCGAGCAATTCACCGGCGACGGCGGGCGGATCTTTGAAGAGCGGTTTGAGGACGCCCTGTCCTCGCGCTATCTGGCTTATGCCCTGTCCACCATCACGCAGCGGGCGCTGCCCGACGCGCGGGACGGCCTGAAGCCGGTGCACCGTCGGCTGCTTTACGCCATGCGCCTTTTGAAGCTGGATCCGGAGGCGGCGTTTAAGAAGTCGGCCCGCGTCGTCGGTGACGTGATCGGCCGCTTTCATCCCCATGGCGACCAGGCGGTGTATGAAGCGCTGGTGCGTCTCGCCCAGGACTTCGCCTCGCGCTACCCGCTGGTGGAAGGCCAAGGCAATTTCGGCAATGTCGACGGCGATGGCGCGGCCGCCATGCGGTATACCGAAGCGCGTCTGACCGAAGCGGCGCGATTGATCCTGGCTGACTATGACGCCGGGGCGGTGGACTTTCGCGAGACGTATGACGGCGAGGATTCCGAACCCATCGTCTTGCCGGCGGCCTTTCCCAACCTGCTCGCGAACGGCTCGGCCGGCATCGCCGTGGGCATGGCCACCAATATCCCGCCGCACAACGCGGCGGAGCTGTGCGATGCGGCGCGCCATCTGATCAAAACGCCGGCGGCGCGCACCGAGACCCTTCTTAACTATGTCGAAGGCCCCGACTTTCCCACCGGCGGCGTCTGCGTCGAACCGCGCGAGTCCATTCTGGAGGCCTACGAAACCGGCCGCGGCGGTTTCCGTCTGCGCGCGCGTTGGGAGAAAGAGGATTTGGGGCGAGGCCAATGGCGCGTCATCGTCACGGAGATTCCCTACCTGGTTCAAAAAGCGAAGCTGATTGAACGCATCGCCTCGCTTCTGGAAGCCAAAAAGCTGCCGCTGCTCGCGGACGTGATGGACGAAAGCGCTGAGGATGTCCGCCTGGTCCTTGAACCCAAGAGCCGAACCATCGATCCCGAGCTGCTGATGGAATCCCTGTTCAAAGTCACCGATCTTGAAGTGCGCTTCGCGCTCAATCTCAACGTCCTTGATCCGACCGGCGCGCCTCGAGTGGTCGGCTTGAAAGAGGCCTTGCAGATTTGGCTCGACCATCGCCGGGTCGTGGTGACGCGGCGGGCGAAGAAGCGCCTCGAGCAGGTGGAGGACCGGCTGGAGGTCCTGGCCGGCTATCTTGTCGCCTATCTCAATATCGACGAGGTGATCCGCATCATCCGCTTTGAGGATCACCCCAAGGCGACGCTGATCGAAACCTTCCACCTGTCCGAGCGCCAGGCCGAGGCGATCTTGAACATGCGCCTGCGCGCCCTGCGCAAGCTGGAAGAGATGGAGATCAAGGGCGAGGAGCAAAAGCTCCAGGCGGAACGCGCCGAGTTGACGGCCCTGATCGGCGACGACGATCTGCAGTGGAAGAGAGTCGACTCTGAGATCGTCGAAGTGAAGAAGCGCTTCGGAAAGGACACCGATCTGGGCGCTCGGCGCACGAGCTATGCGGACGCCCCGGCGGCCGATCTGGCGGATGCGGTGGAGGAAGCGCTGATCGCGCGCGAACCGATCACGGTCGTGCTCTCCAAAATGGGCTGGATTCGCGCATTGAAGGGCCATGTCGACGATGTGTCCGGCATCAAGCACAAGGATGGCGATGAAACGCAATTCGCCATTAAGGCGGAGACCACCGACAAGCTCTTGCTCTTCGCCACCGACGGGCGGGTGTTCACGTTTGAGGGCGCCAAGCTTCCCGGGGGACGAGGCTTCGGCGAGCCGGTGCGTCTGACCATCGACCTGGATGAAGCGGCGTCGCCCATTGCGCTGATGCGCTTCGAGCCGGAGCGCAAGCTGTTGCTGGCGCAGTCCTCCGGCCACGGCTTCGTCGTCGCGGAAAAGGATTTGCCGGCGATCAAGCGCGCCGGACGCCAGGTGCTCAATGTTCAGGCCGGAGAAAGAATGATCTGCGCCATACCGGCCTCAGGCGATACGGTGGCCGTGCTGGGCAAGAATAAGAAGCTGCTGGTCTTCTCTTTGAGCGAAATCCCGGAAATGGCTCGTGGCAAGGGCGTGCGCCTGATGGGCGGCAAGGGCGGGGTGGTCGCCGATATCAGCGTCTTCCATGCCGCTGACGGTCTGGTCCGGATTGATCCGGCGGGGCGTCGCCATGAAGTGGACACCTGGAAGCTTTATGAAGCCAAACGGGCGCAGGCCGGACGCATGGCGCCGAAGGGCTTCTCGAATCTGAAATTCGACGCGCGTTAACGCCTGCTGCGTTGGCGGCGTGGCATAGACCCGGTATCACTGGGGTTTGTCAGGTCACGCATGCGCTGGCTGAACTGAGATAGGAGAACAGGTCATGGAATTGCTGTTTGTCCTCGGTCTGATCGTCTTGATCGGCCTGGTCATTGTGTTGATCTACAACAGGCTTGTGGCCTTGCGGCAAACCACGCGGCAAGCCTGGGGCGATATCGATGTTCAGCTCAAACAACGCCATGACCTGGTGCCCAATCTGGTGGAGACCGTTAAGGGCTACGCCAGCCATGAGAAGGAGACCCTGGAACGGGTCGTCGCTGCGCGCCAGCAGGCGGTGGATGCGGGATCGACCAAGGAATTGGCCCAGGCGGAAAACATGCTGACCGGTGCGCTGCGCCAGTTGTTCGCGCTGTCTGAAGCCTATCCGGACCTGAAGGCGAACCAGAACTTCCTGTGCAGAATGAGCTGGCGGATCTGGAAAACAAGATCGCGGCGGCGCGTCGCTTTTTCAACAATGCGGTCGCCGAATACAATACGGCGATCGAGCAGTTTCCGGCCGTGGTTCTGGCGAATTCGTTCGGCTTCAAGGAAGAGGAATTCTTCGAAGTGGCCGCATCGGAACGGGCCAAGGTGGAAGCCGCGCCCAATGTGAGCTTCTAGGGCTGCGGCGCCGTCATGACCCCGGCGGTCGGACTGCGCACCCATATCTGGAACAATAATCTGAAATCCCTGCTGCTTCTGGCGGGGTTTCCGGTCCTTCTTCTATTGCTGCTTTTCGCGGGCGTGCTGGTCTATATGGGGCTTGGAACGGGCGGCGGCGGTGATGTCGCGCTCGACTTGCGCCTGGCTGCCGACCGCACGCTTGAGCTGGCGCCGGCGGCGCTGCTGGCGGCTCTGATCTGGTTCGCCATCGCCTGGGTCTTCCACCAAAATATCATTGACGCCTCTGTCGGAGCGCGCCCGGTGACCCGAAGCGAAGAGCCCAGGCTCTGGAATCTTCTTGAAAATCTCAGCATCTCACGCGGCCGCCCGATGCCGGGCCTTCGCATAATCGAAAGCCCGGCGTTGAACGCCTACGCCTCGGGCTTGAGCGAGGCGAAAGCTGCCGTCACCGTCACCCGCGGCTTGTTGCAGGCATTGAATGACGAGGAGCTGGAAGCGGTTCTCGCCCACGAGCTGACACATATCGAGAACCGGGATGTGCGCCTCTTGGTCATCGCGGTGATTTTTGTGGGGATCATCTCCTTCACCGTCGAATTGATGGCCCGCGGCCTGTTTCGCGGCTCGCTGGTTCGCGCGGGCGGTGCAAGGCGCGGCAGCTCGGGCAATGCCGGCGTCCTGCTTCTGGTCGCCATCGCCGCGATCGCCGTGGCTTGGGTGCTCGCGATGGTGATCCGCTTTTCCATGTCGCGCGCCAGAGAATACATGGCGGACGCCGGGGCGGTGGCGCTGACCAAAAACCCTGACGCGATGATCTCGGCGCTTGAGCGGATCTCGGGCCGCTCGGATGTGGAGGCGGCGCCGCGCGAATTGCGACAGATGTTCCTGCATGACGACAAGGCCGGCTTTGCGGGCCTGTTTGCGACTCATCCGCCGATTTCCAAACGGATCGAAGCGCTGCGGCGCTATGCAGGCTGATCGCCGCCCGGCGGCTCGCTCTTGTCCGGCGTGCGCGGATCGGCCAGCAAAGGCGCATAGGTCTGCGCATAAAGATACCAGACCGATGCGAACAGCGCCGCGATCACGGGACCCAGGATGATCCCGATCGGGCCAAACAGGGTGAGCCCGCCCAGGGTCGAGATCAGGACCATCAGGTCGGAAAGCTTGGAGTCTTTTCCAACCAGGCTGGGCCTCAAAAGATTGTCGATCACGCCGACCACCAGCGCGCCCCAGGCCAGCAGCAGTCCGCCCTCCAGATAATTGCCCGTGGCGATCAGCCAGATGCCGGCGGGGCCCCAGACCAGGGGCGGGCCGACGCCGGGAATGATCGACAAAACCGCCGTCACCGTCGCCCAGAAGGCCGCCCCCGGCACGCCCGCGAGCCAGAGCGCCATGCCGGTCAGCACGCCCTGGATCAAGGCGATGACGAAGGTGCCTTTCACCGTCGCCCGGATTGTGGACAGGGTCCGCTGCGCGAGCAGTTCGCGGTCCTCCGCCGGCATGGGCAGCAGGGCGAGGCCGCGCTCGCTGAGCCGGTCGCCCTGGGTGAGAAAGAAGAACAGCCCGAACAAAAGCACGACCATGTTGAGGAAGAAGCCGAGCGTCCCGCTGGTCGCGCTGCGCAGGGCGCTGACGAAAAAGCCGCCGGCCGTTGCGGCGAATTCCGCCAGTTGCTGGGTGATCTGCTGCTGATAGGGCGCGAGAACTTCCTTGAACGGGACCCAGTCGGGCAGGGCTTCGATTCCGTCGGTGCGAAGCGCCGTGACCTGAGTTTGAATCCAGGGGATCAGGACGCCGCTGATATCAACCGCCTGGTCCGTCACGATCGCGAGAACGACCCCTAACGGGATCAGCACGAGGAAGACCGCGAGAAGCAGGACCAGCGCGCCCGCCAGATTGCGCCGTCCCCCAAGCCACACGCTCAGGCGGTTCTCCACCGGCATCAGGAAGAGCGCGATGACGGCGGCCAGAAACAGGGCGCCGAGAAAGCCGCGGATCATCCAGAGAAAGATCAGCGACACGCCAAGCGCCAGAACCAGGATGAATAGCCGTTGCAGGCTGCGGCGGTCCGCGATCACGTCGGCATGATCGTCGCGATCAGTCATAGAGCGCTCCTGGAAGCCAGGTCGCCAGCCAGGGCAGGGCGACCACGGCGGCGATGGCGATCAGCTGGATGCCGACAAAGGGCGCCGCGCCGCGATAGATCGCGCCGGTCGTCAGCTCCGGCGGCGCGACGCCGCGCAGATAAAAGAGCGCGAATCCGAAGGGGGGCGTCAGGAAGCTGGTTTGCAGGTTCAACGCCATCAAGACCCCCAACCAGACCGGATCCACGCCCATCATCAAGAGGATGGGCGCGACAATCGGCACGACAACAAAGGTGATCTCGATGAAATCGAGGAAAAAGCCGAGGAGGAACATGACGATCATGACCACGGCCAGAGCGCCGAAAACGCCGCCTGGAACCGCTTCAAGCGCCGCGCGCACGCTTTGATCGCCGCCCAGCTCGCGGAACACCAGCGCGAACAGGCTCGCCCCGATCAGGATCACGAAGACCATCGCAGAGATTTGCGCCGTGGCGCGCATCACCGCATCGAGCACTCCGCTGCGATATAGCCGCACCAGAGCGTAGACGCCGCCGGCCATGGCGATCGCAGCAAGACCATAGGCCGCCGCCAATGCGGCGCCGGCCTCGCCGGTCCGCAAATCGACGACGAGAACCGATGCGATCAGGGCGAGCAGCGCCAGCGCGCCGGCGAACACCACCGATCGCCCGAGCCTGGAGTTGGACCGGGAGCCGGCGTTTCGGAAGCCGGCGAGCAAAGTCGCGCCGACCGCGCCGACGCCGGCGGCTTCGGTCGGAGTCGCCAAACCGGAAAGGATCGAGCCGAGCACGGCGATGATGAGCACCAGCGGCGGGGCGAGGGCGGCGATGATCCGGCCCCAGTCCGCGTGCAATTCCGCCTTGGGGATCGCCGGTGAGGCGCTCGGTCTGAAAAGCGCCGTAAGGATCTGATATAAAACGTATACGCCGACCAGCATCAAGCCGGGAATGAGCGCGCCTGCGAACAGGTCGCCGACCGAAACCACATCCGGCGAGAAAATGCCTTGGGCCCTTTGCGCTTCGGCGTAGGCGGAGCTGAGCTGATCGCCCAGGAGGACCAGGACGATCGAGGGCGGGATGATTTGTCCAAGCGTGCCGGCCGCAGCGATGGAGCCGGAGGCGAGCGCTGGGTCATAACCGCGCTTGAGCATGGTTGGCAGCGATAACAGCCCCATGGTGACGACCGTCGCGCCGACAATGCCGGTCGACGCCGCAAGCAAGGCGCCCACGACCACGACCGAGATGCCCAGCCCGCCGCGCAGCGTGCCGAACAGCGCGCCCATCGCTTCCAGCAATTCCTCCGCGATGCGAGATTTCTCCAGCATCACGCCCATGAACACGAAGAGCGGCACGGCCACCAGGATGGATTTGTCCATCTCCATGATGTTGCCGTAGATGCGCTGCGGGAAGGCGCGCAGATGCAGGGGATCGAAAGCGCCCAGGGCCAGCCCGAGCAACGCAAACGCCAGGCCGACGCCGGCAAGGGTGAAGGCGACCGGGAAGCCGCGAAGCAAGGCCGCAAAGGCGGCGATGAACATGAGGAACGGCAAGAGCTGAAAGATCAGGTCCATGTCCGGCTCCTAAAGCTCGTGTTCGCCCGCATCGACGCCGACCGGCGGCGCCGTGCGATTGGAGACGGTGAGCGCGGCGCGCGCCGCCATGGACAGGCCTTGAAGGATCATCATGATCGCGAAAACCGGGATCGCCGTCTTGAGCAGGAAGACCAGCGGCAATCCATCGGTCTCCCGTGAGCGTTCCAGGATCCGCCAGGCCCCGCCGACATAGGATCGCGAGGTCTCAAGGATCAGCCAGCTCATCGGGATGAGCGCCAGATATATGCCCGCCAGATCGGTCCAGGCGCGGCCTTTTTCGGACAGCTTGGAATAGATGATATCCACACGCACATGGCCGCCCGTCAGCAGCGCCGCAGCGCTGGTCAGCAAAAATAGGAGCGAGTGCAGGTAGATGACGCTTTCCTGCAGCTTGGTGATTGAGATCCCGAAGACATAGCGCTGAACAACGATGAGCGCCGTGATCAGAACCAACGCCAGCGCGGCCCAGCGCACGGCGTCCGCCACCGTCGTGGATACGGCGTCGATCGCCAAGGCGCCGCGGCGCAATCCGGCGGCCAGCCAATTCGGCGTTCCAACGACTGAGCCCAAGACCGCGCTGACAAGGGGAACCAGGATGAGCGGCGACACGGCCCATCCGATCCAGCCCAAAGCCTGACCGGTCCGCGCCCCGATCGCCGGCAGGTGAGCCGGCAACCACGCGCCGAGCGCGCCGTTGCTGACCGCATCCAGACCAAGACCGGTCAGGGTCAGGCCGATCAGACAGACAAGCAGGATGTCCCCGGGCCGCATCGGCTATCGTCCGAGCACGCGCTCACGCTGCTGGTAATACGGCGCGTCGGAGATGTTCGCCCAATCCCGGCCCAGACGGCGCGTGCGGACATAGCTCTCATAAACGCGCCGGCTCAGCGGATCGGCGTTCGCGGTGTCCGCGACGACCTGCTCCGCGATCCGGCCGACCTCGGTCCAGATCTCGTCAGAGAAGCTGCGCAGCTGCACGCCGTGCTCTTGGGTCAGCATGCGCAGCGCCAGGCCGTTTTGATAGGTGAATTCAGCGAGCGATTGATTATTGGCCGCGCGGCAGGCGGCCCGGATGATCGCCTGGTGCTCGCCCGGCAGGCTCTCCCAGACTCCAAGATTGATCCCAAGACCCAGGGCGGACCCGGGTTCGTGGAAGCCGGGGCCGTAATAGAAAGGCGCCTCGCGATAGAAGCCGAAGGCGAGGTCATTCCAAGGACCGACCCATTCAGTCGCGTCAATCGCGCCGGATTGCAGCGAGGAGTAGATCTCGCCGCCGGAAAGGGCGACGGCCGCGCCGCCCAACTCGCGAATGATCGCACCGCCCAGGCCGGGGATGCGCATGCGCAAGCCCCGAAAGTCCTCAAGCGAATTGACTTCCTGCTTGAACCATCCGCCCATCTGGTGACCGGTGTTGCCGGCCTGGAAGGCGATCAGGTTGAACTGACCGGCGAGTTCGTTCCACAGCTCCTGGCCGCCGCCAAACTCCACCCACGCCATGATTTCCGCGGCGGTCATGCCCATCGGCACGGCGCAGAAGAAATTATAGGCCGGAGAGCGGCCCTGCCAGTAGTATTCGGCTGCGTGGTACATGTCCGCGACGCCGTTGGAGACGGCATCGAAGACCTCGAAAGCGCCGACGATTTCACCGGCTCCGTAGACTTCGACTTCGATCTCCCCGCCGGACATCTCCTCGATATATTGCGCCGTCCGCTCTGCGGCGGTGCCGAGCCCAGGAAAGCCGGTCGGCCAGGTCGTCACCATGCGCAGGCGCCGGGTCTGCCGCCGATTGACCGCCGGCGCGGCGGCGCCGCCTGGCTGCGCGCCCTCCTGGGAACAGGCCGATGCGGCGCCTGCAGCGACGACACAGGCTCCTGACAGGAATGTACGGCGATCCATTTATTCATCTCCCCACGCCCGGATCCGCCTCGCCGACGCCCCATGGCTCATTGTGTTTCTGCTAATCGGATCCCGCCATGGCGGCGGCGGGATCGGACCGGCCGTCTTCGTCCAAGCGCCGCCATCCTGACGGTTCAAGAATCTCAAGCGGACGATAGCGGGCCTTGTAAGCCATCTTTGCGCTGCCTTGCACCCAATATCCCAGATAGACGAAGGGCAGCCCGGCCGATTGCGCGCGCTGGACATGGTCCAGGATCATAAAGGATCCATAGCTTTGGTCTTCGCCATCCGGATCGAAGAAGCTGTAGACCATGGAGTATCCGTCAACGAGACGGTCGACCAGCGCGGCGGCGATCAGGCGTCCATCGCCCGTGCGGTATTCGACGATTTCGGTGCGCTGCGCGCCTTCCTCGACCATGCCTTCAAAGTCGAAGAAGTCCATTCCGGCCATGTCGCCGTCGCCATGGCGGGCATCGAGATAGCGCGAGAGCAGGCCATATTGTTCCGGAGTCGCCTCTGCAGGCCTTGTGCGGCGCTCCAGGCCGGAATTGCGGTTCAGGGTCCGGCGCTGACTGCGTCCGAGCTTGAACTCCGAAACCGGAATGCGTGCGGATTTGCACGCCGAACACCGCTCGCAGGCGGGCCGGTAGAGGATTGATTGCGAGCGCCTGAAGCCGGCATGGGTCAAGGTGTCGTTCAAGCCCGGACCATCGGCCAGGTCCAGCTTGGTGAAGACCTTTCGCTCCATCCGCCCCGGCAGATAGGGGCAGGGCGACGGCGCCGTGAGGAAGAACGGCAATTGTTTTGCAGCGATCAATCGGGTCACGTACGCCCTGCCTAGCTGTGCACCGGCATCATCCTATCGCGCCGGAGACCGGTGCGAAACCGAATGCCAAACAGGCTGTAAAGGCAAGCCAAATCAGAACCGACAAGGGCCCGCCGGCGCGCAGGAAATCAGCGAATCGATATTTTCCGGGGCCCATGACCAGAAGATTGGTCTGATACCCGATCGGGGTCGCAAAACAGGTGTTGGCGGCGAATAGCACAGTCAGCGCAAATATGTGCGGGTCCAGTCCCGCCTGCATCGCGGCGGTGACGGCGATGGGGGTGAACAGGATCGCTGTGGCGTTGTTGGACAACACATTGGTCAGCACCATCACGACCAGGAATAGTGCGGACAGGAGCGCGACCGGGCCAAAAGGTTCAAAAGTCTGGACCACGGTTTGAGCGATGACGCCCGCGCCTCCCGAGGCTTGAAGCGCCGTTCCCAAGGCGAAAGCCGAGCCGATCAGCAAGAAGAGTTTTAGGTCGACGGCCCGGGCGGCCTGGCGAATATTCAGGCATCCGGCGGCAATCATCGAGACCGCGCCGGCGACGGCTGACACGACGATCGGAACCAGCCCTGTCGCGGCGGCGGCGACGACACCCAGCAGGATGAAGCGGGCCAGAGAGGCTTTGCGAATGTCAGGCAGGTCGCTCGTCGCCCATTCCATAAGCAGGACGTCGCGGTCGGCGCGAAGCCGAGTCATCGCGTCCGCTGAGCCGAAAAGGAGGAGGACGTCGCCGGCTTCAAGGCGCACCTCGCCGAGGCGGGCGCGCAACATGCGCGAGCGGCGCTGGACCCCGAGCAGGATCGCTCCTGCGGAGTGGCGAAATCCGATCTGGCGAACAGTGCGCCCGACCAGGCGTGAGCCGGGTGAGACCACGGCCTCGGTGAGGGCCAGCCGCTCCCCCCGCGTGGGGGAGTCTTTCGGGCCGGCTGAACGGAGCACGCCCCGGACGAATTCGGGCCGGCTGGACAACAGCTCGGTCAGGCGTTTGCGCGTCGCCGCCACGATAACCTCGTCGCCGGCCTGCAGTTCGAGATCGTCGAACGGAGGCAGGATCGTGTCCGATCCCCTCTGAATCATCCGGACCGTGATGTCCTGGAGATCGGGGAAAAGACCCGCCACCGGCCGCTGTCCGGCGAGCGGATGCTCGGGGTGGAGTTCGATCTGGGCGATATATTGCTTACCGGCCGAACCGGAGGCGTCAGCCTCCTCGTCTTCATGGTGGGGCAACAGGTGCGGCATGACGAAGAGTATGTAGGCAAGACCGACGACCGCCAGGATCAGGCCCGGCCAAAGCGGATCAAAGAAGGCGAGGCCGCCGCCCGTCGCCTCGCGCAATGCATCCGACACCAGCAGATTCGTCGACGACCCGATCAGGGTGGTCATTCCCGCCAGGATGCAGACAAAGCTCAAGGGCATCAGAAACGCCGACGGCGCGCCCTTCATCCGCGCGGCGATGGCGGCGAGGATCGGGATGAACATCACCACCACGGGCGTGTTGTTGATGAAAGCTGAAACGATAAAGACCAAGGCGAACAGGCTGATGATCGTCAGCTTTGGCCGGACATCAAACATCGCCAGCAAGGTGCGGGTCGGTCCCTCCAGGGCGCCGGTGTGAAATATCCCCTGACCGACCACGAGGAGCGCCATGATGGTGATCAGCGCGGGATTGGAGAAGCCAGCGAGCAGTTCCGCCGGCCCGGGATCATCCGCGCCTTGGAAGGAAAAGTAGAAAAAGATCAGCGCGATGCAGATGATCGCGGCGGACACCAGCTCGAGTTCAAACCGGTCCCAGCAGTAGAACACGATCGCGACGCACACGCCGGCCAGGACCGCCCACATGCGCCAGTCCATGACGGCGGCCAATTGATCTTCCATACGCGCGGCGCCCCGAAACGCACCTGACGGTGCAGCCAGCGCCCATGCTAGCGGGGAAGCGCGCGTGGGTGGAAGCGCAAATATGCGGGACGATTAGAGGCTATGCCCGGGCGGGATCACCGGCGCCTCACGCAGCAATGTGATCGAGAGTCTGCGATTGCCCGGAAGATAGGGATCATCAGGGAAGAGCGGTTCCGCGCCGGCCTTGCCGCGCACTTCCGCTATGCGGTGATCAGGGATCCCGGTCTCCAGCAGGACATTGAGCGCGGAGTTGGCGCGGGCCGAGGACAGCTCCCAATTCGACGGACCGGAGCTTGGCGCGGGGCTGGCGTCGGTATGGCCGGAGATCGTGATACGGTTCGGCAGGGTCTG
Source organism: Oceanicaulis sp. BBD 1991-10 (assembly GCA_001657295.1). GTDB lineage: Bacteria > Pseudomonadota > Alphaproteobacteria > Caulobacterales > Maricaulaceae > Oceanicaulis. The sequence goes on along the minus strand of LYSW01000044.1, from coordinate 12,293 downwards.
TGCGATCTCGCCCACCGCGCGCAACAGGACCCTGGCGCGCTCATTGGGTTCGATTTGGCCAGGCGAGAACATCGGCCGGCCTTCTTCGTCGATGAGCTGGATGCGCAGCCCTTCAGGCGTTTCTTCGATAATGACATGACGCGACAATTCAGCCAGCTCCGGCATGTCCATCAGGGCCTGACGCAAGGATTGTTCAGCGCTGGCGAACTCCGCCGCCTCGCGGCGCGCCAGCGCGCTGGCGACGGCGTCGATGGTGACTTCCGGCTGGCTGGCGCTGGCCTCCGTCTCCGTCGTTTGCTGTTCGCGCTCGCGGGTCTCGGCCGGGCGCGGGGCCAGCCGGTCCACGACCGACGCAGCGCCGGAGCCGCGTGAGCCTTCGTCGCCGAAGGCGGTGCCGCCCAGCACGCCGCCGGAGCCGGAGGTGGTGCGCGACACGCTCGCCGGCGCGAAATAATCCGCAATGCCTTCGCGTTGTTCCGGCTCGGTGTTGTTGATGAGCCACATCATCAGGAAGAAGGCCATCATCGCCGTTACGAAGTCGGCATAGGCCACCTTCCAGGCGCCGCCATGGTGTCCATGGCCGCCAGCCTTCTTGACTTTCTTGATGACGACCGGTTGATCCGAGGCCATACCCATCCACCTTCTGGCATTGTTTCAAGCCACAATGGCGCAACAGGGTTAAGGCCCGGTTGTCAAAACGAATCAGGAGACGCCTTTTGTCCGCAAGCCGCAGTTTTCGTGAGGCGCTTGGCCGCTATCCGACGGGCGTGGCCCTGATCACATTGATGGCCGAAGGCCGTCCCATGGCCATGACCGTGAATTCCTTCGCCTCGGTCTCGCTTGATCCTCCGCTGATCCTCTGGTCGGTCGATCGCGCCGGGAAACGCTACCGCCTGTTCCGGGACACGCTGCATTTCGCCGTCAACGTGCTCGCCGCCGATCAGGAGGCGCTGTCGGTGTTCTGCGCCCAGAATGATGATCTGGGCCTGTCGGACGCAGCCTGGTCGCCGGGGCAGGACGGCGCACCTTTGGTGAAGGGCTGCGTCGCCCGGTTCGAATGCTCCCGCGAAGCGGTCCACGCGGGCGGCGACCATGACATCATCATCGGCCGGGTCGATGCTTTCGACATGCCGCGCACGGCACCCGCCCTGGTTTTTCACCGCTCCGCCTACGCCCAGGCCGGATAGCATGAGCTTCGAGGTTTGATATGGCGCGCACAGCCTTCCTGGGCCTAGGGGTCATGGGCTTCCCGATGGCGGGCCATCTGGCCGCCGCCGGCCACGAGGTCGCAGTCTGGAACCGATCCGGCGCCAAGGCCGCCGCCTGGGCCTCGGATCATCCCGGACGCGCCGCACGCGATATCGCAGACGCGGTTTCAAGCGCCGACATCGTCTTCATGTGCCTTGGCGACGATCCCGACGTCCGGGCGGTGAGCGATGTCGTCCTGCCGAATTTGGCCGAAGGGGCGGCGTTGATCGATCACACCACGGCCTCCGCCGAGCTCGCGCGCGACCTTGCGGCCGCGGCCGCAACAAATGGTGCGGGTTTCCTCGACGCGCCGGTGTCCGGAGGGCAGGCGGGGGCGGAGGCCGGCGCGCTTTCCATCATGTGCGGAGGCGAGAACAGCGTCTTTGCAACCGTCGAGCCGGTCATGCGGGCATACGCCAAGGCCGTCGTGCACGCAGGTCCGGCAGGCTCAGGACAGCTGACCAAGATGGTCAATCAGATCTGCATCGCCGGCGTGGTGCAGGGCCTGTCCGAGGGATTGCATTTCGCCGAAGCGGCCGGGCTCGACCCTGAAACGGTGATCCGCGCGATTTCGCAAGGCGCGGCGCAAAGCTGGCAGATGGAAAACCGCTGGCGCACCATGACCGCGGGGGAATTTGATCATGGTTTCGCCGTGGACTGGATGCGCAAGGATCTTCGCATTGCGCTAGATGAGGCGCGGGCCAATGGATCGCGCTTGCCGCTGACCGCCCTCGTCGATCAGTTCTACGCCGAGGTTCAGGCCATGGGCGGCGGACGCTGGGACACATCAAGCCTCATTGCGCGACTCAAGGCGCGTGACGCACACTCGCGCTGATGCGCTTGATCGAACTCACCTTCCCCGATGGAGATCGGGTCCAATCGCTGGTGAAGGCCTGTCTCAAGGCGGATCCGCTGGATTACCGTCTCACCGAGCGGGACGAACGCGGTCGCCGGCTGCTGCGTCTGGTCTTCAAGGACGGGGATGGGCAAAGGGCGCTTGATTCTATTCAGGCGATCATGGAGGAGGAGGCCGACTGGCGCCTGGTGGTGCTGCCGGTTGAAGCCAGCCTGCCCAAGCTGGACGAAAGTCCGGACGCCGATGCGCGCCGCCAGCGCACGCTCGCTTTGCGCGAAGAGCTTTACGACGACATTTCCAAAGGCGCGCGGCTCAATTCCGATTTTCTGCTGCTGACGGCGCTCTCCACGCTCGTGGTCGTGTTCGGATTGTCAGCGGACAATATCGCGGCGGTGATCGGCGCGATGGTGATCGCGCCGCTGCTCGGTCCGATCCTGGCGTTTTCCTTCGCCAGCGCGCTTGGTGATCTGCAAATGATGACGCGCGCCGCGCGCACCGCCCTGGCCGGGCTGGGCCTGGGCCTGGGCCTCAGCTTTCTGATCGGCCTGGTCTATGACCCGAATCTGGCGTCGGGCGAATTGATGAGCCGCACGGTCGTCGGTCTGGACGCGCCGGCGCTGGCGCTGGCGGCCGGGGCGGCGGCGGCGCTGTCGATCGCAACGGGCCTGCCGGCGGCTCTGGTCGGCGTGATGGTCGCGGTCGCGCTTTTGCCGCCCGCGGCGACCGCGGGGCTTTTGGCCGGCGCCGGCGAATACACGCTGGCCGGTCGCGCCGCCCTGCTGCTGGCGATCAATGTCGTGGCGGTCAATCTCGCGGCCTTGCTCGTCTATTTCTTCAAAGGAGTCAGGCCCCGCACCTGGCTGGAACGGCGCTCGGCCAAGCGTTCGGTCTATGTCAACGCGGCGGTCTGGTTCGTGATGATCGTCGGGCTGTCGGTCATTGCGGCCCATTTCGCCGCCTCGGGCGGGGCGGGGTTTGAGCCGTGAGCGTTGCGGACCTCTTCATCACGCTCGATTTCGCAGGGATTTTTCTATTTGCGCTGACCGGCGGAATCCTGGCGGCGCGCAAACAGCTCGATCCGTTCGGCGCAGCGGTGATCGGCGCGGTCACCGGGATGGGCGGCGGCACCGTTCGCGACCTGATTCTGGGCGATCTGCCGGTCTATTGGGTGGCGGCGCCGCAATATCTCCTGATCGCCCTGGCTGGCGGCATTCTGGGCTATTACGGCTCGGAATTGGTGCGCGGCGAAGAAGGCAATCGCCGGCGTCTGCTGCTGTGGGCCGACGCGGGCGGGCTTGGCGTCTTTTGCGTGATTGGCGCGCAGGCTGGATTGGCGGCGGGCGTGCACTGGTCGATCGCCATGGTGACCGGTGTGATGAGCGCGGCTTTCGGCGGATTGCTGCGCGACATCATCGTCAATGACGTGCCGCTCGTGCTGCGCGAAGACGTCTACGCTCTCGCGGCCCTGTTCGGCGCGGCGGTTTATGTCTTCAGCGTGCTCTTCGGCCTGCCGGAGAGCTGGGCGGCGCCCGGTGCGGCGCTTGCCGCGTTCGCTTTAAGAGCCTGCGCGATCATCTGGAAATGGAGTCTGCCGCCGATCGGACGTGTGGATTAGCGCGCCTGAGTGCTCATCGAGCCAAAGGCGACAAGCCCGCTTATCGCGATTAGACCTGGAATGCCGAGCAAGATGCCCGTCGCGCTGAGCATTTGGGCGAAATGAACCAGGCCCCAGGCGCCGGCGAAGACGATGGTGAACATCACCAGCAATCCCGGACCGGATGCGGTCCAGGAGTAGCGCCCTCCGCACTGAGAGCAGGTGGCAAGCGCTGACGTGTTCATCGCCATCAGCGCGCCGAAACTCAAGCGGCGACCACAATGGGGGCATCGGTGCATGTTTGTTTCTCTAGAGCATGTCGATTGCGACAGGGTTAGCCGGTCATCCTCTCCGCGGCCTCCGGCGCGAAATAGGTCAAAATCCCGTCCGCGCCGGCGCGCTTGAACGCCAGCAGGCTTTCCATCATCGCCCGTTCCCCGTCGATCCAGCCATTGGCCTCGGCCGCCTTGATCATGGCGTACTCGCCGGAGACCTGAAACGCGTAGGTCGGCATCTCGAACTCCGCCTTCACCCGCGCGACGATATCGAGATAGGGCATGCCGGGTTTGACCATCACCATGTCCGCGCCTTCTTCGATGTCGAGGGCGACCTCGCGCAGAGCCTCATCCGTATTGGCCGGGTCCATCTGGTAGGTCTTCTTGTCGCCCTGCAGGGCCGTGGAGGACCCGATCGCGTCGCGATAGGGCCCATAGAAGGCGGAGGCGTATTTGGCGGCGTAGGAAAGGATCAGGACGTTTTCAAAACCCTCCTCGTCGAGCGCCGTGCGGATCGCGCCGATGCGGCCGTCCATCATGTCGGACGGCGCGATCACGTCGCAGCCCGCCTCCGCCTGCATCAGGGCCTGATCGATCAGGCGTTCGACGGTTGCGTCGTTGAGGATTTCACCCGCCGCCAGCAATCCGTCATGGCCGTGATCGGTGAAAGGATCGAGCGCGACATCACAGATGATCCCAACTTCGGGGGCCGCATCTTTCATCGCCTTGATGCAATCGGCGACCAGGCCGTTGGGATCATCGGCTTTGGACCCATGGGCGTCTTTCAGGCCCGGATCGATATTGGGGAAGATCGCGATCGCGGGAATGCCCAGAGTCCTGGCGCGCACGGCGGCTTTGGCGGCTTCCGATACATTCAGCCGCTCGACGCCGGGCATGGACGGAACCGGCTCGGTCGGATCGGCGCGATCGGAGACGATTACGGTCCAGATGAGATCATCCGGGCTCAGCGCCGTCTCGCGCACCAGGCGTCGGGTCCAGTCGGCGGCACGCAGCCTGCGCAGTCGGGTGCTTGGGAATGAGGGCATAACAGTATATCTCCGCCGCGCTAAATCTTGCTCTGGCGCGTTCCTCGCGCTAGGCCTCGCCGCGCCCGTTTAGGAGGTTTTTCCGTGCATTTCGAGCTGACCGAAGACCAATCGCTCATCCAGGACGCAGCCAGAAAGTTCGCCGAAGATCGTCTAAAACCCAATGCGGCGAAATGGGATGAAGAAAAATTCTTCCCCGTCGATGTCTTGAAGGAAAGCGCCGAAATGGGCTTTGCGGGCATCTACACCCGCGATGATGTCGGCGGCTCGGGCATGAACCGGGTCGACGCTGCATTGATCTTCGAGCAGCTGTCGCGCGGCTGCGTCTCCACCGCGGCCTTCATTTCGATCCACAACATGGTCAGCTGGATGATCGACAGCTGGGGCAGCGAAGAGCAGCGCCAACGCTGGCTGCCCGACCTGACGGCCATGAACACCATCGCCTCATATTGCCTGACCGAGCCGGGCTCGGGTTCGGACGCCGTGGCCATGCGCTCGAAGGCGGTGCGGCAAGGCGACCATTACGTCCTCAATGGCTCCAAGGCCTTCATCTCCGGCGCCGGCGTCAGCGATCTCTACGTCGTCATGTGCCGCACGGGCGGGGAGGGGCCGAAAGGCATCTCCGCCCTGGTCGTGGAGAAAGACACGCCCGGTCTCAGCTTCGGCGCCAATGAACGCAAGATGGGCTGGAATTCCCAGCCGACCGCCGTCGTCACCTTCGAGGATTGCCGGATTCCCGTGGAGAACCGGCTGGGAGACGAGGGCCAGGGCTTCACATTCGCCATGCATGGCCTGAACGGCGGGCGCATCAATATCGGGGCCTGCTCGCTGGGCGGCGCCGCCGAAGCGCTGGATCTCGCCATCGATTACACCCAGACCCGCAACGCCTTCGGCAAGCCTATCGCGGCGTTTCAGGCCAGCCAGTTCAAACTGGCCGACATGGCGACGGAGTTGGAAGCGTCGCGTTTGATGCTGCTGCGTGCGGCCGACGCCCTGGATCGTAAAGATCCGTCAGTTCCAAAATACTGCGCCATGGCCAAGCGCTTCGCGACCGATCTGGGCTTCAAGGTCGCCAATGACGCGCTCCAGCTGCATGGCGGCTATGGCTATCTCAAAGACTATCCGCTCGAGCGGATCGTGCGCGATCTGAGGGTCCACCAGATCCTGGAAGGCACCAACGAAATCATGCGCGTGATCATTGCGAAGGATTTGCTGAAATGACCGACACCGTGATCGCCCGCAAGACCGGCCAGATCGGCCGCATCACGCTGAACCGCCCCAAGGCGCTGAACGCCTTGAACCAGGAGATGGTGGAGGCGATGACGGCGGCGCTGCTCGAATGGCGCAGCGATGACGGCGTCAAGGCGGTAGTCGTCGACGGTGAAGGCGAGAAGGGCTTCTGCGCCGGCGGCGACATTCGCATGCTGGCGGAAAGCGGGAAGGCGGGCGATGGCCGGGCCTGGCGCTTCTGGCGTGACGAATACCAGCTCAACACGCTGATTTTCGAGTATCCAAAACCCTATGTCGCCCTGATCGACGGCATCACCATGGGCGGCGGCGTCGGCATTTCCGTTCACGGCGATTTCCGGGTGGCCGGCGATCGGACCCTTTTCGCAATGCCGGAGACCGGCATCGGCTTTCATCCTGATGTCGGCGGCGCCTTCTTCCTGCCGCGTCTGGCCGGTGAGCTGGGAGCGTGGATGGGCCTGACCGGCGCGCGCCTGAAAACGGCCGACTGCATCGCGGCGGGGGTCGCGACCCATTATGCGCCCAGCGACAAGCAAGCCGATCTGATCGCCGCATTGGAATCGGCGGAGCTGGATGATGACGGCGAAGTGCTGGAAAGCCTTCTGGACGCACATTCCGGCGATCCGGGGCGATCGGACCTGGCGCTGCACCGCGGGCTGATCGACGCGGCGTTCGCGGGCGAAGATCTCGACGCCTTCTTCGCCCGCCTCGACGCCGCCGGCGACGCATGGTCGAAAAAGCAGGCCTCGATCCTGTCGACCAAATCCCCAACTTCAATGGCGGTGACGCTTTCAGCGCTCCGCCGCGGCGCCGCGCTGAACTTCCGGGAGGTCATGACGCAGGATCTGCGCGTGTCGACGCGCTTCCTCGCCGACGGATCGGATTTTTATGAAGGCGTGCGCGCGGTGATCCTGGACAAGGACAATGCGCCCAACTGGGCGAAAGAAGCCGGCGCGGCCGCGCTTGCCGCCTATTTCGCGCCGCTTGAGCAAGAACAGGAAATGAGCTTCCTCGACTAGATCGAAGGAGGCCGGACAGGGAGGTCGATCATGGCCGAAATCGCATTTATCGGGCTGGGCAATATGGGCTCCGGCATGGCGGCGAACCTGGTGAAGGCGGGCCATGCGGTGCGCGCCTTCGACCTGAACGCCGACGCCGTCGCGGCGCTGGCCGCGAAAGGCGCGCGGGCGACGGCGGACGTCGCCGGCGCAGTGTCCGGCGCCGATGTCGTCGTGACCATGCTGCCGGCGGGCCCCCATGTGAAGTCCGTCTATCTCGGCGCCGACGGCATTCTGGCCCAGGTCGGCGAAAATTGCGTCTTGATCGATTGTTCGACCATCGATGTGGCGACCGCGCGCGAGGTGGCCGCCGCCGCGGCTGAAGGCGGCGTCGCCTTCGTCGACGCCCCCGTCTCGGGCGGCGTGGCGGCTGCGGAGGCGGGCACGCTCACCTTCATGGTCGGCGGTCCGGATTCGGCTTTTGAATGTGCTGAAGCCATCCTGCAGAAGATGGGCAAAGCCGTGATTCACGCCGGCGACGCCGGCGCAGGCCAGGCGGCGAAGATTTGCAATAACATGCTGCTCGGCATCCATATGATCGGCACATGCGAGGCATTGAATCTCGCCAAGAAGCTCGGCCTTGATCCGCAGCGCTTTTTCGATATCGCCTCCAAGGCGTCCGGCCAGAACTGGTCTTTGACCAGCTATTGCCCGGCGCCCGGGCCGGTGCCGAGCGCGCCGTCCAACCGGGATTATCAGCCCGGTTTCGCCGCACCGATGATGCTCAAGGATCTCAATCTCGCCATAGACGCTGCCGATAGCGTCGATGCAAAGACTTTGTTGGGACGCGAGGCGCAATCTGTGTATCAGAGCTTCGTCAATGAAGGCGGCGCCGAGCTGGACTTCTCCGGCGTGATCAAATGGCTGGCCGGAGAGCTGGACGACGCGCGATCGGGCTGAGCCTGAGACTGCGAATGATTCGCTGCACTTAGCCGCGACCATTCGCCCTCGCAAGCTGGCGGGACGGCGGTTCGGCGCTATGTCATCATGCGAAGGAAAGAATTAGGAGAGTCGCCGGATCATCCGGCGCGATCGACATGAATTACGCCGATGCCTTCAAAGCCTCCGTCGCCAAGGTTCGCGCCGAGGGCCGATACCGGGTCTTCGCCAATCTCAGGCGTGCGAAGGGCGAGTTTCCGCGCGCTCACTGGCGCACGGAAGACGGTGATGTGCGCGATGTGGTTGTTTGGTGCTCCAACGATTATCTCGGCATGGGCCAAAGCCCCTGTGTCGTCGGTGCGATGAAGCAGGCGATCGAAGATGTCGGAGCGGGCGCCGGCGGCACTCGCAATATTTCCGGAACGACGAATTATCATGTCGAGCTGGAAGCCTCGCTCGCAGACCTCCACCAGAAAGAAGCGGCGTTGCTGTTCACGTCCGGCTACATCGCCAATCAGGCGACGCTCGCGACGCTGGGCAAGATCCTTCCAGGTCTTGTGATTTTTTCAGATGCGCTGAACCACGCTTCGATGATTGAGGGCATCAAGGGCGCGAAATGTGAAAAGCATGTGTGGCGGCACAATGATGTCGAGCACCTGGAATCGCTGTTGCTGCAGACGCCGCTGGATGCGCCGAAGCTGATCGCATTGGAATCCGTCTACTCGATGGATGGCGATATCGGTCCGCTGGAGGCGGTATGCGATCTCGCCGACAAGTATAACGCGCTGACCTATCTCGACGAGGTTCACGCCGTCGGCCTTTACGGGCTGCGCGGCGGGGGCGTCGCTGAACGGGACGGCCTGATGCAGCGCTTCGACATCATCGAAGGCACGCTCGGCAAGGCCTATGGCGTGATGGGCGGCTATATCGCGGCGGATGCCGTGATCGTCGACGCCATCCGGTCCTCGGCGCCGGGCTTCATCTTCACCACCTCGCTCGCGCCGGCGCTTGCAGCGGGCGCGCGGGCGAGCGTCGAGTTTCTCAAGACGTCCCATCACCTGCGCGAAGCGCACCAGGCCCGGGCCGCCGAGCTCAAGCAGCGCTTTGCTGAGGCGGGCCTGCCTGTGATGGACAGCAAAACCCATATCGTCCCGCTGCATGTCGGAGACCCCGTGCTGTGCAAGCGGATGACCGACTCTTTGCTGGTCGATCACGGCATCTATGTCCAGCCGATCAACTATCCCACGGTCCCCATGGGCGCCGAGCGCATGCGGTTGACGCCGACGCCGCTTCATGACGAGGCGATGGTGGAGGACTTGATTTCGGCGATGACGGCGGTCTACCGCGAGCATGCGGCCGCCAAGCTGGCCTGATGGGGGCTGGCGACCCTCTTTCGGGTCGAGAAGTCATATTTGAATTCATCGTGCTGGGCGATTCGGTTCGGGTCGCGGCCGTCGACGTCACCTCCGGCGAGGAGGTGATCGTGACCGGTCCCGCATCCACAGCTCAATTTGAACTCGAACGAATCGCCGCGCGAAAGCTGGCGCGCCGTCTAGGGCTCGTCGACCCCGATAATCCCGCAACGAAAACGCCCCGGCGCGGCGGCCGGGGCGTGATCGTCTAGCGGTTCAGGGAAAGCGGCTTACTTGCCTTTCTTGCGCCCGCCAGCGCGGCCGAGGCCGATTTCCTTGGCGAATTCCGAGCGGCGCTTGGAATAGTTCGGCGCCACCATCGGATAGTCCGCGGGCAGACCCCATTTGCGGCGATAATCATCCGGCGACATGTCATACTGGGAACGAAGATAGCGCTTGAGCATTTTCAGCTTCTTGCCGTCTTCCAGGCAGACAATGTAATCCTCCGTCACGGACCGGGAGACCGGCACGGCCGGCTTCGCCTTCGGTTCCGGCTTCGCTTCAACGCCGGAGATTTCCTTCATCGTCGAATGCACCGACTTGATCATTTCCGGCACATTCTCCGCCGGAACCGAGTTGTGGGTCAGGAATGACGCGACAATATCGGTCGTCATCCGCAGCAATTCTTCGTTGTCCACTGGGGGAAATGTTTCTTCGGACATGTATCTTTTCCGTTTTCTCCGCCATTTCTGGCGATTCGGTGAACTTGACGTAGGCTATACGCCCGCGCACGATCGGGTGCAAGTAAAACGACTGTATAAGTTTCGAATTCGTCAGACTTATTCACGCATTATAAAGCATGGCCGCTCTCAGCAATCCCGCTATCGCCGGACGGCTTACGCGGTTGTCGCGGGCGGCTGCGAACCGTATGTAGCGGGCATCGGGTTTTTGTGAGGATTGGCGATGGCCGACGTTCAGCACACATTTAATGGGACGGGTTTCTTTGAGCGTTCGCTTAGCGAGTCGGATCCCGAGCTGGCGGGCGCGGTCGCGGACGAGATCCGGCGTCAGCGAACGCAGATCGAATTGATCGCGTCTGAGAACATCGTCTCCAAAGCGGTGTTGGAGGCTCAAGGCTCGCCTTTGACCAATAAATATGCCGAAGGCTATCCAGGGCGGCGCTATTATGGCGGCTGTGAATTTGTCGATGTCGCCGAAACCCTCGCGATCGACCGGGCCAAGCAGCTGTTCGGAGCCGAGTACGCGAACGTCCAGCCCAATTCAGGCAGTCAGGCCAATCAGGCGGTGTTCCTCGCCCTATTAAAGCCGGGGGACAGGATTTTGGGCCTTGATCTGGCGGCCGGCGGGCATTTGACCCATGGCGCGCGGCCCAATCAGTCCGGCAAATGGTTCGACGCGCATCACTACGGCGTGCGTGAAAGCGATGCGCTGATCGATTACGACGCACTTCGGGATCAGGCCCGGGAAGTCAAGCCTCAGCTCTTGATCGCCGGCGGCTCGGCCTATCCGCGGACCATAGATTTTCAGGCGTTCCGAGAAATCGCCGACGAGGTGGGCGCCTATTTGTTGGTCGATATGGCGCACTTCGCCGGCCTGGTCGCCGGCGGTGTTTATCCAAACCCGGTTCCGTTCGCGGATGTGTGCACGACCACGACGCACAAAACCCTGCGCGGCCCCCGCGGCGGCATGATCGTTTCGCGCGACGCCGATCTTGGGAAGAAATTCAACTCGGCCATTTTCCCGGGCATCCAGGGCGGGCCCTTGATGCATGTGATTGCGGCGAAGGCGGTCGCATTCGGCGAAGCCCTGAGCCCGGATTTCAAGGCCTATGCCGCCTCGGTCGTTGAGAACGCCAAAGCCATGGCGGCCGCCCTGGATGAGGCTGGATTCGATTTGGTGTCCGGTGGAACGGACAGCCACCTGGCTTTGGTGGACCTGCGCCCCAAAGGGCTTAAGGGTGATAGCTCGGAAGCGGCGCTCGAACGCGCGCACATCACCTGCAACAAGAATGGCGTGCCGTTTGACCCGGAAAAACCGTCGGTGACCTCTGGTTTGCGTGTCGGCTCGCCGGCTGGAACGACCCGCGGGTTCGGCGTCAGCGAGTTTCGGCGGATCGGCGAGATGATGGGAGAGGTCCTTGAAGGCCTGGTCGGATCTGAGACCGGCGATGCGGCGGTCGAAGTGCGGGTCCGTGATGAAGTGATCGCAATGTGTGAGCGCTTCCCGATCTATCCGGAACTCAACGAGAAAGGCTGATTGTCCTTGCGGTGCCCGTTTTGCAGCAATCCTGACACTCAGGTGAAGGATTCGCGGCCCTCGGAAGAGGGTCAGGCGATCAGGCGTCGTCGCCATTGCCCGAAATGCGGCGCGCGCTTTACGACGTTCGAACGCGTCCAGCTGCGCGATCTGCAGGTCATCAAGACCGACGGCAAGCGCGAGCCCTTCGACCGCGACAAGCTGATGAAGTCGGTGCTCCTCGCGTCTCAGAAGCGTGAAATCGACAGGGACCGCATGGAGCAGATGGTGTCGGGCCTGGTGCGCCGGCTGGAATCCGGCGGCGACCCGGAGATCCCCTCCAACACGATCGGCCAGCTGGTCATGGACGGTTTGCGCACGCTCGATACCGTGGCCTATGTGCGCTACGCCTCGGTCTATCGCGATTTCAAAGAGGTCGAAGACTTCTCCGACTTCATCAAGGAACATGGCCTCTCGGCGG